>DASTLX010000043.1:0-16060 GCA_035714565.1 Allosphingosinicella sp.
AAGCTCGGCTACGTCGACCAGAGCCGCGACAGCCTTGAGGCGAACAAGACCGTCTACGACGAGATCTCCGGCGGCAACGAGATCCTCTACCTCGGCAAGCGCGAGATCAACGCGCGCGCCTATTGCGGCGCCTTCAACTTCAAGGGTGGCGACCAGCAGAAGAAGGTCGGCGTGCTCTCGGGAGGGGAGCGCAACCGCGTCCACCTCGCCAAAATCCTGAAGTCCGGCTCCAACGTCCTCCTCCTCGACGAGCCCACCAACGACCTCGACGTCGACACCCTGCGCGCCCTCGAGGAGGCCCTGGAGGACTATGCCGGCTGCGCCGTGATCATCAGCCACGACCGCTGGTTCCTCGACCGCATCGCCACCCACATCCTCGCCTTCGAGGGCGACAGCCACGTCGAGTGGTTCGAAGGCAATTTCGAAGCCTATGAGGAGGATAAGAGGCGCCGGATGGGGCCTGAGGCGGACCGGCCGCACCGTATGACCTACAGGCGACTGACGAGATAACTACGGCCCCCAGTGCTTCCGTCGCGAGCCTTTATCGGCCGCAGGCCAATTGATATTCAACGCAACGACGCGACCATTTCGTGCCGGTCCCAAATCCATGCGGATTTTGTATCCGCCTGTCCGTTCTTTATGATCGCACGGCGTCGTTGCGTCGTTGCGTTGAAAATTGGAGGCCGCGGCGACGTCGGAAATTCGCGGTATTAGGCGTCCGTCCTACTTTCCCGGAAGAAAGGAGACAGCGAGTGTCCGCCAAGATAGGCCTTCTGGAGCATTTCCGAATGCTCGCCAGCTCCAAGGGCCGAGAGGATCGGGCGAGCTTCTGGCCCTACGCGGCCTTGGTCCTGGGGATCGTCATGGTCGCCGGAGCCCTCATGAGCCTGCCGATGATGGCGTGGTTGATTCAGGCCACGCCGCAATTCACTCCCCCCGGTCCGGGAGACGTGAACTTCGCTGCGGAGGCCGGAGACTTCTCAATCCCGGCACAGGGCCAGTTCGCCGGACCTGTGCTGCCCGTCGGTTTCCTCGGGGCCTATCTCGGAGTGACTCTTGGCCTCGCGGTCGTGCTTTATGCCGCGGCCGTCGTCCGCCGCCTGCACGATCGCGGCAACTCGGGCTGGTGGGGCGCGATGCCGCTGCCCTTTCTTGCGTACATTTTGGTCCAGGTGGTTCGGCTGTTCGGCTCGATGGATCGGGGGGAGCCGCCGGACATGACCCTCTTGTTCACGGCCGCCGTCGCCAACATTCTCTGTTGGGCGACGCTTCTGGCGCTGGTCGTCCTGCTCGCCGGCCCGAGCGATCCGCGGCCGAACCGCTACGACTTGGAAGGAGGCACATCGTAAACCGACGTGCCAGCCTCACCGGCTGCCAAGATCGCAGGCCGGCAGGAGAAGCAAATGGAAGTTCAGCCTGACCGATCGCTGGTAGACCGCTGCTACGCGCTCGCCCTCAAGGGCTATGAGGAAGGCGGAGTCCCTGTCGGCTCCCTTCTCGCCCGCGCCGGTGAAATCGTCGCGGAGGGCTGGAACCGGCGCGTCCAGCTCGGCGACCCGATCGCTCATGGCGAGATGGACTGCCTTCGGCGTGCCGGGCGCCAGCGCAGCTATCGCGACACGATCCTCTACACGTCGCTGTCGCCCTGCATGATGTGCTCGGGCACGATCGTCCAGTTCGGGATCCCGGCGGTCGTCATCCTCGAGAACAGGAACTTCGGCGGAAACGAGGAATTCCTGAGGGCGAACGGAGTCGCGGTCGCCATCGTCGGCGACCGCCGCTGCATCGACCTCATGACGCGCTTCATCGCGGAGAAGCCGGAGCTTTGGAACGAGGACGTTGGACAGGAATAACCCGATGCGGATCGCCCTCATCGTCACGGTCGCCGCCTTCGCCTGGGCCGCGCCCGCCCTCGCCGAAAGCAATCCCGCCAAGGTGCGCCTCACCGCCGGCTCGGGCAAGGGCGCGATCCTGATCCGGGTGCCGGCCCAGCCTTTCTCCTACGGCCTCATGTTCTCGAAGGACGGCAGGAGCGGCTTCCTGTCGCGGGTCCACATCATGCAGGTGAAGGCGGGCGCCCAGGGCGATGTCTGGATCGCCCGGACCCTCGCCCCCGGCCGCTACCGGCTCGACAGCATGTGGCAGCAGAAGCGCTGGAGCGTCTGCCTCGAGAGCGGGACCTTCGAGGTCGAGGTCAAGCCCGGCCGGATATCCTATGTCGGCCGGCTCGACACCGACGCCCTCCTCGCCGACCTCCAGCGCCAGGCCGTCGCCGCGGGCAGGACCGTCGTGGTCGGAACCGCATATTACCTCTCCCACAACAAGACGTCGGTGCCGCCGCTCGGCGGCCGCGACGAGGCGGGAACGGCCGAGGCCCGCGCCTTCGCCGAAGAGGGGATGAACGGAAGCGGCGAGCTCGTCGACCTCGGCGACGTGCGGGAAACGAGCTTCGCCACCTCCAAGTCCGGCAAGGCCATCAAGGTCTGCGGCTAGGCAGCCGGCGGCGCAAATTTTCCTCCTCTTCTGCGTTGCGCCTTAGCGCCTTCGTGCCTTCTCTCGAAACAGGCTGCCGAGGCGTCGGCTGCCAGGCAATGGCGTGCGACGGGTGCATGGCATAGGCAGGCGTCTGCGCATCCGGCGCGATCCTTCAAGCACGGGTAACCGACTTCTTTCGAGAGAAGGCGCAAAGGCGCAAAGGCGCCACGTAGAGGGAATGGGCGCCGCTTCGCGGAGGGGAGGGGCACGGGCCGCCTGCGTGGTTAACCATCCTCTAACACCCTGGCGATAAAGCGGGCCTCGTTGTTGAAACGGGGCGCTTTTCGATGCTTCACAAGTCGATGCTGGGCCTGCCCATGCTGCTTCTGGGCGCCTCCTGCGTCCCGCCCCTCGCGGCCCGGCAGGGGGTGGCGAACCCCGGCGCCGAGCCGGTCCGCCTGGCGTCGGCCCGGGTCGTTCCGCTGCCGCCGGCGGAGGCGATCGCCCCCGGTCAGGCGGCGGAGCCCTTCGTCGTCGGCGAGCGGAGCGAGCGCGACGTCGCCGCGTCGCTCCAGTGCCTGACCGCCGCCGTCTATTACGAGGCCCGCTCGGAGAGCTCGGAGGGCCAGCGCGCCGTCGCCCAGGTGGTCCTCAACCGGGTCCGCCATCCCGCTTTTCCCAAGAGCGTCTGCGGAGTCGTCTACCAAGGCTCGCAGCGGCGGACGGGCTGCCAGTTCAGCTTCACCTGCGACGGCTCGCTCCGCGCCCGGCGCGAGCCCTCGGCCTGGGCCCGCGCCCGCAAGATCGCCGGCGCCGCGCTGGCGGGAAGCGTCTACGGCCCGGTCGGCCACGCCACCCATTATCACGCCTCCTACGTCCACCCCTGGTGGGCGGCGTCGCTCACGCGCGCGGTGAGCGTCGGCTCGCACATCTTCTACCGCTGGCGCGGCGATTGGGGTGATCCCAAGGCCTTCCGCCGGCCCTATCTCGCCGCCGAGGTGGCGGAGCCGATCCAGCGCCGCGACCGGCCCGACCGGCCGACGGTCAGGACCGCCGGCGCGTCGGAGGCCGGCGAGACGACCAGGATCCACGGGGTCACGATCCGCCGCGGGGGTCCGCCGCCGAGCATCCTCGCGCTTCTCCAGGAGGAGGGCGCCCCCGAGCGTCCGGCGGGCGCGTCGGGCGTTCGAGTGCACAGCGGATTGCCCGACTTCGTCGATTCCGCCCCCGCCGGGACGGACGAGGCCGCCCCCGTCGCCGTCCGCTGACCCGGGCCCTGACCCGGGCGGCCGGCCGAGGCTCGCGCCTCCCGCGATCGGGAATGGACCGCACCGCGGCTCGCCCCGCAATCGCCCCGCGGGCCTCCGGCATTTGCTCCGCACCCACCCGGCACACGCACGGCACCCTCCCGGCACCCACCCGGCACCCACCCGGCACGCGGCCGGCCGACGTCCCGCTCATCGCAGGGAGGCTTTCCGGTTTTCGAAAGCGTCCGGCCCCACGGCCGCGCCTTGCCTGGGCAGGATGTTCGTGCTATGTTCCGAGTCGGCTCTTTGACATCGTAAATGGCGAAGGAAACCCCTGATCGAAAAAATCGATTGAGGCGGCGCCTCGTGATCGAAGGGATTTTTATTTTTCGGCCACCTTCAAAACTTCCGCGGCGATCGGAGCCTCAGCGCACCCTTTTCACGTAGACCCGCCCGTCCTCGCGCCTTTCGGTCGCGAAATTGGGCACCGCGTCGATCAGCTCGTGGAGGTCGGCATAGCCGTAGCTTCGGGCGTCGAACGAGGAGCGGTTGCCGGCGCGCTGACCGACCTCGGAGAGGCTCGCATAGCCGCGGGCGTCGCGCTTGGAGGCTCGGAAGGCGGCTCCGAGCAGCTTGACGAGCTCGTCGTCGACCGCCCGCTTCGGCGCCGCCGGAGCCGCTTCCGCCGCCTCCTGCGCATGGCTCTGGGCGAGCGCTCCGACGTCGATGAAGCGGCTGCACGCCTGCTGGAAGGAGACGGGCGCCCGCGACGTCCCGAAGCCGTAGACCGGGACCCCGTCCTGGCGGATCCGCATCGCCAGCGGCATGAAGTCCGAATCGCTCGACATGATCCCGAAGCCGTCGACCCGGCCCCCGAACAGGAGGTCCATGGCGTCGATCGTCATCTTCATGTCGGTCGCGTTCTTGCCCTTGGTGAGGTCGAACTGCTGGTGCGGCTCGATGGCGTGGCGGTGGGTCATCTCCGCCCAGCCCTTGAGCGCCGACTTGCTCCAGTTGCCGTAGGCGCGGCGGATGTTCACCGTGCCGAGCTCGGCGAGCACGGTCAGGACCGAATCGAGATGGTCCGACGAGGCGTTGTCGGCGTCGATCAGGAGCGCGACGTTGCCGTCCTGGCGGTCGGGATCGGCCATGTCAGCGCCGAGCCCCGGAGCCGAGTCGGGCATCGACGCTCCACGGCCCGGGCCCGGCCGCGGCGATGTAGAGGAAGACGAAGCAATAGAGGATCGCCGCGTCGCCGCCGTTCAGGGCCGGGAAGGGCCCCTGGGGCGCGTGGAACATCCAGTAGGCGACCGCCATCTCGCCGGCGAGGAGGAAGGCGACCGGCCGCGAGAACAGGCCGATCACGAGCAGGGCGCCGCCGACGGCCTCGAGGATCCCGCCGATCCAGAACAGCGACAGCGGCGGCGGCTGCGACATGCCGTCCGCTATCGGCGGGAAGCCGAGCAGCTTCTGGGTGCCGTGCTCCATGAAGACGAGCCCGGAGACGAACCGGAGCACGCTCAGCAGACGCGGCGCCCAGGCCGCGGGCAGTCCCAGATCGCGCATCGTCGGTCCTTCCAGTGGTGCGGAGCGGGAGTGCCTAACAGACCCGTCCGGGCGGCGAAAGCGGCGACGGGCAAACCCTTGAGCGGGCGTGCTAAATTCGCCACTGGCACTTTCCGGCTTTCTGCGGCAGAAAGCTCGCCGTCTCATGGCCGGTGTTCGCAGCCTCTACGACGTCCTCAACGTCGCTCCCGAAGCGGAGCCGGTCGTCGTCGAGGCGGCTTACAAGGCCTTGATCAAGAAATATCATCCCGACCAGGCGGTCGAGGCGCCGGTCTCCAAGGACGCGACCGCGATCAACGAGGCTTTCGCGATCCTCAAGGACCCGGCCAAGCGCGCCGACTACGACCATCGGCTGTGGACCAAGCAGCAGGCGATCCGGCTCGCCGAGGCCCAGGTTGCCAGCGCCGGCCGGCCGCCGCGCTACGTCGCGGTCAGCGGCTGGCTGATCGCGGGCCTGCTCGCCTGCGCGCTCGCCGCCGTCGCCATGGGCAAGAGCCTCGGGCCGCCGCCGATGAGCACGCCGGCCGAGGCGGCCGAGGTCGTCGATTCGGAAGCCCCGGCCCGGGCCGCCGCGCTCAAGGCGGCCGCCGCCGAGGACGTCCACGACCGCGCCCTGCCTTCCTCGGCGTCGGTCATCGCCCGGGTCCGGGCCGAGCAGGGGTTCCAGCCGATGCCCCGGCTCGCTCCCGCGCCCCGGGCCGCCGCGTCCGGAGCTTCCCGGAGCCGAAAGGCCCGCCCGGCGCCCCGCGCCAGGGCCGAGCCGCGCAAGGAAAGCGATTTCCTCGAGCGCCAGGGCTATATCTACTGATCGGGCGATCCCCCGCGCGGCGCGGCGGGAGGATGAGCGGCCTTACTTCCCGCAGGGCACCGCGCAGGGCTTCTGGGGCTCGCCTCGGCTTCGCCGACGCTCGCGGTCCTCGCCGGCGGAGCGCTCGACCTGGGCCCTGAGCCCGCTCTTCTCCTTCCTGTAGCCCTTGGCCTCCAGGCAGTCGTAGGCGTTGAGCAGCGCCGCGATCGGGTCCATCCAATATTTGTGGTTGGCCTCGCGGGTGCACAGATCGACGTCGACCTGCTGCTCGGCCAGCGTCTTGGTCGGGTGCGATACCTGGGCCGTGCAGGCGGCCACCGCGAGGGCGGGCAAGGCTAGGGGCACGAACTTCATCGCGACCCTTCTTGCATCCGGCGCCTGCGATCGCAACTTTGGGCCCGTGAACCGCTCCGCCGCCATTCTCCCCGCGATCCTGCTCCTCGCCGCCTGCAACTCGTCGAGGCCGCCCTGGGCCGACGGCCGGATGGTGACCGAGGAACGCCCCGCCGTCGGCGGCGAAGGCCAGGACCTGAGGAGGCTGGAGGACCGGCTGCTCGCCCTCCACAATCGCGAGCGGCGGGCGACGGGAGCGGCGCCGCTGGTCTGGGATTCGTCGCTCGCCGCCGCCGCCGCTTCCTACGGGCCGGCGCTCGAGCGGCTCGGCAGGCTCGCCCATTCGCCGGCCAATCAGCGGCAGGGCCAGGGCGAGAATCTGTGGATGGGCACGCGCGACGCCTACGAGCTCGAGGAGATGGCGCAAAGCTGGGCGGCCGAGAAGAGCCTGTTCCGCCCGGGCTTTTTCCCGGCGGTCAGCCGGAGCGGCAAGTGGAGCGACGTCGCCCATTACACCCAGATGATCTGGAAGGGCACGACCAGGGTCGGCTGCGCCGTCCGCAAGAGCCGGAAATGGGATTATCTGATCTGCCGCTATTCACCGCCCGGCAACGTGGTCGGCCAGAGGGTGCCTTAGCCCGGGCACTCCAGCTCGTCATGCTGAACTTGTTTCAGCATCCAGTTTCGAGCATCGAGGTGATGGAGAGCTGGACCCTGAAACAAGTTCAGGGTGACGACGAGGAAAGGGGCGCTTCATGAACCTGTTCGCGCGCAAGGCGGTCGTCGCCGACGAGGATATGGCGCCGGAGCACCGGCTCCACCGCAGCCTCGGCTGGCCGCATCTGGTCGCGCTCGGGGTCGGGGCGATCGTCGGCACCGGGATCCTCACCCTGACCGGGGTCGGAGCCGCCAAGGCCGGACCGGCCGTCATCCTCTCCTTCGCCATCGCCGGCCTGATCTGCGCCTGCGCCGCCTTGGCCTATGCCGAGATGGCGACGATGATCCCGGCCTCGGGAAGCGCCTACACTTACTCCTACGTCGTCATCGGCGAGCTGGTCGCCTGGATCATCGGCTGGAGCCTGATCCTCGAATATTCGCTGGTGGTGAGCGCGGTCGCGGTCGGCTGGTCGGGCTACGCCTCGCCGCTGCTGGCCGATGCCTTCAACTTCCCGGCCTGGCTGACCCACGGCCCCGCCTTCGACATCTCGAACGGCCTTCGCCACTTGCGCATCATCGAACCCGGAATCAACGCTCCGGCCGTCTTCATCATCGCCGTGGTGGCGGGCCTGCTCATCTACGGAACCAAGGAGAGCGCGACCCTCAACGCGGCTCTGGTGCTGGTCAAGATCGTCGCCCTCATCGTCTTCGTCGCGGTCACTCTCCCCTATTTCGACTCCGCCAATTTCGAGCCCTTCATGCCCTTCGGATTCCCCAAGAGCGGCCCTCCGGGCGCCGAGGTCGGAGTGATGGCGGCGGCGGCGATCATCTTCTTCGCCTTCTACGGATTCGACGCCATCGCCACCGCCGCCGAGGAGACCCGCAATCCCGGCCGGGATCTCGCCATCGGGATCGTCGGCTCGATGGTGGCCTGCGTGATCATCTACATGGCGGTCGCCGGCGCGGCGATCGGGGCGATCGCCTTCACCCGCTTCGCCGACAGCCCCGAGCCGCTCGCCCTCATCCTTCGCGAGCTCGGCCGGCCCTGGGTCGCCCGCTACCTCGCCGCCTCGGCGGTGATCGCGCTTCCGACCGTCATCCTCGCTTTCTTCTACGGCCAGAGCCGGATCTTCTTCGTCATGGCGCGCGACGGCCTGCTGCCGCGAAGCCTGGCGAAGGTGTCGGGGCGCGGCTCGCCGGTGCGGATCACCCTGTTCACCGCGATCATCGTCGCCGCGCTCGCCGGGGTCATCCCGCTGGCCGAGCTTGCCGCCCTGGCCAACGCGGGGACGCTCACCGCCTTCATCGCGGTATGCCTGTGCATGCTGATCATGCGCGTGCGCGCCCCCGAAGCGTCGAGGCGGTTCCGGACCCCGCTGCCCTGGGTCGTCGGAATCTTCGGGATCCTCGGCTGCCTCTACCTACTCTACAGCCTGCCCTGGGCGACCCAGCGCTACTTCCTGATCGCCCATGTCGTCGGGCTGGTCCTCTACTTCGCCTATGGGGCGAGGCGGAGCGTGGCCTCGCACGGCTGATCGTCATCCCGGCGAAGGCCGGTATGACGCTTTAGGCCGGGGCGAACTCGCCGCTGGTCTCGTCGAGCAGGTGGAGCACCCCGTCGGCGATGGCGAAATAGGCTCCGTGGAGCTTGAGCCGTCCGTCCGACTCGCGCTCGCTCACCCAGGGGAAGGTGCGCAGATTGGCGAGGCTGACCCTGACGCCTTCGAGCTCCATCGCCCGGAAGTCCTCGCCATGCTCCGCCCGGACCCTGTCGCGGGCGTCGCGGAGCATCTCGATCCAGTCGGCGATGAAATGGCCCTCGCCGTGGGCGGCATCGTCGAACTGCCCGGTCAGCGCCGCCGCGCAGCCGCCGCAGAAGCCGTGGCCCATGACCACGATCTCCTCGACCTCGAGCTGGGTGACCGCGAACTCCAGCGCCGCCGAGACCCCGTGATGCCCTTTCGTGGTCTCGTAGGGCGGCACCAGCGCCGCGACGTTGCGGACGACGAACATCTCGCCCGGCCCCGAATCGAATATCTGGGTCGGATCGACCCGGCTGTCGGAGCAGGCGATCACCATCACCCGCGGGCTCTGGCCCTCGGCCAGCTTCGACCAGCGCTCGCGCTCGCGAGCCCAGCCCGTCCCTCGGAAGCGGCGATATCCGTCGATGAGCTTCGTGATTCCCGACAAGCGGCCGATCCTCCCAAACCGTTCGGGCTGAGCCTGTCGAAGCCCGTTCTCCGCCGCGCCTAAGAGAAGGGAAGGGGTTCGACAAGCTCGGTCCGTCGCGGTTGCGCGAAGCCCCGCCGCCGCGATAAGCTGGCGGCAATTTCCGGGAGCGTCCCATGGCGAGTGCGAAATTCACCAAGAAGAACGATTCGATCGAGATCCGCCTACCGGACGAGACCAAGGCGGCGTTCAGGGAGAAATGTCGGCTCGAGGGCCGCACGGTCAGCGATGCCGTCCGGTCGATCATCGACGAGCAGCTCGAGCCTGGAGCAAGCGTCCGCCTCCGCCGCACGTCGCTGTGGCGGATCGCGGCGGCGGTCGCGGCCGGAGCGGCGATGGGGGGAGGCCTGGCGGCGCCGTCGATCGCCGCCTCCGCCGACGATAGCCGCTCGGCCTTCCGGGCGCTCGACCGGGACGGCGACGGCGCTCTCAGCTATGAGGAGTTCCAGTCCCGGTAGAGGGTGGACGGCCCGGCCGTTGTCGGGACACGTTTTTCCGCCTGTCCGGACACGACGTCGGTGGCGCGCGGGAGCGCGAACGGCTTGGTTCGCGCCATGACCGACACCCCCGAACCTCCGCGGCGGACGAAGTGGCTCGCCGAAATTCGCAGCTGGGCCGTCCTGGCCCTGCTCGTGCTCGGCTTCCACAGCCTTGTCGCGAAGCCCTTCTACATCCCGTCGGAATCGATGATGCCGGGGCTACTCGTCGGCGACCGCCTCCTCGTCAGCAAATATCCCTATGGCTGGTCCTACGTGTCGCCGAGCTTCCACCTCCTGCCGTTCATCCGGGGCCGCCTGTTCGGCCGGCTTCCCGAACGAGGCGACGTCGTGATCGTGGCGCGAACCGCGGCCGGGGAGACCGAGGATCTCATCAAGCGGGTAGTCGGCCTGCCGGGTGACACGGTGCAGATGGTCAGCGGCCGGCTTTGGCTCAACGGCAAGCGGGTCCCGACCGTCGACCTCGGGTATCGCCGCGTCCGGGCCGACTCGAACCTTCGCTGCCCGACGCTCAGCGAGCGCGGCTCGCCCTCCTGCAGTCTCCACGTCCTCAGGGAAACCCTGCCCGGCGGGCGGTCCTACGAGGTCCTCGACCTCTATCCGACCCGCCAGGACGATACCGCGCCGTACAAGGTCCCCGCCGGGCGCCTCTTCCTCCTTGGCGACAATCGCGACAACAGCGCCGACAGCCGGTTTCCGCTAGCCATGGACGGGCTCGGCGGAGCGGTTCCGGTCGAGGCTCTCGGCGGAAGGGCCGAGTTCATCACCTTCTCGCTCAAGGGCGAGGCGAGCTGGAATCCGCTGACCTGGCTCGCGGATTTTCGATCCGGCCGCTCGGGAAACTCGCTTCGGCCCGGCCGGTAGCGCTCCGGCTTGTTGTTAACAGGGGCGAGCATCGCTATCTGGCCGCCATGAGCGAAGCCGATCCGATCCTGACCCCGCCCCGGCCGCAGCGCCAGCGCAAGCCCGACTGGATCAGGGTCAAGGCGCCGACCAGCACCGGCTTCGCCGAGACGAAGAAGCTGATGCGGAGCCTGAACCTCGCCACCGTGTGCGAGGAGGCGGCCTGTCCCAATATCGGCGAGTGCTGGACCAAGAAGCACGCGACGGTGATGATCCTGGGCGACACCTGCACCCGCGCCTGCGCCTTCTGCAACGTCAAGACCGGGATGCCGAGGGCGGTCGATCCGCTCGAGCCCGAGCATGTGGCCATCGCCGCCGCCGAGCTCGGCCTGACCCATATCGTCGTCACCTCGGTCGACCGCGACGACCTTCCCGACGGCGGGGCGAAGCAGTTCGTTCGGGTGATCGAGGCGCTTCGCCGGACGACCCCCTCGACCACGATCGAGATCCTCACCCCCGATTTCCGCAACAAGCCCGAGAGCGCGGTCGAGGCGATCGTCGCCGCGCGCGCCGACGTCTACAACCACAATCTCGAGACGGTGCCGCGCCTCTACCCCACCATCCGCCCGGGCGCGCGCTACTACGCCTCGCTCCGCCTCCTCGAAAGCGTCAAGCGGCAGGACCCGACCATCTTCACCAAGTCGGGCGTGATGGTCGGCCTCGGCGAGCAGCGCCTCGAGGTCCACCAGGTGATGGACGACATGCGCTCGGCCGACGTCGATTTCCTGACCATGGGCCAGTATCTCCAGCCGACCCCGAGGCACGCGAAGGTCGAGGAGTTCGTCACCCCCGCTTCATTCTCCGCCTACGGCGCTATCGCCCGGGCCAAGGGCTTCCTGCTCGTCGCCGCCTCGCCGCTGACCCGCTCCAGCTATCACGCCGGCGACGACTTCGCGAAGATGAAGGCGGCGAGGGAAGCGAAGCTCGCAATCCGTCACCCCGGCGAAGGCCGGGGTCCCAGGGGGTGAAGAGCACCGCGCCTGGTCTCGCTGGGGTCCCGGCGTCCGCCGGGACGACGGTCTAGCCATGCCGCGGCACACCGAAACCCGGCGAATGCCCTATACGCCCGAGCAGATGTTCGATCTGGTCGCCGACGTGAAGCGCTACCAGGAGTTCCTTCCCTGGGTGGCGGCGACCAGGGTCCGCTCCGACAGCGAGACGCTGATGATCGCCGATCTCGTCGTCGGCTTCCGGGCGATCAAGGAGACCTTCACCTCGCGGGTCGAGAAGCAGCGGCCGACCCGGATCCACACCGAATATATCGAGGGCCCGCTCAAATATCTGCAGAACAGCTGGGTGTTCAAGCCGGACGGCGAGGGCGGAACCGAGATCGACTTCTGCGTCGACTTCGCGTTCAAGAACCGGATCTTCGAGAGCCTTGCCGGCCAGATGTTCGACCGAGCGCTGCGCCGGATGATCGGAGCGTTCGAGGACCGGGCGCGGGAGCTTTACGGTGCGAGTGCATCCTCCCCATCGCCAGATGGGGAGGGGGACCAGGCGAAGCCTGGTGGAGGGGTAAATGGTGCCGAATCAGAGGGTTCGCGTGCGATCCTCTAAGGAGTTCGCCAGCTACCCCTCCACCCCGCTACGCGGGGTCCCCCTCCCCATCTTCCGATGGGGAGGATTTAACCGGCATCAGCAATTCCAGCGCGCACAGCGCAGCCTGAAGCCTCACGCCGCCTCGGCCGAGGTCGCCGAAATGCTTGGTGTCGGCGACGATCTCCTTGGGATCGGCGCCGCGGCGGGCGCGGGCGAAGATCACCGTCCCGACCGGCTTCTTGTCGCTTCCGCCCCCGGGCCCGGCGATCCCGGTGACGGCGACCGCGGTGTCGGCGGCGCAGCGCTTCAGCGCCCCCTGGGCCATTCCCCAGGCCACGGCGATCGACACCGCCCCGAACGTCTCCACCACGTCCTCGCTCACTCCGAGCAAAGCGATCTTGGACTCGTTCGAATAGGTGATGAAGCCGGCCTCGAGCACGTCGGACGAGCCCGGGATCTCGGTCAGGGCGGCGGCGACGAGCCCACCGGTGCAGCTCTCGGCCACCGCCAGCCTCAGGCCGGCCGCCCGGCTCGCCTCGACCACCCGGCGGGCGGCGTCGAGCAGCTCGGCGGGGAGAACGGACTCGCGGATTTCGGTCACGGCCGGGTCGCTGGACAGATGAGCGGCGGCTTGGGGACTCCCGTGCCCGACTTGGCCTTGGACTTGGACTTCGCCTTGTCGCCGCGGTCGTTCTCGCTCCCAACCTCGATGGCCAGGACCAGCAGCCCGGCCAGGTTGGCCGGCGGCAGCGGCGAAAGCAGGTCCGCGGCCCGATTGATCCGGCCGCACTGCGCCCGGCCGCCCTCGACGCTCAGGCCGTTCAGGGTCATGTCGTGGAGCAGGCCCCGGGCCGTCGCCTCGCTCAGGCCGGCCGGAAACTTGTCCCTGGCCATCATGGTCAGGATCGAATTGGCGCTGGCCCAGCGGCCGGCGCTGTCCGCCGCCAGGCTCCGGGCGAGGGCCCGGCCGCCGTTCAGAAGATAGGCGTCGGCGGGCAGCTCCGGGGCGCAGGCGGTCGCGGCGGCTTCGAGCAGCGGCGGGAGAGCGAACAAGGTCATGTTCTCGACCTGGGCCGGGGTCAGGCAGGGGGGCTGCGGCTGCTCGGCGGGGGCGGCGGCGATCAAGGCGGCGATCAGGGCTGTCTTCACGTGTCTTCCTCCGGAAGTCGGACGGTGGCGACCGCCTGGGCGGCCATGCCTTCGCCGCGGCCGGTGAAGCCGAGGCGCTCGGTGGTGGTCGCCTTGACGCTAACCCGCGCGGGCGCCACCCGCAACAGGGCCGCGAGCGAGGCGCGCATCGCCTCGCGATGGGGGGACAGACGCGGCGCCTCGCAGATCAGGGTGACGTCGACATGGTCGATCCGGCCGCCGCGGGCCTCGATCAGCGCTCGCGCATGCTCGACGAAGAGCGAGGAGGCGGCGCCGCGCCATTGCGGGTCGCTGGGCGGGAAATGGTCGCCGATGTCGCCGGCCCCGATCGCTCCGAGCAGGGCGTCGGTGACCGCGTGAAGGAGGACGTCCGCGTCGCTGTGCCCGCTCAGTCCGCGCTCGTTCGGGATCCGGATCCCCGCCAGCCACAATTCCTCGCCGGCCGCGAAGGCATGGACGTCGAAGCCGAGGCCGGTGCGGCTCGTCATCGCGGAAGCGAGGCGCGCTTCGGCCCGGGCGAAATCCTCCTCATGAGTGATCTTCTCCAGAGCCTCGGCCCCGACCACCGCCGCGACAAGGAGCCCGGCGGCCCGGGCGACCTGGGCGTCGTCGGTGGCGAGGCCGCCGCGCCATTGGCGGTGGGCGGAAAGGATCGCCTCGAAGCGGAAGGCCTGGGGAGTCTGGACCCGGACCAGGCCTTCCCGACCCACGGTGTCGCCGAGCGCCGTGTCGGCCCGGGCGAGCGTGTCGACCACCGGAAGCACCGGAACCGCCCCTTGAGCGCCGGCGAGCCCCTCGCGAAGCCGGGCGACCACCGCCGGCGGAAGGAAAGGCCGGGCCGCGTCGTGGATTAGGACCGTCCCGGCCCCGCCCCCGGCGGCGATCGCCTCGAGGCCGTTGCGGACGCTGTCCTGCCGCTCGCGGCCGCCGACGACCGGGGAGGGGAGGGGGCGCCCGCGGAGCGCGTCCCGGTAAAGCCCTTCCTGCCCGGCTCCGATCACGATCCTGACCTCGGCGGCCCCGGCCCGCTCCAGCCCTTCGAGGGCGTGGACGAGCAGGGGCTTGCCGGCGAGGTGGCGATATTGCTTGGGCGGGCCGCCGCCGGCGCGGCTGCCGCTCCCCGCCGCGACCAGAAGGGCGACCATCCTCTCCATGGCGCGGGCCTTAGCCGGGGGCGACCTTGCCCGCCAGCGTCTTTGCCCTTATCTCCGCGCCTCCCATGAGCAAGCTGCCGCCCATCCAGATCGGACCCGTCCGGATCGACTCGCCCGTCATCCTGGCGCCGATGACGGGAGTGACCGACCGGCCGTTCCGCAAGGCCGTGAAGCGTTACGGCGCCGGGCTCACCGTGACCGAGATGATCGCCAGCCAGGCGATGATCCGCGAGACCCGGCAATCGCTCCAGAAAGCCGACTGGGACCCGATCGAGGACCCCGTCTCGATGCAGCTCGCCGGCTGCACGCCGCGCGAGATGGCCGAGGCGGCGAAGCTCAACGAGGATCGCGGCGCCGCCATCATCGACATCAACATGGGCTGCCCGGTAAAGAAGGTGGTGAACGGCGACGCCGGCTCGGCGCTGATGCGCGATCTGAAGCTCGCGGCGGCCATCATCGACGGGACGGTCAAGGCGGTGAGCCTCCCGGTGACGCTCAAGATGCGCATGGGCTGGGACCATTCCTCGCTGAACGCGCCCGAGCTCGCCCGCATCGCCGAGGATCTCGGCGTCCGCATGATCACCGTGCACGGCCGCACCCGCAACCAGCTTTACAAGGGCGAGGCGGACTGGGCCTTCGTGCGGCGGGTCAAGGAGGCGGTCTCCGTCCCGGTCATCGTCAACGGCGACATCTGCACCATCGAGGATGTCGAGCGCGCCCTTGCCCTCTCCGGCGCGGACGGCGTGATGATCGGCCGCGGCACCTACGGCAGGCCCTGGCTCCTCGCCCAGGTCATGCACTGGCTGAGGACCGGCGGGCGCCTCGCCGATCCCGGCATGGACGAGCAGCTCGCAATCGTCCTCGAACAATATGAAGCGATGATGGAGCATTACGGGCCGGCCGTCGGCGTCGGCGTCGCCCGCAAGCATATCGGCTGGTACACCAAGGGCATGCACGGCTCGGCCGAATTCCGCCACGCCTTCAACAAGGAACCGGACCCCGCCCGCGCCAAGGCGATGCTCCGCGACTTCTACGCGCCCTGGCTGAGCAGAGCGGCCGCCTGAGGGCGGGACGCGGCCAGCGCCCGCTGGCGTGCGGCGAGTTGAGCACATAGACTGTGTTCTTTATGCCACATTCTTGTGCTAAAGCTTCTTGGTGAACGCCGAGACCAGGATAACGCACTCGAACCGACCCCGGCCGCGCTGGCGGCGCAGGGTGTCCGTGATCGTGCGCCGTAGCCGGCTGATCCCGCTCATCGAGATCGCGACGGTCGCGACTTTGCTCGCGAGCATGACCGTCACCTATTTCGTGACGACCCGGGGCGGCAGCCTCAACTCGCCGATCACGCCCGAAACCGTGGCGATGCTGCTGGTTGCGCTGCTCGTTCCGGCCATGGCGCTGATGGTGCTGGTCGCCCGGCGGTTCGCCATCCGGCGCGCGGAAAAGGCGGGGCTCGGCGGGCGGGGACGCCTTCATGTCCGCCTCGTCGCGATCTTCTCGATC
>DASTLX010000044.1:0-41764 GCA_035714565.1 Allosphingosinicella sp.
CTTGGGCACGCCGCCGCCGCCGGCTCGGCTCCCGCTCCCCGCCGCGACCAGAAGGGCGACAATCCTCTCCATGGCGCGCGCCCTAGCCGAGCCCAACCTTGCCCGCCAGCGTCTTTACCCTTATCTGACCGCCTCCCATGACCCAGCTGGCCCCCATAGACATCGGACCCGTCCGGATCGGCTCGCCCGTCATCCTCGCGCCGATGACCGGCGTGACCGACCGGCCGTTCCGGAAGGCGGTGAAGCGCTACGGCGCCGGCCTCACCGTCACCGAGATGATCGCGTCCCAGGCGATGATCCGCGAGACCCGCCAGTCGCTCCAGAAGGCGGACTGGGACCCGATCGAGGATCCGGTCTCGATGCAGCTCGCCGGCTGCACGCCCAAGGAGATGGCGGAAGCCGCCAAGCTCAACGAGGATCGCGGCGCCGCGATCATCGACATCAACATGGGCTGCCCGGTCCGCAAGGTCGTCAACGGCGACGCCGGCTCGGCGCTGATGCGCGACCTCAAGCTCGCCGCCGCGATCGTCGATTCGACCGTGAAGGCGGTGAAGGTGCCGGTCACCTTGAAGATGCGGATGGGCTGGGACCATGACAGCCTCAACGCGCCCGAGCTCGCCCGCATCGCCGTCGACCTCGGCGTGAAGATGATCACCGTCCACGGCCGCACCCGCAACCAGATGTACAAGGGCTCGGCCGACTGGGCCTTCGTCCGCCGGGTCAAGCAGGCGGTCGACGTCCCCGTCATCGTCAACGGCGACATCTGCACGATCGACGACGTCGAGACCGCCCTCGACCAGTCCGGCGCCGACGGGGTCATGATCGGCCGCGGCGCCTACGGCCGCCCCTGGCTGCTCGCCCAGGCGATCCACTGGCTTCGCACCGGCGAGCGCCTGCCCGACCCGACCCTCGACGAGCAGTTCGCCGTCTTGATCGAGCAATATCGGGACATGCTCGCCCATTACGGCCCACAGATCGGCGCCAATTGCGCCCGCAAGCACGTCGGCTGGTACACCCGCGGCCTCCACGGCAGCGCCGAGTTCCGCAACGCCTTCAACAAGGAAGGCGACGCCAGGAAGGCGGAGGCGATGCTGTACGATTTCTACGCGCCCTGGCTGAGCCGGGCGGCGGCCTGAGCACCTTTAGCTCAATATATAGCGGATCGATCGATCGTATATTGGGACTGAGATTTCTTGAGATACCTGAGTTGACGCCGCTGCGGCGGAGCCATCGGGCCCGAGCGTCGTACTGAGCAAAAATGGTTCGCACGCGCTAAGCCGAGCCATTCACGCTACATACTGTGTTCTTTTTACCACAGGGTTGTGGTAGCCCCGTTGGGTGAACGTCGAAGCTCCCATCAAAGCCCAAACTCCTGCTCGCTGGCGACGCCGCCTCGCGATCCTGTTCCGGCGCAGCCGATTCGTGGCCTTCGTCGAGTTCGGAGCCATCGCGGCCCTGATCCTGATGGCCGCGATAAGCTACGGGGTGGTGAGTTCACAAACGCGCACGGAGGCTTTGCTCACGCCGCCGCTTGTCGCGTTGCTTCTCGTCGCAAATCTGCTGCCGGCGATGGCGTTGATGGTCTTGGTTGCCCGCCGGGTCGCCATGAGGCGCGCCGCCCGCTCTCCGATCGGGGGGAGGGGACGCCTGCACGTCCGACTTGCGGCGGTGTTTTCGCTGATCGCGAGCGTACCCACGCTGATGGTCGTGGTCTTTGCATCGCTGCTCTTTCAGTCCGGAGTCGAATTCTGGTTTTCGAATCGAGCGAGGGGGATGATTGAGAATGCGTCGGGATTGGCACAGCAGACCTACACCCAGGAGCTCAATCGGGTAGGCCAAGAGACAGTGACGATGAGCGAGGACGTCGCGGGCTTCCTCACTGAGGCACCTCTTGAAAGTCCTGAATTCTGGGCCGGCTTTGCGCGCCAGGTTTACCAGCGCAGCCTTTCGGAGGCGGTGATCCTGACGGCCCCTCCGGGCCAGGAGATCAAAACGCTCGTTCTCGTAAATCCTTATGACCGCGCCATCGAAAAGGACATCACGTCGGAGATGCTGGCTGCGGTTCGCAGCGGCAAGGAGAGCGTTGTCGTTCAGCGCGGTGGACGGGTCGGCGCCTTGACTCGGCTGCCGATCGCCAAGGACGCCTATCTGTACGCCGCCAAGGTCGACGACCCCGCAATGGTCGGGCAGGTCCGGCGCGCAAACGCGGTGCTGGGGGACTATCGCGCGCTTCTCGCTCGCGCCAGGGTTCTGCAGCTCCGATTCAACGCCGCCCTGCTGGTCGTTTCCCTGCTCATTCTCGCCGCTACGATTTGGATTGCATTGCGACTTGCCGATCGCCTGGTTCGTCCGGTCAGCGATCTGGTCGATGCGGCAAAGCGCATCACGGCGGGCGACCTTTCCGCGCGCGTCTCGGCTTCGAGCGACAGGGACGAGCTGGGGGTGCTCGGTACCGCCTTCAATCGCATGACCGGTCGTTTGCAGGAGCAAACGGGCGCGCTCGTCTCGGCCAATTCCCAGCTCGAGAGCCGTCGGGCCTTCATCGAGGCTGTCCTGTCCGGAGTCACCGCCGGCATCATCTCGCTCGACCAGGAGCGCAACGTCCGCCTGATCAACAGCTCCGCGGAAGCCCTGCTCAAGACCGACACGGGCCACGCCATCGGTCACAAGCTCGCCGAGCTCGCGCCCGAGCTCGACGCGCATCTCGACAGCGACCAGCGCGAGGACATCATCCAGTTCGCCTCGGGCGGGGAGCCGCGCACGCTCGCGGTGAAGCGGGTCCGGGTCGAGGGCGGGCACGTTCTCACCTTTGACGACATCACCGAGCAATTGCTCGACCAGCGCCGGGCGGCCTGGTCGGACGTCGCCCGGCGGATCGCCCACGAGATCAAGAACCCGCTGACCCCGATCCAGCTTGCCGCCGAGCGGCTCCAGCGGCGCTACGGCAAGGAGATCACGTCCGACGCCGGAACCTTCGAGAAGCTGACGGGCACGATCGTCCGCCAGGTCGGCGACCTTCGGCGGATGGTGGACGAATTCTCCTCCTTCGCGCGCATGCCCAAGCCGGTGTTCCGCGAGGAGAAGATCGCCGACATCGTCGGCGAGAGCCTGTTCCTCCACCAGGTCGCGCATCCCGACATCGCGTTCAGGCTCGACGCACCCGAGCCTTCGCCGTTGCTCGTCTGCGACCGCCGCCAGCTCGGCCAGGCGCTGACCAACGTCATCAAGAACGCGGTCGAGGCGATCCAGCAGAAG
This sequence comes from Allosphingosinicella sp., assembly GCA_035714565.1. GTDB lineage: Bacteria > Pseudomonadota > Alphaproteobacteria > Sphingomonadales > Sphingomonadaceae > Allosphingosinicella. The sequence continues at coordinate 3,256 of DASTLX010000044.1, forward strand.
CGCGAGGACGGGCGCAGGGGCGGGGACGACAAGGTCTCGGTCACCATCCGCGATGCCGAGAGCCGGATCGTCATCGAGGTCGCCGACACCGGCATCGGCCTGCCCGGCGACCGCGGCCGGCTGACCGAGCCCTATATGACGACGCGGATGAAGGGCACCGGCCTCGGCCTCGCCATCGTCAAGAAGATCGTCGAGGAGCATTTCGGCAATATCGAGTTTGACGATTCGCCCGGCGGCGGCAGCCTGGTGCGGCTGGTCTTCGACTCCGAAGCCCTCGCCCGGCTCGACGCGGCCGCGGACGAGCAACCCCAGAGCATATCGGCAGACGGATAGACCATGGCCCTCGACATACTCATCGTGGACGACGAACAGGACATCAGGGACTTGGTCTCGGGGGTGCTCGAGGACGAAGGCTATTCGTGCCGGACCGCAGCCAACAGCGGCGAGGCGCTCCAGGCTTTGGCCGACCGGCGGCCGTCCTTGCTCCTGCTCGACGTCTGGCTGCAGGGCTCGAAGCTCGACGGGCTGCAATTGCTCGAGGAGGTGAAGAAGCGCGATCCCTCGCTTCCGGTGCTGATGATCTCGGGCCACGGCAATCTCGACACCGCCGTCGCCGCCATCCGCCAGGGCGCCGCCGACTTCATCGAGAAGCCGTTCGAGGCAGGCCACCTCGTCCACCTCGTCGCCCGGGCGACCGAGACCGACCGGCTCCGCCGCGAGAATGCGAGCCTTCGCGCCCAGATCGGCCAGGACACCGAGCTGACCGGCTCGAGCGTCGCGATCAACGCCGTGCGGGCGACCCTGAAGAGGGTGGCGGGGACCGGAAGCCGGGTTCTGATCTCCGGGCCGGCCGGAGTGGGCAAGGAGGTGGCCGCCCGGCTCCTCCACGACTGGAGCAACCGCGCTCGGGCGCCGTTCATCGTCGTCAGCGCCGCCCGGATGACCCCGGAGCGGGTCGAGGAGGAATTGTTCGGGGTCGAGGAGGGGGGCGAGCTCGCCCGTCCGGGCCTTCTCGAGCAGGCGCATGGAGGCACCCTGTTCCTCGACGAGATCGCGGACATGCCGATCCCGGCCCAGGCCAAGATATTGCGGGTCCTGACCGACCAGAGCTTCACCCGGGTCGGCGGCCAGCGCATGGTCAAGGTCGACATGCGGGTGGTGTCGTCCACCTCGCGCCACCTGGCCGACGAGATTGCCGGCGGCCGCTTCCGCGAGGACCTGTTCTACCGGCTCAACGTCGTCCCGGTACACCTGCCCGCGCTCGCCGAGCGGCGCGAGGACATTCCAGCCCTGACCGCCCATTTCGCCGCCCGCTACGCCGCCGAGCAGAGGCTTCCGACCCCCGAATTCTCGACGGACGCGGTCGCGGCTCTCCAGGCTTATGACTGGCCCGGCAACGTCCGCCAGCTCCGGAACGTCATCGAGCGCACGATCATCCTCGCCCCCGGGGCGCGGGTGGGCTGCATCGAGCTCGACATGCTCCCGCCCGAAATCCTCAACGAGCAGGCCAGCCTGAGCTCCGGCGAGGCGGTCAAGGCGATCATGGGCACCCCGCTCCGCGAGGCCCGGGAGACGTTCGAGCGCGAATATCTCAAGGTCCAGATCCGCCGCTTCTCCGGCAACATCTCGCGCACCGCCACCTTCATCGGAATGGAGCGCTCGGCGCTGCACCGCAAGCTCAAGGCCCTCGGCATCGGCGACACCAAGGGCGAGCCTGAGGAATGATTTGCCTCCCCGTCGAAGACGGGGAGGGGGACCAAGCGTAGGTTGGTGGAGGGGTGACCTGGCTCCGAGGCCGAAGATCCGGACCGCAACCCCGGACTCCGTGCCAGGTCACCCCTCCACCACCTTCGGTGGTCCCCCTCCCCATCGCGTTGCGATGGGGAGGCAGAGCATGCTATTGTTTCGGGGCTGCTGCGCTCCACATAATGAAAGACGCCCTGCGCGGGCGCCTCCGCGGACAACGATCCGCCAATAAGGAGAGTGGGAAATGGCCGACAAGGTCAACAACCTCCAGGATCTGTTCCTGAACGGCCTGCGCCGCTCGAAGACTCCGGTGACGATGTTCCTCGTCAAGGGCGTCAAGCTGCAGGGCATCATCACCTGGTTCGACAATTTCTCGGTGCTTCTGCGCCGCGACGGCCAGGCCCAGCTCATCTACAAGCACGCCATCTCGACGATCATGCCGGCGCATCCGCTCGACATGAGCGAGATCGAGCGCGCCTTCGAGGAGGGCGCCAGCGGAGGCGGCGGCAGGAAGCCGGCCCTGCTCCAGGAGGCGTTCCTCGGCGCGGTCCGGCGCTCCGGCGAGCCCGTGACCATGTTTCTGGTCAACGGAGTGATGCTCCAGGGAGAAATTGCGGCCTTCGATCTGTTCTGCATGCTGCTCCAGCGCGACGGACTGTCGCAGCTCGTCTACAAGCACGCGATCTCGACCGTGCAGCCGGAAAGGCCGGTGAGCTTCATGGAGCAGGATGACGAGGAGCCGGCCGCCTGAGCTTCAACGAACAAACGACCGACGGCGAGTTCAGCCGCGGCGCCAAGGCGATCGTCGCCCTTCCCGACATGAAGGCGGGGAGGGGGCGGCGCGACGTCGACGCTCGCCTCGACGAGGCCGCGGGCCTGGCCGAGGCGATCGGGGTCGAGGTCGCCGACCGGCTCCACTTCCGGATCCGCTCGCCCAGGCCGGCGACCCTGTTCGGCTCGGGCCAGGTCGAATCGATCGCCGAGGCGGTGGCCCGCGACGAGGCCGAATTGGTCATCGTCGACGCGCCGATCACGCCCATCCAGCAGAAGAATCTCGAGACCGCGACCAAGGCCAAGGTGATCGACCGGACCGGCCTTATCCTCGAGATTTTCGGCGAGCGGGCCGCCACCGCGGAGGGGCGGCTTCAGGTCGAGCTCGCCCATCTCGACTATCAGGCGGGACGGCTGGTCAGGAGCTGGACGCACCTCGAACGCCAGCGCGGCGGCTTCGGCTTCCTCGGCGGCCCCGGCGAGACGCAGATCGAAGCCGACAGGCGGCTGATCCGCGACCGGATGGCCAAGCTCCGCAAGGAGCTCGAACAGGTGACGAGGACCCGGGCCCTCCATCGCGCCCGCCGCCAGCGCGCGCCCTGGCCGGTCATCGCCCTGGTCGGCTACACCAATGCCGGCAAGTCGACCCTGTTCAACCGCCTCACCAAGGCCGAGGTCATGGCCGAGAACCTGCTGTTCGCGACCCTCGACCCGACCATGCGCGAGATCCAGCTGCCGGGCTTCGACAAGGCGATCCTGTCCGACACGGTCGGCTTCATCTCCGAGCTTCCGACCCAGCTCGTCGCCGCCTTCCGGGCGACGCTGGAGGAAGTGATCTCGGCCGACCTCATCGTCCACGTCCGCGACATCTCCCATCCCGACAGCGACGCCCAGCGCGAGGACGTCGAAGCCGTCCTCGCGGAGATCGGCGCCGGAGGGGAGGGGGGCGCCCCGCTCGTCGAGGCGTGGAACAAGATCGACCTTCTCGACCCGGAGGAGGGCGAGCGGGTGAAGGCCGAATCGGCCCGGCGCGACGACGTGATCCGAATCTCGGCGCTGACCGGGGAAGGGCTGGACCGACTGCTCGAATGCGCCTCGGCCAAGCTCAGCAAGGGCGCGCAGCTCAGGACGGTGACGCTCGGCGCCTCCGACGGGGAGACCATCGCCTGGCTTCACGCCAACGGCCGGATCGAGAGCCAGCGGACCGACGGCGTCGAGACGGTGTTCGAGGTCCGGTTGTCCGAGGCGGATTGGGCAAGGCTGCAGAGCAAGCAGCGCGCCTAGCCGGAGTACAGCTGCCATGCTGCACTTGGTTCGAGCCTCCAGCGACGAACCCGCCAAGCGGGGGGAGAAATGGACCCTGAAACAAGGTCAGGGTGACGGTTAGACGTCGGACAACAACCCTTTCGCGCGTTGCCAAAGCGCCTCCAGCGCCTCGATATCCATATCTTTCAAAGGCCTGTCGGCGATCTCTTCGACCTTGCGGAAACGTCGCTCGAACCTCGCCGAGGCTTGGCGAAGCGCGGTTTCGGGGTCGATGTCGAGGTGGCGGGCGTAATTGACGACGCTGAACAGCAGGTCGCCGAGCTCGGCCGAGCGCTCCTCGGCCGTCGCGGCGGAGTCGATCTCGGCCAGCTCTTCGTCGATCTTCGCCCTTGGCCCGTCCGGGTCGGGCCAGTCGAATCCGATTCGGGCGGCCCGGCGCTGGAGCTTCTCCGCGCGCTTCAGCGCGGGCAGAGCGAGCGCGACTCCGGCGATCGCGCTCTTGTCCTCGTCCTCGCGGCGCTCGGCCGCCTTCAGCGCCTCCCAGCCCGGACTGCTGGCCTCGTCGCCGAAGATGTGCGGATGGCGGCGGATCATCTTGGCGCAGATCGACTTCATGACGTCGTCGAGATCGAAAGCGCCGATCTCCTCCGCCATCCGGGCATGGTAGACGACCTGGAGCTGAAGGTCGCCGAGCTCGTCCTTCAGCTCGTCCATGTCCGCCCGGGCGATCGCGTCCGCCACCTCATAGGCTTCCTCGATCGTATAGGGTGCGATCGTCTCGAAGCTCTGCGCCCGGTCCCACTCGCAGCCGTGAGCCGGGTCGCGCAACCGGCGCATGATCTCGACCAGGTCGGCGAGGGAAGTGGAGGATTGCGCCACGGAGATCATCGATCCTTAAGTGCGATAATATACATTATGTAAAATCCAGACGGCTTCGGGCCGAACCGGCCCCCTCAGGGCTTGAGCACCAACCATTGGCCCTCGACGCCCCAGCCGGACAGCGAGGACAGGAAATTCATCCCGAGCACGTTCATCGGTCCGAACGCCTCGGACACGTGCACCGCCAGGTCGCGCCGCTCGATCGTCCCGACCTTGAGCCGCCCGGCGCGAGCGCGCCGGACCTGGACGATTCCGTTGGCGGTCTGGACGACGGTCGGAAAACCGCCCGGCTCGATGTCGGCCTGGGCTGCGGTCGCCGTCGAGATGCTGGTCACCGTCGCGCCGCTGTCGATCAGGAAGCGGACCTTCTTGCCGTTGAGCTCGGCATTCACCCAGAAATGGCCGTCCATCGACTTTCGGATTCGAAGCTCCCTGCCGGCCGCGACGACCTGCCCCTCGCCACGCCCTTCGGAGAGGATCCTCTTGCCCAGCGCCATGAAATCGTCCTTGAGCGCGAAGGCGACGAAGGCGGCGAGGAAGATCAGCACCCAGCCGGCGAACATCTTCATGCCCTGGCCGAGCGGAATTCGGCGCGCCATCAAGGCGCTGACGACGAGGACCAGGACCCCGACCATGTAGAGGACGCTGAGAGCCTGGTCGCCGTCGTTCACAACTCGATCTCCATCCCGTCGAAGGCGGGCTCCACCCCTTGCGGAAGCTCGTCCATCAGCGTGTCGTAATCCATGCTGTTGTCGAGATGGGTGAGCAGCGCCCGTTTCGGCTGGAGCCTTGCGATCCAGTCGAGCGCGAGGTCAAGATGGGGATGGGTGGGATGCGGGCGGCGCCTCAGACTGTCGACGATCCACAGGTCGACGCCTTGGAATCTAATCTCCATTTCCGGCGTCAATTCATTGAAATCGGTCGAATAGACGATAGACGCGCCGCCCGCGTCGAAGCGCAGGCCGGCGGTCGTGATGTCGCCGTGGGGCTGGTCGACGACCTGGACCGAAATCCCGTTCAGGTTCATGTGATCGGGAAGCAGATGGCCGTTGGCGACCGCCGGATAGCCGCTCTTGCCGTCGAAGGCGTAGGCGAAGCGCTGCTTCAGGCTCTCGAGCGTCTCGAGGCGCGCATAGCCGTCCACCGGCTGGCCGCGCGCGTGGTAGAGCTGGCGCAGGTCGTCGATGCCGTGGCAATGGTCGGCATGGTCGTGGGTCCAGATGACCCCGTCCACCCCCGTGACGTGGGCGTCGAGGAGTTGCTCGCGAAGGTCGGGGCCCGTGTCGACGAGGATCCGGGCCTGGTTGTGGCTGACCAGGATCGAGACCCGGCGGCGGCGGTTCTTCGGATTGGACGGGTCGCACTCGCCCCAGTCGTTGCCGACCCGGGGCACGCCGCTCGAAGTGCCGCTCCCGAGGATCGTCACCTTCATCCGGCGACCTTGCTGAAAAGGTTGCGGAAATTTGCCGTGGTGCGCTCGGCCAGGGCCTCCACCGGCTCGCCGCGCAGGCCGGCCAGGAAGCGGGCCGTGTCGGCGACGAAGGCGGGCTCGCAGGGCCGGCCGCGGTGCGGGACCGGGGCGAGGAAGGGCGCGTCGGTCTCGATCAGGAGCCGCTCCGAAGGGACGGTCTTCGCCGAAGATTGCAAGTCTCTGGCATTCTTGAAGGTCACGATGCCCGAAATCGACACGTAGAGGCCTAGGCCGAGCGCCTTGTCGGCGAAGTCCTGGCTGGCCGTGAAGCAGTGGATCACCCCGGCATAGGCCCCCTTCCCCATCTCCTCGGCGAGGATCGCATAGGTGTCGTCCTCGGCCTCGCGGGTGTGGACGATGATCGGAAGGCCCGTCTCGCGCGCCGCGGCGATATGGGCGCGGAAGCTGGAGCGCTGGCGCTCGCGGTCGCTATGGTCGTAATAATAATCGAGGCCGCTCTCGCCGATCCCGACGACCCTGGGGTGCGCGGCCCGCTCGACCAGGGTCGCGGTCTGGACGTCCGGATGGGCGTCGGCCTCGTGCGGGTGGATCCCGACCGAGGCCCAGACGTCGCTCTCGCGCTCGGCGAGGCCGATCACCTCGTCCCATTCGGAGTGGCGGGTCGAGATGTTGAGCATGGTGCCGACCCCGGCCGCCCGGGCGCGCTCGAGCACCGCCTGCTGCTCCTCGACCAGGCCCTTGTAGTTGAGATGGCAATGGCTGTCGGTGAACATTCCCGCTCCTTAGCCCCATCCCCTCCCCTCCGCGCAAGCGCTCGTCGCCCTTTGTGTCTCCAAAAGTCATGTTTGGAGCGGTTACCGGGCGAGCGGCCATCGGCTATGCAGGGCCGGGCGGCCGGGGAGAGCTTGATGACCGACGATCGATTCGAGGCTTCGGAGCGCGTCTCGCGCTCGACCATGATGGGTGAGGCGATCGACGCCGCGGTCGGCAAGATCACGACCGGCATCGTCATCGCCGGGGCGATCATCGGGCTGGCCGTCTACGCCCGGCCCGGCCCGCCCCGCTTCGACGCTTTCGCCTTCGGCAACCAGATCGTCCGGGTCGACGGCAAGACGGGGACCATCATCGCCTGCGAAGGGCGGCAGACCTGCCAGCTCGTCCTCCGCAAGGGCCAGCGCCTCGAGCGCATCCCGAGGACCAGCGCCGCCCTGCCCAAGCCCGGTGCGGCTACTCCTGCGCCGGCAGCTCCAGCCGCGGGAAAATAGGCGCCGGCGGCTCGAGGGTGAAACCCGAGCCGGCGAGACGGGCGTAGCGGCCGGTGTCGGCGAGGGCGGCGAAGTCGCGTTCGCCCGCGGGCACGCCCATCTGGTCGAGCAGTTTCGCGGCCGATCGAGGCACGACCGGAGCGATGGCGACGGCGAGGTCGACGATCGCCTCGCACAGCGTCGCGAGGACCGCGGTCATCCGCTCGGCATCGGTCTTGCGGAGGCTCCAGGGCGCCTGGGCGTCGATATACTGGTTGCAGGCGAACACCGCCTTGATCCAAGCCTCGATGCCCTGGCTCAGCGACAGGTCGCCGAACAGGGCCGGCACGTCCCTGGCCGTCGTTCGGCGAACCAGGTCGAGAAGCTCGCCGTCGGCCCCCTCCCCTCGCCCGCCCGAGGGCAGGACCCCGCCGCAATTCTTGGCGATGAACGACAAGGTGCGCTGAGCGAGATTGCCGAAGCTGTTGGCGAGATCCGCGTTGACCCGGGTCACGATCGCCTCCGGGCTGTAGCTTCCGTCCTGGCCGAAAGTGACGTCGCGCATCAGGAAGTAGCGGACCGAGTCGGCGCCGAACCGGTCGATCAGCCCGACCGGGTCGACGACGTTGCCGGCCGATTTGGACATCTTCTCGCCGCGCAGCAGGACGTGGCCGTGGCCGAACACCATCCGCGGCAGCTCGAGCCCGGCCGACATCAGGAAAGCGGGCCAGTAGACCGCGTGGAAGCGAACCACATCCTTGCCGATGATGTGGATATCGGCTGGCCAGTACCTCCGGTAAGTCTCTGATTCGGTGTCCGGATAGCCGACGCCCGTAATATAGTTGGTGAGCGCGTCGAGCCAGACGTACATGACGTGGCGCTCGTCGCCGGGAACCTTGACCCCCCAGTCGAAGCTGGTCCTCGAGACCGACAGGTCGGAAAGGCCGCCCTCGACGAAGCGAAGCACCTCGTTGCGCCGGCTTTCCGGGCGGATGAAGCCGGGATTGTCGCGATAGTGAGCGAGGAGCCGGTCCTGGTAGGCCGACAGCCGGAAGAACCAGCTTTCCTCGACCGTCCACTCCACCGCAGTGCCTTGCGGCGAGAGCTTCCCGCCGTCCTCGCCGGCGACGAGCTCGCTTTCGTCGTAATAGGCTTCGTCCCGGACCGAATACCAGCCTTCGTAGCGGCCCTGGTAAAGGTCGCCGCGCTCCGCCATCGCCTCCCAGATGGCCTGGCTGGCGCGGTGATGGTCGGAGTCGGTGGTCCGGATGAAGCGATCGAACGAAATCTCAAGCTGCTCGTCCATCGTCCTGAAGATAGACGACATTTCGTCAGCAAGCGCTTTCGGGGAAATGCCCCTCTCGCGCGCCGCCTGGGCCATCTTCAGGCCGTGCTCGTCGGTTCCGGTCAGGAAGAAGACGTCGCGGCCCATCGAGCGCTGGAAACGGGCGATGACGTCGGTGACGACCGCCTCATAGGCGTGGCCGATATGGGGAAGCCCGTTGGGATAGTTGATCGCGGTGGTGATGTAGAAGGTCTCGGCCATGGCTGGGCCTTAGCGTGTCGGAGCCAGCGATGCGAGCATGCCGGCGAGCTCGAACACCACGCTCTCCGGCTCCAGCGACAGGCCTCGGGCGCTCGAGGCCAGGCCCTGGGCGCGTTCCCAGGCGGCGAGCGCGTGGGCGAGGCCCGGGCCTCGCCGCGCTTTCGCCTCGGCCGCGATGACCGAGGGCGCCCGGGCGAGGAAGGCCTCGTAGCGCGGCTGCGCCGATTTGAGCGCGAGGCTCTGGGCGAGCGCCGAGCGCCGGGCGTTGCCGGGATCCCCTTCCCGCACGAGCTCGGCCATGGCCCGGTCGAGGCCGGCGACGTCGAGCCCCCGCCAGGCCAGCGCCCGGCCCGGAGAACCGCCGCCGGCGGCGGCCAAGTCGCTGATTTCCTTGTCGTTCGCGTCGGGCAGGGCCGAGCGCAGGGCTGACGTCATGGCGTCGTCGTCGAGGCGGGACAGCCGAAGCGTGCGGCAGCGCGAGCGGATCGTCGGAAGCAGCCGCTCAGGCGAATGGCTGACCAGGAAGAAGACGCTGCTCGGCGGCGGCTCCTCGAGATTCTTGAGCAGGGCGTTGGCGGCGTTGCGCTCGAGGTCGTCGATCGAATCGACGATCACCGTCCGCCACGGCGAAAGCGAGGCGGTCGTGTTGAACAGGCGCTGGAGCGAGCGGACCTGATCGACGCTGATGTTGCGGGCGAGCTCGCCGGTCGAGCTGCTCTCCCTGGGCAGCCGTTCGAGCTTCATCAGATCGGGGTGGCTCCCCGCGGCGGCCAGCCGGGCGGCGGGATGGTCGTCGGGGACGTCGAGGCCGGCCATGTCGACGGGGCCCTGCCCCTGCGCCAGGACCCGGAGGGCGGCTTTCTCGGCGAAGAGCGCCTTGCCGACGCCTTCGGTACCGGAGATCAGCCAGGCGTGGTGGAGCCGGCCCGAATCGAGCGCGTCGCGGAAGGCGGCGACGGCCGGGTCGTGGCCGAAGAGGGGGGTCATGGTTGCAGGGCTTCCCATCCGCCCAGGCCGTCGTCCTGAACTTGTTTCAGGATCCAGCTGGTCGCCTGCCCGGGAGGCGGAGGACTGGATCCTGAAACGAGTTCAGGATGACGATCCATGCCGAGGCTCACAGCAGGTCCTCGACGGCGGCGAACAGCCTTGCCGTCACCTCCTCGGCGGAGCCGGAGGCGTCCACCCTCCGGAAGCGCTCGGGCTCCTCCTCCGCGAGCTGCTCGAAGGCCCCGGCGACCCGGTCGTGGAAGCCGCCGCCCCTGCCCCCGATCCGGTCCGATCCCCCGGAATCGCGAATGCTGAGCCGCTCGGCCGCCGCCTGGGGCGGAAGCTCGAGGAGCAGGGTCCGGTCGGGCAGGAATCCGCCGCTGCCGATCTCGTGAAGGGTGCGGACCGCTGCTATCCCCACCCCGGCGGCGCCGCCCTGATAGGCGATCGAGCTGTCGAGGAAGCGGTCGCTGAGCACCCAGGCGCTGCGCTCGATGGCGGGCCGGATGGTCTTGGCGACATGGTCGGCCCGGGCCGCGGCGAAGAGCAGGGCCTCGGCCTCGGGAGTCCAGCGGTCGTCGCCCCCTTCCAGAAGCAGCTCCCTTATCGCCTCCGCCCCGGGGCTTCCGCCCGGCTCGCGCGTCTCGACCACCTCCAGGCCTCGGCTCCGGAGCTTGGCAGCGAGCGCCTTGAGCTGAGTCGACTTGCCTACCCCCTCGCCGCCCTCGAGGCTGATGAAGCGTCCCCTCACCTCGCCCGCTCAGCCGAACAGCGATGCGATGCCGTTCCAGATCCGGCCGAAGAAGCCGGCCTCGCCGACCGCCTCCGAGGCGACCAGAGGCATGGTCTGCGGCGGAGTGTCGGCGGTGGTGACGACGAGGTCGGCGACGTGCTGGCCCCTGGCGATCGGAGCCTTGATCGGGCCGTCGTAGACGACCTTGGCCCGGATGCTCCCGGCCGAGCCGGCCGGCAGGGTCACGGCGATGCTGCGAGGGGCGACCAGGGGCACCGTGTCGTCTCCGCTGCCCTGGACCCGGGCCTCGGCGACCTTCTCGTTCTGGTTGAACAAAGGCTGCGACTTCCAGGCGCGGAAGCCCCAGTCCATGAACTTGACCGATTCCTCGATCCTCTGGTTGAAGCTGGAGAGGCCGGCGACGACCATGATGATCCGGCGGCCGCCCTGCTCGGCCGAGCCGGTGAAGCCGTAGCCGGCCTCCGCGGTATGGCCGGTCTTGAGGCCGTCGGCGCCCGGGACCCGCCCGAGCAGCGGGTTGCGGTTGCCCTGCGTGATCGGCGCTCCGGCGCCCAGCGTCTTGCCCCAGGTGAATTCCTTCATCTGGTAGAATTTCTTGTAGAGGTCCGGGGTCTCCTGGATGGTCGCCGCGGCGAGCCTGGCGAGGTCGCGGGCGGTCGTGAAGGTCACGCCCTCGTCGGGCCAGCCGTTGGTGTTGCCGAAATTGGAATTGGCCATTCCAAGGCGCTTGGCCTCCGCGTTCATCAAGGCGGAATAGGCCTGCTCGGTGCCGGCGAGGCACTCGGCGAGGACGACGGTGGCATCGTTGCCCGAAAGGGTGACGATTCCGTGCAGGAGATTCTCGACGCTGACCTGCTCGCCGGGCGACAGGAACATGGTCGAGCCCGCCTGCGGACCGTGCCACTGGCGCCAGGTTTCGGGCCGGACCTGGCACATCTGGGCCAGCTTCGCCTCGCCCCTCTTGATCATGTGGAAGGCGAGATGGGTGGTCATCATCTTGGCCATGGACGCGGGCGGGATGCGGCGGTCCGGATCCTTGGCGTAAAGCACCGCGCCCGAGCTCAGGTCGACCATGTAGGCGACCGGCGCCGCGGTCTCGAAAGGCGGCGCGGCGGCGGTGGCCGGAAGCGCGGTCGTGGCGGCGAAAGCTAATAGAAACAGGCTTTTGCGGATCATGATTGAGACCAGTCCCCTGATATTGCGGCGGCGCGGCCGGAGCTTCGATTCCTGCTTAGCCCTCTCGGGAAGATTCGTCACCCCGGACTTGATCCGGGGTCCATGAACACCGCCGTTCGTGCCGGAGTCGCCTCGGTGTTCATGGATGCCGGATCAAGTCCGGCACGACGACGACGCGATCACCGGGCGATGGCGTCGGCGAGCAGTCCGACGGAGAGGGCGTAGAAGTTGGAGCAATTGTAATCGAGGATGGTGCGGTAGTTGGTGGTCAGGAGATAGGCGGTCGCCCCCGGCCCGTCCGGCTCGATCAGCGAGGCCATCTCCGTGTCGCGCGGCCAGATCCCGTTCTGGACGACGATCCCCATGCGCCGCCATTCCCCGAAGGTCTGCCAGCGGCTGTGGCGCTCATAGACCCTCGGGCAGCGCGGCGCGCGCAGGTTGTTGCGGACCCGATTGCGGTCGAAGCCCGCCGGCACCCGGACGGCCACCCCCCAGGGCACGCCCGGCCGCCACCCCGCATTGCTGAGATAATTGGCGATCGAGGCGAGCGCGTCGGGCTCGCTCCGCCAGATGTCCGAGCGGCCGTCGCCGTCGCCGTCGGCGCCGAGGCGAAGCCAGACGGACGGGAGGAATTGCGGGTGGCCGGTGGCTCCGGCCCAGCTGCCCTTGAGCCGGTTCCTGGGCACTCCGCGGTCGATCATCTTCAGGGCCGCGACGAACTCGTCCGAGAAGAGCTGCCTCCGGCGGCCGTCGTATGCGAGCGAGGCGAGCGAGTTCAGAAGGTCGAAATTGCCGGTGACCGAGCCGTAGCTGGTCTCGTGCCCCCAGATGGCGACCAGGAGCGACGGAGTGACCCCGTAGCGGCGGCCGATGGCCTGGAGGCGCGACAGGTTGGCGGCATAATGGCGCTGCCCGTTGGCGATGAGGGCGGGCGAGACGTGGCGGGCGCGATAGGGCGCGAAGGGCGGGTTGGCATTGCTTCCGGGCCGGCCGCCGGGCTGGGCGCGGTCCAGCTCCACGGTGCGCGGGCTGAAGGTCAGGCTGGGGAAGACGCTCGCGATCGTCCCGGCGCTGACTCCCGCGCGCCGAGCCTGCGCCTCGAGCTGGGGCAGATAGGCCCTGAAGCCGGATTCGCTGAGCCCGCTCTGGGCCGGCGCCGAGCTCGACAGGGGAAGCATCGCCGCGGCCAGGGCCAGGCCCGCCATGCCCCTCAACAAACGCATACATTCATCTCCCACTCGCATCCCTGATGCCACAGGGGCGAAGCCGCCGATACTCGGCTCGGCGCGCCATGTGCACGCGCGGCCTTGCGCTGCCGTCATCCCGGCCAAAGCCGGGAGCTCGCCGGGTGGAAGGCGCAAGCGTCGATCATCGCCGAGGTCCCGGCTTTCGCCGGGATGACGGACAGGCTAGAGCCGCCTCACCTTGGACAGGTGGCCGAGTGGTTTAAGGCAGCGGTCTTGAAAACCGCCGTGGGTTCACGCCCACCGTGGGTTCGAATCCCACCCTGTCCGGTCAGTCTACGACCTCGTGCGTCAGGACGATGAGGCTTTCGAGCTTCGCGCCGAGGACGATGCCGGCCCTGGGGCCCGGATAGACGTGTCCGGTCGTCAGGACCCTGACCATCCGATCCTCGAAGTAGAGCGCGTGGCAGACGGTGCCGAGCTCCGATTCGCAGGTCTCGACGTCCGACAGACGTTCGGGCTTCAAGGCGGCGACGACCGCCTCGCACGGTTCGGAGTCGAGGCGGGTGAGGTTGCACTCCAGCGGAAATTTCCGGCCGGCCCGGATCGATTCGCGCAGGGCGAGCCAGGCGCGATAACCGTCGGTCGCCGTCTCTTCGTCCCTCGCGCCGAAGAAGGGCCGGTCCTTGGGGAGGCTGGAGCATTGCCCGGCCGAGCCGAGGCGATCCTGGCGGACGTCTCGATATTCGGCGGGCGGGTCGGACAGGAACGTGAAATTGGATGTCGAGGTCAGCCCGACCGGCCTGACCGGCGCGTCGGGCCCTTCGTCGCCGCCGTTCAAGGGCTCGAACTCGACCCGGACGCTGTCGTACCGGCAAAGGCCCGGAACGTGCGTCGCTTGGGTCTTCGTGCGAAGGTACAGCCCGGACAGAGGCCGCGTCGGCGGCTTCCTTCCGCGGTGATCCTGTTTCTCGAACAGGCTCCAGACCAGGCCCTTGAGCTTCCGGTCGGTCACGTCCGGCGGCTGCGAGCGGATTTGGCTCTTCGTCGTCGCGGGCGCGGGCGCGCCGATCGCCGCCGCCGACGGAAGCGCCGCCAGAACGCCCACCCAAAGCGCGGGACGCAGTCGCGAAGGTCCGCTCGGCATCGGGCGAGCATAGCGAAGCCGTGCTTTGGCGAAAGGGCCTTGGCTCGGGGCCGACCGCGCAACGGCAACCGGGGTGTAGACAGACCTTGCCCAAAGAGCGAATGGACCCCTTTTCCAAGGAAGCTGGGGATTGAGATGGCCGAGGCGGCGATTGGCAGGTTCGACTGGGAGGATGCGTTCGCGCTCGAGGCGCAGCTCAGCGACGAGGAAAGGCTCGTCCGCGACACGGCACGGGCCTATGCGCGCGAGAAGCTCCAGCCGAGGGTGACCGAGGCCTTTCTCGACGAGCGTTTCGACCGCGACATCATGTCCGAGATGGGCGAGCTCGGCCTGCTCGGGGCGACCATCCCGCCCGAATATGGCGGGGCGGGGCTCAATTATGTCAGCTACGGGCTGGTGGCGCGCGAAGTGGAGCGCGTCGACAGCGGCTACCGCTCGGCGATGAGCGTCCAGTCGTCCCTCGTCATGCACCCGATCCACGCCTACGGCTCCGAGGAGCAGAAGCGCAAATGGCTGCCCGGCCTGGCCAGGGGCGAGCTGATCGGCTGCTTCGGCCTGACCGAGCCCGACGCCGGCTCCGATCCGGGCGGGATGCGGACCCGCGCCCAGAAGATCGACGGCGGCTACCGGCTCTCCGGCTCCAAGATGTGGATCACCAACTCGCCGATCGCCGACGTCTTCGTCGTCTGGGCCAAGTCGGACGCCCACGACGGCAAGATCCGCGGCTTCCTTCTGGAAAAGGGCATGGCCGGGCTCAGCGCCCCCAAGATCGGGATGAAGCTCTCGCTGCGCGCCTCGATCACCGGCGAGATCGTGATGGATGGGGTGGAGGTGCCGGAAGAGGCGCTTCTGCCGGGCGTTTCCGGCCTGAAGGGGCCGTTCGGCTGTCTGAACCGGGCGCGCTACGGGATCGCCTGGGGCTCGATGGGGGCGGCGGAGGCCTGCTACCAGGCCGCCCGGACCTACACGCTCGACCGCAAGCAGTTCGGGCGGCCGCTCGCGGCGACGCAGCTGGTCCAGATGAAGCTCGCCAACATGATCACCGAGATCAGCCTCGGCCTCCAGGCCGCGCTGAGGGTCGGCCGCCGCATGGACGAGGGCGAGCTGATCCCGGAGACGATCAGCCTCATCAAGCGCAACAATGTCGGCAAGGCCCTCGACATCGCCCGGGTCGCCCGCGACATGCACGGCGGCAACGGCATCTCGGCGGAGTTCCAGGTGATGCGCCATGCCTCCAATCTGGAGACGGTCAACACCTATGAGGGGACCCACGACGTCCACGGCCTGATCCTCGGCCGCGCGATCACCGGGATCTCGGCCTTTTGACGGGGCGGGTCGCGGCAGGGGCACGCGCCGTCACCCCGGCGGAGGCCGGGGTCTCGGGAGGACCCGTGGCGACTTCTCGTCCCGAGGTCCCGGCTTTCGCCGCGGCGACGGCTGATGGATAAGCCTCTCGCCGGCCTCAAGGTCGTCGAGCTCGCGCGGGTCCTCGCCGGGCCCTGGGCCGGGCAGCTGCTCGCCGACCTCGGCGCCGAGGTCGTCAAGGTCGAGCGGCCCGGGACCGGCGACGACACCCGGCAATGGGGCCCGCCCTTCGCCGCGGACGGGGCTTCGGCCTATTTCCACAGCTGCAACCGCGGCAAGAGGTCGCTCGCTATCGACCTGGAGACGGCGGAGGGGCAGGCGCAGGTCCGGGCCCTGGCGGCCGAGGCCGACGTCCTGATCGAGAATTTCAAGGTCGGCGGCCTCGCCAGGTACGGGCTCGACCACCCTTCCCTCGCCGCGATCAACCCGCGCCTCGTCTATTGCTCGATCACCGGCTTCGGCCAGACCGGCCCCTACGCGGCCCGGGCGGGCTACGATTTCATCGTCCAGGGGATGGGCGGTGCGATGTCGCTGACCGGCGAGCCGGACGGCCCCCCTCAGAAATCGGGGATCGCCTATGCCGACCTGTTCACCGGCCTCTATGCGACCGTCGCCGTCCTCGCCGCGCTCAGGGACCGCGACGGCCGCGGCAAGGGCGCGCATATCGACATGGCCCTTCTCGACACCCAGGTGGCGGTGCTCGCCAACCAGGCTTTGAACTGGATGGTGTCCGGCGACGTTCCGACGCGCATGGGCAACGGCCATTCCAATCTCGTCCCCTACCAGGCTTTCCGGGTCGCCGACGGCGAGATCATCGTCGCGGTCGGCAACGACCGCCAGTTCGAGCGGCTGTGCGGACTGCTCGGTCTGGAGGCCCTGGTCGGGGACGATCGCTTCCGGACGAACCCGGCCCGGGTCGTCAACCGCGCCGCCCTCATCCCCCTGATCGAGCAGGCGATGGCCGGGCGCGGGCTGCGCGAATTGTCCGAAGCGCTCGAGGCGGCGGGAATTCCGGCGGGCCCGATCAACGCCGTCGACTCGGTCTTCGCCGATCCCCAGGTCGTCCATCGCGGCCTCAGGATCGACGGCGAGACGCCCGGCCTCGCCTCGCCCATCGTCATCGACGGCAGGCGGCAGGTCGCGCGGGCGCCGGCGCCGCGGCTGGGGGAGCACGGGCCGTGCTGACTCAATATGGGGTCCTGCCCGTGCGCCGGACCGCCGGCGGGAGGCTGGAAGTGCTGCTGATCACCTCGCGCGACACCCGGCGCTGGGTCGTTCCGCGCGGCAACCCCATCGCCGGCAAGAGCCCGCCCGAATCCGCCGCGCAGGAGGCTTTCGAGGAAGCGGGCATCGTCGGAGCGGTCGACCCGGAAGCGATCGGCCTCTATTCCTACGAAAAACGCCGGCGCCTCCGCGGCGCGGTGCCGGCCCTGGTCCACCTCTTCCGGATGCGGGTAGAGGAGGAACGCGACGACTGGCCCGAAAAGAGCCAGCGCGAACGGCGCTGGTTCGCTCCGCACGAAGCGGCCGCGGCCGTCGCCGAGAGTGACCTGGCGGAGCTGATCCGGGCGCTGGACCCGGACCCTGATCCGGAAGTGGAATAATCCCCGCCGTGCCTGTACAGGGCGGCGCAACACAGGGGGAAACGATGCTGAAGATGTTCCGCGCGCTCATGCCCAAGGAGGCGGCCTTCTTCGACATGTTTGAGCGCCATTCGGCGACCCTGGTCGGCGGCGCCGAGGTGATGAGCCGCATGTTCGCGAAGGAGGAGGGAATCCAGGACGCCTGCCGGCAGATCTCGGAGTTCGAGCATCAGGCCGACGACGTCACCCGCGAGGTCCTCCACGCCGTCCGCCGCACGTTCATCACTCCGTTCGACCGGAGCGCGATCACCGATCTCATCTCCTCGATGGACGACGCCATCGACGAGATGCAGAAGACGGCCAAGGCCATCACCCAGTTCGAGGTCGCCCATTTCGAGCCGCAGATGCGCGACATGGCGGCGCTCGCCGAGCAGGGCGCGAAGCTGGTCCGCGAGGCGATGCCGCTGATGCGCAACATCGGCAGCAACCATCCCAAGCTCGACAAGATCACCGAGCAGATCGTCCACCTCGAGGAAGAGGCGGACCACCTCCACGACGCGGGGCTGAAGGCGCTGTTCCTTCGGCATCGCGAAGGCAATGCGATGGGCTATATCGTCGGCCGCGAGATCTACAGCCACCTCGAAAGGGTCCTCGACCGCTTCGAGGACGTGGCCAACGAGATTTCCGGCGTCGTCATCGACCACGCCTGAGGAGCGCACAGCACATGCACGAGCTGGCCCTGCCGCTGCTCATCGGCCTCATCCTGATCGCGCTCGCGTTCGACTTCCTGAACGGGCTCCACGACGCCGCCAACTCGATCGCGACCGTGGTCGCGACCCGATTGCTCAGCCCGGTCCAGGCGGTCGCCTTCGCCGCCTTCTTCAACTTCGCCGCCTACTTCCTCTCGCTTGCGGTGCCGAGCCTGCACAAGGTCGCCGACACGATCGGCAAGGGCCTGATCGACAAGGACCTGATCACTCCCGCCGTCGTCTTCGGAGCGCTGATCGGAGCGATGTTCTGGAACGTCGTCACCTGGCTCAAGGGCATACCCTCCTCCTCCAGCCACGCTCTGGTCGGAGGCCTGGTCGGCTCGGGGGTGGCCCATGCGGGACTAACCGGGGTGCAGTGGACCGGGCTCAACAAGACCCTCATCGCGATCGTCCTGTCTCCCCTCCTGGGCATGATGCTGGCGATGCTGATCATGCTCCTGACGAGCTGGCTGGCCTTCCGGGCGAGCGCCCGCGGCGCCGAGCGCAGCTTCCGATCCCTGCACCTCGTCTCCTCGGCGGCCTATTCCGTCGGCCACGGCCTCAACGACGCCCAGAAGACGATGGGGATCATCACCGTCCTCTTATACTCGACCGGCTATCTCACGGGCGAGTTCCACGTCCCGCACTGGGTCGCGATCAGCTGCTACGTCGCGATCGGCCTCGGCACCCTGAGCGGCGGCTGGCGGATCATCAAGACGATGGGCACCGGCATCACCAAGCTCTCGCAGCACCAGGGCTTCAGCGCCTCGGCCGGCGGATCGGTGATGCTGTTCAGCGCCTCCTGGCTCGGGATTCCGGTCTCCACCACCCACACGATCACCGGCTCGATCATCGGCGCCGGAGTCGCCCGGCGGGCCTCGGCGGTCCGCTGGGGAGTGGCTCAGAACGTGGTTCTCGCCTGGGTGATCACCATCCCCGCCTCGGCCACGGTCGGCGCGATCTTCTACTGGATCACGACCCTGTTCTAATTGAATCCTCCCTGCGATTTCGCGGGGAGGGGGAAATGCCGGGGAGGAATTCAGGCTCTAGAACTTCCCCCGCACCTGGAAGCTGAAGATCGGGCCGATCAGCCGGTCGCGGCGCTCGATGAAGCTTACCGGCCCGGTCCGGCGGCCGACATAGACGGTCCGGTCCCACATGCTCCGGGCGGCCAGCACGTTGCCGACGCTCGCCCGGACGGTCAGTCCGAACACGTCCTTGTGCTCGGCGTAGAGGCTTCCCCAATAGGGACCTTCCCACTGCCGGCCGACTTCCGTCAACCGGTAGTTCAGGGCATTGAGCTGGTGATTGAGGTTCATCCCATAGGCCCAGTCGCTGTTCGGAATGTCGTGGCGAAGCGTGATGTCGAAGAAGCGCATGAGGCTGCTGGAGATGGGCCGCCTTTGCCCGGTCAGCGGATCCTCGACCCGGGTCCTCTGAACCTGGACCCTGGCGTCGAGCTTGGCGCCCTTCCAGCCGAGCGGGTCGAAGTTGAAGGTCGTCTTCCACTCCGCGCCATAGGCCTGCGCGCTGTCGATATTGCCGATGGATTCGCCGGTGGCGCCGATCGGCACGATGTCGACCACGTCCTCGTACAGGCGCCCGTAGAGGCGAAGCGTGGTGGTGCCGTAGCGGCCTAGGTTGCGAATGCCCTCGAGGTCCGCCTCCCAGCTCTGCTGCGGAACGAGATCGACGTTGCCGGCATTGGTGCTGTCGTTGTTGAGGTTGACCCGGGCGAGGAAGTCGCTGAAGTTGAGCTGGCCGACTCGGCGCTGGAGCTTCAGGTTGACGTCGAGCCGCGGAGTCGCCTTCCAGGCCGCGGAGACCAGCCCCTTAGGGCGCCAGAAGCTCCGGCTGAGGCCGCCGGGGCCGGTCTGGCGAAGGTTCGAATATTCGCCGCCGGCGGCGAGCTGGATGCTGAGCTTGGGCGTCAAGGGGCGTCCAAGGCTCGCCATCACCTCGTAGCGATCCTCCCTCACCGTCGCGGTGCCGCCCGGCAGGGGAATCTCCTCATATTCGCCGTTCGGGCGCAAAATGAGGAAGTTGCTGATATTGTCGAGGCTGTTGAACGCGCCCTCGGCGGAGACCTGAAGGTCGTTCTTGCCCCATTTCCACCGATATTCGGCGCGGCCGATCCGCTCGCTCGTGTCGGCGACCTCGTCGAAACGGCTGCCTGTGTCCGGCGCTCCGTCGGCGAAGCTGGTGCGCACATCCTGGGAGAAAGGCGTATGGCCGCCCTGGGCGAGCCCGATCAGCTTGAGGCGGCCGCCGAGCAGCGCGAATTCATAATCCCCGCCGAGCTCGTAGGACCAGCTGTCCTCGTCATTGGCGACCAGCCGGATTCGGTCGGCAAGGCCGGGGCTGAACCGTTCTCCCCTCTCGCGATAGTCGTAATAGAAACCCTGAACCGATCCGTTGAGATTGCCCACCGAGCTTCCGGGGCCGTCCCAGGCGAGCTTGACGCTGGCCTTCGGATTCTCGCCGTTGCCCGTGAAGACGTCGTAGCGGGCTTCCGTCCGCTCGCCGTCCGCTCGGAAGATGTTGGTTCGTCCGTTGGCGCCGGAGCGGAAGGACTGGTTCTGAAGCCCTACCGTATAGTCGATATTGCCCATCTTGCCGCTCACCGAAACCTCGCCGCGGGTGAGCAGCGGGTCGGTGTTGCGCTGCCGGAATTCGGGCCGCCAGGCGAACTGGCCCTGAATGCCGCCGGCCTTGGCGACGACGTTCGCCACCTGACCCGACAGTCCGGGCACGTCGAGGGTCGCGGCGTCGCGAATCTCGATCCGGACCACATTCGAAGCCGGGATCTGGCTCAATTCGGTCAGGACGTCGTTCGACTTGCCCGAGATGCGCTGGCCGTTGACCAGGACGTTGCCGGTCGCCGTCCCGAGCCCGCGCTCCTGGGTCGCCTCGCGGATGGTGAAACCCGGGACGTTGCGAAGCATGTCGAGCGCGTTGCGCGGGGCGAAGCGGGTGAAATCGGCCGGAAGGAAGGTCTTTGGCCCCTCGACCGACGCCGGAAGGGTCGGCTCGGGCGGCGGCGCGTCGCCGGTCTCCTGGCCGAGCGCGGGCGCGGCGACGGCAAGAGCGAGGACCGAGCCTCCGACAAGCAGCCGGCGCGAACCCGGTCGGCAAACGCCCAATCCCATTGCATCCCCCCAATTGGCTCTTCGGCCGGCCTGTCACGAGCGTAGCAGGAGTTGTGCCAACTCCCTGAACGTGACGGCTTTTGCTCGACTACAGATGTTTTCGTGAACGGCGGATGACCGGAGATGCGTTCGATCCGCACAGCGGGCGTCCGGGAACGGACAGTCGAGGCGCCTATCAATCGTCATGACCCTCGGGAACTCTACCGCCTCCCACGCATCGAAGCGTCGAAGAGGAGCGCGCCATGGCCAGCACCGCCGCCGACATCCTGCTGGACACCCTGTCCGCCTGGGGCGTGGACACGATCTTCGGATTGCCCGGCGACGGCATCAACGGGATCATGGAGGCGCTGCGGCTGCGCCAGGATTCGATCCGTTTCGTCCAGGTTCGGCACGAGGAGACGGCGGCGCTGGCGGCGGTGGGCTATGCCAAGTTCACAGGTCGACTGGGGGTGTGCCTCGCGACCTCCGGGCCGGGCGGAATCCACCTGCTCAACGGCCTCTACGACGCCAAGCTCGACCATGTTCCGGTGCTGGCCGTGACCGGCCTCCAGCACCACGATCTGCTCTCGACCTTCACCCAGCAGGACGTCGAGCTCGACAAGCTCTTCGCCGACGCCTGCGCCTACAACGCGCGGATCATGGGCCCCGCCCATGTCGAGAATGTCGTCGAGCTTGCCTGCCGGACCGCCCTCGCCTCCCGTGCGCCGGCGCACGTCACCATCCCGATCGACGTCCAGTCGATGACGCTGGGCCGGGGCGAACGATCGAAGGGCAATGTCGCCGGCCACGTTTCCCACCGGATGGCGCTCGCCGGCGGGCTTCCGGACGAAGCCGCGCTGGACCGGGCCGCGGCGATAATCAATTCGGGGCGGAAGGTCTTCATCCTCGCCGGCCAGGGCGCACTCGGAGCCCGCGACGAGCTGCTCGAGCTGGCCGAGCGGCTCGGAGCGCCGATCGGCAAGGCCCTGCTCGGCAAGGCCGCGGTCCCGGACGACAGCGAGTTCACCACGGGCGGCGTGGGCCTGCTCGGGACCCAGCCCTCCCAGGCGGCGATGAAAGCCTGCGACACCTTGCTGATCGCGGGCTCGACCTTCCCCTATATCGAATATTATCCCGCGCCCGGCGACGCGCGCGGGGTCCAGATCGACCGGGATCCGAAGCGCATCGGCCTTCGCTATCCGGTCGAGGCGGGCCTCGTCGGCGATTGCGCGCAGGTGCTTCGGGCGCTTCTCGACCGAGTCGAGCGCAAGCCGGACCGCAGCTTCCTCGACCGGGCCCAGGCCGACATGGCGAAATGGCGGGAGCTGCTAGCCGACCGGGGCGGCCGGGACGACGTCCCGATGAAGCCCGCGGTCGTGCTTCGCGAGCTCGGAAGGCTCCTCGACGAGGACGCGATCCTGATCTGCGATTCCGGGACGAACACGGCCTGGACGGCACGCCACGCCCAGCTGACCGGCAGGCAAGGCTTCAGTTGCTCGGGGACCCTGGCGACGATGGCCTGCGCCCTGCCTTATGCGATCGGAGCGTCGATCGCCCATCCCGGCCGGCAGGTCGCGGCGGTGATCGGCGACGGCGGATTCTCGATGCTGATGGGCGATCTCGTCACCCTGCGCAAATACGCCCTGCCGGCGAAGCTGGTGGTGATCAGGAACGACATGCTCGGGATGATCGAGTGGGAGCAGCTCGGCAAGCTCGGCAATCCCCAGTTCGGAGTCGAGCTGGAGCCGATCGACTTCGTCAAGGTGGCGGAGGCGTGCGGGATCCGGGGAATCAGGATCGAGGATCCGAAAGCCTGCGGCGGCCAGCTTCGCGACGCTCTCGCGACGCCCGGCCCCTGCCTCGTCGAAGCCGTCGTCGACCCGGACGAGCCGCCGTTCCCGCCGTCTTTCGATCTCGCCGAGGCGGCCAATTTCGCCAGGGCGATGGCTCGGGGGGCGAAGGGGCGCGGCCGGATCGCCCGGACGATCGGCAAGGACATCGTCCGCGAGCTGATCTGAGCCGGCCGGAAGGGCGTCAGCGCCCCGGCCGGCGGAACAGGAGTATCGGCTCGCCTCTGTAGAGCGCCTCTTCGCGACGGCTGAAGCCGCCTTTCTCGGCGATCCGGATCGAGGCGGCATTGTCGTGGCTGATGATCGCGACGATCTCCCCGCCGCCGAGCGCTTCGTCGGCCCAGGCCAGGGCGGCGTGGACGGCTTCGGTCGCATAGCCCCGGCCCTGCGCCTCCCGGGCCATGATCCAGCCCATCTCCGGAAGCCCCTCGATGCTCGGCGCCATGTCGCGCTTGAAGTCGGCGAAGCCGATCTGGCCGAGATAGGCGCCGTCCTCCCGGCGCTCGGCGACCCAATAGCCGTAGCCGAGCAGCGCCCACAGGCCGGGCGAGCCGAGGATCTTGCGCCAGGTCTCCTCGCGGGTGGCGGGAGCGCCGCCGAGGAAGCGATAGACGTCGGGATCCACCATCGTCGCCCACTGGGCGTCGAGATCCGAGGCCCGGAACCCGCGAAGGCGGAGGCGCTCGGTCTCGAGGACCGGAGCGGTCGGCGAGAAGCGAGTCGTCTCCGCGGAAGCCGGGATCCCAGGTCGAGAAGTCACGGTGGGTCCCCCCGAGGTCCCGGGTTTCGCCGGGATGACGGCCTTTCCGCGCGGCTTACTTCTTGCCGAGGGTGAGGCCGCCGAAACGCTTGTTGAAGCGGGCGACCTGGCCGCCGCTGTCGACCATCTTGCCGTGGCCGCCGGTCCAGGCCGGGTGCACCTTCGGGTCGATGTCGAGGGTCATGGTGTCGCCCTCCTTGCCCCAGGTCGAGCGGGTGTCGAAGGTGGTGCCGTCGGTCATCTGCACCTTGATCATATGGTAATCGGGATGGGCGCCGTTCTTCATGTCGCTGATTTCCTTGAGATGTGGCTGGTTCCGACCAGCCTCGCGAAAGGTCGTGCGGCCCTGTAGCCAATGGACCCCGATTTGACAAGGCGCGGCGCCGCCGCTTAGTCGTCCGCCCAGCGAAGGTGCCCTTCACGCCGTACACGCGGCGGGGGAAGGGTGAAAAGGGAAGCCGGCGGAAATCCGGCGCTGTGCCCGCAACTGTGATCGGCCCGAGCCGGGAGTCAGGAACCTGCCCTCGCCGTCGTCCGCACCCGGCCGGGACCAGCCGATCGTGCGTGGCGCCGGGAACGGTCCGCGTCCCCGGCTCCTCCGAGACGACATTCGTGTCGTTGCAACGGAGGAACCGAATGACTTTCATCCTGCTGCTGGCCGCCGCGGCGGCGCCCCCGCCCGGCGAGACCATCGTCGTCACGGCCTCGCTCGAGCCGGTCCGCGCGGAAGCGAGCCCGGCCTCGGCGACCCTGATCGACGAGCGCCGCATCGAAGCGCTCGGCCCGCCCCTCGTCTCCGACCTGGCCCGGCTCGCCCCCGGCGTTTCCGTCGCGGTTTCCGGCGCCCAGGGGTCGCTGACCCAGATCCGGATCCGCGGAGCGGAGGCGAACCACAGCCTCCTGTTCGTCGACGGCATCGCCTTCAACGATCCCGCCTCCGGCAACGAGGCGCGGTTCGAGACCATCGCCGCGGACGGCCTCAGCCGGGTGGAGATCGTGCGCGGGCCGCAATCCGCTTTGTGGGGGTCGGAAGCGCTGGGCGGAGTGATCGCGGTGGAAGGGGCCGACCCCCTTTCGGGCACGAGGCTGAGCGCGAGCGGCGAATATGGAAGCCGCGATTTCAGCCGTGGCCATGTCGGCCTGGTGGCCGGAGACGGCGATGCCGGAGTCGCGGCGAGCCTGACCCGGCTCGGCGGCGGCGGAATCGACATTTTCGGCGGCGGGAGCGGCGACCGCGACGGCTTCAGCAACCTCTCGGCCAGGCTTAAGGCGGCATTCCGGCCGGTCCGGGACGGGGAAGTGGGAATCGTCGGCCATCATATCCGCGCCACGAGCCAATTCGACGGGACCCCGCCGCCTCTCTTCAGGCGCGCCGACACGCTCGATTCCTCGCGCTCCGAGCTGGGCGCGGTGCGCGCCTGGGCTCGAATGGGGCTCGCCGCCGACGCGCCCTGGAGCTTTGATCTGGAAGGCCAGTATCTCCACAGCTCCAACCGCAATCGCAACGGCGCCGTGGCGCTCAATCGGACGCTCGCGGACAGGCTGCGGATCGGCGGCAAGCTGGTTCGCCGCTTCTCCGCCGGAGGCGCCCGCCACAGTCTCATCGCCGCCGCCGAGCGAGAGGAGGAAAGCTTCGCGGCTCTCGACCAGGCCGTCTTCTTCGCGCCGGATCAACGCCGCTCGAGAGGCAGGACCGCCTATGTCGGCGAGTGGCGGGCGCAGTGGGGAGCGGCCCTGTCCACCGATCTCGCCGTCCGGCGCGACGATTTCAACCGCTTCGAGGATTCGACGAACGTCCGCGCCGCGATCGTCGCCCGGCCGCTCGATCGCCTCCGCCTCCATGCCGCCTACGGGGAGGGGATCGCCCAGCCGACCTTCTTCGATCTCTACGGCTTCGATCCGACCAGCTTCGTCGGCAATCCCGACTTGACCTCCGAGCGCTCGCGCGGACTCGAAGCCGGGCTGGCCTGGGAGGGCGCGCGCGTGGCCCTGAGCGCGACGGCGTTCAGCAACCGGCTGAGCGGAGAGATCGTCGAGGATTTCAGCACCTTCCCCTTCACGGTCCGCAATGCGGCGGGCAAGAGCCGCCGGCGCGGGATCGAGGTGTCGGCGGAGGCGAGCCCCGCAGCCGGCCTCCGGGTCAGCGCGAACTATACCGGGCTCGACGCCCGGGAGCGACGGTCCGGCTCGGGCGGACGCTCGGCGGAGCCTCGGCGGCCGAGGCACGGCGCGAACTTGGCCGCCGACTGGACGGCCGGCCGGCTCGTGGCCGGCGCCTCGCTCGCTTATGTGGGAAAGCGCGGCGACAGCGATTTCGACGTCTTCCCGGCCGCGCCGGTCGTCCTCGACGACTATCTGCTGGCCAACGTTCGCATGGCCTACCGGCTGTCGGACTGGCTCGAGCTGTTCGGGCGGGTCGAGAATGCGGCGGACTCGGATTACCGGGACGTGTTCGGCTACAATTCGCCGGGAAGGAGCGTCCATGCGGGCCTTCGCGTTCGTCTCGGCGACTAGCCTGGCGCTGGCCGGCGCGGCCGAGGCGGCGCCGCGCCGCGTCGCCTCGCTCAACCTGTGCACCGACGAGTTGCTCCTGACGCTCGCCGATCCCGCGCAGATCGCCTCCGTCACCCATCTTGCCCAGCAGCCTGCCGAGACCCGGCTGTGGCGCGAAGCCCGCCGCTACCGCCGCAACGACGGAAGCCTGGTCTCGGTCGCCGGGCTCCGGCCGGACCTCGTACTGACCATGGGCGGCGGCGCCCGCGACCGCGGCCGGATCGCCCAGCGGCTCGGAATCCGGATCCTCGATCTGCCTTATCCGCAGTCGCTGGCAGATATCGAGCAGTCGGTCCGCTCGGTCGCCACCGCCCTCGGCCGGCCGGCCGCCGGCCGCGACGTCCTGGCGCGCATGGATCGCCTCGAGCGAAGCCGGCCGGCGCGGGCCGCCGACACGATCTGGCTCGGCGGCGGCGGCCGGACGGTGGCGGCCGGAAGCCTCGCCGCGCAATGGATGGCGCTTGCGGGCTTCCGCCAGCGCGCCATGTCCGGGGACCGGGTATCGCTCGAGCAATTGCTGGTGCGACCGCCGGCGGCGATCCTGCGAAGCGACTATCGAAACGGCCAATATTCGGGCGAGCAGCGCTGGCTCTCCCACCCCCTGGCGCGCCGGGTCCGGGGCGCGCGGACGATCGCCACCGACGGGCGAGCCTGGACCTGCATGGGCCCGCTCCTGGCCGCCGAGATCGAACGGCTGAAGGCCCTGCCCCGATGAAGCCCGTCCCGCTCGCCCTGCTCGGAATGGCCCTGCTCGCCGCCTTCGCCGCGTCGCTCGCCTGGCCCTGGCCGCCGATCGCCGCCCTGCTCGACCAGGACCGGCCGCTTGCGCTCGCCCTGCTCTGGGAGCTGCGGCTGCCGAGGGCGTTGCTCGCGCTGGCCTATGGGGCGATGCTGGGGGCCTCGGGGGCAGCGATCCAGGGGCTGTTCGCCAACCCGCTCGCCTCGCCCGACCTCACCGGGACGACGAGCGGCGCGGCGCTCGGCGCGGTGGTGAGCGCCTACCTGCTCGGCTTCTCCGCGCCGCTGGCGCTCGCGACCGGAGCGGTCGCCGGAGCCCTCGCCGCCTTGCTCCTCCTGCTCGCTCTGGCGGGGCCGCGGGCGGAGACCGCCACCCTTCTTCTCGCCGGACTGGCGATCAGCGCCCTCGCCGGGGCGCTGACCACCCTGGCTCTCGCCCTCGCCCCCTCCCCCTTCGCCTTTTACGACGCCTATGAGTGGCTGATGGGCTCGCTCGTCGACCGGAGCCTCGAGCAATCCGCGTTCGCCGCCGCTCCGGCCCTCGCCGCCATCCTGATCCTGCTGCGCCTCCGCCGTCCGCTCGACAGCCTCACCCTCGGCGAGGAGGTGGCGCAGTCGTTCGGCCACGACGTCAGGCGGCTTAGGGTGGAGATCGTCTGCGTCACCGCCTTCGGAGTGGGCGCCTGCGTCGCAATCTGCGGTGCGATCGGTTTCGTCGGGCTGGTGGCCCCGATCTTCGCGCGGCGGCTGACCGGCGGCCATCCGGGCCGGGCGATCGCTCCGGCCGCCCTGATCGGCGGACTGCTCCTGCTCGCGGCCGATCTGGTCGTTCGGAGCGCGCCGCTCGGCCGCACCCTTCCGATCGGAGTGGTGACGGCCCTTCTCGGAGCGCCCTTCTTCCTCTGGCTGGTCGCCCATATGCGCTGGCGGCTGGCGCGATGACGGCCTTGCTCGAAGCCGGAGGCGCGGCCCTTGCCGGCCGGCTGGCGCCGACCGATTTCGTCGTCGGCGAGCCCGCCTTGGTCTGCCTGGTCGGACCCAATGGCAGCGGCAAGACCAGCCTCCTGCACGCGCTCGCCCGAATCGGCGGGGCCATGGGGGAGGTTCGGATCCGGGGCCGGCGCCCGGAGGACCTGGCTCCCGCGGCCCGGCGCCGGCTCCTCTCCTTCCTGCCCGCCTCGCGCGACGTCGCGTGGCCGCTCTCGGCGCTCGATCTGGTCCGCCTCGGGGCGAGCGAAGCCGAGGCGGAGGAGGCGATGGCCGCGCTCGACCTCGCGCCATGGTCGAATCGACGGGTCGACCGCCTCTCGACCGGCGAGCGCAGCCGGGTGCTGATCGCCCGGGCGCTGGCGCCCAAGCCGCTCCTGCTTCTGCTCGACGAGCCGGTCGCCAATCTCGACCCGCTCTGGCAGCTCAGGCTGATGGAGCATCTGCGCCTCGCCGTCGCCGGCGGCCAGGGCGCCGTGGTCGCGATGCACGACCTCGACCTCGCCGGCCGCTATTCCGACCGGCTGGTTCTGATGGAAAGCGGAGCCATCGTCGCGGACGGCGACCCGAAGGCGGTCCTGGGCTCGGCGCGGCTCGGCCAGGTGTTCGGCATCGAGCGGGTCGGCGGCGAATGGCGGCCCTTATGCCCGCCATCGCCGGACGAGGAGGTTCTCAGTCGGCCGGAGGATCGGCGATCATCGCCGTGAAGTTGGTTTCGGCGGCGACCTTGCCCTCGATCAGGACCTTGCCGGCGAACTTGCAGACGCTGCCGCGGTCCTGGACGAGCTCGACCTCGATGCGGAGAAGCACCCCGGGCTCGACCGGACGCCGGAACTTGGCGCTGTCGATGGCCATGAAATAGACGAGCTTGCCGGTGCCGGCGAGGCCGAGCGATTCGACGGCGAGCACGCCCGAAGCCTGGGCCATCGCCTCGACGAGGAGCACCCCGGGCATGATCGGGCGGCCCGGGAAATGGCCCTGGAAGAAGGGCTCGTTGATCGTCACCGCCTTGATCGCGACGATCCGCTTCTTCGGAATCAGCTCCTCGACCCGGTCGATGAGCAGGAAGGGGTAGCGGTGCGGCAGCGCCGCCATCACCCGCCTGACGTCGAGCGGGCCGATGCCGGCGTCTGCCGGGTCGGAGCTCACCGGCCCTGGGGCTGAGGCTGAGCCGGCTGCTGCGCCTGCGGAAGCGGGGTGACGCTGACCGAGGGCAGAGCCGCGTTGAGGGCGGTGAGAACGTCGGCGGTGACGTCGAGCGTGTTCGAGCGAGCCAGCGTGGCGCTGACGTCGAGCGCGATATTGGCGTTGCGGGCGTTCATCACCTGGGTGATGACCGGGTTGAGCTTGGCGTTGATCTGCCGAAGCACGTTCGCCTGGGTGGACTGGATGTTCTGCTCGAGCCGCTGCACTTCCTGCTGGGCGGTCGTCTGGCGCTGCTGGAATTGCTGCATGCGCGTGTTGAGCGCGGTCTCGGCGGCGGTGCGGGCGGCGCCGGTCTGGTTGCGAAGCGCGCCGGCGGCCTGCTCGATCGACTGGGCTTCGGTCTGGAGCGGCTGGCCGAGCTGGGTGGCGCGGGTGCGCGCCGAGGCGACCATGCCCTGGAGCTGGGTCTGCGCGGCCTTGCAGGCCGTGCATTCGCGGTAGATGCGGTCGGTGTCGACGACGACGATGACGGCGCCGGGAGTGCGCTGCGCCTGGGCGACGCCCGGCAGGGCGAGCGAAAGGGCGGCGAGGGCCGCTCCGAAAGCGAGTTTGTTCATCAGAATGCGGTTCCTACATTGAAAGTGATCAGCTTGGTGTCATCCCCCTCAGCTTTTAGGAGCGCCTTGGCTATATCGATCCTGAACGGACCGAAAGGCGAGTTCCAATTGACCCCGAAGCCGATCGAGAGACGCGGCTTGGCGGTGTCGCCGAGGAATTTCTCGTCGAATGCCGTTATGCCCGGCACCAGCACCGAGCCGGTCGCACAGGTGCCGGACTCGGGAAGCGGCGTCGAGTTGCCGCTGGAGTCGAAGCAACGGTTCTGGGTGAGGGGGTTGGTCGGAAGGATCGGATTGGGGAGCGGATCCCGCAGGCCGAAAAGGGCGCCGACGTCGACGAAGAGCGACGGCCGAAGCCCCATCTCGCGGATGCTGGAGCTCACCGGGACCTCGAGCTCGGCGCGTCCGACATAATAAGCCCGGCCGCCGAGCGCGTCGTCGACGAACCGCTTGCGGTCGGTGACCGGAGTGCCGTCGGCGTTGAAGGGGATGCGCTGCATGCGCGGGCCGATGCCGCGGATGTCGAAGCCGCGGATCTGAGGCTCGCCGAGGAAGAAGCGGTCGGTGAGTCGGACAGGATCCTGGTTGGGACCGGGATTCTTCTCGAAGCTGTGGATATAGCCGCCCTCGCCGGTGAGCGAGAAGATGAAGCCGCCGCCGACGTTCCAGTATTTGGCGGCGTTGATCCGGGTGCGCAGATATTTGACGTCGCCGCCCAGGCCGGCGAAGTCCTGGTTGACGGTGAAGCGCTGGCCACGGGTCGGCCGGAGGCGGTTGTCGGTCGAATCGTAGAGCAGCGAATAGCCGATCGACGAGGTCGTCCGCTTGCCGATCGCCTCGCACAGATAGCGCCCCACCCTGAGCGGGTCGCAAAAGGCCGGAAGCGGGCCCGGGCCGTCGGGGTCGGTGAAGAAGGCGGACTCGTCGAGGGTGACGTTGTCGAAGTTGAGCCCGTAGCG
Organism: Allosphingosinicella sp.; assembly: GCA_035714565.1. Lineage (GTDB taxonomy): Bacteria > Pseudomonadota > Alphaproteobacteria > Sphingomonadales > Sphingomonadaceae > Allosphingosinicella. The sequence goes on from DASTLX010000044.1 coordinate 33,823, forward strand.
AAAGCCGATCTGCATATATTCGGTGAGCGGCATGCCGCCGCGCAGCTGCCCGCCGGTGCTGACCTGCTTGTAGGTGGTGTTGCGGTTGTTGTTGACGAAGTTGAAGCTCGAATAATCGCGCCGGAACAGGTCGAAGCCCACCGCGAAGTTGCGGTCGAACAGATAGGGCTCCGTGAAGCCGAGCTCGACCGATTTCGAGTAGCTTGAATAGTTGACCGAGGCGCGGAGCGTCTGGGCCATGCCGCGGAAGTTGCGCTGCTCGATCGACAGGTTGAGGAGGAAACGCTCGAGGCTCGAGAAGCCGGCCGAGATCTGGAGCTGGCCGGTGGCCTTCTCCTCCAGCGCGGTCGACAGGATGACCCGGTCCTGGGCGGAGCCCTGGGTCTGCTCGATCTCCAGATTCTCCTGGAAGAAGCCGAGCGACTGGATGCGGTCGCGCGAGCGCTTCACCCTGACGGAGTTGAACGGATCGCCCTCGGCGAGGCGGAACTCGCGGCGGATCACCTTGTCGCGGGTGAGGGTGTTGCCGCTGACGTCGATGCGCTCGACGTAGACGCGCGGAGTCTCGGCGACGTTGAACGTCACCGACATCGTCTTGCTGTCCTTGTCGCGCTTGAACTCCGGCTGGACGTCGGCGAAGGCGTAGCCGAACAGCCCGGCGCTCTCGTTCAGCTGAGTGACCGTGTCCTCGACCAGCTTGGCATTGTACCAGTCGCCGTTCTTCATCGGCAGGAGCCTGGTGAGACCCTCGCCGCTGAAGTCGCGGATCGCGCTCTCGACCTTGACGTCGGCGAACTTGTAGCGCTCGCCTTCCTCGACCACGTAGGTGATGATGAAGTCGCGCCGGTCCGAGGTCAGCTCGGCCACCGCTGAGACGACCCGGAAATCGGCGTAGCCGTTGGTCAGGTAGAACATCCTCAGCTTCTGCTGGTCGAAGGCCAGCCGGTCGGGGTCGTAGACGTCGCCCGAGCCGAGGAAGCTCAGCAGGCCGGTGCGCTTGGTCACCATCTCGCCGCGAAGCTCGCCGTCGGAGAAACGCTCGTTGCCGAGGATGTTGATCTGCCGGATGCCCGACTTGGGACCCTCGCTGATCTCGTAGACGACGTCGACGCGGTTCTGCTCGAGCTGGACGATCTTCGGCTCGACCGTGGCCGCGAAGCGGCCCTGGCGGCGATAGAGCTCGATGATCCGGGCGACGTCGGCTCGGGCCTTGGCCCGGCTGAAGATCTGGCGAGGCGCGAGCCGGATCTCCGGCGTGATCTTGTCCGACTTGAGGCGCTTGTTGCCCTCGAGGACGATGCGGTTGACGACCGGGCTCTCGCGAACCTCGATGACGAGGCTGCCGGCATTGTCGCGGATCGCGACGTCGGCGAACAGGTCGGTCGCGTAGAGGTCGCGCAGGGCCTCGTCGAGCCGCTCGCGGTCATAGGTTTCGCCGACCCTGAGCTTGACGTAGGAGACGATCGTCTCCGGCTCGAGCCGCTGGTTGCCGGTCACCGCGATCGAGCGGATCACCGTCGCTTCGGGCTGGGGCGCGGGGGTGGCCGGCACCGGCTGCAGCGGCGCCGCTTCCTGGGCATGAGCGGCGACCGAGATCCCGCCGAGGATGGTGCCGACGAGCAGGACAGAGCAAAGCCGCCGGCCGTTCGTAAATGAATTTTTGGGTGTCACGCGTCCCCGCCCTTAGACTGAACGGACGGCACGATCGGCCATCCTGTTTCCCTGTCGCCCCTGCCCTGCCCGATCCTGCTCAGTCGATCAACCCGCCAAGCTTCGACCACAGGCCAAAAGAGGCCAAATCGTTGAAGGTGACGAGGATCATCAGGGCGAGAAGAGCAGCCAAGCCGGTCCTGAACGCCCATTCCTGTGCCTCCGGCCGCAAGGGTTTCCGGCGGACGGCCTCGATCCCGTAGAAGAACAGGTGGCCCCCGTCGAGCATCGGGATTGGCAAGAGGTTGATGAATCCCAGATTAATTGAGATGACGGCGACGAACCACAGGAAGGCGAGCAATCCCATGCTCGCCTGCTCCCCCGAGAATTTGGCGATCTTGAGCGGCCCGCCCATTTCCTTGACCGAGCGCCTGCCGGTGACGATCTGGCCCAGCCCCTTGACCGTCGTCGCGACGACGACCCAGCATTGCTCGACCGACGCGGCGACCGCGCCGAACGGAGAGACCGGGGTCAGAACCTGCTCCGCGGCGCCGATGCCGAGCATCGGACGACGCATCTCGTTGCCGAATCGATCCTTCTCGACGACCACCACGGGGCTCACGTCGACCTGGAAGCGGCGGCCCGCCCTTTCCATCTCGAGGTGGAGCGGACCGCCGACCTTGAGGGCGACGACGGGCAGGATGTCCTCGAAATAGTCGATGCCCTTGCCGTCGATCCGCACGATCCGGTCTCCCTCGCGGAGGCCCGCGGCGGGCGCCGGGGAGTTCGCGGCGAAGGCCCCGATCACCGGCGGGGTCCTGGGAACGCCATAGGCGAAGTTGAAGCCGGTCAGGATCAGGATGGCGGCGAGGAAATTGGTCATCGGGCCCGCCAGCACGATGAGGAAGCGCTGCCAGACCGGCTTGGCCTGGAAGGTCCGCGCCCGCTCCTCGGCCGGCAGGGCCAGCCACTCCGGCGAGGGCTGGCCCGCCGCGTTCATGTCGCCGGCGAACTTGACGTAGCCGCCGAGCGGAAGCCAGGCCAGCTTCCAGCGCGTGCCCCGCTTGTCGGTCCAGCCGGCGATCTCCCGTCCGAAGCCGATCGAGAAGGCGTCGGCTTTCACCCCGAACCAGCGCCCGACGAAATAATGGCCGAGCTCGTGAACGAAGATCAGCGGGCCGATGACGAGCAGGAAGCTCAGGGCGGTCCAAAAGATACCGGGGCTGTCGTTCAACGCTTAACCCTTTTCACGATGGCTTCGGCGGAGGCGCGGGCCTCGCGGTCGATGTCCAGCACCTCCTCGACCGAGCCGGGCGCCGGCGGCGCATAGCATCGCAGAGTCTCCGCGGCGATGGAATAGATGTCGAGAAAGCCGATGCCACCGCCCAGAAACGCTCCGACCGCGACTTCGTTCGCCGCGTTGAGGACCGCGGGCCGGGCTCCGCCGTCGCTGAGCGCCTGCCTGGCCAGGCCCAGGGCGGGAAAGCGCTCCGGGTCCGGAGCGGCGAAGCTCAGATTGCCGGTCTTCACCAGATCGAGACGCTCGCACGGAGTCTCCATCCGCTCGGGCCAGGCCAGGGTATAGGCGATCGGGATCCGCATGTCGGGCGAGCCCAGCTGGGCAAGGACCGAGCCGTCGACATATTCGACCAGGCTGTGGACCACCGATTGCGGGTGGATGACGATGTCGAACGCCTCGGCCGGAAGCGGGAAGAGGTGGAACGCCTCGATCAGCTCCAGCCCCTTGTTCATCAGGGTCGCGCAATCGACCGAAATCTTGGCGCCCATCGACCAATTGGGGTGGGCGATGGCCTCGCGCGGGGTGGCGGACCGCATCTCCTCGAGGCTCTTGTCGCGGAAGGGCCCCCCGCTCGCGGTGAGGATGATGCGCCGGACCGCCTCGGGCCTGGCCCTGTCGAAGCATTGGAAGATGGCGTTGTGCTCGGAATCGACCGGAAGCAGGGCGGCGCCGCTGCTTCGGGCGGCCTCGATCATCAGGTGTCCGGCCGAGACCAGGGCCTCCTTGTTGGCCAGGGCGACGGTCCGCCCGCCCCGGATCGCGGCCATGGTCGGGCCGAGGCCGGCCGTTCCGACGATCGCCGCCATGGTCCAGTCGGCGCCGGCTCCGGCCGCCTCGAGCACGGCCTGCTCGCCGGCCGAGGCCTCGGCGCCGCTCCCGGCCAGGGCCGAGCGGAGGGGCTCTAGCAGCGTCTCGTCGGCGATGACGGCGCGGCCCGCCCCGACCCGGCGGACGGCGTCCGCCAGGCCCTCGACGTCGCGGTGCGCGGTGACGGCGACGACGTCGTAGCGCTCCCGGTCGCGCTCGATCAGGTCGAGCGTGGAGCGTCCGACGGAGCCGGTGGCGCCGAGGATGGTGACGCTTCGCTTTCCGGTCACGCGAGGCTGGCGATCAGGACGAGCAGGGTGGCGAGGATGACGGGCAGGAGGCCGTCGACCCGGTCGAGGACTCCGCCGTGGCCGGGAAGCAGGGTTCCGCTGTCCTTGACCCCGAGGCGGCGCTTGACTCGGCTCTCGTAGAGGTCGCCGAGCTGGGCGAGCAGGCCCATCGGCGCTCCGAGCCACAGGAAGTCGGGGAGCTCCGCGGCGATTCCGAAGAGCCAGGCGGCGAGCCCGCCGACGACGGCCGCTCCGGCCATTCCGCCGATCAGGCCGGCCCAGGTCTTGTTGGGGCTGATCTTCGGAGCGAGCTTGGGGCCGCCGATCGAACGGCCGGCGAAATAGGCGAAGATGTCGGTCGCCCAGGTGACCAGCATCAGCCAGAAGACGAGGTCGAAGCGCGCCCATTCGATGACGAGAAGCGCGAAGGCCGGAATGCCGATGTAGAGCACGCCCCAGCCGAGGCCGGGCCGGCGGCTGACCAGGGTGGCGAGGATGGCCGCCGCGGCGACGGCTCCGAAGCCCGTCCACACCTGCCAGAAGCTGGCGAGGGTGATCGCCTCGACGTCCTCGACGACGTCCATCTCCCCGACCGGGTAGAGATATTGGGCGGCGGCGAGCAGGGTCGCGGCGAGCACGCCGAGGGCGAAATAGCTGTAGCCCCGCTTGAGGCGATGCATGTCGCCCCATTCGAGGACCATCACGGCGGCGCCGGCCGCGACCAGCAGCCGGAACAGCCAGCCGCCCACGTAGATGGCCGTGCAGGCGACCGCGATCATCACCACGCCCGCGGCGAAGCGGGTGATGAGGTCCGACTGGGGCGCGACCGGCGGGTTGTCGCTCATCGGCCGCCGAACCTGCGCTCGCGGCCGGCATATTCGGCCAGGGCGGCCCGAAGCGAATCGCCGTCGAAATCGGGCCAGAGGGTGTCGACGAAGAGCAGTTCGGCATAGGCCGACTGCCAGAGCAGGAAGTTGGAGAGGCGTTGCTCGCCCGATGTTCGGATGAGGAGGTCGAGCGGCGGAAGCCCGGCCGTGTCCAGCGAGGCCTCGATCATCGCCTCGTCGACTTCCGCCGGGCCGACCTCGCCGGCCTCGACCCGACGGGCGATTCGGCTCGCCGCCCTGACCAGCTCGGCGCGGGAGCCGTAGTTGAGGGCGATTGCGAGAGTCATTCGACTATTGCCCGCGGTTCGCTCCACCGCCCGATCGACCAGTTTCGCAACATCGGGCTGGAACGCGTTGTGATCGCCCAATATCTTCAGCCGGACACCCTCCCGGTGAAGGGCGTCGAGCTCCCGCGTTATGTAGAAGCGCAGGAGCCCCATCAGGTCGTTGATCTCGTCCTGCGGCCGCCGCCAATTCTCCGACGAGAAAGCGTAGAGAGTCAGGCATTCGACCCCGGCCTCGCCGGCGGCGCGGAGCACCTTGCGCGCCGATTCGGCTCCCTGCCGGTGGCCGGCGGCGCGAGGCAGGCCCCTCGCTTTCGCCCAGCGGCCGTTGCCGTCCATGATGATGGCGACGTGCCGGGGAACGCCGGGGCTGCCGCCGGGACTTTCCGGCGCCAGTGGGGCGGGGCTCGCGGTCACTGCTGGAGGATTTCCTTCTCCTTGGCGGAGGCCGCCGCGTCGATCTCCTTGATCGTCTCGTCGGTGAACTTCTGGACCTCGGCCGAGAGCCGCTTGTGCTCGTCCTCGCTGATCTCGTGCTTCTTCTCGTCGGTCTTCAGGGCCTCCATCCCGTCGCGGCGGACGTTGCGGACGGCGATCCGGGCCTTTTCGGCATATTGGCCGGCGAGCTTGGCGAGCTCCTTGCGCCTTTCCTGGGTCAGGTCGGGGATCGGGAGCCGGATGGTCTGGCCGTCGACGATCGGGTTGATCCCGAGGCCGGCGTTGCGGATCGCCTTCTCGACCGGAGTGACGTTGGACCGGTCCCAGACCTGAACCGAGAGCATCCTCGCCTCGGGAGTCGAGACGGTCGCGACCTGGTTGATCGGCATGTGGGCGCCATAGACCTCGACGCTGATCGGATCGAGCAGGCTGGTCGACGCGCGACCGGTACGCAGGCCGACGAAATCGTGCTTCAGGGCTTCGACGGCGCCGTGCATTCGGCGCTGGATGTCGGCCTTGTCGTAAGCGGGCATGGTCTCACTCCTCGTTCTGAACGATCGTCGCGATCCCTTCGCCGCTCAGCACCCGGGCGAGATTGCCCTGCTCGCGGACGTTGAACACGACGATCGGAATATTGTTGTCGCGGCAAAGCGCGACGGCGCTGGCGTCCATCACCTTGAGGTCGTCGGAAAGCACCTGCTGGAAGCTCAGCGCGTCATAGCGTTTGGCATCGCTCTTCTTCTTGGGATCGGCGTCGTAGATGCCGTCGACGCTCGTGCCCTTGAACAGGGCGTCGCAGCTCATTTCGGCGGCGCGCAGGGCGGCCGCCGTGTCGGTGGTGAAATACGGGTTGCCCGTGCCGGCGGCGAAGATGACGATGCGGCCCTTCTCCATGTGCCGGATGGCGCGCCGGCGGATGTAGGGCTCGGAGACCGTGTCCATCGGGATCGCCGACAGGACCCTTGTGTCGACTCCGATCTTCTCGAGCGCATTCTGGAGGGCGAGGGCGTTCATCACCGTCGCCAGCATGCCCATATAGTCGGCCGTGGTCCGGTCGAAGCCCTTGGCGGCCGCGGCGAGGCCGCGGAAGATGTTGCCGCCGCCGACGACCAGGCAAAGCTCGCGGCCTTCCCTCGCGTCGGCGATTTCCTGGGCGAGCCGGGCGGTGGCGCCCGGATCGATCCCGAACGCGCCCTCCCCCATCAACGCCTCGCCGGACAGCTTCAGCAGGATTCGGTTGAAGCGCGGGCGCGGCATGGTTTGCTTGGGTCCGATCGGCGGGAGAACGGCGGGGTGGCGCACCTTAATAAGGGCGCGCCACCCTGCCAAGCAGGTTAGGCGTCGGCAGGCTCGGGCTTGCCGACCCCGGAAGCGGCGGCGACCTCGGCGGCGAAGTCGCTCTCCTTCTTCTCGATTCCTTCGCCGAGCTGGAAGCGGACGTAGGCGTTGAGCGAGATGGCGCTGCCGGTGCGCTTGGCCTCGGCGGCGATGACGTCCTCGACCTTCGTCTTGTTGTCCATGACGAAGAGCTGGCTCATCAGCGCGTTTTCCTTGCGGAACTTGGCCATCGCGCCGTCCACCATCTTGGCGACGATGTCGGCGGGCTTGCCGCTCTCCGCCGCCTTCTCGGAGGCGATCGCGCGCTCGCGCTCGATCAGCGAGGGGTCGAGCTCCTCGCCGGTGAGGGCCTGCGGGTTGGCCGCGGCGATGTGCATGGCGAGCTGCTTGCCGAGCTGGGTCAGGGCCTCGACGTCGCCGTCGCTCTCGAGGGCGACGAGAACCCCGATCTTGCCCAGGCCCGGCTTGACCGCGTTGTGGACGTAGGAGACGACGACGCCCTGCGGGACCTGAAGCACGGCGGAGCGCCGCAGCGACTGGTTCTCGCCGATCGTCGAGATGTTGGCGGTGAGCTTCTCCTCGACGGTGCCGCCGCCGGGATACTGGGCCGCGAGGATGCCCTCGACGGTCCCGACGCCCTCGAGCGCCAGTTGGGTGACCGCGCTCACGAACTCCTGGAACTGCTCGTTCTTGGAGACGAAGTCGGTCTCCGAATTGACCTCGACGACGGCGCCGCGATTGCCCGCGACGGCGACTCCGACCAGGCCTTCGGCGGCGGTCCGGCCGGCCTTCTTGGCGGCGGCGGCGAGGCCCTTGGCGCGGAGCCAGTCGATCGCCGCTTCCATGTCGCCCTGGGTCTCGCCCAGCGCCTTCTTGCAGTCCATCATGCCGGCGCCGGTGCGCTCGCGCAGTTCCTTGACGGTCGCGGCCGTGATCTCAGCCATGTCT
>DASTLX010000045.1:0-23855 GCA_035714565.1 Allosphingosinicella sp.
AGCCGGTGGGCGCGGATGGCATCGGCGTGGGCCTTGCGCATCGGCTTGGGAAAAGCATCGAACAATTGCGGACCGACCAGCTCGTCTTCCGACAAGCGCAAATGCTCGGCCGCGTCCTGCAGCGCGAGCTTGGAGAGTGACAGCACGACACTGAGCTCGGGCCTGGTCAGACCGCGGTTCTCCTGCGCCCGGCGCATCAACTCCTCGCTGGAGCCCAGCCCTTCCACTTTGCGGTCCAGCCGCCCGGCCGCTTCCAGCAGCTCAATGGTCCGCACATGTCCTGGCAGAGCATGCGCGCCACCGGATTCCGCGATCGACAGGGCAAGCGTCTGCAGGCGGTTGTCCTCCAGCACCAACGCGGCGACTTCGTCGGTCATCTTGGCCAGCAGAGTGTTGCGCTTTTCCAGCGACAGCCGCCCTTCCCGCATCTCGCGGTTGAGCGGGATCTTGATGTTGACCTCATTGTCCGAGCAGTCGACCCCGGCGCTGTTGTCGATGAAGTCAGTATTGATCCGCCCGCCCGCTTCCGAAAACTCGATTCGGCCGGCCTGCGTTATCGCCAGATTGGCGCCCTCGCCGATCACCTTTGCGCGAAGCTGCGCAGCATCGGCGCGCAGCGGGTCGCTCGCGGGATCGCCGACGTCGGCATGGCTCTGCGACGACGCCTTGATGTAGGTGCCGATGCCGCCGAACCAGAGCAGGTCGACCGGCGCCGAGAGGATGGCGGTGAGCAGGGTGGCGGGATCGGTCTCCTCCGCCTCGAGGCCGAGCAGGGCTCGGATCTCGGCGGACAGGGGGATCGACTTCTGGGCGCGCGGGAAGACCCCGCCGCCCTTCGAGATCAGCTTGCGGTCGTAATCGTCCCAGCTCGACCGGGGCAGATTGAACAGGCGGTTCCTCTCGTTCCAGCTCGCCGCCGGGTCCGGATCGGGATCGAGGAAGATGTGGCGGTGGTCGAAGGCGGCGACGAGCTTGATCGCCTTCGACAGCAGCATCCCGTTGCCGAACACGTCGCCGGACATGTCGCCCACGCCGGCGACCCGGATCGGCTGCGACTGGACGTCGACGCCGATCTCGCGGAAGTGGCGCTGGACCGAGATCCAGGCGCCGCGGGCGGTGATCCCCATCGCCTTGTGGTCGTAGCCGTAGCTTCCGCCCGAGGCGAAGGCGTCGCCGAGCCAGAAGCCGCGCTCGGTGGCGATCGCGTTGGCGACGTCGGAGAAGGTCGCCGTACCCTTGTCGGCGGCGACGACGAAATACGGATCTTCGCCGTCGAGGACGACGACCCCGTCGGGATGGACGATCTTGTTGCCGACGATGTTGTCGGTGACCGAGAGCAGCGAGCGGATGAAGATCCGGTAGCTCTCCGTCCCCTCGGCGAGCCAGGAGTCGCGGTCCGCCATGGGCGGGAGCTGCTTGGGATAGAAGCCGCCCTTGGCGCCGGTCGGAACGATGACCGCGTTCTTGACCAGCTGCGCCTTCATCAGCCCGAGGATCTCGGTGCGGAAGTCGTCGCGCCGGTCGGACCAGCGCAGCCCGCCGCGGGCGATCGGCCCGCCGCGCAGGTGGATGCCCTCGACGCGCGGCGAATAGACCCAGATTTCGCGCCAGGGCAGCGGCTGGGGCAGGTTCGGAACCCGGGCGCTGTCGAGCTTGAAGGCGAGCGCCTCGCGGCCGGCGGGGGTGAAGGCGTTGGTTCGAAGGGTCGCCGAGACGACTCCGTGGAGGAGGCGCAGGATCCGGTCCTCGTCGATCGCCGCGACCTGCGAGAGGCCGTCGCGAATGGCTCGCTGCGCCGACTCGACCGCGGCCTCGCGCGGGCCCTCGTGGCGGGGATCGTGGAGGGCGTCGAAGAGGGCGATGAGGCCGTGGGCGACTCCCGGCGCCCGGCGCAGGGCCTCGACCACCGTCACCATCGAATAGGAAAGCCCGACCTGGCGGAGGTAGCGGAACCAGGCCCGGAAGAGGACGACGTCGCGCGGGGCGAGCGCCGCGGCGACGAGCAACTGGTTGAACGGGTCGTTCTCCGCCCGGCCCTCGAGCACCTCGGCGATCGCGCGCTCGACCAGCTCGGACCGGTCGAGCACCTGAGCGGCCTCGCCGGCGCGGACCTCGAGGAGGAATTCGTGGACGTAGCCGAGCCGGCCTTCGTCGAGCGCGGTGGGATGCTCCTCGAGGACCCGGAAACCGAAATTCTCGAAGACCGGCACGGCGTCGGAAAGCGGAATGATCTCGGCGAGCCGATAGGTGTTGAGCCTGAGGCGCCTGGGATCGTCACCGGCCTCGCGGTAGAGCCGGGCGTCGCGCTGGAGGGCGCTGTCGAGCGCGCAGATGCGGATTATGTCCCGGGCCGCCTCGGCGGGGGGAACGGCGATCCGATAGGCCTCCGGAAAGTCGTCGAGATAGGACAAAGCGAGGCGGGTGGCGCGCTGCGGCCCGACCAGCTCGCCGAGCGCCTCCTCCACCGACGGCTCCCAGCCGCGGACCATCTCGTCGAGGCGCCGGTCGAGCTCGGCGACGTCGGGAGTCGGAGTCTCGGGACCGACGTAGAGGGTGTAGCGGATGAGGGCGAGGTCGCCGTCGCCAAGCTCGACCGACCAGTTCGATATCCGGCCCTGCGAGGCCTGCTCGATCATCTTGCCGATGGCGAGCCGGCGGCGGGTCGTCAGCTCGTCGCGGGGCAGCCAGACGAAGGCGAACATGTTGCCCTTGAGGATCGAGCGGACGAGCGCCAGGGTCGGCCGCGGCCGGTCGGCGAGCGACATGGCGGTGGTGACGAGCTCGCGGACGGCCTCGACGCTGAGGCTGACCAGGAGGTCGTGCGGAAGCGCCGTGACGGCGTGGCGGAGCGCCTTGCCGCTATGGCCGGACGGGTCGAAGCCGAACTCGCTTTCGAGCTGCTGGAGACGCCTGCGCAGAAGCGGCACCTCCTCGACCGGCGAGCTCAGGGCCTCGCTCGTCCAAAGCCCGGCATGGACCCCGATTCCGGTGACCTTGCCGCCTTCCTTCACCGGCACGACGACGAGGTCGAGCGGCACCCGGCGGTGGACGGAGGCTCGGCGCTCGGCCTTGGCGAGCAGGGGGACGTCGCCGCCAGCCTCGAAATAGCGCATCGCGCCGAGCGCTCCGCCCGGGTCGGTCGGCTCGCCGGGGATGCGGAACAGGCCGAGCGTGTCGGTCGGCTGGCCCTCCAGCCTCTCGACCTCGTAGCCGAGCAGGGTCATCGCGCCGTCGGCGAACCAGCGCAGCAGGGCGGCGCCTTCCTCGTTGCCGGCCTCTTCGGCGTCGGCGCGCATCCGGGCCTGCATCGCCCGCCAGTCGGTGACCGCGGCGCGGACGTCGGCGAGGACCCGGTGGAGGTCGGCGACGATCTCGCGGCGGCCGCGCGCGTCGGCGCGGTCGACCTCGAGATACATCATCGATTCCCGGCGCTCGGGCTCGTCGCAGAGCGGCTCGACCGCGGTCAGGGCGCCGTCCGCGTCGCGGGTGACGCACAGCACCGGATGGAGGAGCCGGTGGACGGTGAGGTTGCGCGCGGCGAGGGTGTTGGCGACGGAGTCGACGAGGAAGGGCATGTCGTCGTTGACGATTCCGATCCGCATCCGCCGGTGGCCGAGCGCCCCGCCCTGCGGCTCGACGCGGACCAGGGCGATCCCGGCCGGCCGACGGGCCGCGCAGACGGCGATGAACTGGGCGGCCGCGATCCGGTCGGAGTCGGTGAAGTCGGCGAGCTCGCCGGGAAGCGCGCCGTCGACGAGGGCATGGGCGAGGGCGTCGACGATCTGCACGTCGGCGGCGGCGGGCTCCGCGACGAGGCTGTCCGAACTCATAATTGGCTCCCAAAGGGGCGGCACAGGGGCGCCGTCTTAATGGTCGCGCGCCCTATGCCCCCGGCGGCACGGAGGGGCAACCCCTGCACGGTCCTCCCAATGCGCGGCATGGGGGAGGGGTAGAAGACGTCGAAGCCCGAGGATCGCGCGGGAACCGCCGGAGGTCATTGCCCTTTACCCCTCCACCATGCTTCGCATCGTCCACCTCCCCATCTCGCGATGGGGAGGATCGAGGAGGACCAATGCCCCGACACGCCGACCACGCCGTCGATCCCCTGTTCCTCGAGCGCTGGTCGCCCCGCGCGTTCGACGGGGGCGAAATGCCCGAGGCCGATCTGCTCACCCTGTTCGAGGCGGCGCGGTGGGCGCCGTCGGCGTTCAATTCGCAGCCCTGGAGGTTCCTCTACGCGCTTCGCGGCGGGGCGGATTGGGAGCGGTTCCTCGGGCTGCTCATCCCGTGGAACCAGAGCTGGGCGCACAGCGCGTCGGCGCTGGTGTACATCCTCTCCGATACGCTGCCGATGACGGGCAAGTCGGGCGAGCCGGCGACCTCGCACACCCACAGCTACGACGCCGGAGCGGCCTGGGCATGCTTCGCGCTTCAGGCGACCCGGATGGGCTATCAGGCGCACGGAATGTCGGGAGTGGATTTCGAGCGGGCGCGCGACGCGCTCGGGGTTCCGGAGCGCTTCCGGATCGAGGCGGCGGCGGCGGTTGGACGGATCGGCGATCCGGCGACGCTTCCGGAGAAATTGCGGGCTCGGGAGGTTCCGAGCGGGCGCAAGGCGGTGAGCGAGTTCGCTTTCCGGGGGAGCTGGCCGGACCAATGACGTCGCCCCAGCGGAGGCTGGGGCCCCGGCGGGTGAAGAACTCGGCGCCTTTCATCCGCTGGGAATGCCAGCCTGCGCTGGCATGACGGCTTGTGCAGGGCCGCCTTCTGGTCAACATTCCCGCCCATGACCGTGGATGCGACCAGCGAAGGCAAGACGAGACGAATCGTTACCCTCCCCGCCCGCCCCGAGCCGATCCGGGTCGCCGCGGAGGAGACCGCGATCATCGTCGTCGACATGCAGAACGCCTATGCCTCGCCGGGCGGCTATCTCGACCTCGCCGGATTCGACATCGGCGGGGCGGGGGCGGTCGTCGAGCAATGCGCCAAGGTGGTCGAGACGGCGCGCCGCGCCGGCCTTCCGGTCATCTATTTCCAGAACGGCTGGGACGAGGCCTATGTCGAGGCGGGCGGGCCGGGATCGCCCAACTGGCACAAGTCCAATGCCCTGAAGACGATGCGGGCGCGGCCCGAGCTGCAGGGCAAGCTGCTCGCCCGCGGCGGCTGGGATTACGCTCTGGTCGAGACGCTGGCGCCGCACCCCGGCGACGTCGTGCTGCCCAAGACGCGCTATTCCGGCTTCTTCAACTCGCAGCTCGATTCGGTGCTCCGCTCGCGCGGCGTGCGCAACATCGTGCTGGTCGGGATCGCGACCAACGTCTGCGTCGAATCGACTTTGCGCGACGGCTTCTTCCTCGAATATTTCGGGATCATGCTCGAGGACGCCACCCACCAGGCGGGGCCGGACTATCTGCAGAAAGCGAGCGTCTACAATGTCGAGACCTTCTTCGGCTGGGTCTCGACGGTTGCCGATTTCTGCGGGGCGTTCGGCCAGATGGCGGGAGACGATTGACAGTCGCCCCGTTCGCCCTGAGCCTGGCGAAGGGCTTTCCTTTCCGCCTTGTCCGGGAAAAGGGAGGGCTTCGACAAGCTCAGCCCGAACGGATGGGGTGCCGCCCATGTCCAGGTTGGAGACGCTGATGCCGTTCGAATCGATCAACCCGCCGCAATTCCCGACTCCGATCGCGCCTTATTCGGCGGGGACCAAGGCGGGGAACACCGTCTACGTGTCCGGCACCCTGGCGCTCGGGCCGGGCGGCACCGTCCTCCATCCCGGCGATGCCGAAGCCCAGACCCGGCACGTGCTGGAGACGATCCGGATCACGCTGGAAGCGGCGGGCGCGACCATGGCCGACGTCGCCTTCAACCACATCTTCCTGACCGACTGGGCCGACTATCCGGCGATGAACTCGGTCTATGCCGAATATTTCCCGGGCGCGAAGCCGGCCCGCTACTGCATCCAGTGCGGGCTGGTGAAGCCGGGGCTGCTGGTCGAGATCGCCAGCGTGGCACATATCCTCTGATGCCTCACGCCGCGGGCCTCTGGTACGAATGGCACGGGCCCGAGGGCGGTCCGGTCCTGATCCTATCGCCCGGCCTCGGCGGCTCGGGCTCCTACTGGGCTCCGAACCTCGCCGCTCTGTCGCGCAAGCACCGGGTCCTGCTCTACGACCATCGCGGCACCGGCCGAAGCGGATCGCTTCCCGACGGCGCGGTCTCGATCGGATCGATGGCCGCGGACGTCGCCGCCCTGATGGACGAGCTCGGCATCCGCCGCCCCCATTTCCTCGGCCACGCGATCGGCGGCCTGATCGGGCTCGAGCTCGGAGAGCGGCTGGCGAAGCGGGTGGTGGTGAACGGCTGGCCCAGGCTCGACCCGCATACCGAGCGCTGCTTCGACGTCCGGCTGGAGCTGCTCCGCTCGAGCGGGCCGGAAGCCTATGTCAGGGCCCAGCCGATCTTCCTCTACCCGGCCGGCTGGAGCTCGATGAACTCGGGGATGCTCGACGTCGAGGCCGAGCATCAGGTCGAGCGCTTCCCGCCGGTGGCGACGGTCGAGAGGCGGATCGCGGCGGCGCGCGCTTTCGAGCTTCGGCCCGGGCCGCCCTGCCCGACCCTGCTCGTCGCCGCCGAGGACGACGTCCTCGTCCCGGCCCTGTGCTCGGAGCTGCTCGCCGGGGAGCTTGCGAACGCGACCGTGGCGCGCCTCGAACGCGGCGGCCATGCCTGCAACGTCACCGAGCCCGACGCCTTCAACCGCCTCGTCCTCGAATTCCTAGGGAGCTGACAGCCATGGAAATCGGCATATTCGTTCCGATCAACAACAATGGCTGGCTGATCAGCGAGAATTCGCCCCAGTACATGCCGAGCTTCGACCTCAACAAGGACATCGCCCAGCGCGCCGAGAAATACGGCGTCGACTTCCTGCTCTCGATGATCAAGCTGAGGGGCTTCGGCGGCAAGACCCAGTTCTGGGAATATGGTCTCGAAAGCTTCACGCTGATGGCGGCGCTCGCGGCGGTCACCGAGAAGATCAGGATCTACGCGACCTGCCCGACCCTGGTGATCCCGCCCGCCTTCGCGGCGCGGATGTGCAACACGATCGATTCGATCAGTCACGGCCGCTTCGGGCTCAATCTGATCACCGGATGGCAGCGCCCCGAATACAGCCAGATGGGGCTGTGGCCGGGCGACGAGCATTTCCGCAACCGCTACCAGACGCTCGGCGAATATGCCCGGATCCTGAGGGAGCTGTGGGAGACGGGGGTCTCCGACTTCAAGGGCGAATATTACCAGATGGAGGATTGCCGCGTGCGTCCGGTGCCCGAGGGGGAGATGAAGATCATCTGCGCCGGCTCGTCGGACGAGGGCCTCGCTTTCTCCGCGCAATGGGCGGATTACGCTTTCTGCCTCGGCAAGGGGGTCAACACCCCGACCGCCTTCGCGCCCAACAACGAGCGGCTGATGGCGGCGACCGCGAAGACGGGCCGGGACGTCCGCATCTACGCCCTGTTCATGGTCATCGCCGCCGAGACCGACGAGGAGGCGATGGAGAAGTGGATCTCCTACCGCGAGGGCGTCGACGAGGAGGCGGTGGCCTGGCTCGGCTTCCAGGGCGCGGCCGACAAGACCAGCGCCACCACCAACGTCCGCCAGCTCGCGGACCGGGAAAGCGCCGTGAACCTCAACATGGGAACCCTGGTGGGATCGTTCGAGAATGTCGCCCGCATGCTTGACGAAGCCTCGACGGTGCCGAACACTGGCGGAGTGCTGCTGACGTTCGACGACTTCATCGAGGGGACGGAGAATTTCGGCACCCGGATCCAACCGTTGATGAAATGCCGGAGGGGATGATGTTGCTACTGGCCCTGTTGCTGGGCTCGGCTCCCGATGCCGCCGCCCTCGCGAAGATCGGCATCACCGGCCGGACCGCGGCGCCCGACGCGCAGGTCGCCCAGGCCGCGCTGGGCGAAGCCGGCGGGTTCGCCTCCGGCCAGGCCCTGAAGTGCAGCGAGATGGGCGGCGCCAAGGCCTCGCTGATGCCGAAGGGCTGGGTCCCGGCCGATCCCAACTTCCGGATCGGCCCGAAAGGGGCGCGCTACGAGCGCTGGGACATCAGGCTGTGCGGCAAGGACGTGCCCTTCCTGATCGTCTTCTGGAAGGACAAGAAAGCGGGACCTCAATATCAGGTCGCCTACCCCTTCCCGGCCGATCCGGTGAAGCCGGCGAAGCCCTAGCCGGGGGTCGAGAGCGCCCTAGATTCCGTTCGGGCTGAGCCTGTCGAAGCCCTTCCCTTCGACTTCCAGAGCAGAAAGATAAGCCCTTCGACAAGCTCGGGGCGAACGGAGGAATCTCTAGGCCGCGGCCTTGCGGATCGCGCGTTCGAGCAGGGCCTCGTCGGCCACCGGGGCGATGACGGCCAGGCCGCCGACCTCGTCGCGGCGGGCGATGAGGAGGACGAACTCGTCCTTGCCGGGAAGGTCGACATGGCCGAGCGGGCGGGCGGCGCGGAGGGCCTCGCGCGCGGCTTCGCCCTGGTCCGGCTTCGGCTCGGGGCGGCGGGCGCGGCGCTCGGCCTTGACGAGAGCCTTGAGGCCCTCGCTCTCGAGCCGCTCGCGAAGGCCGCCGGCGGCAAGGTCCTGCCGGCGGGCCCAGCTCAGGGCGGCGGCGAACTCGGTCAGGCGCGCCTTGTCATATTCGCTTCCGAAGACGAGCTTGACGACCGGTGTCATCGGCGCCCGGGCCTGGGCCCTGAGCCCGGCATCCTCGAGCAGCTCGGCATAGGTCTCCCGGTCCGCCTCGGCGGCGAGGGCGAAGTCGTAGGCGAGGCCCAGGGCGCGATAGAGAGCGGCCCGGCTGCGCTGGTCGGCGCCGCGGGCGGCGTCGGCGCTGTCGCGGGCGATTCCGAGGCGGTCGGCGAGTCCGGCGTCGAGGTCGAGCTCGGGCTCGTCCCAGGCGGATTCGGCCTGGGCGTCGAGGTCGAGCGGCTCGGCATTGGGACCGTCGGCCCAGACCGGGCTTGCGCCCGGCTGGGCGGCCGCGGCGAGAGCGGTCGAGGCCTGGTGGGCGATGGCGGAGGCGGTCGCGCTGTCGGCGATCTCCTTCCAGTTGATCACCCCGTAGATGAAGTCGATCGCCTCCCCGGTCGAGGAGAAGGGCATCAGGATGCCGCGATACATGGTGTTCTTGCCGCGCTGGCCGACGAACTCGGCCTCGAAGCCGATCGGCGCCTTGTTGGCGATGATCTGCATATAATGGTCGGTGAGCCGGGAGAGCAGGGAGCGCTTGGGCACCTCGCTGATCCGCCGGACGTCGCCGATCAGGTCGCATTCCTCGCGCAGGGCGTCGCCGAGCCAGGAGATTGCGGGATCGTCGCCGCGGTCGGAGAAATCGAGCAGGACGCTGTTGGGGCCGAAGTCGCCCAGCGCCTCCGGATCGAGCGCCTCGATCGACGGATAGGCCCGGCCGTCGAGAAGCGAGACCCAGTAATTATAGGCCCGGACGTGCATCCGGCGCTCGTCGAGGCCGATCTCGGGCGGCACCTCGATGCCGCCGTCGTCCTCGACCGCGCCATAGTCCGACTGCTCGTCAAATGCCCGCAGGCTGTCCATCAGGCGGTCCTTGTGCTCCCCAGTGGCGGAAGCTTTGCACCGGACGTGGTTGAAAAACCGTTAAGGTTTGTGAATGTCCGTCATCCGGCCGGAAGCCGGGAGCTCGCGAGACCGGCCGAGACCGCCTGTCGTGAGATCCCCTGCCCGGGCTGACGAGAGGGTGCCGCTTGTCATCCCCCACCGCCCCTGATAGACGCGCGCCCTCCCCCGGGGAGCGCCGCTTTAGCTCAGCTGGTAGAGCACATCATTCGTAATGATGGGGTCAGGTGTTCGAGTCACCTAAGCGGCACCACCCTTCGCCAATCGGGACACCCTTCGGAAGACCTGTGAGCGGGCCGATTGCGACGCTCGCCGCGCTGCTTCATCGACGGCCGCGGCCGGGCCCGGACCCCGCCAGCTTGGCCACGATACATCCGAATCGTGAACTATCTTAAGTAGTTACAGCAGGTTCACTCGAGTAACGTCACCCGTTACCAATCGATCAGGCTGACGGTTTCCAGTCACTTCATAGACAGCTTTTCCACGCTTCACAGCTGTTCGGGGGCGAAAATGGGGCTCGACTCCAAGTTGCGACCGGCGTTGCTTCCCTGCTCGAGCAGGCCTTGGGCGCGCGCGCCGTCGACCGCCGTCCGTCTTTCCGATCCGTTCCATCACTTCCGGCCTGGGCGCTGCGACGGCGTCGCTCACCCGCAAGATCGCGGCGGCGCCTCGCAAGCCGAGCCAATCCATCTTTGATGCAGGAGAATAGGGATGCGTAAATTTGGGCAGAATAGCTTCGCACCGCGCTTCTTCACCGACAATGAGCCAGCCGGCGCGTCCGGCAACGACGTCTATTCGCGCGGGTTCCTCGCTTCGCAGGCGGCGGCGCGACAGATCGGCCTCGACGCCGCGGCCGGCGGGTCCAAGTCCGGGACAGGGTTCAGCACCGGCGGCCTCACCGGGCCGGGGCTCACCAGCGGCCTTCTCCTCCTCTCTTCGGACGATGCCGGCAACGGCATCGGCCTCGCGCCGGGCAATCCCGTCGTCACCGTCGGCGCCGCTCCGAGGATCGGCACCATCGGCACCCTCGGCGACCAGGATTTCTACAAGGTCACCCTAGAGGCGGGAAAGACCTACGAGATCGACCTGTTCGGCCACGTCGGGGGCAAGTCGCTCGTGCCGCTGCTGGATTCCTATGTGGAGATCTACAGCGCCTCGGGGACTTTGCTCGCTTCGGCGGACGGCGGGGCGAGCACCCTTCTCAACGTCGTCAATTCCGGCTTCGACGCGGTGCTCATCTTCCAGCCCACCGCGACCGGAACCTATTATATCAACGCCCGCGGCTTCGGTAACGAGATCGGCGATTATGCGCTGTCCGTGAACCTGGTCAATCCAAACGCCCCGGGCGCCTATCATCCCTATTACGACCCGAGCAGCCCGCTCAACGCGATCGACTGGGGTTCGCAGGTCAACAAGGTGAACCAGTCCGCCCGCAACCCGGACGGCAACGAGGGCACCCGCTCGACCTCCGCCAACGGCGCCGACCCGACCGGCAACGCGCAGGGCACGCCCGTCTATTCTTCGCTGCTCGACATTCCGGCCCTCGCGGCGGCGCAGGGCAAGGACATCACCGGCAAGAACGTCATCACCATCTACTTCGCCAAGGCGGGCGACCTGATCACGTCGATCGAGGATCCGACCGCGCCCGGGCTTCCGCCGGTGATGCTGAACGTGCGCGACGTCCAGGCCTTCGAGCGCGCCGCGGTGATGACCGCGCTCGGCGAGTTCGAGAAGGTGGCCGACGTCGTCTATCTCGTCGTCACCGATCGCGCCCAGGCCGATTTCACCTACACGAGCTATATCGGGACTCCCGGGCCCGGAGTGTCGCTGCTCGGCTCGATGAGCCCGCCCGACGAGCCCGACGAGGGCCTCGCCCAGTTCAACTCGGGCGACGAAAGGTGGAACGCGATCAATCTCGCGCAGGGCGGCTTCTCCTTCGTCACCCTGATCCACGAATTCGGGCACGGCCACGGCCTCGCCCATCCGCACGATAATGGCGGGCATTCGGGCATCATGAACGGGGTCGTGGCCGAAGGGGCCGGAGTCGCCGATTACACGACCGGCGATTTCGACCTCAACCAGGGCGTCTTCACGATGATGTCCTACGAGGACGGCTGGCAGACCTCGCCCTACGGCAATGCTCCGACCGACGTCGGCTACGGCTACCTGGGCGGCCTGATGGCGTTCGACATCGCCGCCATCCAGGACAAATACGGGGTCAACGAGGACCATGCGACGGGCAACGACACCTACGTCCTGAAGGACGTCAACGCCCCGGGCACCTATTATTCGTCCATCTGGGACGGCGGCGGAACCGACGAGATCGTCTACAGCGGCTCGCGCGACGCCAATATCGACCTTCGCCAGGCCACTCTCCAATATGAGGTCGGGGGCGGCGGCTTCGTGTCCTACGCCTATGGCATCTTCGGCGGCTTCACGATCGCCAACGGAGTCACGATCGAGAATGCGACGAGCGGCGGCGGCAACGACACGCTGCGCGGCAACGCCGCCGCCAACCGGCTAGATGCCGGCGCCGGCTCGGACATCCTGCAGGGCGACGGCGGGGCCGATCTTCTCATCGGCGGCGCCGGCGCGGATACGTTCCGCTACGCTTCGCCGTCGGACTCAGGCGGCGGCGCGGTGGACCATATCGCCGACTTCGCGGCCGGTCTCGACAAGATCGACCTGACCGGGATCGACGCCAACTCGAATGCCGCCGGCGACCAGGCCTTCGCCTGGATCGGCTCCAATGCGTTCAGCGGCTCGGCGGGCCAGCTTCGGGCCTATCAGTCCGGCGGCGACTGGTTCGTCGAGGGCGACACCAACGGCGACGGCAATGCCGACCTCGTGATCCAGGTCACCGTCACCGGCGGACCGCTCGCCCAGAGCGACTTCCTGCCCTGACCGGCGTGCTCCGCCCAATCTCCCTCTCCCGCCGGCGGCGGGAGGGGGACCTTGCGTTCGATGCTTCGCGGCCCGACCGCGGCAGCCCCCTCCCCACGATTATCTACGTAGTTGCAACAGGTTCCATTCGTTACCGGAACCGAACCAATTCGCGCGGGTTTCAGCGTCGTTAACAGCTTCTTCACCCTCCTTCAGCTGTTCGAAAGGCGAAAATTGGGGCTCGACCGCGCGTTGCAACCGGTGTTGCTTCTCTGCTCCGGCAGGCTTTCCGCTCGCGCCATTGGCCGTCCCCGTCTCCGCCCAGTCCTTTCCATAACGCACGAGCCTCAGGCTTGATGACGCCCCCGATCCGCAAGGTCGCGGCGGCGTCCTCACAGCCGCGTTCACGCCATAATTGATCCAGGGAGAAACGGGATGCCGAGATTTGGGCAGAATATCTTTACGTCGCGCCTGTTCGCCGACCGCGAGCCGGTCGGCGCGTTCGGCTACGATACTTATTCGCGCGGGCTCTTCGCTTCGCAGGTGGCGGCCCTGCAGATCGGCCTCGACGCCGGCTCGGCCGGCGGGTCGAACCCGACCGGAGTCCCCGACAACTACCAGCCGGTCGAATCGGCCTGGTACATTCCCGGCCCGACCGCCCTGGTCGACGGCTATACGGCCGCCCCGAACACCACCGGGACTCTGGTGGTCGACGATCCCAACCACGTCCTCGCGTCGAGTGACACGCCCGGCGACCAGGACTGGTTCAAGGTCACTCTGACGGCCGGCCAAACCTACCAGTTCGGCCAATATGCCCGTGCCGGCGGCGTTCCGGGCGTGGAAGGCAACGGCGTCCCGCTCGCCGATTCCTATCTCGAAATATACGATTCCACGGGCAAGCTGCTCTCGATAGCGGATGGCGGCGGGCCGAACACGCCGCAGGGGCTCGACGCGCTCATGACGTTCGAGGCGCCCTACACCGGCACCTACTACGTCAACGCCACGTCCTACGACAATACCGGCGACGGCATCGGGGATTTCGCCGGCGATTACGAGATTTTCGCCATCACCGCGAGCGGAGCGACCGTCTATACGACGCATTACGACATTTCGAGCCCGCTCCACTCGATCGACTGGGGCGGAGTCCTCGTCAACCGCGAGCATGTCGCGGTCCGCAATCCGGACGGCGACGACGGACCCCGCCCGACCGGGGAAGCGGCGGCGAACCCGGCCACCGTCGAGGGCAACTTCCTCGGCTTCCCGGGCAAGAACGTCGTCTACATCTATTTCGCCGGCCAGGGCGATATCTATGCGAACACCGGCGCGACCATTCCGGCCCAGGTGACCGCCCAGAATCCGTATCAGTACGAGATCCAGGCGGTCCTGACCGCGGCGGCGGAATTCTCCAAGGTCGCCGACGTGGTCTTCGTCTCCAATTATACATTGAACCCGACGACCCACCTCTACGAGCGCGACCCGACGATCGAGTACAAGCCCGGTCCGCTCGGCCCCGAGGCGGGCATGAAATATGCGACCGGCGTGGACGGCGACGGCTTCGACGCCGATTTCTTCTACTGGTCCTATCCCGGCACTCCGGGACCGGGCATCTCCCTGCTCGGGTCGATGAACCCGCCCGACTACCAGGACGAGGGCGTCGCCCAGTTCAATTCCGCCGACGAGCGCTGGAGCGCCCAGATGCTCCAGAAGGGCGGCTTCTCCTTCGTCACCCTGATCCACGAATTCGGCCACGGCATGGGCCTCGCGCACCCGCACGACACGGGCGGCGGGTCGAGCGTCATGCCGGGCGTGGTGACCAGCGGCGTCCCCGGCGACGACGGCGGGGCCGGAACCTACGGCCTCAACCAGGGCATCTACACGATGATGTCCTACAATGACGGGTGGGAAAGCTCGCCCTACGGCTCGGCCGACACCAACAACGAGGGCTATGGCTGGCTCGGCAGCCTGATGGCGCTCGACATCGCCGTGATCCAGGACAAATATGGCGTCAACGAGGACTGGGCCACCGGCAACGACACCTACGTCCTGAAGGACGTCAACGAGTGGGCGGTCTATGTCGATGCCGCGACCGGACAGCCGGCCCAGCACGACGCCACCAATGCGGCGACCTCCCGCGACGGCTATTATGTGGGCCAGGGCACCTATTATTCGTCGATCTGGGACGCCGGAGGAGTCGACGAGATCGTCTACGACGGCGCCAAGGACAGCAACATCGACCTGCGCCCCGCCACGCTCAAATATGAGGCCGGCGGCGGCGGCTGGGTTTCCTACGCCTATGGCATCTACGGCGGCTTCACGGTCGCGAACGGCGTCACGATCGAGAACGCGCGATCCGGCAGCGGCAACGACAAGCTGACCGGCAACGCCGCCGACAATCGCCTCGACAGCGGCGCCGGCAACGATCAGCTCTTTCTGTGGTTCGGCGGCGGCAACGACACCGCGCTCGCCGGCGCCGGAAACGATGCCATCTTCTTCGGCGGAACCCTGAACTCGGCCGACGTCGTCCGCGGCGGCGACGGCACCGACACCCTGGTCATCCAGGGCGCCTACGGAGCCCTCACCCTCACCTCGAACGTCACCGAGATCGAGAACCTCTCGCTTCTGGGCGGCGACAACACCGCTTTCGGCGAGCCCGGCACCAACCGCTACGATTATTCCATCACGATCCACGATTCGAATTTCGCGGCGGGCCTGCAGGTGCGGGTCAACGGCGCGGCCCTGCTCGCCGACGAGGACTTCATCTTCGACGGGTCGGCGGAGACCGATGCCAAGTTCGTGGTCTACGGCGGCAAGGGCAAGGACACCCTGACGGGCGGCCTCGGCAACGACATCTTCTTCTTCGCCGAGGACAGGTTCGCCACCGGAGACACGGTGAACGGCGGCGTCGGCTATGACGGCATGTTCCTTCGCGGCAACTACACGATCGACTTCAACGCGCCGGGCTATACGGGCCTCTTCACCAACATCGAGAACCTCACCCTCACCTCCGCCACCGACGAGCGCTACGCCCGCGGCGGCGGCAGCGAGTTCGACTACAACCTGACCTTGTCGAACGCGCTGGTCGGCGGCGGCCAGACGCTGACGGTGTCCGGAGCGCTGCTGACGGCCGGCGAGACCATGGTGCTCGACGCCAGCCAGGAGGCCGACGGCTTCCTGCGCATCTTCGGCGGCAAGGCCGCGGATACGCTGAAGGGCGGAGCGAACGCCGACACCCTCCACGGCAATCTCGGCGCCGACATGCTGACCGGCAACGGCGGGGCCGACACGTTCCTCTATAACGACACCGCGGAATCGACGGCCGGATCGGCCGACAAGATCCTCGATTTCGCGGCGGGAACGGACAAGATCGATCTCAGCAAGATCGACGCCAACACGCTCGCGGCGGGCAACCAGGCCTTCAGCTGGATCGGCTCCAGCGCCTTCGCCGGCGCCGGCGCCGCCTCCGCGGGCCAGCTTCGCGCCTACGAGAATAACGGCTCGTGGTTCGTCGAGGGCGACACCAACGGCGACGGAGTCGCCGACCTGGTGATCGACGTCACCGTCACCGGCGGCCCGCTGACCCAGGCCGACTTCCTGCCCTAGAACGACCTCATCCTCCCCATCGCCCGCGATGGGGAGGATCGTTCACGCCACGACCGATTCCCGCGAGGATTCGGCCGACGGTCTGCAAACCAGCAGATGCTTCTGCACCTTGCCGGCGGCGGTGCGCGGGAAGTCTTCGACATATTCGAAGCGCGCCGGCACCTTGTAGGCGGCGAGCCGCGCCCGGCAGTAGGCCAGGAGCTCGGCCTCCGTCGGCGGCGGACGGCCCTCGGCGATCCGGAGGAAGGCGAAGCCGACCTCGCCCCAGCGCGGGTCGGGAGCGGCGACGACCGCGGCCTCGGCCACGGCCGGGTGTCCGGTCAGGACGTTCTCGACCTCGGCCGGATAGACGTTCTCGCCGCCCGAGATGAACATCTCCTTCCGCCTTCCGGCGACCCAGTAGAAGCCGTCGCGATCGCGGCGGGCCAGGTCTCCCGACCTGAGCCAGCCGTCGGCGGTGAAGGCGGCGCGCGTCGCCTCGGCATCGTTCCAGTAGCCCGGAGTCACCGCGGGGCCTGCGAACAGCAGGTCGCCGACCTCGCCGTTGCGGACCTCGCCGCCGTCCTCGCCGACGATGCGCGCTCCGACCAGGAGCTGGGGCTTGCCGACCGAGCCGATCCGGTCCCAGGCGTCGGCCGGAGCGGCGAGGAAGGCGGTCGGGCCGGTCTCGGTCATGCCCATGCCGTTGCAGACCCTGAGGCCAAGGTCGCGGCAGCGCCGGGCGAGGGCGTCGGGCAGCGGCGCCCCGCCGCAGCCCCAATGGCGGACATGGTCGAGGGGGGCCGCCGCGAAGCGCGGGTGGTCGATCAGCGCCTGATAGACGGTCGGGACGGCGAAGAAGGTGTCGACCCGCCGGGCCTCGAGCAGCTCCACCACCGAATCGGCCTCGAAGCCGGGCAAAAGCAGCACCCGGCCGCCCTGGAGAAGGGTGGGAAGGGCGTGGAGGTTGATCCCGGCGGTGTGGAAATTGGGGAGGAAGCTGAGCGTCGTGTCGGACGCGCCCAGGCCGATGGCGGTGCCGATGTTGACCAGGTTCGCGAGCGCCATCCGGTAAGTGTAGATGACGCCCTTCGGCCGGCCGGTCGTTCCGGAGGTGTAGAGCAGGTACCAGATGCCGTCGCCCGGCCATCGGCTTCGGCGCCCGCCCGGCGGAGAGGCCTCGACCAGCCTTTCGTAGCCGTCGTCGAGATCGAGCGCCGGCGGCGGCGCGGCGAGCCGGCGGACGGCCGCTTCGTCCTCGCCGCCGTGGAGGAGCAGGCGGGGGCCGCAATGGGCGAGCAGGGGGTCGAGCTCGGCCGGCGGCATCCGCCAGTTCAGGGGAACGAGGATCGCTCCGAGCCGGGCGCAGGCGAACAGGGCCTCGAAGAAAGCGAGGCGGTTTCGGCAGAGGATCGCGACCCGGTCGCCCTCTCCGACTCCCCGCGCCTCGAACAGGCCCGCGACCCGGGCGGCGCGCCCGTCGAGCTCGGCGTAGGTGAGGCTTCGGCCGGTCGCCAGCTCCTCGAGCGCGACCGAATCTCCGGTCAGCTCCGCGCGGCGGGCGATCAGGTCGGGGAGGTCGGCGAACATCACCTCTTCCTCAGCCCTTCCGACACCAGCTCGATGGCGATCCCGGCAACCTCCGCCGGGCTCAGATCCTCGTCCCACAGGCCGTAGCGCATGCCCAGGAAGACGCTCATCCCGATCAGCGCCCAGGCCCTCGCCTCGTCCTCGCGGGCGCCGTGGGCGCCGTTCGCGATCTCGCCGCGCTCGCGGGCGCCGGCGAGGTTGCGGCGATAGGCGTCGGCGAAGCTCAGATAATGCTCGCGATAGACGTCGTGGGCGACGAACTGCGCTTCCTCGATGATCCGGTAGAGCTCCGGGTGCCGACGGGTGAAGGCGATGAAGGCCTCCAGGCCGATGCGCTCGGCGGCGAGGCGGTCCGGGGCGCCCTTCACGGCTTCGGCGACATGCGCTCGCGTGGCACGGCTCATGTCGAGGACGAGGGCCCGGAAGACCTCCTCCTTGCTCTCGAAATAAGTGTAGAAAGTGCCCAGCGCGACTCCGGCGCGGCGGGTTATCCCGGTGATCGCGGCCTCGTGGAAGCCGCGCTCGCCGAACTCGGCCGCGGCGGCCTCGATGAGCCGCCGAAGAGTCTTTCGCCCGCGCTCGGTGCGCGGCTCCTTGTCGCCGTTGGCTGCGATCGTCGCCATCGTCTCTCCCCGGCCGCGAAGTTGAACCGGATTTCAGCTTTCCGCAAGCCGGGGGTCGATCCGTCGGATCTGGGTAGGGGCGGCGGGGAGATAGAGGCGGCCGAGGCGGCGATAGTCGGCCGGGTCGAGAAAGGTGACCAAGCCCGGCAGCAGGGCCCGGCGCAGGCGGTTGCCGTAGAGCGAGCTGCCGACGACGATCTCGTCGGGGCCGGAAGTGTCAGCGGCGGGCGGCGAAGACGTGGGCGGACATCGCGGCGTCGACCGGATCGCCGTGGCGGCGGACCAGGGCCGAGAGCGCCGCTTCGGTCGCCTCGTCCAGCCGCTCCGGCGCCCGGGCCTCGATCTCGGAGCGAAGGGGCGAGCCCTGGCACAGGCCCGGCGCGAGCGCCCCGGCGTCGCCGCGGCTCCGGGCGGCCACCGTCTCCGCTTCGACGTCGGCGAACCCGGCGGCGCGCAGGTCGGCCTCGACCGCGGCCTTGTCGTGATAGCCGAAGGGGACCCGGCCGAGGAAGCTCGGCGGGTCGCCGGGAAACAGCTCCGCGACCGCTTCGGCCACCGCCTGCGAGGCGGGATTGGCTTCGAGCCGGTCCCAGACGTTGAAGAGGAAGGCGCCGCCCGGCCGAAGCACCCGCCTGGCCTCGCGATAGGCGCCGACCCGGTCCGGGAAGAACATCGCCCCGAACTGGCAGACGACCAGGTCGAACCCGGAATCCGGGAAGGGCAGCGCCTGAGCGTCGGCCGGGGCGAAGGCCACCCGCCGGTTCTCGGGCTTGCTTTCCGCGACCCGGAGCATGTCCGGATTGAGGTCCGTGGCGACGATCTCCGCATCCGGCAGGGCGCGGGCGAGCGCGGCGGTGACGATCCCGGTGCCCGCGGCCGTCTCGAGGATCCGCTGCGGGCGCAGGAGCCGCGCGCGACGGGCCAGGTCGGCGGCGTAGGGCTCGAACAGGAACGGGCCGAGGCAGCGGTCGTAAAATTCCGGGATCGACCCGGCGAACTGGACGTCGGCGGCTTCCATGGGAAAAGCCTAGGCCTCGCTCAGTCCCCTGTCGAGCGGCCCGGCTCCGGAAGCAGGTCGCGGCGGATGCTGACGAAGCGCGCGGCGAGCCGAATCTCGGCGAGGAAGAGGGTGAGCCCGACGATGAGCAAGCCCATCGCGACGATGAAGAGCACGGCGATCGGGCGGGCGAAGGCGATCTCCGCCAGGTCGGCGACGAACAGGATGGCGACGACCAGGCAGACGAACAGGGCGCTCGCGGTGCAGGCGGTGATCGCGAGGTTCACGATCCGCATCCGGCGCATGATGACGTCGAGCTCCGCGCTGGCATGCCGCCGGGCAGCTTCGTCGAACGACGCATATTCGCGCTCGAGGGTCCGGCCGCGGTCGACGATCCGGGCGAGCCTCGACGCGAGGACGTTGAGCAGGCCGGCAATCCCGGCGAGCAGGAAGACGGGCGCGATCGACAGCTGGATCAGATGCGCGATGGTCGAGACTGGGAGGGCCTGGTCCATTACACTCAACACGACTCGATCCGCCGACTTGTCAAGCTCGCCGAAAGCGCTTCCCTCCCCGTCCCCGCCGCCGCTATGGCGCGCCGACCATGTCCCCTTACTCCACCCGCTCGAAATCCCGTTCCGCCGCCCGGCTCGCCGCCGTCCAGGCGCTCTATCAGCGCGAGATGGAGCAGACCCCGGTGCCCAGGCTGCTTCACGAATTCCACCACCACCGCCTCGGAGCGACCATCGAGGGCGTCGAATATGCCGATGCCGAGGTGGATTTCTTCGACGACCTCGTCAGCGGCGTCGCCGCCCGCGAGGCGGAGCTGGATTCGGCGATCGCCGCCCGGCTCGCTCCGGACTGGCCGCTCAACCGGCTCGACCGGCCGATGCGCCAGATATTGCGCGCCGGCGCCTACGAGCTGGCCGCCCGGATCGACGTTCCGACGGGCAGCGTGATCTCGGAATATGTCGACGTCGCCAAGGCCTTCTACGGCCAGAAGGAGGCCGGCTTCGTCAACGGCATCCTCGACGCCGTCGCGAAGGACGTCCGGAAGAGCTGATCCTCCCTGCGAGCGAAGCTCGTGGGGACGGAGACCATGCGAAGCATGGTGGTGGGGTTCTTGACGAGGCTTTTGCGGTACCCCTCCACCACACTTCGTGTGGTCCCGCTCCCCACGCTTCGCGTAGGAAGGATGCGTGAACGAATCCGGCTTCATCGAATCGCTGCGGGCGCTGGCCAACCATCCGGCCGCGCGCGGCCTCGCCGACGACGCCGCCGTCCTCGAGATGGGCGGCCGCACCCTCGTCCTCACCCACGACATGCTGGTTGAGGGCGTGCACTATCTCCCCGGCGATCCGCCCGCCGACGTCGCCTGGAAGCTCGTGGCGGTGAACCTTTCCGACCTCGCCGCCAAGGGCGCGCGGCCGGTCGGGGTCCTGCTCGGCTACAGCCTCGGCGCCGCGGATTGGGACGAAGCCTTCGTCGCCGGCCTCGGCGCCGCGCTCGCCGCCTTCGGCCTGCCGCTGCTCGGCGGCGACACCGTGCGCGGGGCCGGCGCCCGCACCCTGGCCCTCACGGCGATCGGCGAGTCGGAGGGGCCGGTTCCGTCGCGGGCGGGCGGGCGCCCAGGCGACCATCTCTGGGTGAGCGGCACGATCGGCGACGCGGGCGCGGGCCTGCGCGGGCTCGGCGAGGCGCTGGTCGAGCGCTACCGCAACCCGCGTCCTCGCCTCGAGGCGGGCCGGAGGCTGGCGCCGCTGGTCGCTGCGATGATGGACGTCTCCGACGGCCTCCTGATCGACTCCTCGAGGCTGGCGGCGGCGAGCGGGACGGCGGTCGAGATCGATCTGGTGCTGATGCCCCTGTCGGAAGCGCTGCTGGCGGCCACCGGCGACGGGCGCGAGGCCCGGCTCGAGGCGGCGACGGCGGGCGACGATTACGAGCTTCTCTTCGCCGCCGCCCCGCACCGGACTCCGGACATCCTGTCGCTGCAGGACGAGCTCGGACTGCCGATGAGCCGGATCGGCACTCTCGCCGAGGGCTCCGGTCTCCGCCTGACCGACGCCGGCGAGCCGGTGCCGCCGCCGCGGAGCCTCGGCTGGGTACATCGCTGAACTGAGGTTGAATCCTTTCGCCAAGCCCCCTAAAGGGCGCGGCACATCCGGGCGCGTCCGCGCCGGGGCCGTTGCCCTGCCCGGCTCAAGCATCAAAGGGGAAGGAATCTCAATGGAAGTCGTGCTCATTGCCATAGCCTGCGGAGTGGCCGCGGTGCTCTACGGCATCCTCACCAGCATGCAGGTCCTGAAATCCTCGGCCGGCAATGAGCGCATGGTCGCGGTCGCCTCCGCCATCCAGGAGGGCGCCAAGGCCTATCTCTTCCGCCAGTACAGCACGATCGCCGTCGTCGGCGTCGTCGTCGCCGCCCTGGTCTTCTTCTTCCTCGGCGCCACCGAAGCGGTCGGCTTCGTCATCGGCTCGCTGCTCTCGGGAGTCGCCGGCTTCATCGGAATGAACATCTCGGTGAGGGCCAACGTGCGCACCGCCGAGGCCGCCCGGACCAGCCTTCAGCGCGGCCTCACCGTCGCCTTCCGGGCCGGAGCGATCACCGGCATGCTGGTCGCAGGCCTCGCGCTTCTCGCCATCTCGGTCTTCTTCTATTTCCTGGTCGACGTTCAGGGCCTCGCCCCCAACGACCGCCAGGTCGTCGACGCCCTCGTCGCCCTCGCCTTCGGAGCCTCGCTCATCTCGATCTTCGCCCGTCTCGGCGGCGGCATCTTCACCAAGGCCGCCGACGTCGGCGCCGACCTCGTCGGCAAGGTCGAGGCCGGGATCCCCGAGGACGATCCCCGCAACCCGGCCGTGATCGCCGACAATGTCGGCGACAATGTCGGCGACTGCGCCGGAATGGCCGCCGACCTGTTCGAGACCTATGTCGTCACCGTCGGCGCCACCATGGTCCTGATCGCGCTCCTCGTGAACGCGGCCGGCGAGCAGATGCTGGCCCTGATGAGCCTTCCGCTGATCATCGGCGGAGTGTGCATCCTGACCTCGATCATCGGCACCTACTTCGTCCGCCTCGGCCGCAAGCAGTCGATCATGGGCGCCCTCTACAAGGGCTTCTGGCTGACCGCCGGCCTCTCCATCCCGGCCATCTACTACGTCATGTGGCAGACCCTGGGCGGCGACATGAACGCGGTCATCGGCGGCGCCGTCGAAGCGGCCGGAGCCGACGTCGCGACCGAGGTCGCCCGCACCGCCGTCAGCGACGGCTTCACCGGCATGGACCTGTTCTGGTGCTCGCTGGTCGGCCTCGGAGTGACGGGCCTCATCGTCTGGATCACCGAATATTACACCGGCACCAACTACCGGCCGGTCCGCTCGATCGCCAAGGCCTCGCAGACCGGCCACGGCACCAACGTCATCCAGGGTCTCGCGATCAGCCTCGAGTCGACCGCGCTTCCGACCCTCGTCATCTGCGTGGGCATCATCGTCTCCTACCAGCTCGCCGGCCTCATCGGGATCGCCTTCGCCGCGACCGCGATGCTGGCGCTCGCCGGAATGGTCGTCGCCCTCGACGCCTACGGCCCGGTCACCGACAATGCCGGCGGGATCGCCGAGATGGCCGGGATGGAGGAGGACGTGCGCACGCGCACCGACGCCCTCGACGCGGTCGGCAACACGACCAAGGCGGTCACCAAGGGCTATGCGATCGGCTCGGCCGCGCTCGGCGCGCTTGTGCTGTTCGGCGCCTATACGACCGATCTGAAGCATTATGCCGGCGAGCTCGGCATCGGCGCGGCCGGGATCGATTTCTCGCTCTCCAACCCCTACGTCGTCGTCGGGCTGCTGCTCGGCGCCCTCCTCCCCTATCTGTTCGGGGCGATGGGAATGACCGCGGTCGGGCGGGCCGCCGGCAACGTCGTTCTCGACGTCCGCGAGCAGTTCCGCTCCAACCCGGGCATCATGGACGGCACCTCCAGGCCCAATTACGCCCGCACCGTCGATCTCGTCACCAAGGCCGCGATCAAGGAGATGATCATCCCCTCGCTGCTTCCGGTGCTGACCCCGATCGTGGTCTACTTCGCCATCGCCGCCATCGCCGGCAAGGAGCAGGGCTTCGCCGCGCTCGGCGCGCTTCTGCTGGGCGTGATCGTCTCCGGCCTGTTCGTCGCCATCTCGATGACGAGCGGCGGCGGCGCCTGGGACAATGCCAAGAAGTATATCGAAGACGGCAATCACGGCGGCAAAGGCTCCGAGGCCCACAAGGCCGCGGTGACCGGCGACACGGTCGGCGATCCCTACAAGGACACGGCCGGCCCGGCGGTGAACCCGATGATCAAGATCACCAACATCGTCGCTCTCCTTCTGCTGGCCGCTTTGGCGGCCCAGGGCGCCGGCTGATCCCGAGGCGCTTCGCCGCCCGGTGATGCGGCGGCGGACCATCCGCCTCGAAACAGCAAGCGAAGCCCGTCCGGAGGGAGACCCCGGGCGGGCTTTTCATCGTCGGGGGGCCGCGCGGCTCCTCGCGAC
>DASTLX010000046.1:0-48413 GCA_035714565.1 Allosphingosinicella sp.
TGACCGCCGCGCCGCAGGCCGCGCCGCCGCTTCGCGCCTCGAGCCAGCGCCAGTTGGCGACGAGCGCGTCGCCGTCGAGGTGGAGGCGCAGCGGGGAATGGAGCTCGGCCATGAGCGGCGGATAGCGGCTGCGGCGCCTTCGGAAAAGCCGTGGCCGGGGCGCGCTCTACTCCAGCTCCTTGCCCGCGGTCTCCGGAAGCCAGAAGAAGGTGACGACGAGCGCCATCGCCACGACCGCGACCGTGTACCACAGGCCGGCGAACGGATCGCCGGTTCGGGCGACGATATATTGGCTGATGAAGGGCAGGAAGCCGCCGAAATAGCCGGTGCCGATATGATAGGGGATCGACATGGAGGTGTAGCGGATCCGCGCCGGAAACAGCTCGACGAGCAGCGCCGCCACCGGCCCGTAGGTCATTCCCGAGCACAGCCCGATGAGGACGATGGCGAGGATCACCTGAAGCGCCTGGCCGAAGCTTGGCGACCCCTTCTCGAGCTTGTAGCCGGCGATCTTGAGCCCGAAGTCGAGCGACGCCGGATCGGAGGCGTCGACCGCGACTCCGCCGATCGTCACTCCGGCCCTGGCTCCGGCGGGCGCCTCGACGGTCGAATAGGCGATGCCCTTCTTCGACAGGACGTCGAGCAGCTTGCCGCATTCGGTCGGCTGGACCTTGGCGAAGGGCGCGTAGGTGCAGTCGCTGCCCGTCACCACCACCGGATTCTTGCGCATCGCCGACGAAAGCTCGGGGTTGGCGGCCGAGGCCATCCAGTGGAAAAGCGGAAACATGAGGACGATGGTCAGCGCGTAGCCGATGACGATCGGGCCCTTCCGGCCGAGCCGGTCTGAGAGCCAGCCGAAGAGGACGAACCAGAGCATCGAAAAGGCCGCCGCCGCGCCGATCATGGCCCGGGCCGCCGTGTCCTCGATCCTCAGGCTGTTCTGGAGGAAGTACATGGCCTGGAACTGGGCGGTGTACCAGATGACCGTCAGGCCCGCGGCGATCCCGAACAGGGCGACGAGGACCAGCTTGACGTTGGACCCGGTGGCGAAGGTTTCCTTGAGCGGGTTCTTGGCGACCTCCCCGGATTCCTTCATCGCCTGGAAGACGGGGCTCTCCTTGAGCTTCAGCCGCACCCACAGCGAGACGGCGAGAAGCACGACCGAGAAGAGGAAGGGAATCCGCCAGCCCCAGGCCTCCCATTCGCCCTTGTCGACGAACAGCTCGGAGACCAGGACGACCGCGACCGAGAGCAGGAAGCCGCCGATCACGCCGGCCTGGATGAAGCTGGTATAGTAACCGCGCTTGTTCCTGGGCGCATGCTCGGCGACGTAGATCGCGGCTCCGCCATATTCGCCGCCCAGGGCGAGCCCCTGGAGCACCCTGAGGAAGACGAGGAGGGCCGGCGCGGCCATCCCGATCGCCGCATAGCCGGGGATGAGGCCGACTGCGGCCGTGGCGACTCCCATCAGGGTGATGGTGACGAGGAAAGTATATTTCCGCCCCAATCTGTCGCCGAGATAGCCGAACAGGGCCGCCCCGACCGGCCTCACGCCGAAGCCGACCCCGAAGCTGGCGAGCGCGAGCAGGAACTGGGCGGTCTCGCTCGACGCCGGGAAGAATTGCTTGCCGATGACGGCGGCGAGCGTGCCGTAGATGAAGAAGTCGTACCATTCGAAGACGGTGCCGAGAGTCGAGGCGAAGATGACGAGCCGGTCGCGCTTCGCGTCGATCACATAGTCGCCGGATACCGCCGTCGCCATATACGCCCCCCTGCCTGACTGCGCCTGTGTAAGCGGCCCGGGAGGCGGCGGGCAAGCGCGCCTGAGACACTCCCCGAGTTTTGTCGGCGAGGGTTCCGGGATTCACACCGCCAGATGATCGAGGACCGCCGGCAGAAGACCCTCGAGCGCCGCCTCGACGGCGCCCGGCGCCGTTCCGAAACCGCCGTCGAGCGCCAGCCGGGCAAAGCCGTGGACCATCGACCAGCAGGCTATGGAGGGCGCCGTTTCGGGTCCGCCGGGGCCCTCGGCCGCCCCCTCCCCGCCGCGCACCGCGCGGTCGAGCAGGAGGAAGGCGCGTGCCGCCGCCGCCGCATAATCGGGATCGTCGCGGTCGAGCAGGGCGGCGCGCCACATCAGGTCGAACCGGGCGCGGTTGGCGAGGGCGAAGCGCACATAGGCCAGGCCCTGGGCCCGGATCCGGATCTCGCGCCCCCCGGTCGGCGCCGCCGCCTCGAGCGCGTCGGCGAGGTCGCGGAAGGCGCCGGCGGCAACGGCGGTGAGCAGGCCGGAGGCGTCGCCGAAATGATGGGCCGGCGCGGCCGGCGAGACCCCGGCGCGGCGAGCCGTCTCGCGCAGGCTGAAGCCGTGGGTCCCGCGCTCGGCCAGCACCGCCTCGGCGGCGGCGATCAGCGCCGGCCGGAGCGCTCCATGGTGATAGGCGCGACTGGACTTGACACTGTTCAGATCGTCGGTCATACCTGATCTGTACAGCGTCAAGATTGGAGTGGCAACCTTGCTCGACCCCGAATACGTCTTCGCCTTCGCCAACAATTTCGGCCTGCTCGCCTGGGCCGCGCTGCTGCTCTCGCTCGTGGCGGCCCGGCTCCGGGACATAGTCTGGCCGGCCACCCAGTTCGCGATCCCGCTCGCCTGGGCCGTGCTTTACGTAATCCTGCTCGCCCAGGGACTGCCTCATGCCGAGGGCGGCTTCACCTCGATCGCCGGCGTTCGCGGACTCTTTGCCAACGACTCGGCCCTGACCGCCGGCTGGCTCCACTATCTCGCCTTCGACCTCTTCGTCGGCACCTGGATCGCCCGCGATTCCGCCGAGCGGGCGGTCCACCCCTTGCTCGTCGCGCCCTGTCTGGTCCTCACCCTCATGTTCGGGCCGGCGGGGCTGCTCGCTTACTTCATCCTGCGCCTCGCCTTCGGCCGGCGCGCCAAGACGGAGACCGAATCGTGACCGCGCTCACCCTTCCCGCCCAGGCCGGACGCCTGCCGATCCTGTCCGAGCTCGTCGAGCGGCAGCGGACGCTCGCCTGGTACGGCCTGAGCCTCGTGATGCTGGCTTTTCCAGTCCTCGCCCTCGGGGCGATCGACCCGCGGACGCTCCACGGCGTCGGGATCTGGGTGAAGCCGGCCAAGTTCTTCCTCTCGGCAGGGGTGTTCGCGCTCAGCGCGGCATGGTTCTGGGGCTATGTCCGCCCCGAACGCCGGCAGTCGCCGGCCCTGCGCTGGTCGGCACGGGCCCTGATCGCCTCGGCGAGCTTCGAGCTTCTCTATATCGGCCTGCAGGCGGCCCGCGGCCTCGATTCGCACTTCAACTTCAGCTCCGCCTTCCACATCGCCATGTACGCGCTGATGGGAGTGGCCGCCCTCGTCCTCACCGCGACGACCCTGCCCCTGGCCTGGGAGATCGCCCGGCGCCCCCGCCGCGACCTGAGCCGCGACTTCGCCGCCGCCGTCAGCGCCGGGCTCCTCCTCACCTTCCTGCTCGGCGCGGGGCTCGGCTTCTACATGAGCCAGATGCCGGGCCATTCGGTCGGCCCCGAGGGCGGGCGGGTCTTCTTCTTCGGCTGGAACCGGAGCGGCGGCGATCTTCGCATCGCCCATTTCCTCGGAATCCACGCCGAGCAGGCGATCCCCCTCCTCGCCGCGCTGGTCGCGGGCTTCAGCGCCCGGATCCGCTGGGCGGCGCTCGGGACGGGGACGGCGCTTTACGTCGGGCTGACCCTGGCCGTCTTCGCGCAGGCGGTGGCCGGGCGGCCGCTGCTCCCGCTTTGATCTCTCCTCCCCGCACGGACGGGATCAGAGCGACTCCCGCGCCGCCTCCCAATTGCGCCCGTCGAAGCTTCGCGCCGTCATCGCCAGCCCCGACACATCGTCGAGCGCGTTCACGTTGAGGCTCCACGCCTCCGGATGGGACCGCGGCTGGTAGAAGCTCTTCACGCCGCAGACCGAGCAGAAGAGGTGGTCGGCGGCTCCGGTGCCGAAGCGATAATGAGCGAGAGCCGCTTCGCCCGAGAGCAGCCGGAAATCGCCATGCGGGACGATCAGGTGGCGAAAGCCGGTCATCGCGCAGATCGAG
Organism: Allosphingosinicella sp.; assembly: GCA_035714565.1. Taxonomy (GTDB): domain Bacteria; phylum Pseudomonadota; class Alphaproteobacteria; order Sphingomonadales; family Sphingomonadaceae; genus Allosphingosinicella. The sequence goes on from DASTLX010000046.1 coordinate 4,092, forward strand.
CAGTTGCAGTCGAGCACCTCGACCTCGATCGGCACCTCCGCCTCGAATCGCACCGCCCGGCAGTGGCAACCTCCGCTCAGCTTCACCATGGCACTCCGAACCGCGAGAAAGGCCTATCCTAAGCCTTCATGGCCGCTCGCAGGCAAGGCCTGTGACGCGAGGCCGAGGTTCGGACGATGCGGGCTCGCCTCGGCGGGCTCCAGCCAGCCTCGATAATGGACCAGCGGGCCGAGCAGCGGCAGGGCGATGGGAACGTCGAAGTGGAAGCGGCCCTCCTCCTCCCACTCCCGCGCCTCGGACCGAGGCGCCAGGAAGAGCGGCAGCGGCAGCGGGCCGAGCCACCAGCGCCGGATGACCATCCGGAGCCCGCCCGAATCGGAGGGCAGGTCGAAGGCGAAGCGGACCGGGCCGAAGCGCTCGGTCAGCCGGCCTTGCCGTTCCTCGAGTACGCTCGAAAAGGTTCGGCCGGAAAAGTCACGGGTCCAGCGTTCGCGCCCGTCGCGCTCGGCGAAGGCGACGTGGAGCGGATGCGTGCCCTCGCCGGGAAATCCCATCATGGCCGCGAGCGATCGGGCGATCGGGTTGAGTCCCCCCGTCACCCGGGCCTCGCCGGCGGCGCCGCCGTCGCGAAGAACCTCGTGAACCGCACGGACCGAAGGCGGCAAGGTATCGAAGCGTTCGCCCATCACCCTGGCGTAGAGGGGCGGCTGAAGCGTCCGCTCGGTGAGGGCGCGGACCGAGGCCAGCGCCGCGAGGCCCGGCTCGAAATCCTCCAGGGTGAGCAGGCCGCCCGAGTCGCGCGCGCCGGGCGGGAGCTCGCCCGCGGCCAGCCTGGTCAGCAGCAGGGGGACGGCGAGGCTGGGAATTTCGGGCCCGTCGCCACGGCCGGCGATCAGGGTCCAGCGCCGCTCTACCCGCCGCCCGCCGGCGATGCCCCACAGGCGCACCTCGAAGGCCGAGCGGAGCGAGCCCGGCCCACGGGTCCAGCGCTGCAGCGCCGAAAGCAGGCCGGCGAGACGCTCAGGCCGGCGAAGCCAGCCCCAGCGCACGGTCCAGCTCATCAGCCACAGGCCGAGATTGTGCCACGGCGCGTCGGTTCCGGCCAGGAAGCTCACCGCCGGCCGGCCGGGAAGGCGACCGGGAAGCAAGGCGAGGTCGGGGACGTCGGCGAGGGCGACGAGGCGGCCGCGCAGCGGCGCCGCACCTTCGGCCTCGAAGGCGATCCGGCGCAGCCCCTGCCAGCCGAAGGCCCGGGTCCAGCGGCCGCCGCGGCGGAGCCGGACCGGGCGTCCGAGATAGGAAAGGATGGCGGCGGCGACCGATCGGCCCGCGGTGCCTCGGCTCGAGGCGCTCAACGCCATCTCGACGGCGGCCACCCGCTCGAGACCCTCGGCGAGCCGGGCCGACGCCGCCGCGGACAGGGCCGGGACGCTGGAGGCCCCCGAAATCGCGCTCACCCCCGCCGCCCTCGCCTCGGAATCTAGGATTCCGATTCCGGCGACGAAATCGGAGCCGTCGGCGATGTCGAGATAGTGGCAGCCGGCGGCGATCGCGGCGCGCGCGACGTCGTAATCGGCCCCCTGGAAGGGCCCGGCGGCGTCGACGAGGGCGAACGGGCGGTGGCGATCGAGCGTTGCGGCGAGGCCGCCGTCCAGGGCGACCGGCACCAGCCGCTCCCGGCCGGCGCAGAAGGCCTCCGCCCTCTCCAGGCTCCGGCCCGCGACGAGAATCTCGAACCCGGCGGCGGCCCCGCGCAGGGCGATCCGGCCGCCGAAGGTGCCGTAGCCGCCGAGGACGAGAACCCGAATCACAGGATTCGGTCGCGGTCCGCCGGCGCCGGCATCCAGCAGGTCTCGCGCCGTCCGAACCAGCGGAATCGGTTGCGCGCGACCCAGCGGTAGACGGGATCCCGAAGCCCCCTAGGCACGATGCGAAGCGCCGCCGCGATCCGCCACGGCCAGCCGAGGCCGGCCGGTATGGCGAGCGCCGCGTCCGAATCGGTGAGCAGGCGTCCGCCCTCGAGGACGAGGATCGTGCCCTCCTCGTCGGCGCGAAGCCCGAAATGGCGGTAGAGCGCGGCTCCGAGCGGGCCCTGGGCCGTGGTCAGCCGGAAATGCCCGCGACGGTCGCGGCGCAGGACGAAGCGCGCATTGGCCGAGCAAAGGACGCACAGGCCGTCGAAGACGATGAGCGGGCCGGCGTCGGGAAAGGCCGGAACTCCGGGGTCGGCGCGCCAGGAATAGGGCTCGGCGCCCATCGTCCCCGGCTCGCCTCAGCGGGGCGTGGGCTTGCGCGGCGGGCGGCCGCCGCCGCCACCCTTGCCCGGCGGGCGGCCCGGACCGGCGCCGTCGCGCTTGGGCGGCGGGCGGCGAAAGAGGCGGTGCTGGGCGGGCGCCGGGGCGGGCCTGGGCGGCCGCGGCGCCGCGGGCTCCCCTCCGGAAACCGAATAGCCCTCCTTCTGCAGCCTCGAGAAAGCGGCCCGGACGCTCGCCGCGACCGCGGTCTGCACCTCGGCCGGCAGATCGGCCAGGGTGGTGTTGGCGTGGATCGCGTTGAGATCGCGGAGCAGGTTGTTGGGCAGCCCCTTCGACGCGGCCTTCAGGGCGCCGATGGCGTCGAGCACGGCGGCGGCGACGATGTCCTGCATGACGTCGGTGGCGGATTTCCTCATGGCCCCCTCTTAGGCGAGAAAGGTGACTGTCACTAGTGACAGTCACCGCCTGCCGGCGAGGCCGAGCCGGCCGAGCCATGGTTAACCCGCTCTTTACCCTGCCCGTTTACCATGACGGCCGCAAAGAGGGGATTGGACCATGATCGGAATGTTGATGCTTGCCTCCGCCGCCGGGAACGCGCCGGTGATGCTGGCCAGGGCCGACGAGGCGCAGTGGCGACTGTTCGTAAGGGCCAGCCTCCAGCGGCCGGCGCCGGCGCGCGGATCGAGGCTGCAGCAGCTCGAAGGGGTGGTTCGCCGGCTCGGCGCCGAGCGCGAGGCCCAGCGGGTCGCGGGGCCCGCCGGGCTTTGAAACTTCCGCTCCCGAACGCGGTGGGAGGAATTCGAGTCAGCCGCGGTTCCTGACGTAGGAGCCCGGCGCCGGCTCCAGCGCTTTCAGCCTACCCTTGCCCGGCACCCGCGCCTTCACCTTCCCGGCCTTGCCGCCGTCCGAGAGGCGCGACTGCCACCAGGGCCACCAGCTGCCTTCCCTGCGCTCCGCGCCCTCGAACCAGGCTTCGGCCGTTTCCGGCATCGCCTCGTTCACCCAGAAACCGTGCTTGTTGGCGCTGGGGGGGTTGATGACCCCGGCATTGTGGCCGCTCCCGCCGAGCAGGAAGGCGACGTCGCCGCCCATCAGCCGCGCGCTGTCGTAGGTCGCCTGCCAGGCCGAGACATGGTCGTCCTTGAGGCTGATCGCGAGCAGCGGGGTCGTCACCGCTCCCAGGTCGATCCTGACGCCGTCCAGAGCGAGACCCCCTTTGGCAAGCTTGTTGTCCTTGAGCACGTCCTTGGCCCATTCGAGCAGGAAGGCCCGGGGGATGTGGGCGCCGTCGGCGAACCAGTAGAGGATGTCGCTGGGCGGCGCCTCGCGGTCGAGGAGGTAGTGGTTGACCACCGACGACCAGATCAGGTCGTTGGCCCGGACGGCGCTGAACAGGGCCTGGAGGTCCTGGGCGGCCATGAACCCCTTGTGGAGGAGATGGCGCTCCATCGCGCGCAACTGCTCGGGCTCGGAGAAGGTCGCCCACTGGCCGAGATGCGAGAAATCGAACATCGTCCCGATCGTCGTGGCCGACGCGACCCGGTCCCCCTCCCCTTTCGCCGCCAGCCAGGCGAGGGCGACGGCGAGGAGGGTGCCGCCCATGCAGAAGCCGAACAGGTCGACCTCGCGCTCGCCGGTGGCCTTCTCGATCGCGTCGAGCGCCTCGATCGGCCCCTGCCGGATGTAATCGGCCAGGCCCTTGTCGGCGAGCTCCGGCCCCGGATTGACCCATGAGACGACGAAGACGGTGTGGCCCTGCTCGACCAGCCAGCGGATCAGGCTCGATTTGGGCTGGAGATCGAGGAGGTAATATTTGTTCACCAGCGGCGGCACGTAGAGGATAGGGCGGCGGTACACCTCGTCCGTGGCCGGCGCGTACTGGATCAGCTCCATCAGCGCGTTGCGGTAGACGACGCTGCCCGGAGTGGCGGCGATGTCGACGCCGAGCTCGAACTCCTGGCTTGCCCGCCGCTGGACGATGCCGGGGGTCTCGGCGGCGTCCGCGAGGAGGTTGGCGAGGCCCGAGAGCAGGCTGATCGACCCGGTGTCGATCGCCTTCCTGATCGCTTCCGGGTTGGTGAAGGCGAAATTGGCCGGCGAGATGGCGTTCAGATATTGCTGGGTGAAGAATTCGACCCGGGTCCGCGCGCCCTCGTCGAGCCCTTCGGCTTCCTCGACCATCTCGAGCGAGCGCTTCGCGGTGAGCAGATAGGCCTGCTTGAGATAGTCGAAGACGGGCTCCTCGCTCCAGGCGGGGTCGTTGAACCGGCGGTCGCCTCGTTCCGGAGCGGCGACGGGGTCCGCCGGCCTGCCGGCGGCGCGCGAGGCCGCGGACTGCCAGAGCTTCAGCCAGTCCGAGGCGGCCTTCTGCTGGGCCTTGACGATCTCGCCGGGGTGGCTGAGCAGGTGGGCGGCGAACTCGCCGAAGGCCCGCGCCGGAGCGGCCGGGTCGAAAGGCTGGGGAGCGCCCGGGTTGAGCGGCTTGGTTGCGGCGCTGACGGCGAGGTGGACGGCGTTGGCCACCACTTTCGACCAGGCTTCGGCGAGGTCGGCCGGATTGGGCAGGGTTTCGGGAAGCTTGAAGACGGCGGAAGGGGTGTCTGTCATGGGGCTCCCTTACCGATCCCGTCATCCGGGCGAAAGCCGGGACTCCGCCTGGCTCGTCGTCGCGGCGGAGGCTGGGATCCCGTGGGGCGAGAGGCGCCCGCGCTGTTCACCGCCGAGGTCCCGGCCTGCGCCGGGATCACGAGGGTCAGAGCGCCATCAGCTCCTCGAGGGCGCCGCAGTCGCGCGGGGTCACGAACAGGAACAGCATCGCCCGGTCCGGGTTGCGCGCGGCCCAGCCGGCTTCCGGGTCCGCCGGCGTGCGGAAATCCGCAGCTTCGGCTTCGGCAGGGGCCTGGTGATTGGCGAGCACAGCGGCGGTCCGGGTCGCGAACATGGAGTTTCTGCCTCTCGAATGGGATGAGCTTTTCTCTCACAACGGCCGAGCGGCTTCCATCGGCATTGTGCAGAAACCATTGTGCATATATTCCCATACCGATGGCCGAATTCGACTGGAACGACGTCCGCGCCTTCCTCGCCGTCGCGCGCAGCGGCCGGCTTACCGCGGCGGCGGCCAGGCTCGGGGTCGACCATTCGACCCTGTCGCGCCGGATCGGCGCGCTGGAGCATTCGCTCAAGGCCAAGCTCTTCGATCGGAGCCCGTCGGGCTATACCCCCACCGACCAGGGCCGGCGGCTGATGCCGCTGGCCGAGGAGATGGAGCGGCTGGCCCTGGGCGCGGCGGAGACCGTCGGCGGCAGCGCCGGTATCGTCGAGGGCGTGGTTCGGATCGGCTCGCCGGAGGGCTTCGGAAGCTATTTCCTCGCGCCCCGGATCCAGAAGCTGAAGGCGCGCCATCCGCAGCTCGTGGTCCAGCTGGTGGCGGCTTCGGCTGTGTTCAGCCTCGCCAAGCGCGAGGCCGACATCGCCATCTCGGTCAGCCGGCCGCCGGCGGGGCGGCTGCTCGTGTCGAAGCTGATCGACTACGATCTCGGCCTCTACGCCGCGCCCTCCTATCTCGCCGCCGCCGCCCCGGTCGCCAGCTGCGACGACCTCAAGGGCCATAATTTCGTCAGCTATATCGGCGACCTGCTCCATTTCCCGGAGCTAGACTTCCTCCAGAACGTCGTCCCGGGCGGGACCACCTCGATGGAGAGCAGCAACCTCGTCGCCCAGACGAGGGCGACTCTGGCCGGCGCCGGCCTGTGCGTCCTTCCCGCTTTCCTGGCGCGGGAGGAGGCCGGGCTCGAGCGGGTTCTCCCCGGCGAGGTGAACCTCACCCGCTCGCTGTGGCTGACCGTCCATCAGGACCTGGCCGAGCTGGCCCGGGTGCGGACCGCGGTCCGCTTCATCAAGGACGAGGTCGAATCGGCGCGCGGGCTTTTCAAGCTCTAGCCGTCCTTAGCCGAGCGCGCGCCACAAGCCGTAGAGGCTGGTCACGGTCAGGACGATTCCGACGAAGGTGAGCAGCCGGTCCGGATCGACCTTCTTGGCGATCCAGGCGCCGAACGGCGCGGCCAGGACTCCCCCGACCAAGAGCCCGAGCGTGGCCACGGTGAAGGCTTCCCAGCCCAGGGTCCCGATGAAGGTCGCCGAGATGGTGATCGTGAGGAAGAACTCGGCGGTGTTCACGGTCCCGATCGTCTTGCGCGGGCTCGATCCCTGGACGAGCAGGTTGGAGGTCACGACCGCCCCCCAGCCGCCGCCGCCGGCCGCGTCGAGGAAGCCGCCCGCGAGGCCGAGGGGGGAGACGATCCTCGGCTCGCGCTCGTTGTGGCGGTGCCTGAGGCCGCGGTAGAGCAGGTAGAGCCCGAGCGCGGTGAGATAGACGAGCACGAACGGCTTGGCCGTGCCCGCGTCGACCTGGGTCAGCACATAGGCGCCGAGGATCCCGCCGATGACTCCCGGAACGGCGAGCCTGAAGAACAGCCGCCAGTCGACGTTGCGGTGGGCGACATGGCTGATCCCGGAGACGGCCGTGGTGAAGGCCTCGGCGGTATGCACGCCGGCCGAGGCCGCGGCGGGGGGCACGCCCATGCTGATCAGCAAGGTCGAGGATATCTGGCCGAAGGCCATTCCCAGAGCGCCGTCGATGAGCTGCGCCGCGAAGCCGATCGCCACGAACGGGAGGATATCGAGAAGCCCCACCCCGGCCAGATCGAACATCGAAGTCGCTCCCCCATCGAGTAGGCCCGATGTGCTTGGCGATAGGCCGCCCGCGCAAGAAAAAAGCGTCCCGGCGAGGATTCCAGCGGTCGGCTGGCATTTTCCGCCCGCCGGCCCTAGCTAAGGCAGACCAAGGGTGCGCGTGGGGAAATTATGCTGCCGGGGCCTGCCTCCTGTCTCGATCGCTTCAGGACCCGCCTCGGGCGCCCATGACGACCGGCTCGCTCGCGCTCGCCGCGAGTCCCCCACCCGGAGCGAAGCGCCGCTGGTTCGGCGAGCGCTCGGCCCTGCCCGGCTTCGGGCTGAGCTTCGGCTTCACCCTCGCATGGCTTTGCCTGATCGTCCTGATCCCGCTGAGCGCGGTCTTCATCCGGACGGCGGGCCTCGGCTGGAACGAGTTCGTCGCCGTGGCGCTCTCCGAGCGGGCTCTGTCCGCCTACAAGGTGAGCTTCGGGACCGCTTTCGCCGCGGCCTGCGTCAACGGCGTCTTCGGGCTGCTCATCGCCTGGGTGCTGGTCCGCCACGATTTTCCGGGCAAGAGGGTGGTCAGCGCCCTGGTCGACCTGCCTTTCGCGCTGCCGACGGCGGTCGCCGGGATCGCCTTGACCGCCCTCTATGCGGAGAATGGCTGGCTCGGCCAATATCTCGTTCCGCTCGGGATCAAGGTCGCCTTCAACCCGCTCGGGATCGTCGTCGCGCTCATCTTCATCGGGCTGCCCTTCGTCGTCCGCTCGGTCGAGCCGGTGCTGGCGGATATCGGTCCTGAGATCGAGGAAGCGGCGGAGTCGCTGGGCGCAAGCCGGCTGCAGACGATGCGCCTCGTCATCCTTCCCGCCATCCTGCCCGCCTGGCTGACCGGCTTCGCCATGGCCCTGGCCCGGGGCGTCGGCGAATATGGCTCCGTCATCTTCATCGCCGGCAACATGCCGTTCCGCTCCGAGATCGCTCCGCTGCTGATCGTCACCCAGCTCGAGCAATATGATTATGCGGGGGCGACGGCGATCGCTGCGGTGATGCTGGTCATCTCGTTCGCCCTGCTCCTGCTCATCAACCTGCTCCAGGCCTGGGCTCGAAGCCGGAGCATCGACTGATGGCGGACGAACGCAGCTCCGAGGGCCGGGCCGGCCGGGCCGCCCTGCTCGCCATCGCGATGGCCTTCCTGGCCTTGTTCCTGCTGCTGCCGCTGGTCTCGGTCTTCGTCGAGGCCCTGAAGGGCGGCGTCGGAGTCTATCTCGACTCCGTCACCCAGCCCGATGCGATCGCGGCGATCGAGCTGACGCTGCTGGTCGCGGCGATCGCGGTTCCCGTCAACGTGGCCTTCGGGCTCGCCGCCGCCTGGGCGGTCGCCAAGTTCGACTTCCCGGGCAAGAGCCTTCTCGTCACCTTCATCGACCTGCCCTTCTCGGTCTCGCCGGTCGTCTCGGGGCTGATCTACGTCCTCATGTTCGGAGCCCAGGGGTGGTTCGGGGAATGGCTCGCCGCGAGGGACATCGACATCATCTTCGCCGTGCCCGGCATCGTTCTCGCGACGATCTTCGTGACCTTTCCCTTCGTCGCCCGCGAGCTCATCCCGCTGATGACCGAGCAGGGCCGCGGCGACGAGGAGGCCGCGGTGTCGCTCGGGGCCAGCGGCTGGCAGGCCTTCTGGCACGTCACCTTGCCCAACATACGCTGGGGCCTGCTCTACGGCGTGCTTCTGTGCAATGCGCGGGCGATGGGCGAGTTCGGAGCGGTCTCCGTGGTCTCGGGCCATATCAGGGGCCGGACGAACACGATGCCGCTTCACGTCGAGATATTGTACAATGAATATAATTTCGCCGCGGCGTTCGCCGTCGCCTCCCTGCTCGCCCTGCTCGCCCTGCTCACCCTGGTGCTGAAGAGCGCGCTCGAATGGCGCTACGGATATCACGGCAAAGGCAGGGGCCATTGAGCATCGCGGTCGACAATGTGGTGAAGCGCTTCGGCCATTTCGCCGCTCTCAACGGAGTCAGCCTCGAGGCCAAGCCGGGCGAGTTCCTGGCCCTGCTCGGCCCCTCGGGCTCGGGCAAGACCACTCTTCTGAGGATCATGGCCGGGCTCGAATTTCCCGATTCCGGGTCGGTCCTGTTCGAAGGACGAGACGTCACAGGCCTCGGCGTGAGGGACCGGAGGATCGGCTTCGTCTTCCAGCATTACGCCCTCTTCCCGCACATGAACGTCGCCGACAACGTCGCTTTCGGGCTCACCGTGAAGCGCCGCCGCGAACGGCCGAAACGGGCCGAGATCATGCGCCGCGCGCAGGAGCTGCTCGACCTCGTCCAGCTCGGCCATCTCGGCCAGCGCTACCCCGCCCAGCTCTCCGGCGGGCAGCGCCAGCGGGTCGCCCTGGCCCGGGCCCTCGCCGTCGATCCCAAATTGCTGCTGCTCGACGAACCGTTCGGGGCGCTCGACGCCAAGGTTCGCAAGGAATTGCGCCGCTGGTTGCGGAACCTGCACGACAGCATGGGCCTGACGTCGGTCTTCGTCACCCACGACCAGGAGGAGGCGCTGGAGCTGGCCGACCGGGTGGTCGTGATGGACCATGGGCTGATCGGGCAGGTCGCCGGCCCGCAGACCATCTACGACGAGCCGGCCACCGCCTTCGTCTACGATTTCGTCGGCGATTCGAACCGGATCCCGGTCACGATCGACGAGGGCCGGGTGATGTTCGGCGGCGAGGCGATCGACGTCCCGGTCGAACCGTCTCCGGACGGCCCCGCCCTGCTCTATTTCCGGCCGCACGACGCGACCCTGGTCGACGAGGGAGCAGCCGGAGCGCTTCCGATGCAGATCTGCCAGGCCATCAATCTCGGCGGCGTGACGAGGATCGAGGGCAGGATTGCTGGCGTCGAACCGCTCATCGACGTCCGGATCGCCGGCCGCAACGTCCCTCCGGCCGGACGGGCGGCCGGGCTGAGGCTTCGCCGGGCCCGGCTGTTTCCGGCGGCGGCGGAAGGGGGCTCTTAGTTCCTCCCCGCGATTTCGCGGGCAGGGGGACCGCGCGAAGCGCGGTGGAGGGGTTCTCGAGGTTCGGAAAGTGCCCCTCCACCATGCTTCGCATGGTCCCCCTCCCCCGGAAATCCGGGGGAGGATTTAGGCGCACTGGCAATTTGCCGGAACCTCTCTTATTTTGCCGGCAAGGAGCAGTGGGGAGTGGTTATGCTGGCCGGGCTTGTCGCCTATCTCGACTCGGTGAAGGCGCGCGACCCGGCGCCCCGGAGCCGGTGGGAGGTCCTGCTCTATCCCGGAGTCTGGGCGCTGGGCTTCCACCGCCTCGCCCACTGGCTGTACAAGGGCGAGCTCTATTTCCTCGCCCGGCTCGTCAACCACCTCAGCCGCTTCCTGACCGCGATCGACATCCATCCCGGAGCCACGGTCGGCCGCAACTTCTTCATCGACCACGGCTTCGTCGTCATCGGCGAGACGGCGACGATCGGGGACGACGTCACCATCTACCAGCAGGTCACTCTGGGCGGCACCAACCCGACCGACGGCATCGCCGGCAAGCGCCACCCGACGATCAGCGACCAGGTGATAATCGGCTCGGGCGCCCAGGTGCTCGGGCCCATCGTGGTCGGGCCCCGCGCCCGGATCGGCGCCAATGCGGTCGTCACCAAGGACGTCCCCGAGGGCGCGACGATGATCGGGATTCCCGCCCGCTCGACCCTGCTCAGCGCCGAGCAGAGCAGCTCGGGCAATTTCCTCCCCTACGGAACGCCCTGCTCGGAGCAGTTCGATCCGGCCACCCAGAAGCTCGAGATGCTCCAGTGCGAGGTCGAGGGCCTGAGGCGCCGGCTCGCGGAGCTGATCGAGGAACGGGACGGCCAGACCAGGAAGGGGCGCGGCCGCGCCTGATGGGCAACGTCCTCCCTTTTCCGGGAGCCTCATCGCCGCAGATCGGCTTCACCCGCGCCGAGCTGAAGCGGATCATCGACCTTTACGGGCGGATGGTGGCGGCAGGGCTGTGGCGGGACTATGCGGTCGAGTTCGGCCGCGACGGCGCCGCCTTCTGGGCCTTCCGGCGCACCGCCGAGCGGCCCGAATACCGGATCGAGAAGAAGCCGGCCTTGCGCAACCGCCAGGGCATGTGGGCCCTGGTCAACGAAGCCGGGATCGTCGTGCGCCGCGGCGACGAGCTGGGGCCGGTGCTCGCTCCGCTCGAGCGGCGGCTGATGAAGGCGGTGAACGGCTGAAAAATTCCCCTCCCTGAATACAGGGAGGGGTTAGGGGTGGGTGGGTCTCCGCCCGCGGTGACTCTTCAGCAAATGTACCCACCCCCGGCCCCTCCCTGCGTGCAGGGAGGGGGGAAGATCAGGCCACCGCCGTCCGGTCAGTCACCGGCAGCCGCGCCTGAAGGCCGGGCGGCAACGGCCTCACCACCGAGCGCCGCACGCCGTGCCAGAAAGCCGAGAGCAGAAGAAGCCCCGAGCCGATGACGAAGGCAGCCAGGGCGATGTTGAGCTCGACCGCTCCGAACTCGCGGAACAGGCTGATCAGCGCGAACAGCACATAGGCCAGCGCGGAGACGAGCAGCGCCCGCCGGTCGATCGCCAGGGCCGTGATCCCGAGCAGCACGTAGACCGCCAGGACCACCAGCGCCTCGCCGATCGTGGCGTCGCCGTCGGTGAGCCCGAGCAGCGAGAAGATCGGGTGGACGATGAGCGGCGCCGACAGCAGGTGAAGCCAGAAAGCGACGTCCGAGCGGCGGGTCTCGCGGGCGCGGTCCGACGAATCCCACCACATGGCGAAGAGGAAGACCCCGAGGCCGAGGATGAGCCCGCTGACCAGCATGACCTTCTCGAGCGAGTCGTTCTCGCCGACCGCATAGGCGATCAGCGCGAGGACGACGCCGACGAGGGTCGCGGCGCCGACGGCCACGGTGATCGGCACCCGGAACCGCCGCCAGTGCAGCCAGGTCGCCCCCGCCGCGATCGCCGCCGAGGCGGCGATGACCAGGGCGATCAGCGGCTCGTTATTCTCGAAGGCGGACTCGCCGACCGCGAGGACGAGGGTGACGAAGGCGGTGAGCAGCACTCCGCCGGTGAAGGCGAGGAGAAGGATGATGCTCGGCAGCGCCATTCGCCGCTTGCGCGTGAAGAACTCGGCCAGGCCCCAGGCCGTGGCGGCGACGAACAGGCCGGCGAAGGGCGAAGGGCCGTCGCCGTCGATGTTGGGGCCGATCGCGTGGCCGATCCAGGCGACCGCGAAGAGCAGGATCGCCGCGGCGATGCCGACGAAGATGTCGTTGAAGCCGGTGATGAGCCGGAAATGCTCCTCGTCCACCGCGACTCCGCCGCTCCGGCTCGCCACGTAGGTACGAAGGGCGGAGGCGGCGTCCGGGCTCAAGGCCCCCGCCGCGACCGCCGCTTCGAGATCGCTTTCGCTATACATGATTTTCCTCCCTGAACGGGCGGGGGTGTAGCAGAAGTGTGTTAGTGTTGCAACTCACTAATGCTCCCGGCGGGACTCGCGCGCGGGATCATCCGCCCTGAAGCACCTTCATGATCAGCATCGCCTGCTCGGCGCCGGACTGGGGGACTATCTCCAGGCTGCGGTCGCAGATCCTGTCCCAGCTGGCGGCGACCTCCTCGACCGTTCGGCGGCCCTCGGGCAGCGCCACCCCGGGCGTGAGGGTGACGTAGGCCGCCTGGACGACTCCGCCGCCGGCGCCGACGATGGCGTTGCTGGGAGCGTCCTGCGAGACGAGGTAGAGCGCCGCCGGAACGACATTGTCCGGATTGAACAGGGCGAGCAGGTCCGGCGGAAAGATGTCCTCGGTCATCCGGGTCGCCGCCGTCGGAGCGATGGTGTTGACCCGGATATCGTATTTCGCGCCTTCCAGATGGAGCGTCTTGGCGAAGCCGGCCAGGCCCAGCTTGGCCGCCCCGTAATTGGCCTGGCCGAAATTGCCGTAGAGGCCGGTCGAGCTGGACGTCATCAGGATCCGGCCATAGGCCTGCTCGCGCATCGTCTCCCACACCGCCTTGGTGCAGATGGCGGAGCCGGTCAGATGGACCTCGACGACGGCCCGGAAATCCTCGACGCTCATCTTGGCGAAGCTCTTGTCGCGCAGGATCCCGGCATTGTTGATGAGGATATGGACCGAGCCCCAGCGCGCCTTGGCCTCGGCGACCATCGCCTCGACCTGCTCCGGATCGGTGACGCTGGCGCCGTTCGCGATCGCCTCGCCCCCGGCCGCCTCGATCTCCTCGACGACCCTGGCGGCGGAGTCGGAGCGGCCGGAACCGTCGCGAGCGCCGCCCAGGTCGTTGACCACGACCCTGGCGCCGCGCCGCGCAAGCTCCAGCGCGTAGGCGCGGCCGAGACCCCCGCCGGCGCCGGTGACGATGGCGACCCGGCCTTCGAAGCTTATGGTCATTAATTCCTCCCGCTCTGTTTCAATTCCTCCCCGGCTTTTGCCGGGGAGGGGGACCGCGCGAAGAGCGGTGGAGGGGTTCTTCGGAGTCCGTAAGGCCCCTCCACCATGCATCGCATGGTCCCCTCCCTGCAAATGCAGGGGAGGAATTTCAACTACCGCGCCCGGCCGCGCTCGTAGGTCTGGGTGCAGCGGTCGGTGACGGTTCGGGTGCAGGGCGGAAGCGGCCCGGCGGCGGTCGGAGTCGGCGGCGCGACGGTCGGCATCGGGCTTCCGGCCGGCACGGTGCGCGCGGGCTCGTTATAGCCGGCGGGGGCCTCGGCGGGAGCGGAGACGACCGGGATCCCCCGCGCGTCGGTTTCGGGCGAGGTGTTGCCCGGGGCGACCGTCTGGCCCGTGCGCATGGTGGACATGTTGCCCGGCGCCGGCGCGGCCGCGGCGGGCGGGATGGAGGTGGTGGCGTCCGGCTCCGGCGCCGTCTGGGTGGTCGTGGCCTCGGTCGTCGTCTCGGTCTCTTCCTCGGTCGACTGAGCGACGGCGGCGCCGCCGAGCGTGAGCGCGGCGGCCATCAGGATGAACTTCATTTCGAGCCTCCTCTTGGGTGGGGCGGCCGCTCAAGGCGCGGCGGCACTACCCCTAAACGAGGCCGAAACGATTTTTCTCCTTGTTCCTCCCCGGCATTCGCCGGGGAGGAATGGCAGGAGGCCTAGCGGCGGACTCCGCGCTCATAGGCCTGGACGCAATGGTCCTTGACCGTCTTCGAGCAGCGCGGCGGAGTGGCCGAGCTCTGCGCCGAGGCGGCTCCGGCTTCGCACGGCGGATAGCCGGTGGTGCCGGCGTTGAAGCCCTGCGGAGTGCAGGCCATGCCGTCCGGATCGGTGCCCTGCTGGGTGACTCCGCGCGGTCCCATGCTCTGCGACGGATCGCTGACCGTGTTGCCGGTTTGCGCCAGGGCGGCGCTGCCGAGGGTCAACGCCGCGGCGAAAAGGATTATCTTCATGTAATGGGTCCTCCTTGGACAAGCGGCCGCGCCTACTCCGGCGGCCCGACCCCTAAACGAGGGCGAAACGATTTTTCTCCCGCGAAGCGTCCACAAGCGGGACAGACGGGCTCGGCCCGTCTCGCCAATGGGCCGCTTTACCCTTATGAAAGAGGCTTCAGGTAGATGTGAGTGCCATGAGCGACAAAAGCGAAAATGCAGTCGAGGAAGGCGCCGCACCGCTGCCGAGCCGCCGGGTGGTGCTCGCGCTCGGCGCGGCCGCGGCCTCCACGGTGGTGACGATCCGCCCCGCTCTGGCGCAGACCGCGGGCTCGGTGCTCAATTGCGAGATCCCGATTCCGGCGCCGCAGGCCGGCTCCGGCCAGTTCATCGCCGCCGACGGCAGCCTGGTCCCGGCCGGGACCGCCGGCGCCTATCCGCCGCTCGCCCGGCCGCTCAAGGGCGAGGAGGTCAAGGCGATGCTGAACAGCGGCCGGGCGCCGGCCGGAGTGAACAGCGAAGCCGCCCAGGCCTATGGCAACTATATTCGCCGTCTGCAGGCGGGGATGAGCGGCTTCACCTGCTACGCCTCGCTGCAGATGCCGCGCTGAGCCGCGGAGCGGCCGCGATGGCCGCGTCCCTCTACGCCGCCGACCCGCCCGAGTCGCTCCGAACCGTCGAGCTCGAGGGCCTCACCCTGCTCTATCACCGGCCGTCGGGCCTCACCCACTTCCTCGCTCCCCCCGCGCCGCAGATCCTCGCCGCTCTGGCGGCCGGACCGGCGAGCGCCGCCGAGATAGCGGCCCGCATGGAGGCTACCTTTGAGATCGAGTCCGAGGAACCGGCCGCGGCCATAGCCGCCCGCCTGGCCGAGCTGGAGGCCGCGGGGTTGGTCTGGCGCACCTCTTCCCCCTCCCTGGACGCAGGGAGTGGAAAGTGAACCACGTTTTGCGCCTTCAGGTCGGGCCGGTCTCCTTCCGGATCGGCTCGCAATGGCGAAGCCCCGTCGAGCAGCTTCGCCGCCTCTATGCCGGCTATCCCGAGCCCGAGGGCGCCTGCGACTTCACCGTTCGCCTCGAGGCCGAGCGCTTCTGGCGGCGGTGGCTGAGGCCGTCGGTGGCGATCCGCGGCGACTATGTGCTTCCCGACGCGGCGCCGCTGCCCCTGGCGCAGGGGCTGCTCGCCGGCGAGATGGGGATGAACCTGCAGATGGCGCTCGGCCAGAAAAGCTTCCTCCTTCTCCACGCCGCGAGCGTCGAGAAGGACGGCCGGGCGCTCTTGATGACCGGTCATTCGGGCGCCGGCAAATCGACGCTCGCGGCCCTGCTCGGGGAGCGGGGCTGGCGCTTCATGGGCGACGAATTCGCACTGCTCGGCCTCGACGACGGGCGGCTGCATCCTTTTCCGCGCGCGGTCAGCCTCAAGAACGAATCGGTCAGCCTGTTCGACGGGATCGACCCCGCCCGGCTCGGCCCGATCCTTAGCGGCACGCCCAAGGGCACGATCCGCCACCTTCGCCCGAATGCCGAGGCGCTGGCGCGGATGGGCGAGCCGGCGAGGCCGGTCATGATCCTCTTCCCCCGTTTCGGCCGCGACCTTGATCCGGTCGTCCGCGACGTCGGAGCCGCGGAGGCCTTCATGAGGCTGACCCAGGCCTCGACCAACTACGTCGCCCTGGGCGAGCGCGGCTTCGACGCCCTGACCCGCTTCGTCGGCGCCCTGCCGTCGAGGGCGATCGACTATGCCGACACCGACCAGGCCGAGGCCCTGGTCGACGCGCTGTGGCGGGCGCAATGAAGGACGCGCGCCTGCTCGTCCGGCTGCTCGCCGACCCGGCCGAAGCCCGGGAGGTGAAGGACTGGACGTCCCTGATCGCGGTCGCTCGGGCCGAATCCCTGGCGGGGAGCCTCGCCTGGAGACTTCGCGGGCAGGACCTGCCGGAGAGGGTCGACGCCTTGCTCGAAGCGGCGCGGCGCGACGGCGAGGGTGCCCGCGTCCAGGCGCTATGGGAAGCGGAGATGGCGCGGCGGGCGCTCGCCCCGCTCGGAGTCCCGGTGATCCTTCTCAAGGGCACGGCTTATGCGGCGGCCGGGCTCGAGGCGGGGCGCGGCCGCTCGATCGGCGACCTCGACATCCTGGTTCCCCGCCCCGCTTTGCCCGACGTCGAGCGGGCCTTGCTCGCCGCCGGCTGGGAATGGGTCAAGGACGATCCCTACGACGACCAATATTATCGCCGCTGGATGCACGAGCTGCCGCCGCTCATCCACCGCGAGCGCGACCGGATGATCGACGTCCACCATGCCATCCTGCCGCTCACCGCCCGCCCCAAGCCCGACATGGAGGCGATGATCGCGGATCGGGTCGAGCTGGCCGGCGGCCTGTCCGTCCTCTCGCCCGCCGACATGATCGTCCACTCGGCGACGCACCTGTTCGCCGACGGCGACCTGGCGGGGGGGCTGAGGAACCTGTGGGATATCGACCGGCTGGTCCGCGAGTTCGCGGAACCCGATGGTGGTTTCGTGGCGGCCCTGGAGGCGCGCGCGGCGCATCACGGCCTGCTTCCCGCGGTCGGACGGTCGCTTCGCCTCGCCCACCATCTCTACGGCACGCCCATCGCAGGGTGCCGGACACGGATTTCCACGGCTGAAAGCTCGAGGGGCGACCGCCCCGAAAAAATCGGCGTCGGACGGCAGTTGACCGCGGCGGACGCCTTGTACTGCCGCCGGCTGCTGGCTCGGGACGGCTGGGGGCGCGCCCGGCGGCCGCTGACCCGGCTCGGCTTCTACGTCCGCTCGCACTGGCTGAGGATGCCGCCGGTGATGCTCGCGCGGCACCTGTGGGTGAAGGCGCGCCGGAAAGCCTAGGCTTCCACTCCCTCGAGCGGCTTCCACCCGAGTTCCTCGAAGGGCGGGCTGTAGCCGCGGCGACGATATTGCTGCTCGGGAAGATCGAAGGCGACGCTCCGGTCGACCACTCGCGCCGTGTCCGGCGATCCGCCCGAGCCGCGGGTCCTGTATGTGCCTTTGCCGTCCATGAAGCCTCCTGGTTGCGCCCAGCCTACAGCAAGCCGGGCCGCTCGGCGAGGCGTTCGAGCGTTCGCCGAAGGTCGCGGTAATCGGCGATGACGGCATCGGCGCCGAGCGCCTCGACCGGCCGGTCGGAATAGCCGAAGCTGACCGCGACGAACGGGAGGCCCGCCGCCCGGGCCGTCTCGGCGTCGACGATCGAATCGCCGACCAGGGCGGCCCGTCCGCCGCCGGCCCGGGCGATGGCCTCCAAGAGCGGCGCGGGATCCGGCTTGCGGACCGCAAGCGTGTCGCCCCCGACGACGGCGGCGAACCGGTCTCCCCAGCCCAGCGCCCCGATCAGCTTGGCGGCCAGGGCTTCCGCCTTGTTGGTGCAGACGGCGAGAGCCGCCCCGGCTCCCGCGACGGAATCGAGCGCCTCCTCCAGGCCCGGAAAGGGCCTCGTGCCGTCACAGATATGCGCCGCATAATGTTCGAGAAGGATCGGATAGCCCTGCTCGACCAGGGCTTCGGAGGAGTCGCCGCTCGCCGCGAGGCCGCGCCTCAGAAGCGCCCGGCCGCCATGGCCGATCAGATTGCGGACCGACGCCGGGGCGACAGGCGGCCGGCCGAGCGCCGCGAGCGCGTGGTTCAGCGCTTCGGCGAGGTCGGGCGCGGTGTCGGCCAGGGTGCCGTCGAGATCGAAGGCGACGACGTCGAAGGGGAGAGCGGGCATCGACGCCTTTCGCCGTGCCGCTATGGAAATGGCAAGCTTTCCGTGCGATTGCGCGCGCCATGACGACGCCCAGGCCCATCGCCGCCATAATTCTCGCCGCGGGAAAGGGTACGCGGATGAAGTCCGACCTGCACAAGGTGCTTCACCCGATCGCCGGGCGGCCGATGATCGAGCATCTCCTCGACAGCGTCGCCACTCTGGGCCCGGAGCGTACGGTGATCGTCGTCGGCAACCAGCGCGAGCAGCTCGAAGCCAGGCTGGCGGGTCCCGGCATCGACTTCGCGGTCCAGGAGCCGCAGCTGGGCACCGCCCATGCCGTCCGTCAGGCGGAGGCGGCGCTCGCCGGCTTCGACGGCGACGTCCTCCTCCTCTCGGGGGATGCCCCGTTCATCAGGCCAAGAACGATGCGGCTGATGCTCGGCGCCCTCCAGGGCGAGCCGGACGCCGCCATGGTCGCGCTCGGTTTTCGCCCCGCCAACGCCGCCGCCTATGGGCGGATCGTGGCCGGGGACGACGGCCGGATCGTCAGGATCGTCGAGCATAAGGACGCCTCGGAGGACGAGCGGGCGATCGGCCTGTGCAACGCCAACATCTTCGCGGTCCGGGCGGCCGATCTCTGGCCGCTTCTCGCGCGGGTGCGCAACGAGAATGCCCAGTCCGAATATTACCTTCCGGACATCGTCAACCTGGCCGTGGCCGACGGCCGTCCTCCGCTGCTCGTCGAGTGCGAGGCGGCGGAGGCGATCGGCCCCAACAGCCGCGGCGAGTTCGCGGCCGCGGAGGCCCTTTGGCAGGAGAGGCGGCGCGAGGAGGCCATGGCCGAAGGCGCGACCCTGATCGCGCCCGAGACGGTGTGGTTCGCCTTCGACACCCGCCTCGGCCGCGACGTCACGATCGAGCCCAACGTCTTCTTCGGCCCTGGAGTCAGCATCGCCGACGGCGTGCGGATCCGCGCCTTCAGCCATATCGAGGGCGCCACCATCGCCGCCGGCGCCGAGATCGGCCCCTATGCCCGGCTCCGGCCCGGCACGGCGGTCGGGGAGAAGGCCAAGATCGGCAATTTCGTCGAGACCAAGAAGGCGACGCTCGGGCCCGGAGCCAAGGCCAACCACCTCACTTATCTCGGCGACGCCGAGGTTGGGGCCGGCGCCAATGTCGGCGCGGGCACGATCACCTGCAATTACGACGGCTATTTCAAATACGGGACGGTGATCGGCGAGGGCGCCTTCATCGGCTCCAACTCGGCCCTCGTCGCTCCGGTCAACATCGGCGCCGGAGCGATCGTCGCCGCGGGCTCGGTGGTGACCGCGGACGTCGAGGCGGATGCGCTCGCGCTCGCGCGCGGCGCCCAGCAGGTGAAGCCCGGCTGGGCGGCGCGCTTCCGGGCGGCGATGACGGCGAAGAAGCGGAACGGGTGATGCCGCTTGGCGACGAACGGCTGCTGGAGCTGTGGCGCGGAAAACGCGCTCTGGCCCTCCCCTATTTCGACGGGCGGGAAGTCGAGCTCTTCTTCGAGGACGAGGACGAACTGCTGCTGTTCGCCGACTCGATCCGGCGTTTCCTGGAGCTGGGGCCCGCGGACCGGGCCGGCGCGACCCCGCACGTCCACGCCTATTTCAGGGACGTGACCGCCCAAGCCGGTTTCGATTGGGTCGAGGAGGGGATGGAGAATCTGCGCCCCGGCTCGGAGGACATATGGCGGTTCGTCTACCCGACGACGCTCGGCGCCCATGAGAGTTGGGATGTCGGCACCCGCGACCGCACCCGGCAGTTCGTCGTGCTCGAAGGCAATTGCGGGTGGGAGCCGGAACACGGCATCCTGTTCTCGTGGCGAGATGGCGCCGAATTGGTGAAAGTGTCGGGTTATGACGGGCACGCCACCCACGGCCATGCCTATGACGACCCTTCCAAGGATAACTACATCTATTTCTCGCCGGAGCCCGAGATGTGCACTAGGCGGTCCGATGTGACGGAGTAGCGAGTTTATGTGCGGAATCATCGGAATCGTCGGGCGGTCGGAAGTCGCCGACCGGCTCATGCAAGGTCTTAGACGGCTCGAATATCGCGGCTACGACTCCGCCGGAATCTGCACGATCCTGGACGGGGCTCTCGAGCGGCGCCGGGCCGAGGGAAAGCTCGACAATCTCGCGGCGGAGCTCGCGAAGCGGCCGCTCTCCGGGACGATCGGAATCGCCCATACCCGCTGGGCGACCCACGGAGCGCCGACCGTCGGCAACGCCCACCCGCACATCGTCGGCGGAGTCGCGCTCGTCCATAACGGCATCATCGAGAATTTCCGCCCGCTTCGCGAGGAGATGCAGGCGGCGGGGCGGAGCTTCCAGTCGGAGACGGACAGCGAGGTCGTCGCCCACCTGATCGACCACCAGCTCGGGCAGGGCAAGAGCCCGCAGGACGCCGTCGCCGCCGTCCTCCCCCGGCTGCACGGCGCCTTCGCCATCACCATCCTGTTCCGAGACCATCCCGACATGCTGATCGGGGCGCGGATGGGCGCGCCGCTCACCGTCGGCTACGGCGAGGGCGAGACCTATCTCGGCTCCGACGCGCTCGCCCTGGCCGGGCTCACCCAGCGCATCGCCTATCTCGACGAGGGCGACTGGGCTGTGATCACCCACGACCGAATCGCGATCTTCAACCGCGCCAACGAGGCGGTCGAGCGCGAAATCGTCACGTCGGGCGCCTCGGACGCGGCCGCGGACAAGGGCAATCACGCCCATTTCATGCAGAAGGAGATTTTCGAGCAGCCGATCGTGGTCGCCCAGACCCTCTCCTCCTACCTGCGCCCGTTCGAGCGCAAGGTCGCGTTGCCCGCGATGGACGAGGATTTCGCCAACGTCCCCCGCGTCACCATCGTCGCCTGCGGCACCAGCTTCTATGCCGGAATGGTCGCCAAATACTGGTTCGAGCGCTTCGCCCGGGTCCCCGTCGATCTCGATGTCGCCTCGGAGTTCCGCTACCGCGAGCCGGTGCTCGAGCCGGGCGGGCTCGCCCTCTTCATCTCGCAGTCGGGCGAGACCGCCGACACCCTCGCCGCGCTCCGCCACGCCCGCGCCGAGGGTCAGCGGATCGCCGTCGTCGTCAACGTGCCCACGAGCTCGATGGCGCGCGAAGCCGACCTCCTCCTTCCCACCCATGCCGGACCGGAGATCGGGGTCGCCTCGACCAAGGCCTTCACCTGCCAGCTCTCGGTGCTGGCGGCGCTGGCCGCCAAGTTCGCCCGCGACAAGGGCCGGATGAGCGAGGCGGAGGAGCAGGACATCGTCGACCATCTCTCGGAGGCGCCGGCCGCGATGAACGCGGCCCTGAACCACGACGAGGAGATCGCCGCGATGGCGCCGCTGATCGCCCAGGCCCGCGACGTCCTCTATCTCGGCCGCGGCGCCGACTACCCGCTGGCGATGGAGGGCGCTCTCAAGCTGAAGGAGATCAGCTACATCCACGCCGAGGGCTATGCCGCCGGCGAGATGAAGCACGGCCCCATCGCCCTGATCGACGACAGCGTCCCCGTCATCGTCCTCGCGCCCTCGGGGCCGCTGTTCGAGAAGACCGTCTCCAACATGCAGGAGGTCCAGGCCCGCGGCGGCAAGGTCGTCCTCATCTCGGACGCGGAGGGGCTGGCCGCGGCCGCCGACGACCGACTGCTGGCGACGATCGAGATGCCCAGGGTCCACCCCCTGATCGCGCCCCTGGTCTACGCCATCCCGGTGCAGCTGCTGGCCTATCACGTCGCCGTGGCGAAGGGGACGGACGTCGACCAGCCGAGGAATCTGGCGAAGAGCGTCACGGTCGAGTGAGTGCGCGCTCTACCCGGGCAATGCTGCCGGCATATCGAGCCGGGTGAGCTCTCGCCCGCCGGTCTCCCGGCCGGCGCTCAGCCCGCGATCGCCGCCAGCCATTGCAGATGCGCGCGGATGATGTGCCGCTTTTCTTCTTGCCCCTACGGGCCCCTGGCGGGGGCGGGGGCCGGGGGACCGGCTTAGCGGCCCTCGAACGGCGCCATCTGGCCCGCCAGCGCCCGCTGGAAGGCGGGGCGAGTTTCGCAGCGCGCGAGATAGTCGCCCAGGCCGGATTCCGAGACCAGCTCGGTGTGGCGCAAGATCCTCAGCACGGTCGCCAGCATCAGGTCGCCCACGGTGAAGCGGGCGCCGTCGACGAACGGGCCGTCGCCGATCGAAGCCGCGAGCTCGGCCAGACGCTTCCGCACCGCGGCCTCGGCATCCGGCCGGCGCAGCTTCGCCCATTGCTGGTCCGCGTAGAAAAGGTCGATCCCGGCCAGGTTCGCGATCGGCGGCTCGATCGTGTTGATGGCGGCGAACAGCCACTCCACCGCGCGCGCCCGGGCGGCCGGATCGCCCGGCAGGAGGTTCTCGCTGCGCTCGGCGATGCGCAGCACGATCGCGCCCGATTCGAACAGCTTCAGGCCGTTCTCCTCATAGGCCGGGACCTGGCCGAAAGGCTGCCAGGCGCGATATTCCGCGCCGTCCTTCTCGCCCTCCTCGAGCAGCCTGACCTCGTAGCGAAGGCCGGCCTCCTCGAGGGCCCAGCGAACGCGCAGGTCGCGTACCAGACCCTGGACGAACGGGGGAACCCATTTGAAGGCGGTGACGGTGATCATGGTCGATCCTTCGGCGGTGGCGATGGCGACCCTATCGCAATTCCCGCCGCCGCGCCCGCCAGATCGTGCCGGAACGGCGAATGACGAAGCAACGGGGCCGCGCGGCTTACCGACCTAGGCTTCGCTGCCCTCGCCCGGCGCCGCCTTGCCCTGGGCCTCCCAGACCTTTCTCAGATCCTTGCGGATCGACGGGCCGGCGAGGTGAGCGTCGACCGATTCGTGCCGTTCGCCCTTCAGCGCCGCGACGATGGCGGGAAGATTGTCGCACTGCCCGGACCGGGCGAGCTCGAAGGCCCGCTCGACGGTGGTCGGACGGTCGCGGTCGCCCGGGGCGGCCATCTCAGCGGCTCCCGGCGGCGGCGGCATCGAGCCGGAGCCGGGCATAGCGATTGGCTTTGCCGAGATGCCCTTCCCGCTCGCAGCCCTCGGACGCCCGCGCCGCCAGCCAGCGGGCGCCGGTTTCGAGCCGTTCATAATAAGCCGGATTTGCCGTGGCAGGAACGGCCGCGGCCGCCTTGACGCTGTAGCGGCCCGCCAGGTCGAGGTGGGCGAGCCGAGCCTCGGCGCTCGCCGCACGGCGGGCGTTGGCGACCGAGATTCGTTTCCGGCCGAGCCAGTAGGTCTGTTCCATGAAGATAGCTCCGCGCTGCAAGCGGGAGCTCTCAAGTCTCCCTGTCACGCGATGCTTGCGGGCACGATCAGGTGATGGCGCAGGCGTAGCAGGTCGGCCGGCCAATAGCGAGGCCCCGCGCCTACTGGCACAGGCGCTTCCAGGCGATCTCCATCACCGTCCCGGCCTCGATCGGGAGCGGCTGCTGCCAGGCCGCGGTATAATCCTCATGCTGGGCGACCTTGCCCTCCGTATCGTATTTGCGCGCCGCCGTCGGCGTGATGGTTCGGCCCGGGCAGTCCACGCGCAGGCGATAGGCGTCGAGGCTGGGCGCCGCTTCGCCCGGATTGGAGAGGCGGAACCACCCTTCCCTCTTCTCCGCCGTCATCACCACCGACGTGATGTCGATGGCGATACGCTGGCCGGTCTCGGCCGCGCCGAGGTCGATCCAGCGGAGCGCCTGGGGCGGGGTCGCGCCCGGCTCGAGGCCGGCGGAGGGGCCGGACTGCGGGATGGCCGGGCCGGGAACCGTCGCCGGGGCGGCGGGCGCCGCGGCCGAGGTCGCGCCGCAAGCCTCGAGAGTGGCCTTGACCTCCGGCCCGACCTTTGGATCCGGGACCAGCCCGGCGACATAGGCGAGGTCGCGCGGGCTCAGCGGGTTGCCCGCCTTGGGAACGAGCCGGCGGGCGAGGTCGGCGAGCTGGCGAAGCTGCCAGACGCTGAGATTCTTGGTCAGCCGCTCGCCGACGCAGGTGCTCTGCGCGGCGCTGACCCCGTAGCGGGGCAGCTGCGGCGCGATCAGGCTGTTCTTGGGCTTCCAGTAATCGGCCGCGTAGCCGGCGCAGCCCCCGAGCAAGCCGAGGGCCAGGAGGCAGAGGGGCGACAGGGCTGTTCCGGTTCTACGCATCGACGCGCGATAGCCCAAGCGAGGCGGCCGGTGAAGCCCGCCGCTCATGCTCGGCGGCCGGGAGCTCGCCGCTCGTCGCGCGCATAGACGTCCTTCTGAAGGGCTACTCCCCGGGCCGGATCGGGCAGCGCCGTCAGATAGGTGATGAACACCGGCACCGGCTCCGGCAGGTCGACCCGCTGCTCGGGCGCCGGACCGGACGGGCGCGGAGCGGCGCCTCGGAAGAGGAAGCGGGCCAGCCTGGGGGCGTCCTCGAGGCGGACGCAGCCGGAGCTGATCCGCCGGTCCGAGCGCCGGAACAGGCTCTTGTCGGGGAAGTCGTGGAGATAGATCCCGAGCCGGTTGGGGAGCATGAACTTCATCGCCCCCATCACATTGTTCCCGCCCGGCCGCTGGCGCATGCGCAGGCTCGTCCTGCCGCTCGCGACCGCCTTCCAATCGACCTGCGCGGCGCCGATCACGCGCGGCCGGTCGCTCCAGTCCGACAGCAATTCCAGATTCTCGCGCCGGAGGATGACCGGACCCGATTTCAGGACGCGTTTCGCGCGCTCGCGGGCGAGGTCCGGCGGGACGTTCCACCAGGGATTGAGGGTCACGTAGCGTATGTAGCCGGCGAGCGTCGGGGTCTGCATGTTCGGTTTGCCGACGATCACCCGCATCGGCCCGTCGACCCGGTCGCCGTCGATCATCCACAGCCGGGCTGAGCCGGTGTCGACGATGACATAGCGGCCGCGCAGCGCAGGGATGAGCCGGGCGCGGTCGAGATTGGCCCGGATCGCTTGCTCCTCCGCGGCGGAGAGGCGCGGTCCGGCGGCCCGGCGGCGGGCATAGCCTCGGCTGAGCGCGGCGTAGAGGGGATTGGTGGCGGTCGCTTCGGCCAGATGGCGGCCGAGGTCCGGAGCCACCGCGGCGGCTTCGAGCAGAGCGCGGGCGCCGGGCGCCTCGGGCGCGAGCTCCTCGTCCACCCAGGTGACTCCCCGGGCGCCGCGGGCGGGTAGGCGAAGGTCGCGGACGAAGTCGGGATAGGCGCGCGAGAGGAGCAGGTCGGCCCGCGCCCGGGCGGCAGGATCGCCGGAGCGCGCCGCTTCGATCGCGGCCGCGATCTCCGCCGACCCGTAGCGCGACGGATCGAGGCCGTGGTCGGCGGCCCGGGCGATCGCCTCGGCCAGACGAAGGGCCTCGGGGCGCGGGCCGAGCCGGGTCACCCAGAGCGGCCGGCTGCCGCGCTCGCGGTAGAAAGCGGCGATGTCGGCGGAAACCCGGACGGGCTCGAGGGCGACGGCGGCTTTGGCGGGGGCGGCCGGAGCGACCGGCGGAGCGCCGCGGTCGCAGGCGGCCAGCGCCAGCAGGGCGCAAAAAGGAAGCAATCGCGGCAGCATCGGCCGCCGGATAGCATGGTCGCGGCGCCACGCTAAGGGGGCTGGCCGGATCCCTCCCGGATTGGGACGGGCTCGGCCTCCCCATGCATCGGCATGGGGAGGCGGAAGATTATTTGCCCGCGAGAGACGTCCCGGCGCCGGTGGCGCCGAGCAGCTTGAGGGCGACCTGGAACTCCTTGGCCGCGGCGCGCTGGCTGTTGGCGCGGCACAGCGCCTCGCCGGTGCGCAGGCGGCGCGCGGCGTCCCGGGCGGCTCCGGGCTCGGCATCGGCGAGGGCGCTTCGGATCTGCTTCGGCATCGCCTCGCAACGCGAGTCCGCGGCGGACGCGGGCGCCGAGGTGAGGGCGACGGTGCCGGCGACGATGAGACCGGCGAGGGTGGCGACGAGATTGCGCATGATGAATTCCTTCCCTGAGTGTGGGACGGAGATAGGCGCTCTGGATTTCCGTGATAATCCGCTATAATGTCGATGGGTCATGAAGCAGGAATACATAATCGCCCGCAACCAGCTCGACGGGGTCGAAGCTTTCCTTCGAGTCGCCGAGCGGCGTAGCTTCCGGGCGGCGGCCGACGATCTCGGCCTCTCCCCCTCCGCGATCAGCCAGACGATCCGGGCCCTGGAGGGTCGTGTCGGAGTGCCTCTGCTGACCCGGACCACCCGGAGCGTCGGACTGACCGAGGCCGGGGAGCGATTCCTCGAGCACGCCTTGCCGGCCTTCGCCGGACTCACCGCCGCGTTCGAGGCGGCGCGCAGCTTCGGCGAGCGGCCGGCGGGCCTGCTTCGCCTGAACGTCCCGCGCGCCGCCATTCCTTTCCTCATCGAGCCCGTGATCCAGGGCTTCGCCGCCGCCTATCCGGACGTCGAGGTCGAGATTTGCGGCGAGGACGAGCTGATCGACCTGGTCGAGCGCGGCTTCGACGCCGGAATCCGGATGGGCGACTATCTCGAGGCCGACATGATCGGGATCCGGCTCACTCCGCCCTTCCGGCTCGTCGTCGCGGGCTCGCCCGATTATTTCGCGAGGCACGGGCGCCCGTCGGTCCCGGCCGACCTTCGCCGCCATCGCTGCATCCGCTCGCGGGCGCCGAGCACCGGGGCGATCTTCCGCTGGCATTTCGACGTCGCCGGCCAGCCGCTCGAGATGAGCGTGGAAGGGCCGCTGATCGTCAACGACCTCGACGTCGCCAAGGCCGCCGCGCTGCGCGGGGTCGGCCTCGCCTATCTCGCCGAGCCCCTGGTCGCCGAGCCTCTCGCCGCCGGCCTCCTGGAGCTCGCGCTCGAGGATCATGCGGCCTGGTCGCCGGGCGCCTATCTCTATTATCCGAGCCGGACGCAGATGCTTCCCAAGCTCCGGGCCTTCATCGACTTCATCCGCGAGCACCGCCCCCCGGAGCGTTTCCTTGAGACGAAGACGGCGTGATCGTCATCCCGGCGAAAGCCGGGATCCATGAACACGGTTTCCGGAGAGCCTGCTACCGCCCGTGTTCATGGATTTCCGGCCTGCGCCCAAATGACGGGTTATTTCGGAAGCCACAGGCTCGCCCTGAGGCCTCCGCCGTCGCGGTTCGCAAGCTCGAGCCTCCCGCCATGGGCCTGCGCCACAGCGCGGGCGATGGCGAGGCCGAGGCCGGCGCCGCCGCTCTCGCGGTTGCGCGACGTCTCGAGACGGCGGAAGGGGTCGAGCACCTCTTCGAGCCGCTCGGGCGGAATTCCGGGACCCCGATCCTCGATCCTCATTTCTATCGCATCGGGCGCTTCCTCCACCTTCACCGAGGCGCCGCCGCCATAGGCGATCCCATTGTCCATGAGATTGCGCAGCGCCCGGCGAAGCAGGTTGGGCTGTACGGCGAGGACGGCGCGCGGCGAGGGCTCGAACGCCGCCGGCCGGCCGAGCTCGCGATATTCCTCGACGACGGCGTCGGCGAGAGCGGCGACGTCGACCGCCCTCACCGGCTCGCGCGCCCGTCCGGTACGCGCCAGGGTGAGGATGTCCTCCAGGGTCGCGGCCATCTCCTCGACGGTCGCGACCAGCCGATCGCGCTCGTCCTCGGGGCCCATATTCTCGGCCCGGATCCTGAGCGAGGCGAGCGGGGTCCTGAGATCGTGCCCGATCGCTCCGAGCATCCGGTCCTTCTCGTCGAACAAGGCGAGGGTTCGCCGGTTCATCGCGTTGAACGCCTCGACCGCCCGGCGCAGGTCGGACGGGCCGCTCGGGGTCACCGGCTCGGCCGGGCCGTGGCCGCGGAAGCCCTCGGCCGCGCGGGCGAGGTCGCGAAGCGGTCGGGCCAGCCGCCGGGCGATCCACCAGGCCGCTCCGAAGACCAGAAGGAAGAGGATCGTCGTCGCCAGCAAAAGGCGGTGGATCAGCCATCGGTCGGCCCCGGGCGAGTCGAAGCGGGCGTCGAGCCAGCGCCCGTCGTCGAGCTGCGCGGCGAGGCGAAGCAGCCTGCGCGCTTCATGATGACCGTGGCCCGGCGGCCCGTGGATCCGGGAGACGCCCATCGGCGAGGCCGCGCGAACCGCGCGGACCTGCACTCCGGCCTCCTTCAGCGAGACCGCGAGCCGAGCCTCGATCTCGGGCCTGCGCTCCATCCGCTCCCGGTCGATCGCGCTTTGCGGGACGAGCCGGTAGCTTGCCGCCGGGCCCATGCGATGCGCGGAGAGCAGCTGAGAGCGCCCCTCCGGCGGAGTCGCGGCGATGACCGACGCGGCCTGGGTGAAACGGCCGATCGCCGGACCTTCGCTCCGCGCCAGGCTCAGCTTCTGCTGCTCGTTGAGGAGGAAGGCGAAGTTGACCGCCTGAGCGACGAGCAGGGCCGCTCCGATCAGGAGCAGCATCTGGCCGAGCAGGCTCGAGGGAAGCAGCCGCCTCACGGCCGGCGGACGTCGGCGGCGAGCATGTAGCCGCCGCCGCGGACCGTCTTGAGCAGCACCGGATTCTTCGGATCGGGCTCGATCTTGCGCCGCAGCCGGCTGACCATGTTGTCGACGCTCCGCTCGAAAGCGGCGAGCTCGCGCCCCTCGGCGAGGTCGAGCAGCTGGTCGCGGGTGAGGACCCGGCGGGCGTGGGTGACGAGGGCGAGGAGAAGGTTGTACTCGCCGGTCGAGAGCGGCACAGCCACTCCCTCAGGGTCGATCAGCTCGCGCTCGCCGGTGCGCAGCACCCAGTGCCCGAAGGCATAGGCCTCGGCGTCGGCGGCGCGAAGCCTCGACGGCCGCTCCCCGGCGCGGCGGAGCACCGACTTTATCCGAGCCAGCAGCTCTCTCGGGCTGAACGGCTTGGTCACGTAATCGTCGGCGCCGATTTCGAGGCCGACGATCCGGTCGGTCTCTTCCGACCTGGCGGTGACGAGGATCACCGGAATCCCGCTCGTCGCGCGGACCTGCGCGCACAGAGCGAGACCGTCCTCCCCGGGCATCATGATGTCGAGGAGGATGAGATCGACCGCATAGGCGGCGAGCGCCTGGCGAGCCTCGGCCACGTCCTTCGCCTTGGTGACCCGAAGTCCGCCGCGCCCCAGATACTGGGCGAGCGGGTCCCGGATCGACCTTTCGTCGTCGACGAGCAGGATATGAGGCTCTCCGGAGCTCGCCATCACGCCGCCTTAGTGACTGTCACCAGTGACAGTCACTAGTGACAGTCACTTCCACTCAGCGGCCGCCGCGATGGGCCTCGTGCGCGGCGCGCATCTCGGCGCCGGTGATCGAGCCGTCGCGGTCGGAGTCGATCTTCGCGAAATGGGCCTCGATCCCGCTCTGCGCCTCGGCGAGGGTGATTGCACCGTCGCCGTCCGAATCGAGGTGCATCGGGCCGCCGCCCCTGCCGCCGGGGCCGCCGGGGCCGCCGCGGCCGCCCTCGGGCCGGCCGCCGCGATGATGGTCGCCCATCCGCCCGTGAAAGGCCATCATCTCCTCGGCGGTGGCGCGGCCGTCCTTGTTCGAGTCGGCGCCGGCGAACATCGCGGCGACTCCGGCGCGGGCCTCGGCGAGGGTGATCGCACCGTTCGAGTCCGAATCGAACCTCGCCATCGGGCCGCGCAGCCCGCCGCTCTGCGCGTAGAGGGTCGCCCCCCCGGCGGTCAGGGCGACCGCCGTCGCCGCCGCGGCGAGGGCCATCTTCAACTTGCTCGTCATCTGAATTCTCCTTGTCCGGCGCCGGTCCGGCGCTCCATCCCGAATGACGGGCTATTGTCGCGAGCCTATCCCCGGGAACGGGAAAATTGTCGCAATTTGTATCAGCGGCCCCGGAGCGCGGCGACGCAGGCGGCGAGGTCGGCCTGGCGGAAGGGCTTGGTCAGCCTCGGGAGGTCGGCTGGCAGACCGTCGAGCTCGGCATAGCCCGAGACGATGAGGACCGGCAGGCCCGGCCGCTCGGCGGCGAGGATCAAGGCGAGGTCGGTGCCCGAAAGGCCCGGCATGAGATGGTCGGTGATGACCAGGTCGGGGGCCCGCAGGTCGAGCATGGCGAGGGCGTCGTGCCCGGAATCGGCCTCGACGACCTCGTAGCCCATCTCGGCGAGCATGTCGGCGGTGCTCGCCCTGACAAGCGGCTCGTCGTCGACGAGGAGGACCGTGCCGACGATCGATCCGGGCGAGGCGTCGGCCTCCCGGCGGGCGGCGGCCGCGACCGGGACGGTCTCGGACACCGGAAGCCACAGAGCCGCGACCGTCCCCTCGCCCGGCCGGCTCTCCAGGGTCAGGGCGCCGCCGAGCTGGGCGGCGAGGCCGTGGACCATCGACAGCCCGAGGCCGGTGCCCCGGCCGACGCCCTTGGTCGAGAAGAAGGGCTCGACCGCCCGGGCGAGCGTCGCCTCGTCCATGCCGATCCCGGTGTCGGCGACGGCCAGCCGGACGTAGCGTCCGGCGGCGAGGCCGGCGACCTCCCCGGCCGCCACCGCCTCGGCCGAGGCGGCGATGGTGAGGACCCCTCCCCCGGCCATCGCGTCGCGGGCGTTCACCGCCAGGTTGAGGATCGCCATCTCGAGCTGGTTGGCGTCGGCCCTGGCGTAAGGCAGAGGCGAGTCCATCCGGGTCTCGATCCGGATCTGCGGTCCCGACGTGCTCGCGACCAGCTCCACCATCCCGCGGACCAGCTCCGGCAGGTCGACCGGGCCGGGCTGGAGCGGCTGGCGGCGGGCGAAGGCGAGCAGGCGCTGGACCAGGGTCTTGGCCCGCTCCGCCGACTGCAGCGCCCCTTCGACCAGCCTTTGCTCGCGGGCACCGCCCAGCGCCTTGCGGTGGAGCAGGTCGAGGCTTCCGATGATCGGGGTGAGCAGATTGTTGAAGTCGTGGGCGACCCCGCCCGTCAGCTGCCCCATGGCCTCCATCTTCTGCGCCTGGCGGAGCGCCTCCTGGGCCAGCGCCAGCTCCTCCGCGCGTTCGGCGACGCGGTGCTCGAGGGTCTCGTTGAGGTCGCGGAGCATCGCCTCCGCTCGCTTCTGGTCGGTGACGTCGATCATGATCCCGTCCCAGATCGTGGTGCCGTCCGGCTGGCTCCGAGGCGCCGAGATGATCCGAGCCCAGCGCGAGGCGCCGTCGGAGCGGCGAAAGCGGCACTGGACGTCGAAGGGCCGGCCGTCCGCTATGGCCGCCGCCTCGGTCGCGGCGAGCGCCGGCGCATCCTCGGCCTCGATCATCCCGTAAGCGACCGTCGCGTCGGCGAGGACCGCCTCGGCCGGATATCCGGTCAGCCGCTCGCAGCTCTGCGAGACGAACAGGAATCGGCGCTCGCTGCCGTCGCGGCCGGTCGAGACCTGGTAGACCATCCCGCCGGGCAGATTGTCGGTGAGCGCACGGAGCCGGGCCTCGTTCTCGCGCACCGCCGCCTCGGCGATGCGCCGCTCGGTGACGTCGATGGAGACGGCGAGGACCCCGTAAGGCTCGCCCGAGGGTCGACGGATGACCGAGACGCTGTTGTTGACCCAGACGATCGAGCCGTCGGGACGGACGTAGCGTTTCTCGTGCGAGTAGGGCGTGCCGTCGCTGACGGCCCGCTCGAACTTGGGGACGTTGGCCGGGCGATCGTCGGGATGGGTGATCTCGAGCAGGTTCAGCGTCAGCAGCTCCTCGCGGCTCCGCCCGGCAATCTCGCAGAAGCGGTCGTTGACGAGCGTGAAGCGGCCGTCGAGGTCGACCTGGGCGAAGCCCGCGGTTGCCTGGTCGATGAAGGCGGAAAGCTGGCCCTCCCGCTCCCTGAGCGCCTCCTCGGCCGACTTGCGGTCGCTGATGTCGAAGACGACTCCGTACCAGCGGATCGCGCCGGTCGCCGGATCGCGGATCGCTTCGCCGCGCCGGGAGAGCCAGCGAACCTCGCCGGTGTCGGGACGGATTATCCGATATTCGATCGGATCGAAGGCGTTTTCGGCGCGCTCGTCATGGGCGGCGTCGACGCGGTCGTGATCGTCGGGATGGATGAGCGCCATGAAGAAGGAGATCGGCGCCTCCTCGACGACCTCGACTCCCCATATCCTGCAGAATTCCGGGGAAACGAGCATCCGCTCGCCCTCGGGGATATATTCGAAGGTGCCGACTCCGCCGGCGGCCTGGGCGATGCGGAGCCGCTCCTCGCTGGCCCGGAGGGCCATCTCCGCCGACCTTTCGGGTCCGTCGCCCTCGACTTCCGGCTGCGACACGGCCCCACGCCCTTCCTCGACCCGGCGACCACCGGCCGGAAACCCGCCGCTAACACAGGCAAGAGCGCAAGTTCAATTGCTTCGCAGGCGGTTAGGACGCCCTCGGCGCTCGAACACAAGGCCGTCAGGCCGGACTTGATCCGGCATCCGCCTTGTCTCACTTACGTGCCTGGGAAGGAAGGCGGGCCCGGGATCAGTCCGGGGCGACGTCAGGCCGCCGGGAGAGGGGAACGCGCCTATGCTGAAGCGTCGGATACTCGCGGCCTTCTCCGGGCCGGGGCTGCCGATCGGAGCGGTCGGGCTTCCGATGATCGTCTACCTGCCGCCTTATTATGCCGGCGCGCTCGGAATGGACCTGGCGATCGTCGGGCTGGTCTTCTTCCTCGTCCGGGCGATCGACCTGCCGCTCGACCCGCTTCTCGGCCACTGGATGGACCGGACCCGCGGCCGCCTGGGCCGATACCGCCCCTGGCTGATCGCCGGCGGCCTCACCCTGGCGGCCGGGGTCTGGCTCGTCTTCATGGCCAAGCCCGGGCTGAGCGGCCCGGCGGCCTTCAGCTTCCTGATGGTCCTCTATCTCGGCTATTCGCTGACCGCAGTGGCCCAGCTCGGATGGGGCTCGACCCTGTCGGACGACTATCACGACCGCTCGCGCATCTTCTCCTGGTGGATGGCGGCCCAGGTGCTCGGGATGATCCTCGTGCTTCTGCTCCCGCCCCTGGCCGGCGGAGGAACGCCCGCCGGCGGAATCCACGCCATGGGCTGGTTCGTGATCGCGACGTCGCCGCTCACCGTCCTGCTGATGGCCGTCGCGGTTCCAGAGCGCGACCGGGTCGGCGAGCGGCCGAATGCGAGCCTCGCCGAGATCCTCGGGCTGGCGAGGAATCCGCTCCTCCTGCGCCTGGTCCTCCTCGACATATTGACCAGCGTCGCGCCCGGCATAACCGGAGCGATGTTCCTTTTCTATTTCGAGCACCGGCTGGGCTTCGACGCTCGCGAGGCGAGCCTGCTTCTGCTCATCTATTTCGTCGCCGGCTTCGCCGCAGCGCCGCTGTGGATCGCCCTCGCCCGGCGCATCGGCAAGCATCGCGCCCTGGCCGCGGCCGCGCTCGCTTACGCTGTCTTCCAGCTCGCCCTCAGCCTGATGCCGCGCTCGCTGGGCATGGCCGGAGCGATCCCGGCCATGGCGATCGTCGGCCTGCCCTACATCGCCGCGCCTTCCCTGCTCCGGGCGATGATGAACGACGCCGCCGACGTCGACCGCCTGGAGACGGGGCTCGACCGCAACGCCCTCCTCCAGGCCCTCCTCACCAGCACCCAGAAGATCAGCTACGCCATGCCGGTGGCGATCATCTATCCGATCCTGAGCCTGATCGGCTTCCAGCCCAGGCCCGGAGCGGCCAATACCGAAAGCGCGATCTGGGGCATGACCCTGCTGTTCGTGCTCGCTCCGGTCGCCCTGATGATCCTGGCCGCCTGGGTCGCCTCGCGCTGGCCGCTGGGGCCGGAGCGGCATGAAGAGGTCCAGGCGGCGCTGGCGGCGCGCAATTAGCGGAGCCGGCGCGACCCCGCGCCTCGCCGCGGCCGCCTCTGGGCCCCGGCGCTTCGCGGTCGCCATTGCGGATATCGAGTGCGGACCGTAGGCGGCGGCCATGGCCGAACCTCCACCCCGCGTCGAAATCACCTCCCCGATGCGCGAAGCCCGCCGCGCCCAGATGTATCCCCTGCTTCCGCCGGCCGAGATCGAGCGGTTGCGGCGGTTCGGCGCTCCGCGAAGCTATGCGCCGGGCGAGATGCTGGTTCGCGCAGGCGAAAGCGGCCATGGCCTGAGCCTCGTCCTCGCCGGCGAAGTCGACGTGACTCAGCATGTCGAAGGCGGCGAGCCGCAGCTGCTCGTCACCCACCGGCCGGGCGCCTTCCTGGGCGAGCTCGCCCAGCTGTCGGGCGCGCCGGCGCTGGTCGACGCCGAGGCCGTCGGGACGGTGGAAGCGCTCGTCATCCCGCCTGACCGGCTGAGGGCGCTTCTGGTGGGCGAGGCCGAGATCGGCGAGCGGATCATGCGCGCGCTCATCCTTCGGCGGGTCGGACTGCTCGAGATCGGTCTCGGCGGACCGGTGATCGTCGGCCGCGACGGCGATTCGGACGTTCTCCGGCTGGAGGGCTTCCTCGCCCGCAACGGCCACCCCCATCAGCGGCTCGACCCGGAGGGCGACAAGGCGGCCTCCGCTCTGATCGAGCGCTTCCACGTCGCCCCCGAAGAGCTGCCGATCGTGCTCTGTCCGAGCGGCCAGCTGCTCCGCAACCCGACCGAGAATTCGCTCGCCCGCTGTCTCGGAATGGTCGGGCCGATCGATCCGGACCGGGTCTTCGACGTCGCCGTCGTCGGCGCCGGTCCGGCCGGACTCGCCACCGCCGTCTACGCCGCTTCGGAAGGCCTCTCGGTGCTGGTGCTCGACTGCCGGGCCTTCGGCGGCCAGGCCGGGGCGTCGGCGCGGATCGAAAATTACCTGGGCTTCCCGACCGGCATTTCGGGAATCGCCCTTGGGCCGCGCCTTCAACCAGGCGCGCAAGTTCGGAGTCGAGATGGCGATCCCCGACGAAGCCGTCAGCCTGGAATGCGACGACGGCACGTCGCGCAGGCTCGGACTCGCGACCGGCGAGCGCGTCCGGGCCCGCGCCGTGGTCCTTGCCACCGGCGCCCGCTACCGCCGCCTCGACGTCTCCAACCTTCACCAGTTCGAGGGCGCTTCGGTCCATTACTGGGCATCGCCGCTCGAGGCGAAGCTCGTCGCGGGCGAGGAGGTGGCTCTGGTCGGCGGCGGCAATTCCGCCGGCCAGGCGATCGTCTTCCTCGCCGCCTACGCCGCCCGGGTGACCCTGCTCGCGCGGCGGCCGCTCGCCGAGACGATGTCCGCCTATCTGGTCGAGCGGATCGCCGGCCTGGCCAATGTCGACGTGGTGTCCGGCGCCCAGATCACGGCCCTCGAGGGCGAGGGCGACTCGCTTTCGGCGATTAGCTGGAGCGCTCGCGGCTCCGGGGCCGAAACCCGGCGTCCGGCGAGGCACCTGTTCCTGTTCATCGGCGCCGATCCGAACACCGATTGGCTCGCCGGCTCCGGACTGCGCCTCGACGCGCGCGGCTTCCTGCTCACCGGGCCCGAGGCCCGCTCCGGCTGCCTTCCGCTGGAGACGAGCCGGCCCGGGATATTCGCGGTCGGCGACGTTCGCGCCGGCTCCGTCAAGCGGGTCGCCTCGGCCGTCGGCGACGGGGCGCAGGTCGTCGCCGCGCTCCACGCCTATCTCGCCGGGGCGGAGCAGTGAGCCGGGACCTCCGGATCCTGGGCTTCGCCGGAAGCCTGCGCCGCGGGTCGCTGAATCGGGCCCTGCTCCGCGCGGCGGCGGCGCGGATGCCGGAAGGCGCGACCCTGGAGATTTTCGATCTTGCCGCCGTCCCGCTGTACGACGGCGACGTCGAGGCCCGGGGCGACCCCGAGGGCGTGGCGCTCTTCAAGGCCGCGATCAGGGGCGCCGACGGAGTCCTCATCGCCACGCCCGAATATAATCACGGCGTGCCCGGGGTGGTGAAGAACGCGGTCGACTGGGCCTCACGGCCGCCGCGCGACGCGGCGCTGAACGGCAAGCCGGTCGGGATCATAGGCGCCTCGCCCGGGATCACCGGGACGGCGCGCGGCCAGAGCCAGCTTCGCCAGGCTTTCGAGTTCACCAACTCCTACTGCATGCCGCAGCCGGAGCTGCTCGTGTTCAAGGCGAACGGAAAATTCGACGCCGAAGGCGCGCTGGTCGACGCCGCAACCCTCGAGCATCTCGAGCGCTATCTCATCGCCTTCGCCGCCTGGGTCCGGCGATTCCTCGACCCCCAAAGTGAAAGGACATCGAAATGACCGACCGCGAAGCCATCCGCGAGCATATGGAAGTGATCGGGGCCGACGGAGTCCATGTCGGGACCGTCGACCATGTCGACGGCGACAGGATCAAGCTGACCAAGGCCGACAGCGGCCAGGGCTCCCACGAGGGCCACCACCATTACATCTCGCTGGGCCTCGTCGCCGGAGTCGAAGGCGACCGGGTGCGCCTTTCCGCCAACGGCGACGTCGCGGTGACGTTCGAGGAGGAGGAAGGCGACTGACCGTCATCCCGGCGCAAACCGGGATGACGGGTCGTTTACAGCGTCGCGTGGACGGTCGCGACCGCCTTGACGACCGAAGCGATCCGGACCGCGGTCTGGATCGTCTCGGCCTTGACCTTGTGCTGCTGGAGGACCCGCTCGTGGCTGTCGATGCACATGCCGCAGCCGTTCATCGCGCTGACGGCCAGGCTGAACAGCTCGAAATCCTCCTTCTCGATACCGGGAGCGCCGATCACGTTCATCCGCAGGCGGGCCGGCAGAGTCCCATATTCCGGGTTCGAGGCGAGGTGGACGAAGCGGTAATAGACGTTGTTCATCGCCATCACCGCGGCGGCGGCGCGGGCGGCATTGGCGGCCTGCTCGCTCAGCTTGCCTTCCGCCTCCGCCTCAGCGGCGGCGACGATGGGCTTGTAGCCGGTGCCGTGGGCGCAGGCGAGCAGGAGCCCGTATTTGCGCTGGTCGCCGAGCGACTGGTCGTTGAGCAGAGAGGAGAGGTTGAGCCGGAGGTCCTTCGCATAATCGGGAAGGGAATCGGCGAACTGCTTGAGGGACATTGAATGCTCCGTTCGTCCTGAGCCTGTCGAAGGACTTTTCTTGAAGAGAGGGCTTCGACAGGCTCAGCCCGAACGGTTGGCGCGGCCGTGGCCCGTCTCCACCGTTGAAAATAAGGGGCGCGGAAGCCGAAGCTCCCGCGCCCCCGTTGCGAGGTCTGCGCTGGCGGCCCAGGGGGGCTCAAGCCGCGGGGCGCAGGACCTCCTCGCCTTCCTGCCAGTTGCAGGGGCAGAGCTCGTCCGTCTGGAGCGCGTCGAGGATGCGCAGGGTCTCCTGCGGGTTGCGGCCGACGTTGAGGCCGTTCACCGTGACGTGCTGGATGACGTTGTCCGGATCGACGATGAAGGTGGCGCGATAGGCGACCCCGGCATCGGGAGCGATGATCCCGAGCGCGTTCGCGAGCTCCTTCTTGTTGTCCGCGATCCAGGGGAAATCGGCCGCGGCGAGGCGCTCGTCCGCCTGTCGCCAGGCGTGGTGCACGAAATCGGTATCGGTCGAGGCGCCGATCAGGACCGCGTCGCGATCGGCGAAATCCTGGGCGAGCTCGCCATAGCCGATGATCTCGGTCGGGCAGACGAAGGTGAAGTCCTTGGGCCAGTAGAAGAGGATCTTCCACTTGCCGTTGGTCTCGCCGAGGTCGAGAGTCTCGCCCGCGGGAAGGGCGCTGCCCTGCTGGACGGGGACGGTGAGGGACGGAATCTTATCGCCGACGGTGAGCATGACTGCTTCTTTTCTCCTGAATTTCTCGCTGGTTGCACCCCTTGTGCAATGCAGCATGTAGGAAGCTGGCTTTGATCGTTCAAGGCATTTAGAACGATCAAATTGATCGGGAAAAGCGATGACGGTCTATCTGCCGACGCTCAAGCAGCTCCAGTATCTGGTGACGCTCGAGGACACGGGCCATTTCGGCAAGGCGGCGGAAAGCTGCTTCGTCACCCAGTCGACGCTGTCCGCCAGCATCCGCGAGCTCGAGTCGCTGATCGGAGTGACCCTGGTCGAGCGCAACCGGCGCGTCGTCGGCTTCACGCCGCTCGGCGCCAGGATCGCCGAAAAGGCCCGGCGGGTGCTTCGCGAGGCCGAGGAGCTGGCGGACATGGCCCGGGCCGCCGGCCAGCCGCTGACCGGCGACCTCAGGATGGGCGTGATCCCGACCATCGCCCCCTTCCTGCTGCCGACGATGCTCCCCGTGCTTCGCCGCGACTGGCCCAGGCTCAAGCTCTACCTGCGCGAGGAGACCAGCCAGGCGGCCTGCGAGGCCCTTCACCGCGGCCAGCTCGACTGCGTCCTGCTCGCGCTTCCCTACGGCTGCGGGGACGTGACCTCGGCCGCCCTGTTCGACGACCGGCTCTTCGTCGCCTTTCCTCGCGGCGAAGCGCCCGGCGGGGCCGAGGTCGAGGCCGGAGCGATCGACGAGAACCGGCTGCTTCTGCTCGAGGACGGCCACTGCCTCAAGGACCATGCCCTCTCGGCCTGCAACCGGCCCGACCTCAGGGCTCATGCGGCGATGATGGGGACCTCGCTGCACACCCTTGTCCAGATGGTCGACAACGGCCTGGGCGTGACCTTCGTCCCCTCGATGGCGATCGAGGCGGGCATACTCGACGGGACCCGGATCGACGCCAGGCCGCTTCGCTCCGAGCACGGCTTCCGCAAGATCGCCCTCATCTGGCGCCGCTCCAGCCCGCGCGAGAGCGAGTTCCAGCTTCTCGCCGGAGCGCTCGGGCGGATCATCGGCGAGCTCAGTCCAGGCCGAGAAGCCAGCGGTCCAGCGGCACCGCTCTCACCCTGATTCCGTAGAGGTTGCGGTTGAGCTGGGCGCGGTGGCGAAAGATCCAGCCCAGGCAGGCGAATTCGCTGTCGAACGTCTCGAAATCGTCGCGGGCGGGATGGTAGCGGCGATCGACGAGGAACCTCGCGCCCCGCCGGCAGCCGGGCGACCCGGGCCAGTCGCGCATCGGCGCGACGACCGCCGGCACCCAGTAGGTCCGCCCACGATCGAGGCCGTCGACTTCGCACCGTCGCATCGCGGTCTCCTCCGCTTTGCTTCCCGGCACAGGCCGGGACCCAGCTGGTCCCGGGCCTGCGCACGGGCCAGCTTAGTCCGCCGCCCCGGCCTGTCTAGGCCGGCTCGGCGATTCCGATCGGCTCGACGCTGTCGGAATTCTGCGGAAGGTCGAAACGGTCCGCGTTCATCACCTTCGTCCAGGCGCTCACGAAGTCCCGGACGAACTTCTCCTCATGGCCCGACTCGGCGTACACTTCGGCGACGGCCCGCAGCTGGCTGTTGGCGCCGAAGATCAGGTCGGTGCGGGTCGCGCGCCACTTCTCCTGGCGGCCACCGCGGTCGTAGCCGATGAACTCCTCGTCGCCGCTCTCGTCGACCACCTGCCAGAAGGTGTCGTTGTCGAGCAGGTTGACGAAGAAGTCGTTGGTCAGCTGGCCCTTGCGGCGGGTGAGGACGCCTTCCGGCCGGTCCCCGTAATTGGCGCCGAGGACCCGAAGGCCGCCGAGCAGGACCGTCATCTCGGGCACCGACAGGCCGAGCAGCGAAGCCCGGTCGAGCAGCAGCTCCTCCGTCTTCACGCTGTGCTTGGTCTTGAGATAGTTTCGGAAGCCGTCGGCCACCGGCTCCATGACCGCGAAGCTCTCGGCGTCGGTCCACTCCTGGCTTGCATCGCCGCGGCCGCCGGCGAACGGGACCTCGACGTCGAAGCCGGCGTCCCTCGCCGCTTTCTCCACCGCCGCCGTGCCGGCGAGGACGATGGCGTCGGCCATGGACAGCGATCCGCGAAGCTCGTCGATTCGGGCGAGGATCCCGCCCAGCTCCTCGGGCTCGTTGACCGCCCAGCCGCGCTGCGGCTCGAGCCGGACTCGGGCGCCGTTGGCGCCGCCGCGATGGTCGGAGCGGCGGTAGGTCGAGGCCGAGGCCCAGGCCGCCTTGACGAGCTGGCCGACGCTGAAGTCGGAATCGAGGATCCTGGACCTGAAGCCCGCGACGTCCGAATCCGAGGGGGCGGCTCCGGCCGGGACCGGGTCCTGCCAGATCAGATCCTCCTCCGGCACCTCCGGCCCGAGATAGCGGACCTTCGGCCCCATGTCGCGATGGGTGAGCTTGAACCAGGCGCGGGCGAAGGCGTCCTTGAACGCCTCGTGGTCGTCGCGGAACCTCTCCGAGATCGCCCGGAACTCGGGATCCTCCCTCAGCGCCATGTCGGCCGTGGTCATCATCGTCGGAACCCGCTTCGTGGGGTCGTGGGCCGCCGGCGCCATGTCCTCCTCGCGCTGGTTTATGGGCTGCCATTGCTGGGCGCCGGCGGGCGAGCGGACGAGCTCATATTCATAGTCGAGCAGGAGCCGGAAATAATTCTCCGACCATTGGGTCGGCGTGTTCACCCAGCTGCCCTCGATGCCGCTCGTGATGGTGTGCTCGCCGAGGCCGCTTTCGTGGGCGCTCGCCCAACCGAGCCCCTGGAGGGCGATGTCGGCCGCCTCGGGCGCGGCGTCGACCAGGCTCGGGTCGCCCGCGCCATGGGCCTTGCCGAAGGTGTGGCCGCCGGCGGTCAGAGCGACGGTCTCCTCGTGGTTCATCGCCATGCGCTCGAAGGTGATCTTGATGTCGCGCGCCGACTGGAGCGGGTCGGGCACCCCGCCCGGCCCTTCGGGATTGACGTAGATGAGGCCCATCTGGATCGCCGCCAGCGGATGCTCGAGCTCGAGCTGCTCCTCGGGCAGGATCCGGGTCTTGTTGCCCGGCTGGCCGACGAACTGCTCCTCGGAGCCCCAGTAGATGTCGCGCTCGGGCTCGAACACGTCCTGGCGCCCGCCGCCGAAGCCGAAGACCGGGCCGCCCATCGATTCGATGGCGACGTTGCCGGCGAGGATGAATAGGTCGGCCCAGCTGATGTTCTTGCCGTATTTGCGCTTGACCGGCCAGAGCAGGCGCCGCGCCTTGTCGAGATTGCCGTTGTCGGGCCAGGAGTTCAACGGAGCGAAGCGCTGCTGGCCGCTGTTCGCGCCGCCGCGCCCGTCGGCCGTCCGGTAGGTGCCTGCGGCGTGCCAGGCCATGCGGATGAAGAGCGGCCCGTAATGGCCGTAATCGGCCGGCC
Organism: Allosphingosinicella sp.; assembly: GCA_035714565.1. Classification (GTDB taxonomy): domain Bacteria; phylum Pseudomonadota; class Alphaproteobacteria; order Sphingomonadales; family Sphingomonadaceae; genus Allosphingosinicella. The sequence continues at coordinate 45,138 of DASTLX010000046.1, forward strand.
ACCAGGGCTGGCTGTCGGTCATCAGCGCCCGCAGATCGTCCTTGAGCGCCCGGTAGTCGAGCGCCTCGAACGCCTCGGCATAGCTGAAGTCGGCGCCCATCGGATCGGGCGAGAGTCCGCCCTGGTTGAGGATCTCGAGCGGAAGCGATTCCGGCCACCAGTCGCGGTTGGTCCGCCCCAGCAGCGAGCGCACGGTCGTCGGCCGCTCCACCGGGCAGCCGCCCATCTCACCTGTCTTCGCATCCATGTCCCGGCCTCTCCTTGCCTGTGTTTTGCTCCGCGTTAGGCCCCGTCCGCGATCGGTGGAAGCGAGGAATAACGCTCAGATCGAGCGGCAAAATCGATCACGCCGCACTCCCCGCCATTTCGGACCCAATTGCATTTGCCTTGTCGGATTTCCCATGTTCCACTCCTGTTCCGGCGACTCGGGGTTGGAGGGGCGCGTGACACGAAGGCATGGATGGGTCCTTCCGGCCGCGGCCGCTGCCGCCCTCGCCGCGTCGGCGGCCCTGGCCGCCGAGACGATCACCTACACCTACGACGCCAAGGGCCGGCTGGTGAAGGTCGAGCGCTCGGGGACCGTCAATAACGGCGTCAAGGCCGAATATGCGCACGACAAGGCCGACAACCGGACCAACGTCACCGTCACCGGCTCGCCCAACCCGCCGCCGCCCTAGTCGCTTCCCGGCGCCCGGATCCCGGTCTTCCGCCGCGCTTGGCACGATCGCCGTCCGGGAAGGGGAAGGGATGTCGGCTTTGCTCCGAAGTCTGTGCCAGGCGCTGCTCGCGGCGGCGGCGCTGCTGCTCGCGGCAGGCCCGGCCGAGGCGCAGACCCGGGCCCATCGCAACCTCGATCCCAACGGGGTCGACCTCGCCTACGGCGATTTCGTCATGTCCTTCGCCGAAGGCTCGATCGGCTCGGGCGAGGCCGAGCTGGCGCTGGCCCGCAACGGCGTCTGGACCTCGACCCGCCCCGACACCCACGAATGGGACCGGATCACCTTCCAGCAGCTCCCGCTCTCCGGAGGGACCGGCTACGTCGTCGCCGTCGGCGGGGTCCAGGAGACGTTCACCGGCACCGGAAGCCTCCCCACCGGCTCCTCGCTGAGCGGAAGCGGCTCGGCCTTCACCTACCGCACCTCGGACGGCACCCAGGTGATCTTCGACGGGAGCATCGGCAGCGGTCCCAACTCGGCCTATTGCAACGGCACCCAGGCCTCGTGCTTCCTGCTCCCGACGGCGATCGCCTCGCCCGACGGCAAGACGGTCGAGCTGAGCTGGGATTTCTGGACCTATTGCTGGGGGCCGATCGATTCGGAGAACGAGCCGTGCAGCTTCGCCGCCCGGCTGGCGAGCGTCTCGAACAGCTTCGGCTACGAGATCAGGTTCGCCTATTCGAGCGGCGGCCTGGGCGGCAGCGGGATGCCGCCGTCGAGCTGGTACCAGCGCACCGGAGCGACCTTCTACAACAACAACGTGTCGACGAGCGCGGCCCAGGCCAGCGTCTCCTATTCCTATCCGGCGACCGGGGTCACCCAGGTGACCGACATGGGCGGCCGGGTCTGGCGCTTCACCGGAAGCTCGAACCGGGTGACCGGGATCCGCCGCCCCGGCGCCTCGTCGGACACGACGACGATCGCCTTCGACACGGGCAACGTCGTCACCTCGGTGACCAGGGACGGCGTGACGACGAGCTACGCTCGAAGCGTCAGCGGCTCGACCGCGACGATGACCGTTACCAACGCCCTCAGCCAGACGACGACGATCGTCTCCGACCTCGGCCTCGCCCGGCCGACGGCGATCACCGACGCTCTGAGCCGGACCACGTCCTACCAATATGATTCGAACGGCCGGCTGACCCGGGTCACCGCGCCCGAGGGCAATTACGTCCAGTACACGCTCGATTCGCGAGGCAACGCCACCCAGGCGCAGATGGTGGCCAAGAGCGGCTCGGGCCAGTCGGCGATCACCGTCTCGGCCAGCTATCCGTCGAGCTGCACGACGCCCGCCTGCAACCGGCCGGCCAGCACCACCGACGCCCGAGGCAGCGTCACCGACTATAGCTACGATTCGACCCACGGCGGCCCGCTCGCCGTCACCCTGCCGGCGCCGTCGAGCGGCGCGGTCCGGCCGCAGACCCGCTATTCCTACACCCTGACCAACGGCGAGTACCGGCTGACCGGGATCTCGGCCTGCCAGACGACCTCGAGCTGCTCGGGCGGGAGCGACGAGGTCAAGGCGACCCTCGCCTACGATTCCAGCGGCAACGTCACCTCAGTCACCCGAAGCAACGGCACCGGCTCGCTGAGCTCGGCGCAGGCGATGACCTACGACGCCCTCGGCAATCTGCTCACGGTCGACGGTCCTCTGTCCGGCACCGCCGACACGGTCCGCCACCGCTACAATTCCGCGCGCCAGCGCATCGGAACCATCTCGCCCGATCCCGACGGCGGCGGGGCGCTGAAGCATCGCGCCAGCCGACTGACCTACAGCGACGGCCTGCTCGCCAAGGCGGAGACCGGCACCGTGAACAGCCAGTCCGACAGCGACTGGGCGGCCTTCGCCGCGCTCGAGGCGGTCGAGATAGGCTACGACTCCAATGCCCGGCCGGTGACGCAGAAGCTCGTTTCCGGCTCCACGTCATACGCCCTGACCCAGACCAGCTACGATGCGCTCGGCCGGGCGGAATGCGTCGCGACGAGGATGAACACGGCGGCCTACGGCTCCCTCCCGACCTCCGCCTGCTCGCTCGGAACCCAGGGCGGGCATGGGCCGGACCGGATCGCCCGAAGCGTCTTCGATTCCGCCGGCCAGCAGACCCAGCTCCAGAGCGCCTACGGCACTTCGATCCAAGCCGCCGACTGGACCGCGACCTACACCTCGAACGGCAAGCTCGCGACCGTGACCGACGGCGAGGGCAACAGGACGACCTACGAATATGACGGCCACGACCGGCTGGCGAAGACGTTCCTCCCCGTCTCGACCAAGGGCGCCGCCACCAGCTCGACGACCGACTACGAGCAGCTGACCTACGACGCCGGCTCCAACGTCGTCTCGCGCCGGCTTCGCGACGGCAACGGCATCGGGATGAGCTACGACGCCCTCAACCGCCTGATCGCCAAGGACCTGCCCGGGAGCGAGCCCGACGTGACCTATGCCTACGATGCGCTGTCGCGGATGACCGGCGCCTCGCAGACCGGCAACGCGCTGACGTTCGGCTACGACGCGCTGTCGCGCATGACGAGCGCCGGCGGGCCTCAGGGCACCACGACCTCC
>DASTLX010000047.1:0-20312 GCA_035714565.1 Allosphingosinicella sp.
GGTTGAGTGAGCGAGCCGATCCTATCCATCCGCGGCCTCCGCAAGGCCTACGCCAGCGGTACCGAAGCACTGAAATCGCTCGACCTGGACATCAAGCGCGGGGAAATCTTCGCGCTGCTCGGCCCTAACGGCGCCGGCAAGACGACCATGATCAGCATTGTCTGCGGCATCGTCAAGCCGAGCGACGGCGAAGTGCTGATCGACGGCAAGAACTGGCAGCGCCATTTTCGCGAGGCGCGCACCCGCATCGGCCTGGTCCCGCAGGAACTGACCATGGACGTGTTCGAGCCGCTGCTGAACACGGTCAGCTTCAGCCGCGAACTGTTCGGCCGGCGCCCGGACCCGGCCAAGATCGAGCAGATCCTGAAAGACCTGTCGCTGTGGGACAAGCGCAAGGCGATCCTCAAGGACCTGTCCGGCGGCATGAAACGACGGGTAATGATCGCCAAGGCACTGGCGCACGAGCCGGACATCCTGTTCCTCGACGAGCCCACCGCGGGTGTCGACGTCGAGCTTCGCCGCGACATGTGGAACCTCGTCCGCCGCCTGCGCGAAGGCGGCACCACCATTATCCTGACGACCCACTATATCGAGGAAGCGGAGGAGATGGCCGACCGCGTCGGAGTCATCTCGAAGGGCGAGCTGATCCTGGTCGAGGGCAAGGAAGAGCTGATGAAGAAGCTCGGCAAGAAGGAGCTGACCCTCCAGCTCGCCGAGCCGCTGGCCGCCGTTCCGCCCGAGCTGGCCGAATGGCGGCTCGAGCTTCGGGCGGAGGGGAATGAATTGCTCTACGTCTTCGACGGCACCGCGGAGCGGACCGGGATCCCGTCCCTGCTCGGCCGGATGCGGGACATCGGGATCGCCTTCAAGGATCTCAACACGAGGCAGAGCTCGCTCGAGGACATCTTCGTCAGCCTCGTCCACGAGCCGCGGCCATGACCGGCTTCAACCGCCACGGGGTCTGGGCGATCTACCGCTTCGAGATGGCCCGCGCGCTTCGCACGCTGTGGCAGAGCCTGGTCACTCCGGTCATCACGACCTCGCTCTATTTCGTCGTGTTCGGAGCGGCGATCGGATCGCGAATGACCGAGGTCCAGCAAGTGCCGTACGGCGCCTTCATCGTGCCCGGGCTGATCATGCTTTCGCTGTTCACCCAGAGCATCTTCAACGCTTCGTTCGGGATTTTCTTCCCCAAGTTCACGGGAACGATCTACGAGATCCTCTCGGCGCCGATCTCGCCCTTCGAGATCGTGATCGGCTATGTCGGAGCGGCCGCGACCAAGTCGGTGGCGCTCGGCCTCGTCATCCTCGCCACCGCCGCTTTCTTCGTCCCTCTCCAGATACTCCACCCGGTCTGGATGGTCGGCTTCCTGGTGCTGATCGCGACCACCTTCAGCCTGTTCGGATTCATCATCGGCATCTGGGGCAAGAATTTCGAGCAGATCCAGTTCGTGCCGATGCTGATCGTCACGCCCCTCACCTTCCTCGGCGGCGCCTTCTATTCGGTCGACATGCTGCCCGAGCCGTGGCGGACGGCGACCCTGTTCAACCCGGTCGTCTACCTGATCAGCGGCTTCCGCTGGAGCTTCTACGGGGTCGGCGACGTGGCGGTGGCGACGAGCCTGGCGGCGACCCTGGGCTTCCTCCTGCTCTGCCTGGCGGCCGTGGCCTGGATCTTCAGGACCGGGTACCGGCTGAAGAGCTGATGCAATCCTCCCCATCGGAGATGGGGAGGGGGACCCCGCGCAGCGGGGTGGAGGGGTGATTGGCGCAGGCTTGCTCCAGCCACCCCTCCACCACCCTTCGGGCGGTCTCCCTCGCCACCGCTTCGCGGCAGGGAGGACAAAAGTCAGTTCACCCGGAACCTCGCCAGGTCGAGCTTGGGCTGTCGCCATTTCGGGTCGATCCGGCTGGCCTGGCGATAGTCCAGATAGGCCGCCCGAACCTGGCCGCTGAGCTCGTGGGCGACGGCTCGGCCGTAATAAGCGAGCTCGGGCCGGCGGGTCTTCTTCGCCAGCGCGGTGTCGAACATCGGCTTGGCCTGATCCCCGGCTTCCGAAAGGTTGAGAAGGGCGAAGCCCTTGTTGAGATAGGCTTCGGCCTGGTCGGGGTCGCCGCTGAGCGCCGCGTCGTAATCGGCGATCGCCTCGCCGATGGCGCCGGCGCGGGCCTTGAGGATGCCGCGGTTCACGAGGGTCGCGACCCGGTCCTCGTGGCTCAGTCCTTCCTGGCGAAGCGCCTCGTCGCACATGCGGATGACGTCGGGGCCCTGAACCCCTTTCGCCCCGGCCGCCTCGTAGCAGCTCTGGGCGGCGGTGCTGCCGATGACCGAGACCGCGGCGGCGGCCGGGCTTGCCGCGAGCAGGGCCGCGGCGGCGAAGAGGAATTTACTGCCCATGGCTAGTCCTCCTTGCTGGAAGGCCCCTTATAGCCGAATCGGGCCGACGAGGCCACAGGCGAGCCCGGGCCTGGTCGCACCATGCGCCGCCTTGGTCGATCAGCCGCCCTGGAGCTGGTGGCGCTTCATCGCGTGGCGGAGCTGGTCGTAACTGAGGCTGAGGGCGGCCGCCGCGGCGCGCTGGTTCCAGCGGCATTTCTCGAGCGCCGCGGCGAGGATCGCCTTCTCATATTCGGCGATGGCGAGCCGGAAGTCGGCGCAGCTTTCGGGGTCCCAGGCATTGACCGGCCGGGTGCCCGCGGCCGCGGCCTCCGCGGGCAGGATCTCGATCGCCGGATTCTGGTTGGCGGGCTGCGGCCGCCAGGGGGATTCGAACGGGTCGAACTGGATCCGGTCGATCGGCCGCTCGTGATCCTCCCAGCGGTAGACCGCGCGCTCGACGACGTTCCTCAGCTCGCGGACGTTGCCCGGCCAGGTGTAGTTGAGCAGCCTGTCCATCGCGCCGTTGCTGAAGCCGGGCCAGCTCGGCCATTCGAGCTCGAGCGCCATGCGGCGGGCGAAATGGTCGGTGAGGACGGGGATGTCGCTGCTCCGGTGGCGAAGCGGCGGCAGGGTGACGACCTCGAAGGACAGCCGGTCGAGCAGGTCGGCCCGGAACCGGTTGCGTTCGGCCAGGCGCGGCAGGTCCTCGTTGGTCGCGGCGACGATCCGGACGTCGACGTTGACCGGGCGGGAGGCGCCGATCCGGGTCACCTCGCCATATTCGACGACCCGGAGCAGGCGCTCCTGGGCGGCCTGCGAGAGGGTCGCGAGCTCGTCGAGGAAGAGGGTGCCGCCATGCGCCTCCTCAAAGCGCCCGGCCCGCGCCTTGGTCGCGCCGGTGAAGGCGCCGGCCTCGTGGCCGAACAATTCCGCCTCGATCAGGGTCTCGGGCAGAGCCGCGCAGTTCATCGCGACCAGCGGCCCGTCCCAGCGCGCCGAGAGATGGTGGAGACGCTCCGCGATCAGCTCCTTGCCGGTGCCGCGCTCGCCGATCACCAGAACCGGCCGGTCGAGGGGCGCGGCCCGGCTCGCCCGCTCGACCGCGTCGAGGAAGGAGGAGGACTGGCCGACCAGTTGGGTATTGCGATCCATCACCAAAGATTGGGACGGATTCCCATGCTTTGGCAAGAACAAAGAGGCCGCTAGATGTGGTCGAAGCTATAGAAATTGCAGTTTTTCGCCACTTTTCGCGCTTGGCACGACCTTTGTATTGTGAACGGCATAGCGCCGAAGCGCACAAGGTTTTCAGGGAGGAAGTAAGATGGTCGACATGGGCAAAGCGGGGCAGACGATCCTGGCGACGGTCGGGGCGATGCTCCTGACCGCGACCGCGGTGGGCGCGGCGGTGGGACCGGCCCGGGCGATCGAGACCGCTCCGATCAGCCTTGTCGCGGCCCCGGTTTCGGGTCAGGCTCTGGCCTGACTCGCGGGCGGCGGTTTCGGGAAGGCTTGCCCCCTCGCCTGCCCGAGCCGCCGCCTCAATCCAATGCGTAAGGAGTGATTGAATGGGTATTTTCTCCCGCACCCGCGACATCGTCGCCGCCAACTTCGCCGACCTCCTCGACAAGGCCGAGGACCCGGCGAAGATGATCCGGATGATCATCCTCGAAATGGAGGAGACCCTCGTCGAGGTCCGAGCCAGCGCCGCCCGGACGATCGCCGACCAGAAGGAGATGCGCCGGCAGATCGCCCGCCTCGACAAGCTCCAGGAGAGCTGGACCGAGAAAGCCGAGCTGGCGCTCAGCAAGGAGCGCGAGGATCTGGCCAAGGCCGCGCTCGTCGAGAAGCAGAAGGCGGCGGACATGGCCGACAGCCTGAGGAGCGAGATCGAGGTCCTCGACGACGCGCTCCGCGCCTCGGAGGCCGACATCGCCAAGCTCCAGGGCAAGCTCCGCGAGGCCCGCACCCGCCAGAACGCGATCCAGAGCCGGCTCGAGAGCGCCAACCAGCGCGCGCGGCTGCGCGAAATGTATGCCGGCCCCAAGGTCGACGAGGCCTTCTCGCGCTTCGACGTCCTCGAGCGCCGGGCCGACCATGCCGAGGGCCGGGCCGACGCCCTCGCCCTGGGCGCCCCGCCCAAGACCCTCGACGAGGAGATCGCCGAATTGCGCAACGCCGAAAAAGTGGACGCCGAGCTCGAGGCGCTCAAGGCCCGACTGAGCAAGAAGGAGGGCTGAGGCGATGGAAAAGGTCATCATTCCGCTCATCGTCGTGCCGATCCTGTTCATCGGCCTGCCCTGGCTGGTCTTCCACTACATCACGCGCTGGAAGACGGCCGCCACCCTCACCACCGACGACGAGCGGCTGATGGAGGAGCTGTACGACCTCGCCCGCCGGCTCGACGAGCGGATGTGCTCGATCGAGCGGATCATGACGGCGGAGAACCCGAACTGGAGGGCGATCGCCTGCGACCCCGCCGCCACCGGAATCGAGGACCGCACCGCGGCCGCCCCGATCAGAAGGATCGGTCAATGAGCAGCAAGCACACCAAATTCTATCTCGATAAAGAGAACCGGAAGTGGAAGGGCGTCTGCGCCGGGATCGCCGATTATACCGGGGTCGACGTCACCATCATCCGGATCGGCCTGGTCATCCTGACCTTCGTCGGCGGCTTTCCCTGGACCTTCGTCGCCTACTGGGTCGCCGCCTGGCTGGCCCCGGCCAAGCCCCGCGAGCTCGCCAGCGAGACCCCGGAGCAGACCAAGTTCTGGCAGGGCGTGCGCGCCTCGCCGGCCCGCACCGTGCGCGACGTCCGCTCCCGCTTCCGGGAGATCGACCGCCGGCTCGCCGAGGTGGAGACCTACGTGACCAGCTCGAACAGCCGGCTCGCCCGCGAGATCGAGCAGCTGCGCTGAGCGACGACAGGATAAGAAAGGGAGGATTATGGACGGGGATATATTTCCGATCTTCATCATCATCATGACCGCCTTGGTCGCGACGGCGGTGCTGATTTTGAGCTGGATGCGGGGTCGCCACCGGCTGGCCGAGATCAGAGCGGCCGCGGCGCACAGGCCGGAGGCCGCTCGGCAGATCGAGCTTCTGAGCAGCGAGAACGCAGGACTGAAGGGCAAGATCGGCCGGCTCGAGGAGCGGCTTTCGGTGCTCGAACGGATCGCCACCGATCCCGCGGAGCGCACCGCCCGCGAAATCGAGAGCCTGCGCTAGGCGCTTCAAGCCAAGGGGAATGAGATGAACCTCGGAATCCTGATCCCGATCGTCGCCATCCTCGCCAGCGCGGGGGTGATCATCCAGGTGCTCAAGTTCCTGCAGAGCCGGCACCAGGACCGCGGCTCGGCGGACGTCCGGGAAAATGCCCGGCTCGCCGAGGAGAACCAGGTCCTGAGGCGGACGGTCGGCCGCCTCGAGGAGAGGATGGCGGTGCTCGAGCGGATAGCCACCGACCCGGCGGAACGCACGGCTCGCGAGATCGAGAGCCTGCGCTGAACTTCGACACACAGGGATTTGCGTAAGATGGACATGACTTTCAGCGAGATGGCCCCCTTGATCGGCGTGCTCGGAGTGCTCGCGATCGGCGGCTGGATCCTCACCACCTGGCTCAGGATCAAGCACGGCTATCCGCTCGACGGCGCGTGGGGCCAGGCCGTCTATCCCAAGTCGGGCGACGAGGCGATCGAGCGGATCAAGCTGCTCAGCAGCGAGAACGCCCAGCTCCGCGCCGAGCTCGGCTCGATCAAGGACCGGCTCGCGACCGTCGAGCGGATCGTCACCGACGACGGGCACCGGCTGACGCAGGAGATCGAAGCCCTGCGCCTTCCCAGGAATTGAACCGGACTCGAACCGAAGGGATGAGAAAGTGATTGCGACCTGGATCTGGGTATTGATTCCGCTGGCGGCGATCTTCGCCGGGGTGGTCAAGCGCTGGCTGGACGTGAAGGAGAAGCAGATGCAGGCGATCAGCCGCACCGCGATCGAGCGCGCCGAGCGCTATGCCGCCCAGACCGAGCGGCTGGAGGAACGGGTCCGCGTGCTCGAGCGGATCGCGACCTCGAAGGGGCTCGGGGTCGCCGAGGAGATCGAGCAGCTGCGCGACCAGCGGCCGGTCGGCTGAACCGCCCGCGGCCGAGGAGAATATCGATGAACCAGTTCGAGATGATTGTTCTGATCGTGGCGATCGTCATGATCGGGAGCGTTCTCAAGGCCCGTCTCGGCGGCGGCCGGCGCCACCGCGAGGTCGGCGAGTCGCCCGAGACCTCGGCGGAGAATCAGCGGCTGAAGCAGGAGGTCCGGGCGCTCCACGAGCGGATCGCCGTTCTGGAGCGGATCACGGTCGAGAAGGAGAACAGCCTCGAGCGTGAGATCGAGAAGCTGCGCGACCGCTAGGAGGGGATGATGACCGACCCCTCAAGCCTCGCCGCCGTCTCCGCTTCCGGCCTGTTCGCGGTGGGCCTCGCCAGCGCGGCTTTGCTCAGGGCCTGGCACGGTTGGCTCGAGCTGCGCCGCGAGGAGCTGGGCAGGCGCGGCGGCCGCTCGCGAAAGGGTTCCGCGGCACGGGCGGAGCTCGCCGAGCTTCGGGCGAGGGTGCGGCGGCTCGAAGCGATAGCGAACGGAGGGGAGGCTTAATTCCTCCCCGAGATTTCTCGGGGAGGGGGACCATGCGAAGCATGGTGGAGGGGTTCGCCCGAACTTCGAATTACCCCTCCACCGCGCTTCGCGCGGTCCCCCTCCCCCGGAAATCCGGGGGGGAGGAAACAGGAAGGCACGGCTTTGCCGGGCCCGTCGGCTCTGATAGCGCGGCGCAATGCCCCCTTCCCTCGCCGATATCCTCGCCGATTACGAGCTGCTCGAGGCGGACGACCGCTACCGGCTCCTGATCGACCTCGGCCGGGCGCTCGAGCCGATGCCCGATGCGCTCAAGACCGACTCCACCCTCGTCCGGGGCTGCTCCGCCTCGGTCTGGCTCTACCCCGTCCCGACGCCCGACGGCCGACTCCATTTCCTCGCCGACAGCAATGCCGCGATCACCAAGGGCATCGTCGCTCTCGTCCTGCTCGCCGTCCAGGACCGCACGCCCGGCGAGATCCTCGCCGCCGACGTCGAGGGCGCGCTCGAGCCGTTCGACCTTCGCAACCAGCTCAGCTCGAACCGGACCCAGGGCATACCCAACATGATCGCCCTGGTCCGCGAGACCGCCGCCCGGCTGGCGCGATGAGCCGGCCCGGCGCCGAGGGCGGCTTCGACCCCGCACTGTTCACCGAATATGCCCGCAGGGTCGGCCATGGCGGGGCGCTCGGAATCCTCTATGTCGGCCACGGCCCGGAATGGGTCGAGCTCGGCCTCGACTGGCAGGAGAAGCTGGTCGGGGTCCCGGCGACCGGAGTGCTCGCCTCGGGGCCGATCGTCAGCCTGATGGACATGGCGACGAGCATGGCGATCTGGGTCAAGCTCGGCCGCTTCCGGCCGCAGGCGACGCTCGACATGCGGGTCGACTATCTGCGGCCGGCGGCGCCCGGCAAGCGGATCATCGGCCGCGGCGAATGCTACGGGGTGACGAAGAGCATCGGCTTCGTCCGCGGCCTCGCCCATGACGGCGATGCGGCCGATCCGGTCGCGCATGTGACGGGGACGTTCATGTTCACGGCTTGAAATCCTCCCCGAGTTTTCTCGGGGAGGGGGACCGCGCGAGAGCGCGGTGGAGGGGTTCTTCGGACTCGGCAAGGCCCCTCCACCAGGCTTCGCCTGGTCCCCCTCCCCCGCAAATGCGGGGGAGGATTTAGCTACTCCACCCGGAAATCGGTGACGATCAGCCGAGCCGGACCGGTGGCGAAGACGCCGTGGCCGAAACCGTCGCCGCCGCCCAGGACGAAGCCGACCTGGTCGGCCGCAGCGAGGGCGGCCCGGAAGGCCGCGGGGCTGGTGGTCGCCCGGCTGGTCTCGACCGCCGTCCACGGGCCGTCGAGCGGGGCGATCATGACATGGTCGCCCGGAGTCAGCGGGCTCTGGGTCGCGAAGGTGGCGTACCAGCGATAGGCCTCGAAGCGCCCGCGGCCGCTCCAATTGTCGCCGGCGCGCTGGAAATAGAGGGTGATCATCGATCCCGACCGGCCGTCGCTGGCAGCGAGGATCTGGGCGCCCCTGGCCGCCTCGATCCGGTAGCGCATCACGATCCGGCGCTTGCCGGCGAGCGGGCCGTGGCGGAACGTCACGGCATGGACGCTGCCAGGAGCGCGCGGCAGGTCGACCTGCCAGCCGCCGCCGCGGCGCGGAGTCGGGTGAAGCGGAACGCCCCTGGAGTAATTGCGCCCGCGGACGAACGGCCCGATCACCCAGGCCTCGGGGTTGGAAGCCGCGGCGGGACCGGGCTGGGCGCTGGCCTCGGATCCGTTCCCGCAGGCGGCGAGAACGGCGAAGGCGGCGAGGGTGGCGGTGCGAATGAGCATGGTGAGCATATTATGGACGCCTTTATGTCCGGTCGCTGAATTCCTCCCCGGCATTTGCCGGGAGGGGGACCAGGCGAAGCCTGGTGGAGGGGTTCTTCGGAGTCTGCGAGAACCCCTCCACCACCCGTCGGGCGGTCCCCCTCCCCTGCGAATGCAGGGGAGGATTTCTACGCGCCTCGCCTTTCCTCGGATTTCCTGAGGACTTCGTAGGCGGCCTGGACGGCCTGGAAGCGCTTGGCGGCCTCGGCGTCGCCGGGCGCGGCGTCGGGGTGGTTGGCCTTGGCGAGGCGGCGGTAGGCGGCCTTGATCGTCTCGAAAGGGGCGTCGGCGTCCTCGATCTCGAGCGTCTCGAGCGCCCGCATCTCGTCGCGGCTCCGGCTGCCGTCGCCGGGGCCGCCCCAGCCGTAATGGTTGGCCTGCCTGTAGCCGTTGGCGCCGCGCCGCTCCTCGGCCTCGCGGGCGGCCGCGTCCTCGGCGGTCAGACCTTCGAAATAATTCCAGTTGCGGTTGTATTCGGCGGCATGGGCCTCGCAGAAATACCAGCGGTCGGGGCTGTGCGGCGACTTGGGCGCGGGCCGGTCGCCCGGCTCGTTGCATCCCTCGCGGTCGCAAAGCCGCACGCGCGCCGCCTCGCGCTCGGCGCCATAGGCGCGCCAGCGCGGAAATCCCCAGTCGTTGGAACGGGTCTGTCGAGCCATCGTCGCTTCTAATCCAAACCCCGGGGAAAAGTGCCAGAGGATCTATAAGCCGGGTTCTGTCCTCCGCCATAGCCGAAGACCGGGGCGGATGTGCGGCCATTCGTCTGGGAGGCGGATCGCTCCGCCCCTCAAGCAATCAACCCGGACGGCATTGGGCGGAACGAGCCCGGCCATCCCTATTCGATCTTGCTCCCGGTGGGGTTTGCCGTGCCGGCCGCCGTTGCCGGGGCCGCGGTGGGCTCTTACCCCACCCTTTCACCGTCGCAGGGCCGAAGCCTTTGCGACCTGCTTTCTGTGGCACTTTCCCTGGGGTCGCCCCCGCCGGACGTTATCCGGCACCGTCGTTCCATGGAGCCCGGACTTTCCTCGGCCCGCTTGCGCGAGACGCGGCCGCCCGATCCTCTGACCGGCGCTACTTAGGGGGTGCGCTCCGGCTATCCAAGAGCAAACCGAGAAGTATCGCCCTCGTCTCGCCGTCGATCTCGCCGTCGATCAGCTCGGGGCGGAAGCGGCGCTGGAAGGCGGCGACGGCGGCCTTGGGCTTGTGGACGTCGTAGCCGTAGCGCTCGAGCGCGAGCAGGAAGCCGCCGTCGGTCCACAGAGGATCGATCAGATTCTCCGTCGGCCGCGGCATCGCGAGGCCGAGGCGGGCGAGCCGGGCCCAGTCGAACAACTCGCCGGGATCGCGCTTGCGCGCCGGGGCGATGTCCGAATGGCCGACGACGTAAGGCGGCCGGATCCCGTAACGCCCGACGATGTCGGCGACGAGCGGGATCAGGGCGTCCATCTGCGGCTCGGCAAAGGCCCGGTAGCCGAACTCGTGGCCGGGATTGACGATCTCGATCCCGATGCTCGCCGAATTGATGTCGACCGTTCCCCGCCAGAAGGAACGGCCGGCGTGCCAGGCCCGCTTCGCCTCGTCGACCATGCGAAGCACCCGCCCGTCCTCGTCGACGAGATAATGGCACGAAACCCTCGACTCGCGGTCCTTGAGCCGTTCGATCGCCGAGGCCGAATCCTCCATCCCGGTATAATGAAGGACGAGCATCGAGACGGGCAGCGCGCGCTCGTCGAAATTGGGCGAGGGGGCGTCGATGAACCCGTCCATCGGCCCTTCCCGCGCTAAAAACGGGCCGACGTCAAGAGGCGGCCAGGCCGTCGTGCCGGACTTGATCCGGCATCCATGAACAGCGAGGCGACTCCAGTCGAACGACCGTGTTCATGGACCCCGGATCAATCCGGGGTGACGGTTTGCGTCAGGAGGCGGCGCGGCGGCGCTCGGGGCGCGCGGGAACTCGAAGATAGAGGCCGCGACACTCGGGATCGGAGGCGAAGGCATCGGTCTGCCCGATCACGGTCTCGCCGGCGCCGAGCATCAGGGCCGCGTCGTCCGCGGCGGCGGAGGCCAGCCGGTCGAAGGCGGTCCGGCGGATCTCGGGCGAGAAATAGAGGAGGACGTTGCGGCACAGGAGGATGTCGAACCGGTCCGCCGGAGGGGCCTGGCCGACCAGGCTGGCGACCTCGAAGCGGACCGCTCGCCTGAGGTCCGGGGCGATCCGCCAGGCGGCTCCGGGAAGCTCCTCGAACCAGCGCATCATCTGGACCACTCCGAGGCCGCGCTGGACCTCGAATTGCGAATAGACTCCGCTCCTCGCCTGGTCGACGGCGCTTCGCGAGACGTCGGTGGCGAGAATGTCGATCGTCCAGCCGCTCCAGCGCGCCTTGTGCTCCGCGAAATGCATGGCGATCGAATAGGCTTCCTGTCCGGTCGAGCAGCCGGCGCACCAGATCGAGAGGCGGCGCTCGCGCCGGCGAGCCGCCTCGAGCCGTCGAAGCGCCGGGCCGAGCAGGAGCTCGAAGGCCTGGCGGTCGCGGTAGAAGAAGGTCTCGTTGTTGAGAAGGGCCTCGACCACCGCCTCGGCGAGGCGCTCGTCCGAGCGCGCGACGAGCGCGCCGACGAGGCCGTCGAGCGAGGCGATGCCCCGCTCGCGCATGAGCGGCTGGAGCGCGGTCTCGATCCGCCAGCGCCGGCTCATCGTCAGCTGCTGGCCGGTCCGGGCCTCGAGCAGGCCGGCGAGTATCCGGCTGGAGGAGTCGCTTACCTGCACGAGGCCGATTCCACCCTGGCCCGGACCCGGCCGGCGATCTCGGCCGGGGGAAGGACGGCGCAGGCGAGGCCGGCCTCGACGACGACCCTCGGCATCCCCCAGACCGCGCAGCTCTGCCGGTCCTGGGCCAGCATCGCTCCTCCGCGGGCGACGAGCTCGCGGCTTCCGGCGAGGCCGTCGCGGCCCATGCCGCTCAGCATGACGCCCAGGGCGGCGCGGCCGTAGGTGGCCGCGACCGAATCGAGCATGACGTCGACCGAGGGCACGCAGCCGCTCGCGGCGGCGCTCCGGTCGAGCCGGACGAGCACGCGAGCCCCCCTCTGCTCGAGTCGGATGTGGGCGTCGCCGGGGGCGAGCACGATCTCCTCCGCCCTGAGCTCGAGCCCGTCCTCGGCGATTCGGACGGTCCGGCCGGACGCGGCCTCGACCTGGCGGGCGAAGAAGGGGACGAAGACGGCGGGCAGATGCTGGGTGATCAGGATCGGAGCGCCTATCCTCGCCGGAAGGGCGCTCAGCAGGGCGGTGACGGCGTGGAGGCCGCCGGTGGACGCGCCGACCGCGAGGCAGCCCAGCTTCGCCTCGCCGCGACCGGCGGGCGCGGGCTCGGCCGGGGCCTCGCGCCGGCCCATCCGCCGCAGGCGCTCGGCGAGCACTTCCGAGAAACGGCCGCTGAAGGCCTCGGCGCCGGGCTTGGAAAGCGTCTCCGCGGCTCCCGGAGCCAGCGCCTGGACGGCCGCGTCGGCGTCGCCGTCGCAGAAGGAGGAGACGATGAGGACCCGGGCGCCGCGGCCCAGCCTGACGATCTCGGGAAGCGCCTCGAGGCCGCTCTCGCCGGGCATCTCGACGTCGAGAAGGACGACGTCGACGGCGGTCGAGGGAAGCAGTCGAAGCGCCTCGCCGGCGTCCGATGCGGTGGCGACGATCTCGAAATCGGGACAGGCGGCGAGCATCCGCGACAGCACCGCCCTCGCCACCTGCGAGTCGTCGACGATCATCAGCTTCAGGGAGGGCGCGGCCGGAGCGGTCTCCCCCGCCGCCCGGGCGGCGGGCCGGGTCACGCGACGCCGACGATCTGCAGCTTGCTCTCCAGCGTCTCGCGGTCGAACGGCTTCATCACATATTCGTCGGCGCCGGCGTCGATCGCGGCTCGGATGTGGGCGGCGTCGTTCTCTGTGGTGCAGAAGACCACCTTGGGCTGGGGATCGAACTTCTTCTGGCGGAGGGTCCGGAGGAACTCCATCCCGCCCATGACGGGCATGTTCCAGTCGAGCAGGACGACGTCGGGCATCCTGGTCTCGCAGCGCTCCAGCGCCTCGCGCCCGTCCTCGGCCTCGTCGACCGAGAAGTCGAGGGTCTCCAATATGTGGCGGGCGACCTTTCGGATCACCTTCGAATCGTCGACGACTAGACAGCTCTTCATGATCGCTCTCGCTCTTCCCGGCGGCCGCAACCTAGCCGCAATAAGTTAACCGGCCGCTTAAAGCTCAGGCCGCCTCGCGCACCGGCCCGGCGATCAGCGCCTCGACGTCGGCGAGCAGGAGGAGATCCCCTTCCGCCTCGATCGTCGCCCGGCCGATCCGGCGCCACCCTCCAACCAGCGACGCCGTCGCCGGCTGGCGTTCTCCGCTCGCTTCGACCACGTCCTCCACGGCCTCGACCAGAAGGGCGTAGGGATGGCCGTCGACCACCGCCATCACCGCCTCCGCGGCGTCGGCTGGAAGCCGGCGCGACGGGTCCAGGGAGGCCAGGCAATCGATCACGGTGAGGACCCGGCTGCGCAGCGCGGCGAGGCCGGCGACGTGGCCCGCGGCCCCCGGCACCGGAGTCAGCGATTCGATCTCGACGACGGAATCGACGTCGGCCGCCGGCAGGGCGACGCGCTCGCCCGCGAGCCTGACGATGAGGAGGAGCTCAGCCACGGCGGCGCCTCCGTGCGGGCCGGCCCTCGCCGGCCAAAGCGGCGAGCAGGCCGTCGCGGTCGTAGCGGTGGACGCTGTCCTCCCCGCCTTCGAGCGTGGCCCGGACCCGGACCAGGCGGGCCCCCGCGGGCGGGGCCACCTCGCCCGCCCCGTCGGCGGCGATGACGACTGAAGCGGACTCGCTGCCCGGCGCTCCGCTGGCGACGACGGCGTAGCCCGCGCTCTCGACGAGGGGGCGAAGGATCGAGTCCATGAACGGGTCGCCGGCGGGGATGGCGCAGACCGGGCGCGGCGCGGCCGCGGATGGCCGGCCCGAATGACGGGCGAACAGCCAGTGGAGGTCGAGGAGCTCGGCCTGCTCGTCGCCGATCAGAACCACTCCGCGGACCTCTCCCGGCTCGGCCGCCGGGATCATTCCCGCCGGGAGGGGGAGGATGTCGACGACGTCGGCGAAGCCGTAGGCGATCTCGCCTTGGCCGTCGCCGAGGCGAAGCAGCCGGATCGGACCGTCGGGCGCGGTTCCGCCGCAGCCTTCCAGAGCGAGCAAGGTGTCGCCGAGGGCGACGTGGAGCCGGCCCGCGCTGAGCTGGACGGCTTCGGGACGGACGTCCTCGATGCGCTGGACGGCGGCGACCGGCACCAGTCGGCTGGCCCCCGCGAGGGTGCGGAACAGCAGTGCGGCGGGGCCTTCGGGCGGCGCTTCGGCCGGCCGGGGCGCGGCCTCGGCTTCGCTCGCCTTGCGGTGAAGGGCGAGGCCGGCCCTGGCCGCCAGCCCCGGCGGATCGAGCAGGAGCACCGGCTTGCCGTCGTCGGCGAGAGTGGTTCCGGCGTAGAGGCCGGCGGCCATGACGGCCGGCGCGGCCGGCTTCACCACCAGCTCTTCATGGTCGTAAATGTCGTCCACGGCGAGCGCATAGAGGTCGGCCCCCGCCGGCTTGAGCAGGACCAGGCTTTGCCCCGCCGGGTCTTCCGAGGGTCCGCAGCCGAGCGAATCGCGAAGATAGACGAGCGGCAGCCGCCGCCCGCGAACCGTGGCGAAGGCGGCCCCGCCGACGCTCTCGACCCGCACCCCGCCGCCCCTGACCCGGACGATCTCCTCGATCGCCGAGCGCGGGATGGCGTAGACCTGGCCGGCGGCGGCGACGGTGAGCGCCGGGATGATGGTGAGCGTGAGCGGCGCCCTCAGGGTGAGGACGACCCCCTGCCCGCGCCGGCTCTCGATCTCGACGAGGCCGCCGATCCGTTCGACATTGGCCCGGACCACGTCCATTCCCACCCCCCGGCCGGACAGGTCGGTGACCGAGGCGGCGGTGGAGAGGCCGGGCTCGAAGACCAGGGCGTTCTTCTCGGCGTCGTTCAGTCGCTCGGCCCGTTCGGCGGTCACGACCCCCGCCGCGACGGCCCGCCGGACGAGCTTGTCGCCGTCTATGCCGGCGCCGTCGTCGGAGATTTCGAGAAGGATGTGGTTGCCGGCCTGGCGGGCGCAGACCCGAAGGCAGCCGGTCTCGTCCTTGCCGGCGCGGCGGCGCTGGGCGGGGCTTTCGATGCCGTGGTCGATCGCGTTGCGGATGATGTGGGTGAGCGGGTCGCGGATCATCTCGAGCATCTCGCGGTCGATCTCGACGTCGCCGCCGTCAATCTCGAGGGCGACCTGCTTGCCGGTCTGGCCGGAAATGTCCCGGACCATCCTGGGCAGGGGCGCGAACAGGTTGTCGATCCTCTGCATCCGGGTTCGGGTGATTCCGTCGCGAAGGTCGGCGATGGTCGCCGACACCCTCTCGAAGGCCGCCTCCATCTCGGCATTGCCCGAATCGCGGACCCGGCGAGCGAGCTCGTTGCGGGCGAGGACGAGGTCCGAAACCCCGCTCATCATCCGGTCGAGCAACTCCACCGGCAGCCGGATGGTCCGGCTCGAGGCCCTGACGGCTTGGCTGGCGGGCGCGGCTTCGGCTTCTAGCGCCGCGCCCGGCTCTTCGGCGGCGAGCGCGTCGATGATCGCGCTGTCGTCCTCGCTCGCCAGCGCCTCGCCGGTCTCGAGGGCCTCGACCAGCTCGGCGAGCCGGTCGATGACGGCGAGGACGGCGCTGACCAGACGGGCGTCGGGCGCTCGGGCGCCGGAGCGCACGGCGGAGAGCGCGTCCTCGGCGGCATGGCTGAGCGCCCGGATCCGGGGCAGGTCGAAGAATCCGCTATTGCCCTTGACGGTATGGACGAAGCGGAAAATCTCGTCGAGGCGGGCCCGGTCGCCGGGCTCGGCCTCCCAGGCGACGATCTCCCCGGAGAGCGCTTCGAGCATCTCCCGGGTCTCGGCGATGAAATCGTTGATGAGATCGTCCACTGGGGCCCCGCCGCTCTGCGCGCCGGGGGAGGATTAGGGACGGTTGGTTAAGAAGGCGTTTACTTCCGAGAGCGCGGATGGCGCAGAGCCGGCCCACGCCTCAGCCGTCGCCCTGAACTTGTTTCAGGGTCCAGCTGGTCACCCTCGATGAGGCGGAGGAGTGGATGCTGAAACAAGTTTAGCATGACGGCCCGCCGATCCCTCCCCCGCCCCCTCAGGCCGCCGGGATGCTCGCCCCGATCAGAAGGACCCCCTCCTCCTGGTCCGCCACCTGGACCTCGCCGCCGCAATCGGCGAGCAGGCAGTGGACCAGCCAGGCGGCGGCGCCGCGCGGAGCGATGGCGTCCTCGGCGAGGTCGCCGAGGAGCGCCCGCTTCAGCTCCGGATCGAGGACGATGCGGGGGCCGTCGGCGCGCACGACGATGTCGACACCGCCGCCATGCTTCTCCGCGCCGACGTCGAGGCGGCCGCCGCGGACCAGGGCGTCGCCGGCGATCAGGACCAGGTTGAGGAGGACCTTGAGCGCCCGCTTGCTCATCGTCGGCTCGTCGACCATCCATCCGAGCTGGATCCGGCCGTCGCCGCCGAACAGGCCCTCGATCGCCACCCGGGCCTCGCGCGTGTCGACCTCGTCGCCGAAGCCGCCGGCGGCGCCGAAGGCCAGGCGGAAGAATTTGAGCTTGTTGGCGGACGCCCGGGCGCTCTCGCCGAGCAGATCCATGCAGCGGGCGCGCATCTCCGGATCGTGCTCGTCGGCGAGAAGCTCGATGCCGTTGTTCAGGGCTCCGACGGGCGACAGCAGGTCGTGGCAGAGGCGCGAGCAGAGCAGCGAAGCAAATTCGTGAGATTTCATTCGGTCGGCGCCCGTCGGTTCAGCAATTGTCAGGTCGCTATTGGCCTTTGCGGCCATGGCTTGCAAGAAGCCGGGGCGGGAATTCGGTCAGAATTGGCTCTTGCGGCCAGGCCGGGAAGGCCTAGCCTGGGCCGACATGGGCGGACCGGCCATCATGCTCCCCACGATCCGGGAAGCGATCGCCTCCATGGAGGCGGTGATCGCGGGCTCCGTCGAGTCCGTTTCAGCCGCGGATACGGGGCTTTTCGGACCTGAAAGCGTCAGCTGGCGGATCTGCCGCGAGCCGGCCTACGCCATCTCGGCGATCGCCGGGCTCCTGATGGGCGCCATCCATCCCGTGGCGATGGCGGCGATCGACCAGCATAGCGACTATCGCCGGGATGCCTGGCGGCGGGCGCATCGGACGACCCGATACGTGTTCACGATCACCTTCGGAAGCACGGCGACCGCGCTTCGGGCGGCCGGGCAGGTGCGGACGATCCACGAGCGGATAGCCGGGGAGGATCCGATCACCGGGATCCGCTACCGCGCCGACGATCCCGAGCTCCTCCTGTGGATCCATTGCGTCAACACCCGGATGGCCCTGTCCGGCCAGAATGCGTTCGGCCGGCCGCTGACGGCAACCGACGAGGACCGCTACGTCGCGGAGCAGGTGAAGGCCGCGGCCCTGGTCGGGTTGACCGGCCCGCGCGTCCCGGCGACGCGCGCCGAGCTGGACCGCCGGCTGGGCGAAGTGCGTCCGCTGACGCTGTCGCCCGCGGCGAAGCAATTCGCCGATCTGCTGCTCAGGGCCAGGATGCCTTGGACGATGCGGCCTTTCTGGGCCCTGCACGTCGCCGGGGCACTGATGATCCTGCCCCGAGAGGTGCATGCGCTGTACGGCTTCCCCGAACGGCTTCCCAGGGGCCCGCTGGCGCGCCGGGCGATCCGGGCCATCCTGAAGGCGATGGACCTGGCCTATGCGGCCTTTCCGCCGATCAGGCGAGCCCGCCGCCATCTGCGGCTGATTCAGGCCGCGGCCCGGTCTTGATATCCGCGAATCGAGGGCCACATCGGCTGTGGAATGACCCGGGGGGAGTCGATCATCAACGCCACGATCGCCGCCGATGCCGCCGGCTGGCGCCTCGACCGGGCGCTCGCCGCCGCCGTGCCGACGCTTTCGAGGGAGCGCCTGAAGGCGCTGATCAGCGGCGGCCGGGTCACCGGTCCCGCCGGGCTCGTCCGCGACCCCGCGGCCAAGGCCCTGAGCGGCGCCTACCGGGTCAGCGTTCCGGAGCTCGCCGCGGCCCATAACGAGGCCCAGGACATCGCGCTCGACATCGTCTTCGAGGACGATCACCTGCTCGTCGTCGACAAGCCCGCGGGGATGGTCGTCCATCCGGCCGCGGGCAATTTCGACGGGACGATGGTCAACGCGCTCCTTCATCATTGCGCGGGCCGGCTCTCGGGGATCGGCGGCGTGGCCCGGCCGGGGATCGTCCACCGCATCGACAAGGGCACTTCCGGCCTGCTGGTGGTCGCCAAGACCGATCGCGCCCACGAGGGCCTGGCGGCGCAGTTCGCCCGCCACAGCATCGACCGCCGCTACCGCGCCGTCGTCGCCGGAATTCCCAGCCCTCCGGCGGGGACGATCGACGCCCCGCTCGCCCGCTCCTCGGCGAACCGGCAGAAGATGGCGATCGTCGACGGGACTCGGGGCAAGAGGGCGGTGACTCACTACCGGCTGGTCAGTGCGCTCAACGACGCGGCGCTGGTCGAATGCCGGCTCGAAACCGGCCGGACCCACCAGGTCAGGGTCCACATGACGTCGATCGGCAATCCTCTGCTCGGCGATCCGGCTTACGGACGGACCCGAACGGCTCATCGTGAGTTATTGAAAAGACTGAACTTTGAACGGCAGGCGCTGCACGCGGCGGAGCTTGGGTTCATCCATCCCGTGACATCGGCGCCCTTGTCGTTCAAAAGCGACGTTCCGTCGGATATGCAGCAACTGTTAAGCGCGCTGGCGGTATAAGGGCGGCGGTCCCGGCAAAGCAAAAGCATCGGGTTACCAGGGAGTGAGTGAAGACGATGGCTAGCGGTAAGAGCGTGGCGACGATTCCCGCCATGAGCGGCGAAGCGGGTCTCAACCGCTATCTCGCCGAGATCAAGAAATTCCCGATCCTCGCCCCCGAGGAGGAATATATGCTGGCCAAGCGCTGGACCGAGCATCAGGACACCGATGCCGCGGCCAAGCTGGTCAACTCGCACCTGCGCCTCGTCGCCAAGATCGCGATGGGCTATCGCGGCTACGGCCTGCCGGTCTCCGAGCTCATTTCCGAGGGCAATATCGGCCTGATGCAGGGCGTGAAGAAGTTCGAGCCGGACAGGGGCTTCCGCCTCGCCACCTACGCGATGTGGTGGATCCGCGCCTCCATCCAGGAATTCATCCTGCGCAGCTGGTCGCTTGTGAAGATGGGCACCACCGCGGCGCAGAAGAAGCTGTTCTTCAACCTTCGCCGGATGAAGAACCAGATCGAGGCGTTCGAGGACGGCGACCTGAAGCCCGCGGACGTGGCGAAGATCGCCAAGGACCTGGGCGTCTCCGAGGACGACGTCATCTCGATGAACCGCCGCATGGCGATGGGCGGGGACACTTCGCTCAACGTCTCGCTGCGCGAGGAGGGCGAGGGCCAGTGGCAGGACTGGCTGGTCGACACCGACCCGCTTCAGGACGAGCGCGTCGCCGAGGCCGAGGAGACCCGCGTCCGCCACGAACTGCTGGTCGAGGCGATGCAGGCCCTGAACGAGCGCGAGCGCCACATCCTCACCGAGCGGCGCCTGACCGACGATCCCAAGACGCTGGAGGAACTCTCCCAGGTCTATGACGTCAGCCGCGAGCGTATCCGGCAGATCGAGGTTCGCGCCTTCGAGAAGCTCCAGAAGGCGCTGATGAACCTCGCCGGCGAGCGCCGGCTGCTCCCGGCGCACTGAGGGCTGTTCGAGACTCCAGGCCGCCGCTAATCAGCCCCGATGGCGAGAGCGGCGGCACGGCGTAGCAAGACGAGGCGCGGAGGAATCGGCCGGGTGATCGGCTGGGGCCTCCGCGCCTTCGTTGCGTTCATCCTCCTCAGCATCCTGTGGGTGGCGCTCTACATGGTCATGCCGCCGCCGATCACCTTCACGATGCTCGGCGACGTGCTGAACGGGCGGAAAATCTCGCGCGAATGGATGCCGCTCTCCCGGATCGACGACGACATGGAGCGGGCGGCGATCGCGGCCGAGGACAGCAAATTCTGCTCCCATTACGGCTTCGATCAGGACGCGATCGCCGAGGCGATGCGCCGCAACGCGCGGGGCGGCCGGATCCGCGGCGGATCGACGATCAGCCAGCAGACCGCGAAGAACGCCTTTCTGTGGCAGGGCGGCGGCTATTTCCGCAAGGGCCTGGAGGCCTGGTTCACCTTCCTGATCGAGCACCTCTGGGGCAAGCGACGGATCATGGAGGTCTACCTGAACCTCGCCGAGACGGGCATCGGGACCTATGGAGTTAACGCCGGGTCCATTCGTTATTTCGGA
>DASTLX010000048.1:0-64651 GCA_035714565.1 Allosphingosinicella sp.
GCTCGACCGGATGGAGTTCCACGTCTACGAGACGAAGGAGACGATCCGCGCCGCCGAGCGGCCGGTCGTCGTCATCACCTCCAACAACGAGAAGGAGCTGCCCGACGCTTTCCTGCGCCGCTGCTTCTTCCACTACATCAACTTCCCCGACCGGGAGACGATGCAGGCGATCGTCGACGTCCACTTCCCCGGCATCCAGAAGATGCTGGTCGCAAGGGCGCTCGACATCTTCTACAAGGTCCGCGACGTGCCCGGGCTGAAGAAGAAGCCGTCAACCAGCGAGCTGATCGACTGGCTGAAGCTCCTCCTCCACGAGGACATGCCGCTCGACGTGCTCCAGTCGCGCGACGTCGCCAAGGCGATCCCGCCGCTGCACGGCGCCCTCCTCAAGAACGAGCAGGACGTGATGCTGTTCGAGCGGCTCGCTTTCATGACGCGGAGGGGCTGATGGCGGTGGAGGGGGGGTGCCTGTGCCGGCAGGTACGCTTTTCAATCGAGGCGGCGCCGATGGCGGCGCGTATGTGCTGGTGCCGGCTGTGCCAGTATCTGGGCGCCGGCAGCGCGACGGTGAACGTCTGCTTCCCGAGCGAGGCGATGACGCTGACCGGCGAAGTGCGTTGGCACGAGAGCGTCGCCGACAGCGGCAGCCGGATGCGCCGCGGCTTCTGCCCGACCTGCGGCACGCCGCTGTTCAGCGTCGCCGAACCCCGCCCGCACCTCATCTTCGTGCGCGCCGGGGCGCTGGACGAGCCGAACCTGATGGCGCCCGCGGCGATCATCTGGACGGGGGAGGCGCCGGACTGGGCGTGCCTGGATCCAGACGTGCCGCAATACCCGGCGCAAATCCCGCCGGTCGCGTGAGGGTTGGCGGATAACCGCCGACTCCCCCTCTCCCTGGCCCTCTCCCTAGAGGGGGGAGGGCATTGCGGGCGTCGGCGCCTCGTGCCTCGTTCCGAACGTGCCGGCGCAGATTCCGCCGGTCGCCTGCGCCCGCCGGTATCGGTGACAGCATCGGTGAAAAGGAGGCGAAGCTAGTCACCGACTCGAAGACCGATCTTGCCGCGGCCCTCGGCGCCACGTCCGACGCGACCGGCATGGAGGCGACGAATGCCCGGGGCAAGGAGGAGCCGCCGATCCTCCCCCGGATCGGCACGCGCTGGTGCCTCACCGAGCTCTCGGTGGGGGACGCGCGGGTTCCGCTGCTTCGCAGCCTCGACAAGACCAAGGATGATGCCGGCGTGCGTTCGAGGTTGCTCGCGCTGTACAGCGATGCGGGAGGGATGATCGAGATCATGCGCCTTGCCGATGAGGCGCGCTATGTCGTCCTCAATCACGGAATCGGCATGGTGGAGGTGCTCGGGACCTTTGACGCGATGCCGAGCCTCGCCCAGGTCCAGAGCCTGTTCGGGGACGCGGGCGAGGCGGGAAAAGTGCATGCCCGGGTGCGGCTGAAGGCCAACGGGAACAGCGAGATAGAACTCGCCGGCACGCCGGGGCCGCAGACCTGATGGCGGGCCGGGCGGCGGTGCGCTAAACGGCGGAGATGTTCTTCTCCTTCGTCGACGAGCTGCGCGCCGCGGGGATCCAGGCTTCGCTGAAGGAGCATCTGACCCTGCTCGAGGCGCTGGAGGCGGAGGTGATCCGTTCGACGCCCGAGGAATTCTACTGGCTCGCGCGGGCGACGTTCGTGAAGGACGAGGGGCTGCTCGACCGGTTCGACCAGGTGTTCGGCAAGGTCTTCAAGGGGCTGGAGGCGGAATACGGGACGGAGGCGGTGCCGCTTCCCGAGGAATGGCTGCGCAAGGTGGCTGAGCTCTACCTGACGCCCGAGCAGATGGCGGAGATCCGCTCACTCGGATCGTGGGACGAGATCATGGAGACGCTGAAGAAGCGGCTCCAGGAGCAGAAGGAGCGGCACCAGGGCGGCTCGAAGTGGATCGGCACCGGCGGCACCTCGCCCTTCGGCCACGGCGGCTACAATCCCGAAGGGGTGCGGATCGGCGGGGACGGGAAGCATGGGCGCGCCCTCAAGGTGTGGGACAAGCGCGAGTTCAGGAATCTCGACAGTTCGCGCGAGCTCGGCACCCGCAACATCAAGGTGGCGCTGCGGCGGCTCAGGCGCTTCGCCCGCGAGGGCGCGGCGGACGAGCTCGACCTCAACGGCACGATCGACGGCACCGCGCGCAAGGGTTGGCTCGACATCCGCATGCGTCCCGAGCGGCACAATGCGGTCAAGCTCCTCCTCCTGCTCGACGTGGGCGGGTCGATGGACCCGCATGTGCGCCTCTGCGAGGAATTGTTTTCCGCGGCGACGGGCGAGTTCAAGAACCTCGAATTCTTCTACTTCCACAATTGCCCCTACGAGAGCCTTTGGAAGGACAATCGCCGCCGCTTCGCCGAGCGCACTCCGACCTGGGACGTGCTCCACAAGTTCGGCCACGACTGGAAGATCGTCTTCGTCGGCGACGCCTCGATGAGCCCCTACGAGGTCAGCCACCCCGGCGGCTCGGTCGAGCATTATAACGAGGAGGCCGGGGCGGTCTGGATGCAGCGCCTGGTCGATACCTATCCGAGCTCGGTCTGGCTCAACCCGACGCCCGAGAAATATTGGGGCTACAGCCAGTCGACCCAGATCCTCCGCCAGCTCATGCAAGAGCGCATGTACCCGCTGACGCTCGAAGGGCTTGACGATGCGATGCGGGCGCTGAGCCGGAAGACTTGACGGCGGAGGACCAAGATGGGGAGCGGGGCTATCGAAGCCCGCTGACCCCGGGCGGCCTCGCCGGCTGCTTCGCGACCGTGCCGCTGCTGTTTCCGCTCGCGATTTTCGTGGAATATGCCGACCACGTCTTGCTGCCCTGGTCGCATTGGATCGTCTTCTGGATCGCCCTGGTGACTCTGCCGGCGGCGATCCTCCTGCTCGTGCGCTGGTGCGTGGACGGCCTGCTTTCGCGGGACCCGGACTAAGCCGGGCTGGAATCGCCGAGGAGGAAGCGCGGCCCGGGCCCGCCCCGGGCGGCCCGGTCGCCGGGATTGTAGAGCGCGCAATTTTCCAGCGACAGGCAGCCGCAGCCGATGCAGCCGTCCAACCGGTCGCGGGTCCGCTCCAGAAGCGCGATGCGAGAGTCGAGAGTGGAGCGGAGGCGGGCCCCGATCGCCTGCCAGTCCGCCCTGTTCGGCGCCCGGCCGTTGGGAAGCAGCGCCATCTCCGCATCGATCTCGCTCAGGCTCAGCCCGCAGCGCTGGGCGATCAGGGCGAAGGACAGGCGACGGATGTCGGAGCGGAGGAAGCGCCTCTGATTGCCGCTGGTGCGGATCGCGGCGACCAGGCCGCGCGCCTCGTAGAAGCGGATCGCCGAGACCGACAGGCCGGTCCGCCGGGCGAGCTCGCCGATGCTGAGAAGGGCCGGTCCGGTCATCGAAATTGCCCGTGAAATGAAGCTTGACCTCAACTTAGCTTGAGGTCGTACGACTCGCAACCGAAGGGGCTCGAGAGCGAGGAGAATGAGAATGGCGTCACCCAGGATCGAGCATGTCAACGTCACGGTGAGCGACCCGGAGCGGGCGGCGAGGCTGATGGAATCGGTCTTCGGCTGGCGGATCCGCTGGCAGGGGCCGTCGATGAACGGGGGCCGGACGATCCATGTCGGATCCTCGGACCATTATGTCGCGCTTTACGCCGCCAAGGATTCGCCGGCCGCCGATGCGCGCTTCGCCAAGGGCCAGCCGCTCAACCATATCGGCGTGGAGGTGGAAGAGCTGGACGAGACCGAAGCGCGAGTGATCGCGGCCGGCCTCACCCCCTTCTCGCACGGCGACTATGAGCCGGGCCGCCGCTTCTATTTCTTCGACCCCGACGGGATCGAATATGAGGTGGTCAGCTACCGCTAGGGCCTGACGGCTGGGAAGGGAGCGTCAGCCGCCCGCTTTCGCCGCGGCGATCGCCGGCGGGAGGTGGGCGGCGGCGAACGGCTTCTTGACGACGGACGCGAGCGGGTCGCGCGCCCTCACCTGCCGGATATGCTGGGTGATGAACAGCACCGGGACCTTGAGCTTCGAACGGATCCGCTCGACCGCCCTGATGCCGCTGCCGCGATGGAGCTCGACCGCGGCGGTGACGAGGTCGGGCGGCTCGGCCTCGGCGCAGGCGACGGCTTCCTCTTCCGTCGTCGCCATCGCGATCGACGTGAAGCCGGCATCCCTCAGGGCGTCCTCGATCATGAAGGACGTGAAAATCTGTGGCTCGATGATGAGAGCGCGCATCGAAATCTCTTGTTCGGAACTCGGCGGCGGCGGGACCGTGAACAACCCGACGAGCCTCCTAAACGAAGCTGATCTATGTTGGTTGCCTCGATCGGAAGAAAAAAGTCTTTTGTTTGTCGGTTGTTATACCTCGCCGGACTCAGGAAACCGGCCGCCGCGCCCTCAGCGCCTGGGCGAGCGTGCCCTCGTCGAGATAGTCGAGCTCGCCGCCGACGGGCAGGCCGTGGGCGAGCTGGGTGAGCCGGATCGGGAAGGTCTCGAGGCGCTCGGCGAGATAATGGGCGGTGGTCTGGCCCTCGAGGGTCGCGTTCATCGCCAGCACGACCTCGTCGATCCCGCCCCTGGCGACCCGGCCGAGCAGCTTGTCGATGCTGAGATCCTCGGGCCGGACCCCTTCGAGGGCCGAAAGGCGCCCGCCGAGGACGTGGAACCGGCCGGGGAAGAGCCGCGAGCGGTCGAGCGCCCATAGGTCGGACACTTCTTCGACCACGCAAAGGAGCCGGTCATCACGCCGCCCATCGGCGCAGACGCTGCAGGGATCGGCCGTGTCGACATTGCCGCAGACCGAGCAGACCGACAGATTGTCGTTCACCCGCTCAAGCGCCCGAAGCAGCGGGGTGAGGGCCGCGTCGCGCTTCTTCATCAGGTGAAGCACCGCCCGCCGCGCCGAGCGCGGCCCGAGCCCGGGCAATCGGGCGAGCGCCTGGGTCAATGCGTCGATTTCGGGAGAAGCCATTGGGGGTAGGTAGAGGGAGAGGCTCAACGTTTCAAATCCGCCGTCCTCGCGCCGTCCCGGCGAACGACGATTGGAGCGGACCGCCGCTATGTTCCGGATCCTCCCCCTCCCCATCCGGCGACAGGGAGGATAAGCACCCCCGATGCGCATCGCCTTCATGGGAACGCCCGGCTTCGCCGTACCGACGCTCGACGCCCTCGTCGCCGCCGGTCACGAGATCGCCGCGGTCTATTCGCAGCCGCCGCGCCCGGCCGGGCGCGGAAAGGCCCTTCGCCCCTCCCCCGTCGAGCAGCGCGCCCAGGCGCTCGGGCTCGAGGTTCGCACTCCGCTATCGCTGAAGAAGGCCGACGCCCAGGCCGCCTTCGCCGCCCTCGACCTCGACGTCGCCGTCGTCGCCGCCTACGGGCTGATCCTGCCCAGGCCGATCCTCGAGGCGCCTCGCCGCGGCTGCCTCAACGTCCACGCCTCCCTGCTTCCACGCTGGCGCGGCGCGGCCCCGATCCAGCGCGCCATCCTCGCCGGCGACCGGATGACGGGGGTGACCATCATGCAAATGGAGGAAGGCCTCGATACCGGGCCGATGCTGGCGACGATGGGCACGAAGATCGACCGCAAGACGGCCGGCGAGCTCAGCGAGGAGCTCGCACGGCTCGGCGCCGAATGGATGGTCGAGGTCCTCGGCCAGCTCCACCGGATCGGGCCCCGTCCCCAGGCCGAGGAGAGAGCGACCTATGCCCCCAAGATAAGCAAGGACGAGGCAAGGCTCGATTTCAGCAAGGACGCGCTGGAGCTGGAGCGGCAGATCAGGGCGTTCAATCCGGCGCCGGGCGCCTGGTTCGGGTTCGCCGGGGAGCGGCTCAAGCTCCTCGCCGCCGATGCCGTGGACGTGGCGGGCGAGGCCGGGACCATGCTCGACGAGCGGCTGACCATCGCCTGCGGCGTCGGCGGCCTCGTGCCGACTTCGATCCAGCGCCCGGGCCGGGCGCCGATGAGCGGGGCCGAGCTCCTTCGCGGCTTCCCGATTCCGCACGGCACGAAGCTCGGGTGACCCGGTTCCGGCTCACCGTCGAATATGCCGGCGGCCCGTTCATGGGCTGGCAGCGCCAGTCGCACGGCCCTTCGGTCCAGCAGGCGATCGAGGAAGCGGTGGAGGCAATCACCGGCGAGTCCGCCATCCTCCACGCCGCCGGCCGGACCGACGCCGGAGTCCACGCCCTCGCCATGGCCGCCCATGTCGACATCGAGCGTCCCATCACGCCGTTCCGGCTCTCGGAAGGCCTGAACGCCCGGCTCCGGCCGCTTCCGGTGGCGATACTCGCCGCGGAGCCCGTCGCCGGCGACTGGCACGCCCGCTTCAGCTGCGTCGGCCGCCGCTATCTCTACCGGATCGTCAACCGCCGGGCGCCGCTGGCGCTGGAGTCCGGCCGCGCCTGGCAGGTGGGCGTCCCTCTCGACGCCGCGGCGATGCATGAAGCCGCCCAAGGCCTCGTCGGCCTTCACGATTTCACCACCTTCCGCTCGGCCCATTGCCAGTCCGAAAGCCCGGTCAAGACCCTCGACCGGCTCGACGTCCACCGCGACGGCCAGGTCATCCGGATCGAGGCGGCCGCCCGCTCCTTCCTGCATCACCAGGTGCGCTCGATGGTGGGCTGCCTGCAGCTGGTCGGGCGCGGCAAATGGAGCGCCGCGGACTTGCGGGCGGCTCTGGAAGCCAGGGATCGGGCGGCGCTGGGACTCAATGCGCCGCCGCACGGCTTGTACTTCGTCGAGGCGGTCTATCCCTGACGAACTACCCCGCCTTCCTCACTCCGGCGCCGAAGCCGAAGAGGCGCTGGAGCGACTTGTCCAGCATCAGCAATTGCCAGAGCAGCCGGCCGTGCTCCTCGCGCCCGGAACGGTGGGCTGCGGCGACGCGGGCGATGGCCTCGGGCTTGAACCAGCCGAGCTCGGCCAGGGCCGGGCTGTGCGCGATCGTCGCGGCCTCCTCCGCGAGCGGGCCCCGGAACCAGGCGCTGACCGGGGTGACGAAGCCCATCTTGGTGCGGTGGAGAACCTCGTCGGGGAGATAGCGGCTCAGCGCCCGCTTCATCAGCCATTTGCCGGAGCCTCCGCGCAGCCGCATCCCGGCGGGGAGCCGGGCGGCGAACTCCACGAGCCGGTGGTCGAGCAGCGGCTCGCGCGCCTCTAGGCTGACGGCCATGCTGGTCCGGTCGACCTTGGTGAGGATGTCGCCGGGCAGCCAGATCTTGAGATCGGCATATTGGGCCCGCGAGAGCGAATCGACCGCCGGAGCCTCGGCCATCGCTCTTACGTAGCGCTCTTCGGCCCGATATCCGCCGAGAAATCGTTTGAAGATAGCGGTGTAAAGGCTCGATCTCATGGCTGGCGGCGTCACTCCGACACCGGCGGCATAAGCCTCGCCGCTATCCTGGCCGATCGCCTGGAGGGTCGTCTTGGCGCGCAGGAAGCGGGGCGCCCAGTCGAGCTTGGGATAAAGGTTGCCGACCGCCCCCAGCATCCCGCGGGCCGGGCCGGGAAGCAGCCTCCTCACCCGCTCCTCGGCGGCGAACATCCGGTAGCGCCGGTAGCCGGCAAAGGCTTCGTCGGCGCCGTCGCCCGACAAGGCGACCTTGACCTTTTCGCGCGCAAGCTCGGAGACCCGGTAGGTGGCGAGCGCGGAGGCGTCGGCGAACGGCTCGTCGAACGCGTCGGCGAGGGTGTCGATGAGGCCGAAATCGCCCGCCTCGACGATGCGGCTGCGATGATTGGTGGCGAAGCGCGCGGCGACCAGGGCCGCCCATTTGGATTCGTCATGGTCCGCCTCGCCGAAGCCGATCGAGCAGGTCTCGACCGCGGACCGGCTCGCCTCCGCCATCAGAGCGACCACCGCCGAGCTGTCGACGCCGCCGGAGAGGAAGGCGCCGAGCGGCACGTCGGCGACCATCCGCGAGCGAACCGCCGATTGCAGCCGCTCGACAAGCTCCTCCTCCAGCGCTTTGGCGGAGCCCCGGGAGGGATTGGAGAAATCGACGTCCCACCACCGAACCGGCTTGGGCACGAGCCGGCCGCGGCGGACGAGCAGATAATGGCCCGCGGCGAGCTTGCGGACGCCGTCCACCATGCAGGCGTCGTCGGGGACGTAGCCGAGCGCCAGATAATCGTCGACCGCGCTCCGGCTCGGCGTGCGGCGGAGCAGGGGATGGGCGAGGAGCCCCTTCAGCTCGGAGGCGAAGACGAGGGCGTCGTCGCTCAGCGTCGTCCAGTAGAGCGGCTTCACGCCCAAGCGGTCGCGGGCGAGGAAGAGGCAATCCTCGTCGCCATCGTAGAGGGCGAAGGCGAACATCCCGTTGAATCGGGAGAGGCAGTCGGGGCCCCATTGCCGCCACGCCGCCAGGATCACCTCGGTGTCGCTCTCGGTCCGGAAGCGGTGGCCCGAGGCCTCGAGCTCCGCCCTCACCTCGCGAAAATTGTAGATCTCGCCATTATAGCTGAGCGCGAGCCTGCCGTCCGCCGACAGCATCGGCTGGTCGCCGGTTGCGAGGTCGATGATGGACAGCCGCCGGTGGCCGAGCCCGATCCCCGGCGCGGTCCAGACCCCGCTCCCGTCGGGGCCTCGATGGGCGAGCGAGTCGGCCATCGCTCTGACCCTCTTCGGGTCGACGGGTTTGGGATTGCTCACGTAGAAGAGGCCGGCAATTCCGCACATGGCTCAGTCCCCTGCCAGTCCGGCGGCCCGGTCGGCAAGAGGGGCGACCGGCCCGAGGTCCTCGAGGAAAGCGTCGATCGCCGGCCTCGGGCTGAGTCCGTCCGCAGGCGCCTCTGCCGAGACCAGGACGGCCACCGCGCGCTGCGCCCCGCCGAGCAGCCTCACCCGAACCGTCTCGAGCTTCACCCGGGTCGAGCTTCCGGTCAGGACCTGGCCGACCCGGTAGAAGCTCACCACCTCGCGCACCTTGCCGTGCGAGCCGATCCGCTCCGCCTTGCCGTCGGCCGGCGCGGGGGAATCGCCGGTCCACGACCACGCCCCGTCCTCGTCCGCGGCGCCCTGGCCGTAGCCGACCAGCTCGCGGCCCTCGCTCTGCCGCGCGAAGACGACGATGGCGAGATCGACCTGCTGACCGGCGGCGTTGCGGTAGCGGCCGAGCCGGATCCGGTCGGCGCCGGAGAAGCGGGGCTGCCAGTCGCCGGCCGCGGGGAGCCGGGTCCAGCCTGGCACCTCCGGGAGCGGCGAATCGGGCACGGCGCGCGTGCCGGCGGCGGCGACCGCTCCCGACCAGAGGGGCGCCGCGGCGGCAAGGAAGACGGCGATGGCCGCGACCAGGGCCGAGCGCGCGCTAGGCCCCGGCTCGGCGCCCAGGGCCTGAAGGTCGGCGGGATCGAACCAGCGCGCGTTCGGCGCCCGGTCGAAGAAGCGCCAGCCCGCCGCCATGATGAGGGCGATGACGATCGCGAAGAAAATCCAGCCATAGACGATATGGTCGATCCCGACGGCGACCTCGTTGTCCGTCCACCAGGCGATGTAGATCGTGCCGAACGCCCTCACTCCGTTGGCCAGGACCGAGACGGCCAGTGCGAAGGCGACGAACAGCAGGCGGCGCGGCCAGGAGCGGAAGCAGAGGTTGGCGGCCAGAGCTCCGAGCGCGGCCATGGCGACCAGGAACCGCACCCCGGAACAGGCCTCGGCGACCCGGAACAGCCCGCTCGGGGTCGAGATGAAGATCCCGTCGATATGTGCCGGAACGCCGGTCAGGGCGAGCAGCGCCATGCTCATCTCGGCGGTCAGGGTCTGGAGCGGGGGCACGAGCTCGTCGCCGAACGGCACCAGGAAGACGGCGTAGAAGATCGGGAAGGCGATCCCCCGCGAGACCGCCTTGCCGAGACAGGCGACGGCCGCGCCCTGAAGCATCAGGACCAGCCCGAAATGGCGGAACAGCGCGACGTTGCCCGCTTCGCCTAGCAGCCAGCCCGCTCCGCCGGCTGCGACGAGCGCGAGGCCCGGCGCCCAGGCGCGAGGCGCCAGCGCCCCGAGCTCGGGGAGCCGCTGCCAGACCAGCCAGGCGATGATCGGTCCGACCAGGAAGCAATGGTTGAAGGTTGCGCTCTTCCACCAGATCGCCGCCATGCCGGCGAAGTCGCGGGCGAACAGGAGCAGGATCGCGGCCGAGGCGGCGCCGAGCGCGGCGAGGTGGGCGCGCCACGCGGGAGCGAGCGGCTCGGCCCGGCGGACCGGAAGGACCGCCGTCATGCCGCCGCCCGGCGCGGAGCGGCTCCGACGATCTCGCCCAAGGGCGCCAGCCTCGCCTGCCAGCGATAGGCTTGCTCCATCCGGCGGCGGGCGGCCTCGCCGAGGGCCCGGGCGCGCCGCGGGTCGGCGATCAGGCCCGCTATGGCCTGCGCCTGGGCCTCGGCCGTCGCCGCGACGAGAAGGTGTCGCCCCGGCTCCGCCTCGATCCCCTCGAAGGCGGCCGGGGAGGCGACCACCGGCCGGGCCATCGCCATCGCCTCGAGAACCTTGTTCTGGATGCCCCGGGCGATCCTCAGGGGAGCGGCGACGACGTCGGCGGCGGCCAGCCAGGAGCGGACGTCCTCGACGGCGCCGGTGACGACGATCCGCGGGCCGGCGAGCCCGAGGACGGATTCGACCGGCTTGCGGCCGACGATCGCGAAGCGCGCCCTGGGGAGCCTCGGCATCACCTCGCCCGCGAACCAGCGGACGGCGTCGATATTGGGCGCATAGTCCATCTGGCCGGTGAAGACGATCAGCGGCCCCGGCTCGTCGAGCTTGGCGAAGCGAGCCTCGGGATCGTAATAATCCAGGTCGACCCCGTTCTGGAGGGCCCGGACGTCCGCTCCGGCAAGGCCGCTTCTGTCCCGGAACAGGGCCGCCTCGGCCTCGCTGACGAACAGGCTGACGTCGGCGCGTTCGGCGGTCGAGCGCTCGAAGGCGGCGAGCTTCGCGCCCTCCCGCCGGTAGACGGGAGCCATCGCTCCGCCCTCGGCCGCATAGGCCTCGAACTTGGCCGAATCGACGTCGATGAAATCCATGACCAGGCGGGCCCCGGCCGGAACGAACTGGGCCATCTGGCTCGAGAAAGCGAAGATCGTCCCGATCCGCCCGCTCGCCACCTGCCGGGCGACGAAAGCCCGCAGCGCCTGGCTGTCGAACAGGGCGAGCGAGACCGGCCCCCCCTCGACCAGGGCCCGGGCCCCCGCCATTATCTTCGAGGTTCGCCGGACCTCGACATGCGCCTCGCCAAGCGCCGGGCCGAGCGAGTCGCGCAGGCCGGCGAGATTGGCGGCGTCGGCCTCGTCGTCGGCGAAGCAGGCGAGATGGACCCGGCCCAGGCCGGCCAGGTGCCTGAGCTCGTGAAACGAGCGTATCTTGTCGCCGCGGTCGGGCGGGAAGGGTATCCGGTGGGCGAGGAAGAGCAGGTCCGACATCAGCCGAGGCCGCGCGCGATAGGCGGCCCGACGAAATTGGCGACCGGCAGCGGCAGCCTTTTCCAAAGCTCGACCTGAAGCCGGTATTTGGGGCTGAGCGGGTTGACGTCGCGCGCCGCCGAGCCCTCCGCCGTCCGCACCGCATAGACCAGGGGCCGCTCGTCCAGGTGCCAGCACCGCTTGCGCTCGTAGGGGCCGGTGCCGAGCTTGGAACGGCCGAAATCGGCCCGGGTGCAGCCCCGCTCGGCGAGGTGGCGCATCTGCGCGTACATCATCACGTCGTTGGCGCGGCAGCCTTTCGCCTCGGCCGTGCCTCCGCCCCAATGGCACTGGCCGGTGCCGCCATGGTAGAGGTTGAAATTGGCGGCGACGGGGCGGCCGTCCTTCCAGACGATGAGGACGTCGCAATCCTCGCCATATTCGTCCGCCATCGCCTCGAACAGCGCGGCCGGGAAGACCGGAGTGCCGAGATTGCGAACGCACTCCCTGTAGACTCGGTAGAAGCCGTCGACGTGGCGCTCGTCGTTGCCGGCGCTCACCTCCAGGCCGCGACCCAGCGCCTTGCGCACTTCGTAGCGCTGGCGCTTGGTCAGTCCGGCGAGAAGCGACTCCGGATCGTCCGGAAGCCCGGTCGAGAAGGAGGCATAGACTCCTTCGCGGCGCTGCCAGCCCTCGGGCAGGGCGCCGCCGCGAAGCTCGACCGAGCCGCAGCCCAGCGACCGGGCGAGCGCCCAGGCCGCCTCGGCGAGCGCCTCGACGGCGGCCCCGTCCGAGGCGAGGATTCCGCCGCCGGTGCCGAAGCCGGCGGAGACTAGGGCATTGCCGAACAGGAAGGAGCGGATCTCGGTCAGCGGAAGGCAGCCCGCCAGGGCGCCGGACTGGTCCTCGGCGACCAGGAAATGGCTTTTCTGGCCGCAGCCGCGCTCGACCGCCCGGCTCCACTGCGGGCGGTGGAAGAATTCGGACCCGGGCTGGGCGGCGACGAAAGAGTCGAGCCGGCGGCAGGATTCGGGGTCGCTCAGCGACTCGGCGCGGACCCGGATCCGGGGCTTGAGCAAAGGTGCGTTCATGCCAGCCGCTCCCGTTCGAGCTCGACCACATGGTCGGTTCGGTCCCAATGATGGGACTTGAACAATCTCAACAATTTGGGCCGCATCGCTGAGAGGCGGCTATAATGGCGGAGCCGCGACTTGAGCGGCGCTCCGGCGACTCTCGGCTGGCCCGGGTCGATCTCCCAGGGGTGGAAATAGAAGACCGCGGGACGGCCGTCCGCGCCATTGACCCGGTCGATCGCCCAGCTCGAGAAGCGATAGGGCAGCAGGCGGAAGAAGCCCCCGCCGCCGGCGGCCATCCGGCGCCCGGCCAGCTCTATGGTGGTGACCGGAAGCTCGATCAGGTCGCAACCGGGGAGCGGCCGGTGGGCGAAACGCGGCGCCTCGCGCCAGCCATAATGGTCGTGGACCACCGGAGCGACGCTGGACGAATAGGCATAGCCCTCCTCGGCGAGAACCCGGTGGGCCCAGGGGGTCCGGGCGTCGATCGAGAAGCTCGGCGCCCGATAGCCCTTCGGCTCGACCCCGGCGGCGTCGGCGATGGCGGCGTGGGCGCGCTTGAGGTCGGCCCGGAAGCCGTGCTCGCCGAGGGTGAAGACCCGCCGGTGGTCCCAGCCGTGGCTGGCGATTTCGTGGCCGGCCTCCGCGGCCCGGCGGACCAGAGCCGGATGGCGCTCCGCGACCCAGCCCAAGGTGAAGAAGGTCGCCTTGACCCCCGCCTCGGCAAAGAGGTCGAGAACCGCGCCGGCGTTGCGCTCGACGCGCTGCTCCAGCCCGTCCCACTGGTCGCGGCGGATGACGGTCTCGAACGCCCCGACCTGGAACCAGTCCTCGACGTCGACGGAAAGGGCGTTCAGCATTTTCACTTCCTGAAATCCTCCGCGAGATACCTCGGGGAGGGGGACCGCGCGAAGCGCGGTGGAGGGATTCTCCGGCGCTGGAAGGGCCCCTCCACCATGCTTCGCATGATCCCCCTCCCCTGCAAATGCAGGGGAGGAATTAAGAAACTCAAGCGGCATTGCTTCGGCGCGGCTGGCTTTCGCTCTCGACCCAGTCGAGCAGCACGGTCAAGACCCGCCGCACCGCCGCCTCCTGCTCGTCCAGGCGCGATTCGATCGCGGCGATCCGGCGCTCGAGCGCCAGGTCGGCGGACGGCTCGGCCGCGGCCCGGCGCATCGGGAGGACGCGCGTCGACCCGCTGGCCGGCCGGTCCGCGGCCATGTCTGCCGCGACCGCCTCGACGTCGTGGCCGCCGATCGCCTCAAGCCTTTCCACCACCGCATAGAGGAGAAGGCGGTTGGCGAGCTGGTTGAGCTTGCGCGGAACTCCGCCGGAATGGCGGTAGAGCGCCGCGAAGCAATCGGGCTCGAAGCTCGGCCGGCCCTGCCAGCCCGCGACGGCCAGCCGGTGGACGACGTAGGGCTCCAGCTCGCCGGGCTCCATCGCTTCCAGATGATGGCTCGCGATGATCCGCTGGCGAAGCTGCTCGAGGCTGTCCTCGGCCGCGACCCGGTCCCGGAACTCCGGCTGGCCGAGCAGGAAAATCTGAATGAGCGCACGGCCTTGGCTCGTGAAGTTCGAAAGCATCCGAAGCTCTTCGAGAGCCGAAACCGGAAGGTTCTGGGCCTCGTCCACGACGAGGAGGGTGCGCTTGCCCCGTCCCGCTTCCTCGCGAAGCCTCTGCTCGATCCGGTCGAGCAGCTGGGCCTTGGCGACTCCGCCCGTCTCGAGCCCGAGGCCCTGGGCGGCGAGGCGAAGCATGTCGTCGCCCTCGACCTGGGTCGAGACCAGGCTGATCGCGTTCAGCCGCTCGCGGTCGATCGTGGCCATCAGATGGGCGACGAGGGTGGACTTGCCGGCGCCGATCTCGCCGGTGACGACGATGAAGCCCTCGCCCTGCGCGAGGCCGTAGCCGAGATAGGCCATCGCCTTCTTGTGGGTGCGGCTCTCATACCAGTAGCGCGCGTCGGGGGTGAGCTGGAAGGGGCGCTCGGCGAGGCCGTAATGGTCGGTATACATATCCGTCCCTCAGAAAGTGTAGCGCAGGCCGACCAGGATCGAGCCGTAGCTGGCGTCGAACTCCCCGGCCTGGGTCGTGTAGAGGCCCGCCGAGATCTGCGCCTGGAGCCGGTCCCGGAAGATGTTGCGATAATAGCGCCCGGTGAGGCCGGCGCCGAAGCTGGCGTCGGCATCGGCGATGCCGCTGTCGAACCAGGCGGCATAGCCGCCGAGGTCGTAGCCGGAGCTCCGGGTCAGCCGCCGGCCGAGATTGCCCTGGAGGCTGAAGCTCTGGTCCGTCACCCCGTTCAGGGCGAAGAGGCTGCTGTCGGGCGCGAGATATTTGCGGTTGGCGTAGCCGGCGCCCAGCCCCATCGTCCACGGCCCTCGGGCCGTCGAATATTGCAGGCTCGCGCCGCGGTTGCGGAAGTTGAAATTGCTGATCGACTGGAACGCGTCGCCGAAGCAGCGGCCGGTCCCGGGATCGTTGCCGAAGACGCAGCCGGCGCCGGTCAGGCCATTGGACGGAGTCTGAAACTTAGTCGGCAAGCCATTGAGATCGGCTACTAAAAGACGGCCAAAGCTGCTTACGCTGTCATAGACGGACGCATTCAGAGACGAGCGGCTGTTGATCTTGTGCGCGAGCGAGGCGGTGAAGCTCTCGCCGCCGTAGCGCCACCCGCCCCGGGCCTGCAGCTCCGTCCGGGGGCTCGGCCGCCAGATGATTCCGGCGTCCCACATGATCCCGTCCTGGTCGACCGTCCTGAGGCGCGGCCTCGAGGGGTCGGGGATGAGGTTGCCGGCCGGAGTGAGCACCGGAAGGCCGCCCGGGGTGCGCAGGAAGTCCTGCTGCGAGCCCTGCATCGTCTCATAGCCCACGCCGCCGGTGACGGCGAGGGTCGGCGAGACCGGCACGACGACGTCGCCGCGGACATATTCGGCCTCGAAACTGGAATCGAGCCGGTTCATGTCCTCGCGGACGTAGCCGGCGCCGACGGTCCAGCCGAAGGGTAGCCGGCCCGGGGCCATTCCGAAGCTCACCGTCGCATTGTGGACGGTGCTGCTCGAATAGCGGTCGACCCGGGGCGCTCCGGGCGGGAGGCCGGTGCCCGCGAGGCTGTGATCGTCCACTTTGACGTAGCCGAGCCGGTAGCTGGCGCCGACGGAGACCGGCCCGGCGTGGGTGGTCAGGGTGGGGCCGGCATAGGCGCTGTAGATCTCGGCGACGTTGGCGCTGTCGATCGTCCGGGCGGCCGGGACCGGGACCCGGATGTCGGCATGGGTGCGCGCCGCCATGGCGCCGGCGTCGAGGCTGAGGACCCCGGGAACGGCCTCGAAATGGGCGGCGGCGAGGCCGCTGACCACGTCATGGTCGTTGAGGCGGTCGTTCCACCCGACCCGGTGCTGATAGTCGACGCTGATCGTCGCCTGGAGGCGCCGGGTGGCGACGGCGGCTTCCACGCCCCCGCCGACCCCGGTATAGGTGAGAACCTCGCCGCGATCGAAGTCCATGGTCGCGACCTGCTCGACCTGGAGATAGGGATGGACGCTGGTCCGCGGCTCGCCCTGGACGGCGACCGCGCCGGCGACCAGGCTGACGCCCATCGCGGCTGACATCGCCAGCCAGCTTCGGCCGGCAAGTCTTTGGAAAAAAGCCTGTTTCATTGGCCATATCCATAATAGGAGCCGAACCGGCGGCCGGTCGCGGCGAAGCCCGTGCCGTTGAGCAGGAGGCTGATCTGCGGGCAGCCCGAAAGCAGGCCCACGGCCTCCTTCAGGTCCGCCTCGTGGGTCTGGTCGGCGCGCACGACCAGCACCAGCTGGCCGACATGGGCGGCGAGGGCCGCGGCCGCCGACGCCATCAGAGCCGGCGGAGAATCGAACAGGACGACTCGCCTGGGCCGGCCTTCGGTCAGCCGCTCCAGGACCCGCGCCGTCCGCTCGGAGCCGAGCAGCTCGGGGACGTCGTTCTCGTAGCGGCCCGCCGGCATGACCGAGAGGCCGCCGATGTCGGTGCGGACGACGAGCCGCTCGGGGTCGAGCGACGGGTCGGCGAGGGCGTCGACGAAGCCGGCGCCGCGGGCTTCGAGCCCGAGGATCGAGAGCACTTCCGGCTTCGGGAAGTCGGCGTCGACGAGGAGCACCTCGAGATCGCGCTCCCCGGCGAGGGAAAGTGCGAGGTTGACGGCGCAGAAGGTCTTGCCCTCGTCGGGCTGGGCCGAGCAGACGAGGATCGTCCGCCGCTTGTCTGCGGTGACCGAGCTGCCCGCGCCCATTCCGAGCAGCAGCTGGCGCTTGACGATCCGGAACTCCTCGGCCAGCGGGCCGGCCGGGCTGTCCGGGACGATGAAGCCGCGCTCGCCGAGCGACTTGCGGTCGACCTCGGCCTTGGCTTCGGTGACGACCGGAAGGAGCTGGCCGCGGCTCGGGGGCCGGCCGGGGTCCGGTTCTTGAGCGCCGGCGCGTCCGCCATCGGGCGCGGGCTCGTCCGCGCGCGGCGGCGGCGCAACGGCCGAGGCCGAACCGAAGCCGTAGAGCTCCGCGGCCCGCTCGAGGAGCGAGCCCGAATGGCTGAGGGGGCTGTGCTTGTTCATCTCGCTCTCCCTCACGCGACCGTGCTGCGCTGCCAGAATTCGATCGCCAGCAGCAGGGCCCAGGCCGCTCCGAGCGCCCCGGCGCCGCCGCCGAGCCACACCAGGCGGCGGCGGTGGAGGCTGAGCTTCGCGTCGGTGAACACCTCGCCGATCGATCCGAGCACCGGCAGGCCGGTCGCCTCGGCGAGACGGGTCTGGGTCGGGAAGGTCGTCTGGATCTGGCCGAGCACATAGGCCGCGCCCGTCCCTGCGCCGAGGCCGACGAGCAGGATCAGGGTGAGAAGCAGCGGACGGTTCGGGGTCAGCGGCACGCTGGGATGGCTGGGCGGGACGATGACCTTGAACTTGACCGCGTCGATCTGGCTGCGGACGTCGGAGCGGAGGCGGACCTGCTCGCGGTCCTCGAGCAATTTGTCATATTGCTTCTTGAGGACGTCGTAATTGCGGTTCAGCTTTTCCTGCTCGGCGGCGACGCCGGGCTCGGAGGCTTGGCGATTGCCGAGCTGCGCGAGATCGGCCTGGAGCTGCGCCTTGCGGGTCGCGGCCGCGTTCACCTGGCCCTCCTTCTCGGCCACCATCGCCCGAAGCGACAGGTAGGAGGGGTTGGGCAGGCTTCCGGCGCCGGCCGGCTCGCGCGCGGCGAGCGGCTTCAGCCGGGCGATCTGGTTGCGGAGCCTGACGACGTCGGGGTGCGAATCGGTCCAGCCCTGGGCCGCGGCCTGGGCGAGCTGGCCCTCGAGCGCGGCGAGCTGGCCGCGGGCGCCGCCGCCGTCGCCGCCGAGCGAAGGCATCGAGGAGGGCGTGGCCGCGAGCTGGCTGCGCAGGGCGGAGAGCGAGCTCTGCGCCTGCATCAGCTGCTGCTCGATTCCGGCGAGCTCGGTGCGCGCCGCGCCCATGCGCGAGCCGATCGAGCCCTCGCCCGGGAGAAGGCCGAGATAGCGCTGCTCGAATTCGACCCGGTTCTGCTCGGCCTCCTGGAGCTGCTTCTCGCGCTCCTTGAGCTGCTGGTCGAGGAAGGCCAGGCTCTGGTTCGCCTCGTCGCGGTCGCCGGCGATGTTCTGCTCGGCGAAGATGTCGAGGAGCCCCTGGACGACCGCCGCGGAGAGCTTGGCGTTCTGGCGGTTGGAGAAGCCGGAGACGCTGGCGGTGGCGCTGATCTCGAATATGTTGTCGGGCTGGGCCGTGACCTTGATCGCCTCGCGGAGCGCGGCGACCTGAACGGCGAGGTCGCGCTCCCCGGCGACGAGCCCGGCCAGCTCGGTGCGGCGAACCACCTTGGCCAGGTTCTCGCTGGAGGTGAGGGTCTGCTTGACCCGGTTGAGATCCCCTTCCCTTTCCTGGACGGTGATGCCGACCTGGTTGGGAAGGATCGACTGCATCTGGACGAAGACCCGGGCCTTGGACTCGTAGGTGTTCGGGATGAGGGCGACGGCCAGCCAGCCGACGAGGCAAAGGCCCCAGGCGACGGCGAGCGCCAGCCAGCGCCGGCGCCAGACCTGGTGGATCGCGATCCTGATCTGTTCGTAGAGTCCGTCCATCGAGCCTGGGATTCCTTGCGTGCGTGTGCGGTCGGCGGCGGGCGGCGCCCTAGAACATGCTCTCCGGGATGATGATGACGTCGCCAGGCTCGAGCCGGACGTTGGCGCTGGTGTCGCCCTTCTTGAGCAGACGGGCTATCTTCAGGTCATATTCCTTCTGGGTGCCGGTCGCGCGGTCGTGGCGGATCAGCCGGGCCCGGTTGCCGGCCGCATATTCGGAGAGGCCGCCGACGGCGATCATCGCGTCCAGAAGGGTCATGTTCGCCCGGTACGGCAGCGAGGCCGGCTTCTCGGTCGCTCCGACGACCCGGATCTGCTGGCTGAAGCTGCCCTGGAAGGTCTCGACCATCACCGTGACCCGCGGGTCGTCGACATATTTGGTCAAGGCGAGGCGGATGTCCTCGGCGAGCTGGGCCGGGGTCTTGCCCGCCGCCTGGAGGTCCGGGATGAGCGGGGTGGTGATCATTCCGTCGGGGCGGACCTGGACCTTGCCGCCGAGATCGCTGTTGCGCCAGACGAAGACGTTGAGCTGATCGAGCGCCCCGATCACATATTTCTCGGTCGGCGTGGTGTCGTCGGCGCCGACGAAGCTGGCCGGGGGCAGACGGTCCCGCCCCTTGGCGTCGGCCGCGGCGGCCGCGCCGAAAGCCAGGGCGATTGCGAGCGTGGAGCCTACCAGTGAACGCATGAACTGATCCTCTTCTTGTCGCCGCGGATCCGCATGCCTGACGTCAGGCACACGAGATTTGGGTCCGCTATGGCTTGAAGAGGTAAAATTACCGTTAGGAACAATGGCCTTCTGAGGCGCGTCCCGGAATGGGACTGGGCGGATGGAAGGGTTAATCGCCCCATTCGGGGATGGATGGGATGTTGCCGTTCGGGCCGAGCCGTCGGCGCCATCCCCCGTCTTCATGGAAGGAAGGACCTTCGACAGGCTCGGCGAACGGGGCGGGCTAGCCGACCGCGATCTCCCGGGCCGGCGGGTGCCCGAGGAAGGCGGCGGGGCTCGCCGAGAGGCCATAGGCTCCGGCGAGGAAGACGGCGACGAGGTCGCCGACCCCGGCGCGGGGGATCATGACGTCGTCGGCGAGCCGGTCGAGCGGGGTGCAAAGGCAGCCGACGATGCTCGCTTCCTCCTCGGCGGGGGCGCCGAAGCGGCCGGCGATGGCGACGGGATAGTTGCGCCGGACGACCTGGCCGAAATTGCCCGAGGCGGCGAGCTGGTGATGCATTCCGCCGTCGGTGACCAGGAAGGTCTTGCCGTGGCTCTCCTTCCGGTCGACGATCCGGGTCAGGTAGACGCCCGCCTCGCCGACCAGCCAGCGCCCGAGCTCGATCGCGAAGCCGCTGCCGGCGAGGATGGCGGGCCGGTCGCGCAGGGTCTCGGCGAGCGCCGCTCCGACCGCCTCGACGTCGAGCGGCGCCTCGGTGGCGAAATAGGGTATTCCGAAGCCGCCGCCGAGATTGACCAGCGGCGGGGCCATGCCGACCGCCTGGCCGAGCTCGGCGGCGAGCGCCACCGTCGCCCGCTGCGCTTCGATGAGCGACTGCGCCGACAGCGCCTGGGAACCGGCGAAGATATGCAGGCCCCGCCACATCCCGCCCCCTTCGACCAGCTTGCGGATCAGCGCCGGCACCCGAGCCGAATCGACCCCGAAGGGCTTGGCGCCGCCGCCCATGCGCATCCCCGAGCCCTTGATCTCGAAATCGGGGTTGACCCTGACCGCGAGCCTCGGAGTGCGGCCCTGGGCCCGGCCGATCGCCAGCGCCCGCTCGGCCTCGCCTTCGGATTCCACGTTCAGGGTCACGCCCGCCGCGATGGCCGCGGCGAGCTCGTCGTCGCGCTTGCCGGGACCGGCGAAGGAGATTTCGCGAGCGTCGGTCCCCGAGCCCAGGGCCGCCTCCATCTCGCCGGCCGAGGCCACGTCCAGGCCGTCGACCAGCTTCGCCACATGCTTCAACAATGGCCGGTAAGTATTTGCCTTTACGGCATAATGAAGATTGACCCCACCGGGGATCGCGGCGCGGAAACGGCGGACCTGCGCCTCCACCCGGCCAAGATCGTAGACGAACAGTGGCGTGTCCCCCGCCTCCTCGACGAGCGAATCGGCCCGGCGGCCGCCGATCAGCAGCATGCCGTCCTCGGCGGTGAAGCCGTCCGGAATCGCCCCCATGGGCTTGCTCATCGCATCAGCTCGCTCTTGATGACTTCGCGGTCGAGCTTGCCGTTGGGAGAGCGCGGCAGCTCGTCGCGCCACACGATATGCGTCGGCTGCATAAAATTCGGTAACTCGCGGCGAAGAAAGTTGCGCAGGTCCGGATCGGCCTCCTCCCCTTTGCCCCGGACGACCAGGGCGATCGCCTCGCCGAGCCGGTCGTCGGGCACTCCCAGCGCCACCGCCTCGGTGACCAGACCGCTCGCCACCGCGGCCTCCTCGACCTCGGTCGGGCTGACCCGGTTGCCGCTGGTCTTGATCATGGCGTCCTCGCGGCCGACGAAATAGAGCAGGCCGTGCTCGTCCTGGCGGACCCGGTCGCCCGACCAGACGGCGGTGCCGCCGTAGCGCGAGGCCGGGGGCGCCGGCCTGAAGCGCTGCGCCGTCCGCTCCGGGTCGTTCCAATAGCCCTTCGCCACCAGCGGGCCGGCGTGGACGAGCTCGCCGTCCTCGCCCGGGCCGCACAGAGTGCCGTCCGGTCTTGACGTCATGACTTCG
The DNA here is from genome assembly GCA_035714565.1 of Allosphingosinicella sp. Taxonomy (GTDB): domain Bacteria; phylum Pseudomonadota; class Alphaproteobacteria; order Sphingomonadales; family Sphingomonadaceae; genus Allosphingosinicella. The sequence goes on from DASTLX010000048.1 coordinate 21,337, forward strand.
GCGAACGGAATGGCGCCGCCGATCGAATCGGGATGCTCGTCGAGCAAGGCGGGGTCGAGGAAGGTCGATCGGAACGCCTCGGTGAGGCCGTACATGAGATAGAGCTCGGCGGCCGGGAACAGCTCGCGCAGCCGGCGAACGATCGATACCGGCAGGCGGCCCCCGCTGTTGGTGAGCCGGCGCAGCGACAGCGCCGCCCCAGGCGGCCACGGCGCCTCGACCAGCTGGACCCAGAGCGGCGGAACCCCGGCCAGGGTGGTGATGCCGTGGGCCTCGACGGCGCGGATGACGTCGCGCGCGGCGAGATACTCGATCGGTACCACGCACGCCCCGGCGGCCCAGGTCGAGAGGAGCTGGTTCTGGCCGTAGTCGAAGCTGAGCGGAAGCACTCCCAGCACCCGGTCCGCCGGCGCCAGCCGCAGGTAATGGGCGACGCTGACCGCGCCGAGCCACATGTTGGCGTGGCTGAGCATCACCCCCTTGGGCCGGCCCGTCGAGCCCGACGTGTAGAGAAGCGCCGCGAGGTCGTCGGGATCGGCGCCGGACGGCGGCAGGCGCTCATCGCCGGCGAGCATCGCCTCGCTCTCCTCCTCGACCGCCGGGGCGCAGCCGCCGGGCAGGTCCCCTTCCGCCAGGGTCGCCAGTCGGGCCTTGCCGGTCACGAGCAGCCTGGCGCCGCTGTCGGCGAGGATGTGGCCGACCTGGGCCCGCTTCAGCAGAGGGTTGACCGGCACGTGGACGAGCCCGGCGCGGGCGCAGGCGAGCGGCAGGAGCGCGGTCATCCGGGTCTTGGGCAGCCAGCTCGCCACCCGGTCGCCGCGAGCATGGCCCCGCGCCTTCAGCGCGGCGGCAAGCGTTCCGACGGCCGCCTCGAGGCCGGCATAATCGAGGCGCCCCTCCCTGGTGACCAGCGCGGGAGCGGAAGGATCGCCGATCGAGGCGAGGTGATCTAGCGGACTCGGGGTCGGATCGGGGGCTTGCACCGTGGCTCCTGTGTGCGCCACAGCAGTCGGGCTGGGCTTGGAGCCGGGGGATAGCGCGTTGGGCTTCGAGGTGGAACTGTTCGATAGCCTCGACTCGGTGGAGGCCGATGCGGGCGGCGCGCTCGACGCCGCCCCGAGCCTGTTCGACCGGCTGGGCTGGTTCCGGCTGATCGAGGCCCATTGCCCGCCGGCCGGGCGGCCGCTCGTCGCCCGCGCCCGCGACGGCGCTCGCTCGGCCTGGCTGTTCCTCGCCGAGGAGGCGGGCCGGGGGGAGGCGCTGCGCACCTGGTACAGCCTTCGCTTCGGCCTGATCGGCGATGCCGGGGGCGCGGAGCCGATCGCAAGGGCGCTGCGCAAGCGGCTGCGCCGCCTCGAAATCTTTCCACTCGAAGACCCCCGGCCGCTGGCTGCGGCTTTCCGCCGCGCCGGCTGGGCGGTCTTCGTGACCCCGGGCACCGCCGCATGGCGCATCGCCACGCCCGACCAGGGTTTCGAGGCTTATTGGGCAGCCCGCCCCGGCAAGCTGCGCAACACGGCCCAGCGCAAGGCCAGGGCCGCGGGCCTCGACATCGAGATCCACCGCGCTTTCGATGCCGGTGCCTGGGCGGCCTATGAGGAGGTCTACGCGGCCAGCTGGAAACCCGAGGAGGGCTCGCCCGCTTTCCTTCGGGCCATGGCGGAGGCGGAGGGAAAGGCGGGCCGGCTTCGCCTCGGCTTGGCCCGGAAGGCCGGCCGGCCGCTTGCCGCCCAGCTCTGGACGATCGAGGGCGGCACCGCCTGGATCCACAAGCTCGCCTATCGCGAGGACAGCAAGGCCCTGTCGCCGGGGACGGTGCTGAGCATGGCGATGTTCCGGGCTGCCCTCGACGAGGACCGCGTCGCGCGGATCGATTACGGCACCGGCGACGACGGCTACAAGCGCGACTGGATGGCCGAGCGGGCGACCCTGTGGAGGCTCGAGGCGTATAACCTCGCCTCGCTCCCCGGACTGATCGGCGCGGGCCGGGCCGCGCTTTCGGCGCTTGTCCGCCGCCTTCGAAGCCGTTAGGCGCGGCGCGCCACGAGGGGAGCCCTTTCATGACCGCCGCCTTGAACGACGAACAGGAAGTCGACGCCACCCTCAGGGCCGTGCTTCGCGACGTGCTCGGCCTGCCCGAGGCCCAGGTCGCGGCGCTCGACGAATCCAGCCCGCTGTTCGGAGCCCTGCCGGAATTCGATTCCATGGCCGTCGCCGGGCTCCTGACCGAGCTCGAGGAAAGGCTCGGAATCCTCATCGAGGATCACGAAGTCGACGCCGACATGCTCGAAAGCTACGGCTCCCTGCTCACCTTCGCCCGCTCCAAAACGCTCCAGTGACGAGCGTCGGTCTCGATTATTCCCGCTACCGGGCGGGAGACCGGGACGAATGGATGATGAGGATCGGGAGGGGCCCCGCCCTCCTCTTCCTGCCCCCGCTGTTCGAGGAGATGAACCGCACCCGGGCGTTGCTCGCAACGACGATGCGGATCCTCGCGGCGCAGGGGTTCCGGTGCCTGCTCCCGGACCTTCCCGGCACCGGCGAGAGCGAGCAGGCCCTGGAGGCGGTGTCGTGGCGGGTCTGGGTCGACTCAGCGGCCGCGGCGTTCGAGGCGGCGGGCGCCGTGGCGTCGGTGAGCCTGCGCGGAGGCGCCCTGCTCGACGGGGCGGCTCCGGCGCGCTGGCGCTTCGCGCCCGCGACCGGAGCGTCGCTGGCGCGCGATCTCGCGCGGGCGGGGCTGATGACCGAAGGCGGCGGCGGCTACGCGCCCTCCCAGGCCTTGCTCGCCGCGCTCGCCGAGGCGGAGCCGGCGGCGGGCGGGGCGACGAGGACCGCCCGCCTTTCGACCGACCGCGCGGAAGCCGACGTCAGGTTCGAGGGGCCGCCGCTCTGGCGCCGGGCCGAACCTCAGAATTCGTCTGAGCTTGCTTCCGCAATGGCCTCCGACATCTCGCAATGGGTGCGCTCATGCGTCGACTGCTGAGCTTCGACTGCGAGGGATGGGCGCTCGGCGCGAGCCTCGATCCGGCGGCGGGCGAGACCGGTCTCCTTCTGGTCACCGGCGGCACCCAGACCCGGATCGGATCGCACCGAATGTACGAGCGCCTGGCGGCCGCCCTGGCGGCCGCGGGCTGGCCCTGCTTCCGCTTCGACCGCCGGGGGGTCGGCGACAGCGAGGGCGAGGATCCGGACTTCAAGGCGAGCGGCCCGGACCTGGCCGCCGCCGCCGCCGCCTTCCGCCGCGAGCAGCCTCAGCTGAAGCGGCTGCTCGGCTTCGGCCTGTGCGACGGAGCCTCCACCCTCGCGCTTCACGGCCGGGCCGCCGGGCTGGACGGCTATATCCTCGTCAATCCCTGGTTCGTCGAGGCCGAGGCCGGCGAGCCGCCCGCGGCGGCGGTCAAATCGCGCTACAAGGAGCAATTGCTCAGCCTGAAGGGCTGGAAGCGTTTGCTTTCCGGATCAGTGTCTTATCGGAAGATTTTTAAAGGCATCGCGAAGATCGCGTCGAGCCGCCCGTCGAGCCTGTCCGGCGAGATCGCCGCCGCCCTGGCCCGGGCGCGGGTCCCGTCGCAGCTCATCCTGGCGAGCGGCGACGGAACCGCCATCGCCGCCCAGGCCGAATGGTCGTCCGCCGCCTTCAAGGCGCTCCGCCGGTCCAACCCGGCGCCGATCAGGATCGACAGCGATTCGCACACCTTTTCCAGGCCGGGCGACGAAACGGCGCTGCTCGAGGCGGTCAGGGAGGCGATCGGGCGGCTGTGACCGCCGGCCGGCCGGGTTTCGAGAGGGCGAAGGGCGCCGCCGGTCTTCACCCGAGCGGATCCCGGCTTTCCGGGATGACGGGCTTGGCTGGCGGGGACATCCCGTCAGGCGACCTCGTGGATTGACGCCGCCGCCGACTCGAACTCCATCTCCGCCAGGAACTTCTCGGCGTCCAGCGCCGCCATGCAACCGGTGCCGGCGGCGGTGACGGCCTGGCGATAGACCTTGTCCATGACGTCGCCGCAGGCGAAGACGCCCTCGACGCTGGTCCGGGTGCTGCCCGGCTCGACCTCTATGTAGCCGTCCTTGTCGAGCGTCAGCTTGCCCTGGAACAGCTCGGTCGCCGGGGAATGGCCGATGGCGACGAAGCCGCCCTCGACGTCGATTTTCGAGATTTCGCCGGTCTTGGTGTCCCTCAGGTCGAGGCCGACCAGGCCCTCGGGCTCGCCGCCGGCGACGAAGCGCTCGACCGCCTTGTTCCAGAGCACCTTGATCTTCGGATTGGCGAACAGCCGGTCCTGGAGGATCTTCTCGGCGCGCAGCGAATCGCGGCGGTGGACGAGGGTGACGTCGTGGCTGTGGTTGGTCATGTACAGCGCCTCCTCGACGGCGGTGTTGCCGCCGCCGATCACCGCCACCTTGCGGCCGCGGTAGAAGAAACCGTCGCAGGTCGCGCAGGCGGAGACCCCCCTGCCCTTCAGATGCTCCTCGCTGGGCAGGTTCAGCCACTTGGCCTGGGCGCCGGTGGCGATGACGAGGACGTCGCCGGTATAGACGGCGCCGCCGTCGCCCACGAGCCGGAACGGGCGCTGCGCAAGATCGACCTCGACGATATGGTCCCACATCATCCGGGCCCCGACATGCTCGGCCTGGGCCTGCATCTCCTCCATCAGCCAGGGCCCCTGGATGACGTCGCGGAAGCCGGGATAATTCTCGACGTCGGTGGTGGTGGTGAGCTGGCCGCCGGGCTGGATGCCCTGGACGACGATCGGCGCGAGGCCGGCGCGGGCGCCGTAGATGGCGGCGGAGAGCCCGGCCGGGCCTGAGCCGAGGATGAGCATGCGGGTGGAATGGGTCGCGGGCATGGCTCGCGAGATATGGCTGGGGCGCGACCGGCGCAAGGCGCATTTGCCGCTGCCCCGGGGGCTTGTTAGAGGGGCGGCGACGCTTCCAGGAGTTGGCAATGCCCCACGACAATCCGCTCGGCCTCGACGGCTTCGAGTTCGTCGAGTTCACAAGCCCGGACCCGGAGGCGCTCGGCGGCCTCTTCCGGCGCCTCGGCTTCGCCCATCGCGGCGACCACAAGACCAAGCGGGTTCGCCGTTATTCGCAGGGGGACATCAACTTCCTGCTGAACATGGAGGCTTCGGGCCATGCCGAGGATTTCCGCGGCGCCCACGGCCCGTCGGCGAGCGCCATGGCTTTCCGGGTCGCCGACGCGGAGCGGGCGCTGGCGCTCGCCGTCGAGCGCGGCGCGACCCCCGTCGAGGGCGAATACGGCCTGCCCGCGATCGAGGGCATTGGCGGCTCCTACCTCTATCTGGTCGATCGCTACGGCGCCTCGACCATCTACGACCGGGACTTCACCGCCAGGGCCGACGACGTCGCCGAAGCGGGGCTGCACACGCTCGACCACCTCACCCACAACGTCCATCGCGGTCGCATGGACCATTGGGCGCAATTCTACGAAAGGATCTTCAACTTCAGGCAGATCCGCTACTTCGACATCGAGGGCCAGCAGACCGCCCTCCTTTCCCGCGCGATGACGGCCCCCGACGACAAGATCCGCATTCCCTTGAACGAGAGCCAGGACGAATTCAGCCAGATCGAGGAGTTCCTGAAGGAATATAAGGGCGAGGGCATCCAGCACCTCGCCCTCGCCACCGACGACATCTTCGCCACGGTCGACGCCCTTCGCGCCAACGGCGTGACCTTCCAGGACAGCCCCGACACCTATTACGACATGATCGACCGCCGGGTGCCGGGCCACGGCCACAGCGTCGCCGAGATGCGCAAGCGCCGGATCCTGATCGACGGCTCGCCCGAGACCGGCGAGGGCCTGCTCCTCCAGATCTTCACCGAGAACATGATCGGCCCGATCTTCTTCGAGATCATCCAGCGCAAGGGCAATGAGGGTTTCGGCGAAGGCAATTTCAAGGCGCTGTTCGAGTCGATCGAGCTCGACCAGATCCGGCGCGGAGTCATCCCCGCCGCGAGCGAGCACGCCTGAACCTCCCTCTCCCCTAGAGGGAGCGGGACATAAGTCGGTCCAGCTTGAGCGCGTCGCCCGTCGCCGCCGACGAGGCGGTGTTGTCGAAGATGCACCAGGCCGGGGCCGCCGCCCCGGCGAGCCGCCGGGCCAGGTCCTCGAGCCGGCCGTCGTCGTAGCTCGACCGGTACATGACGGGCGAGCCGTGCAGCCGGTAGTAAGCGAGGCCGCGCCAGCCGCCCGGCTCGGCGGCGGCTGGAACCCTCGCCGGATCGGCCGCCACCCGGGCGATCCGCCGGTCCGCCAGCAGTGCGTCGGGCCCGGGCTCGAACCAGCTCGGATGACGCGGCTCGAGGGCGACGTCCCGGTCCCACAGGGCGCGAAGGCCGGTGAGGAAGGACTCCGCCGCGGCCGGCTCGAAGGCGAGGCTGGGCGGGAGCTGGACGAGGAGCAAGGCGAGCCGCTCGCCCAGCTCCTTCATCTCGGCGACCGCCGCGGCGAGGGGCGCATCGAACTCCGCCAGCTTCCTTTTGTGCGTGATCTCCTTGGAAAGCTTGGCCGAGAAGAGGAAGCCTTCCGGAACCGACGACGCCCAGCGCCGCCAGGTGTCCGGGCGGTGCGAGCGGTGGAAGGAGGAATTGATCTCGGCGCAGGCGAGGCGGGCCGAATAGCGCTCGAGGCTGCTGCCCTCGCCCGGGAAGGCGGCCGCGGCCGAGGCGGGGATCGTCCAGCCGGCGGTGCCGATTCGCAAATTGGGTTGGCTCATCCGCCGCGAACGCGCGGCGCCTAGTCCGGCTCCTCGGCCCGATATTCCTGCCGGCCGGAATGGAGGGTCCGGCCGCCGAGCGAGAAATGCCGGTTGAGATCGCCGACGAACTGAAGGACCGCCTCCTGCAGGTCGTCGGGCAGAGCGAGATAGGCGGAGAGAAGCTGGCTGGCCTCTTCGCCGAGCCAGGCGCCCTCGCTCCGCTTCGCGGTCAGGACGTAGACCACGTCGACCTTCGCCGCGGCGAGGCGCGACAGATAGTCGGCGCGCAACTCGCGCCGGTCGTTCTCATAGAGGCTCTGTTTGGGAACGTCGGTTCCAACCAGCGACGCGAACTCCGCCTGCTTGAGGCCGAGCCGCTTCCTTTCCTCCGCAAGCCTAGCGCCGAAACCCATTGAAACTGACGATCCCCAATCGACTGACCATCGCAAACGACGGTCTACCACGGAATTAATCCGAATCGGTTCATTGCACAGCCGATTTCAATCTGTCTCCTGCATTTTTTGGCCTTTTGCGCGCGGGGCCGGGCTGATTTGCATCGTTGCGTGGCCGCCCGCGGCCCCGACCCCTTCGCCCTCTCCGCCGCCGCGCGCTTCGACCTCCCTGGCGGGGTGCCGTCGACGACGGCTAGAGCAGGAAGTCCGCCGCGCCGAGCGGGGCCTGGCCCTGCAGGGTGAGCGCGATCACCAGGTCGGCGACCCCGTCGCCGTTCACGTCGCCCTCGACGAACCAGGTCCCGTCCTGCTCATAGGCGCGAAGCTGGCCCGCCGAGCCGCTGAACGCCTCGGAGCCGATCCAGGCGAAGGCCTGGTCGCCGGCGGTCAGGGAGTCCGCATCGATCCGGCCGAGGTCGATCCTGTCGGTGCCGGGCGTGAAGTCGAGGATTTGGTCCATTGTGGAGCCATTCGACTCCTCGATCCCCTGATAGCGGAACGTGTCCGCCCCGCCGTTGCCGGTCAGCATGTCGGCGCCGAGATTGCCGTAGATGAGGTCGGCCTGGCCGCCGCCCTTCAGGGTGTCGTTCGCCTTGCCTCCGAACAGGCGGAGGAGGCCGTCGGCCTCCTGGCTCGCATCGAGGATCATCGTCTCGGTGGCCATGAGAAGCGCTCCGGACACCGTCAAAGTCTCGCCCGGCTTCACGATCGCGTTGGAGAGGGTGAGGTTGTAGTCGAACTCGGTGCCGCCTCCCCTCGCGTAGCGCTCGTCCGTCGCCGAGGTCAGGGTCAGGTTCTCGATGTTGGTGAACAGGCCCGTATAGCCGGGCGCGTTGAAGTCGATCGTGTAGTTGCCGCGAAGGAACATGCCGTCATAGCCGGCGCCGCCGTTTACCGTGTCGCCGCTCGCGAACCTCTCCTCGGCGTAGAAGAAGATGTCGTTGCCGAGGCCCCCGGTCAGAGTGTCCTTGCCCTTGCCGCCGTAGACGACGAAGCTCGCGTCGGTCTCCGCCGAGCCGTCGAAGGTGAAGTCCTCGCCCTCGAGAAGCGCCGCGCCGTTGATCCGAGCCTGGACGCCCGCCGCGAAGTTCGCGTTGTTCGTGGTCAGAACGTAATCGTAGCGGTTGGTGCCGGGCTCGCCGAAGGCGGTGTTCGAGCCCCCCAGGATCGAGATGTTCTCGATCTCGGTGATGTTGGCGGTCAGAACCAGCGCGCCGTAGGGGCCCTGGATGACGAGCGTGTCGATGCCCGCGCCGCCGTCGACCACGTCCGCCGAGGTCAGGGCGCCGATGAAGAAGATGTTGTCGCTTCCCGCGCCGCCGAAGACCGTGTCGTTCCCGCCGTCCTGGAGCCGGAGGGTGTCGGAGCCCGCTCCCCCGGTGACGACGTTGTCGCCGCCATTGCCTCTCAGGGCCTGTCCGGTCGCGGACGTTCCGGTGAGATTCTCGACATTGGCGTAGGCGCCGAGGCTGAGGCTTGCCAGCGCGGTACGGATCTCGTCGGTCCCTTCGCCGACATTCTCCACGATCAGGTCGGCCGCGTCGTCGACGACGTAGGCGTCGTCGCCGAGTCCGCCGCGCATCGTGTCGGCGCCCGCGCCGCCGTCGAGCAGGTCGTTGCCGCCGTTTCCGAACAGCCGGTCGTCGCCGCCCAGACCGGCCAGGCTGTCGTTGCCGAACCCGCCGGCGAGGGTCTGCGCCGCGATCGTTCCGGTCTTGACGACGTCGCCCAAGGGCACCTCGCCGAAGACGAGGTAGGTCGCGCCGACGGCGTAGCCGGGAGGCGTGTCGTTCCGGGTGGCGCCGACGAGCAGATCGTCGAAACCGTCGTCGTTGACGTCGCCGGCCGAGGCGACGTGTTGCCCGGCATAGTCGCCCGGGTCCTCACCCTGGAGGAAATAGCCGGCGGAATCCGCGAGCGTCGCGACGTCGACGGTCCCGGAGGGGTTCGCCTTGCCGTAGATGACGTAGGCGCCTCCCGAATCGGTGCCGCCGCGCGGATCGAAGGGCGCTCCGACGATGATGTCGTCGAAGCCGTCGCCGTTGACGTCGCCGGCGCCCCCCACCAGCTCGCCGAAGGGGACGCCCTGGATGACGAAGCCGCCCGTCCCGAGATTGTTGACGTCGATGGTGGCAGCGCCGCCGGCCCGTCCGAGGATGACATAGGCGCGGCCCTGGCTGGTCCCCAGGATCATGTCCTGGAGGCCGTCGCCGTTGACGTCGCCGGCGCCCGACATGATGTAGCCCACGAAGTCGGATGAAGTGCCGCCCGGGATGACGAAACCGTCGGCGGCGGTCATGGTGAGCACGTTGAAATCCGTGAACCCGCCCGACTTGCCGAAGATGACATAGGCGCGGTTGGCGTTGAACGCCCCGACGACGATGTCGTCGATCCCGTCGCCGTTGAAATCGCCCAGCCCGGCGACCCCGTCGCCGACATAGTCGTTGGTGCCGTTGCCGTGGATCACGAAGCCGTTGGCCGGATTGAAGGGATAGAGCGTCATGTTCGCAAGGCCGTCGGCCTTGCCGAGGATCACCCAGGCCCGATGGTTCGACGAGCCGACGATGAAGTCGTCATAGCCGTCATGGTTGATGTCGCCCGCCGCGGCCAGGACGATGCCCGTCCATGCCTGCTGAACGTTGCTGGTCATGGCGAAGCCGTCGGCCGGAGCGAGGCTGCCGAGGTCGATGTTCGCGAATCCGCCGGCCTTGCCGAAGATGAGATAGGTCTCGCCCCGTTCATTGTCGTAGCGCGGGCTGGCGATCAGGATATCGTCATAGCCGTCGCCGTTGACGTCGCCCGCCCGGGAGATCGCCTCGCCGGTCAGGTTGCTTCCGGGCCGGCCCTTGATGAAGATGCCGTCCGAGGCCGCGAGGTTGGCGAGGTCGAGAGAGCCGATTCCGCCCCTCTTTCCGAAGATGAGATAGGCGCCGCCCGGCGCGTAGCCCTCGGCGGTATAGGCCGTGGCGACCATGAAGTCGTCGACGCCGTCATTGTTGACGTCGCCCGCATAGGACAGGTCGAAACCCAGCTGCGCATAGTTGCCGGTCCCGCGAAACGCGACTCCGCGTGCGCCGAGAGCGCCCAGATCTATAATCGTCATCTTCGGATGTCCCCCCAGGCCCCGATACCGGCTTAACAGCAACAGGTCGGGCTCGCCCAGTGGAAAAGTCGAGACGGCCGGCGCGACGTGGGACGCCGGCGCCGATCATTCGTAGCGCAGCGCGTGCACCGGCTTCTGCCGAGCGACGAGGTAGGCGAGCATCCCGACGCTGAGGAGGGCGAGCGCGAGCGCGATCAGGCCGGCCATCGGGAAGAGCCAGGGCTGAAGCGGGATGCGCTCGGCGAAGCCGTTCAGCCAGCGCCGCATCAGCCACCAGGCGACCGGCCAGGCGATGAGGTTGGCGAGCAGGACCGGCCGGCTGAGCTGCCAGAGGAGCAGCGCCAGGATCTGGCTCGTGCTTGCCCCCAGCGCCTTGCGGATCCCGATCTCCTTGGTCCGGCGCTGCGCCGCGGAGAGGGAGAGGCCGACGAGGCCAAGGCAGGCGAGGAAGATGGCCAGCCCGGAAAAGACGGCGAAGAGCTGCGCGTTGCGCTCCAGGCTTCGGTACAGCCGCTCGATATGCTCGCTGACGAAGGCCCGCTGGATCGGCCCCTCGTTGCCGGTCGAGCGCCAAAGCCGGTCGATTCGGGAGAGCGTCTCCGGCACGTCGCGGCCGGCCAGCTTGATCGAGACCAGCCCGCCGTTCCACTCCGTCAGCGGCTGCGGCAGATAGAGGGTGGGCTCGATGGCCTTTTCGACGGAATGGAAAGCGAAATCCGGGACGACCGCGACCACTTCGGCGCCGGAGTCGCCGCCCGGCCTGGTCGGCGCGATCGGCAGCACCTGCCCGACGGCGGCGGAAGGCGAGGCGAAGCCGAAGGCGCGCACGGCCGCCTCGTTCATGATCATCCGCGACGCCGTTTGCTCCCCGTTCGAGGGAAGCGTCGCAAGCGTCCCCGCCACCGGCCGGAGGCCGTAAAGGGCGAAAATCGACGGCAGAACCGAGACGATGTCCGTCGACACCTGGCCGCCTCTCCAGTCGACGAACGCGAACGTGTCTCCGCTGAGCAGCGCCTCGCTGCTGCATGAGACGGCGCGCACGCCCGGCAGCTTCGCTACCTCCGCGACGAAGGCGGGCGGGCAACGGGCGGTGACGGTGAGCACCTGGTCGATGTCCATCCGCAGTGCCTCGCGCATCGCGAAGACGCGCTGACGGTGCACGACCGAAGTGGCGATGATCAGCCCGATGAGGATCGCGAACTGGGCGGTTACGAGCGCGCTCCGAACCAGCCCGCCCCCCGCCGTCGCGGCGCCGTTGTCCCGCAGAGTCGCCACGGGAGGCAGCGAGGAAAGCAGGAAGGCCGGGTAGGCGCCGGCGGCTATTCCGAGCAGCAACGCGCCCGAGACCAGCCAGAGGAGCAGAGCCGGATCGGCCGCATAATCGAGGCGCGCCTCGGTCTCCAGGAACCCGTTGATCGCCGGCAGCAGCCATTCGGTCGCCACGAGCGCGAGCAGAGTCGCGATCAGCACCGTCAGCACGGCCTCGGCGAGAAACTGGCCGGCAATGTGCCCGCGGCCGGCGCCATTCGCCTTGCGCACTCCGATCTCGCGGCGACGCCGCCCCGCCAGCGCGACGCTGAGATTGACGAAGTTGGCGGTTGCGATCAGCAGGACGAGAGCGGCGACCAGGCTGCCGATGACCAGCCGCTCGCGCGCGCCGGGATGGAAGCCCTCGTGAAGGGCGAGCCGGTCGATTCGGACAGGCTCGAGCCGATAGGCATTGCGCACCGGCGGCGGAATCAGTCCGGCGATCGCCGACTGGATCGCATCTCCCGCCCTCTGGGGCGAAGCGCCCGCTCGCAGCCGCAGGTAAGTCCTCACGCTGATGGAAAAGCCGCCCGGAGCGTCAGCCTTCATCAGGGACAGGCCGGAACGCGTGGCGAGCCCGGACGCGAAGATTCCGGAGGCGAGGTCGGTGCCGCCGGGCGGCAGGTCGGCGATGACGGCGCGCAGCACCATCGGCTGCCCGGCGACTTCGAGGGTCTCGCCCAGCGCATCGGCGCGGCCGAAATGCTTGCGCGCCATCGCCTCGGTCATGACGAGGCCGTGGCCGGAGCGAAGCGCGGAGGCGAGGTCGCCGCTCAGGGCCGGAAGACGGACCAGGTCGAAATAGCCGGGGTCCGCCCAATAGATGGTTTCCCTGTGCGCGGCGCCGCCGCGGCGAAGCTCCACTTCGGCCTCCATGAGCCGGGCCGCCGACTCCACCTCGGGGACGTTGGCCTCGATGAGCGCCGCGGCGCGGCCGGGGCTGGCCTGCTGATAGTCCGGCGTCATCTCGGGGCTTCGCACGATCGAGACGGCGAGATAGATCCGCTCGTGCCCGGGCACGACGTGGTTGTAGGTGAGCGGGACCCGCGCCACGAGCGCCATCAGGATCGCGCCGGCGATGCCGATGACGAGACCGACGACGGAGATGGCGGAGAGGAGCCGGTTGGCGGCGAGGTTGCGGGCCCAGGCGACCAGCCAATGGCGCAGCAGCCGGGTCACAGGCGCGTCTCCCCGACGATCCGTCCGTCGAGCATCCGGATCGTCCGGTCCGCTATCGCGGCGTGGAAAGCCGAGTGGGTCACCATGATCACGGTCGTGCCTCCCGCCGCTGCGCCCCTGAGAAGGTCCATCACCGCCGCGCCGTTGCCGGAATCGAGATTGCCGGTGGGCTCGTCGGCGAGGATGAGGTCCGGCTCCGGCGCAAGGGCGCGGGCGATGGCCACCCTTTGCTGCTGGCCCCCCGACAGCTGCCGCGGCCGGTGTCGCGCGCGGTGGGCGAGGCCGACCTGCTCCAGCACCGCCTCGACCCGACGCCGCCGCGCGTCCCCGTTCCGGTAGAGCAGGGCCACCTCCACATTCTCGGCGACGTTGAGCTCGTCGATCAGGTTGAAGCTCTGGAAGACGAAGCCGACGTGAGCGCGCCGGAGCCTGGTCAGCCGAGCGTCGGCGAGCGTCGCCACCTCCTCGCCCCGCAGCCGGTACGATCCTGAGTCCGGCGCGTCGAGGAAGCCCAGGATGTTGAGCAGGGTCGATTTGCCGCAGCCGGACGGGCCCATGAGCGCGACGAACTCGCCCGCGGCGACCTCGAAGGAGACCGCGTCGAGCGCCTGGGTCTCGACCTCGCCGCCGCGATAGGCCCGCGAAAGCGAGCTGATTTGGAGGAAGGTATCCATGACTCGATCCTACACCGAGTCGCGCCGCAGAAAAAACGAGCGCTTCCAAGGCGATAGCGTGCCGCGGCCAGGAGCCGCCCGGGCCGGGCGTCCGTATCCGGACATATTGAGCGGGGCCCTTCGGCCGGTTACGCTCCGGCGATGGAACGCCTCAGCGCCATTCTGGTGGTCGACGACAAGCCCGAGGTGCATCAGGCGGTGGCGCTGGCGCTCGAGCCCTGGGTCGAACGGGTGGAGAGCGCCGCTTCGCCGGAGTCGGTTCCGGCGCTGATGGCCGCGGCCCGCTACGATTGCGCGCTGCTCGACATGAACTTCGCGGCCGGGGAGCGGTCGGGGCGCGAAGGCATGACCGCCCTCGAGCTGATCAAATCGGCCGATCCGACGCTCGCCGTCGTCCTGATGACCGCCTATGGGGGCGTCTCGCTAGCCGTCGAAAGCCTCAAGCGGGGCGCCAGTGATTTCCTGCTCAAGCCGTGGCGCAACGAAGCGCTGGTGGCCGCGGTTCGGGAGGCGGCGGGCCGGACCGGGGCGGCGCGCGCGGGCGTCAGCCTCGACGCCCTCGAGCGCTCGGCCATCGCCGGAGCGCTCGACCGGCACGACGGCAACATCGCCCAGGCTGCGGCGGCGCTCGGCCTCAGCCGCCCGGCGCTCTACCGGCGCATGGCCAAGCATGGGCTCTAGCGCCCGCGCGCGGCTCGACCTCGTCTCCGCCGCGGGCTGGAGGCTCCTCTTCGCCGCCGTCGCCGTCGCCCTTCTCTTCCGGGTGCTGACCGAAACCCGGCATTTCGCAAGCGCGGCGGCGCTCGCCGCCGCGGCCGGCTTGCTGCTGGTCGACCTCGTCCGGCTCGCGCTGCGGAGCTCCGAGGACGATCCAGGACCGCCGGCCATCGAGGAACGGGCACGGGCGCAGCAGCTCGACCAGGCGCTGGCGCTGCTCGACGCGGTGACCGTCGCCCTCTTCGTGCTCGGCGCCGACGGCCGCATCCGCTTCGCCAACCGCGCCGCGCGCGCGCTGGCCGGCCATTCGGCGCGGCTGGAGGACGCGCTGGACGCGCCGGCGGCGGCCGAAATCCTCGCTCTGCCCGTCGGCGGCCGCCGGATCGTCGCGCTCGCCGACGGCCGCTCCATGCTGGTCTGGGTGGGCGCCGTCGCGACTCCGGCCGGCGGCCCGCGGCGACTGGTCTCCATGCAGGCGGTGGCGGGGGAGCTGGACGCGGTCCAGGTCGGCGCCTGGCACGCCATGACTCGGGTGCTCGCCCATGAGATGATGAACGCGCTCACGCCGGTGGCGTCGCTGGCCGAGAGCCTGGCGCGAATGGTCGGCGGCGACGCCAGGCCGGCGGTGAGCGGGGCCGCCGACACGATCGCCCGGCAGAGCCGGCATCTCATCGACTTCGTCGAGCGCTACCGCGCGATCGCGGATCTGCCCGCTCCCGCTTTCGCGCCGCTGGACCTGGCGACCTTCCTCGCGGACATCGAGGCGCTCGGCGAGGCGCAGCTGACCGCGCGCGGAATCGCCTTCTCCGCCGCCGCCCTTCCGGCCGCGGCCGAGCCGGTGGAGGCCGATGCCGGACTGCTTCGGCAGGCGCTTCTGAACCTTCTTCGCAACGCCGGCGACGCCGTCGCCGGGGCCGGCGGCGGGGCGGTGCGCCTGGTCTGCGCGGCGAATGGCGGAGAGCTCCGCTTCGAGGTGAGCGACGACGGGCCGGGTATCCCGCCCGACCGGATCGAGGAGATATTCGTGCCCTTCTACTCGACCAAGGAGGGGGGCGCCGGAATCGGCCTCGCTCTCGCCCGCCAGATAGCCCTCGCCCATGGCGGCGGCCTGACCGCAAGGCCCAACGGCGGCCGCGGCATGAACTTCGTCCTGTCCGTTCCGGCATCGCAGGGCGGACAGCGCTCGCGGACCGGGGCCGGGCGGGACGAACGCACCGCACAAGAGGGAGCGACGAGGCTTATTTCCCCGGACGATCCGGTGGTAGCGGAGGAGGGACTTGAACCCCCGACACGCGGATTATGATTCCGCTGCCGCGCCGCAGTTTTCTGCAAAATTTGCGCCTATGTGTACGCTCTGTGTACCTCACCGCTCGAGGCAGCCTAATCTGCAAGCGAGCCCTGCGGGATATTGTCCCGTGGCGCTTGAACCTTACTGGATGAAGGAGGCGGGAGGCCAAAATCGGAAGGCGTCAGATCCTCTGAGGTGTTCGCATCCTGACCTCGCGTGATTGGCTGGCCAGGAGACGATAGGTCAATTAACTCTATTCGATAAATTTCTTTCAGGAAGAGGTATAAAAATGCGACCGATATTGTCAATATTATGATCCCCACAACAGAGCTAGTCACTCTGAAATTGGATGCCGACACCTCAAGAGTTGTATCTGTAATCTCTCCGCCGCGAAAAAACGCAAGCCAGAGCTGAAGCGCAGCTAGACATACGCCAGAAATTACGACAAACGCAACAAGCCAGAGAGTGACTTCGGAGGCTCGATCTTGCCATATGAACTTGTTAGCTGTGATACCGTTCATTCTGTCGAGATGCTTGTAATACCGCTCGGCGTAAGCAGTCTCAGCCTCCAATCGACGCCGGTGAAATATCTTTTCCGATGCTTCCCCGTCGACGGCAATAACCGGCCCTGCGCTTTGCGCTGCGGGTGTTTGTATTGCTGGTTCCGTGCCTTGAGCATTCAGCTCTGCGGGTAATAGAAACGTGATAACTAGCAATAGTGCGGGGCATGCCAAGCGTCTCATTGGCAGCACGTCACCTCGTAAACAGGTCCACCATCCCACTGGCGACCCAGAAAACTAGCTCTGCAATTGGGCCCCATTCGCGGCAGTTGATAAGCATACCTCCACCGGCCGCAACGTGGCGCTGGCCGTCTGTACGGGGGAGGCACAACGGGCGCCGTCCCGGTTGAAGGTTGATCGCACCAGCACAAGCCAGCAGAGTTGCAAACTTGCTTGCAACCCTGCGCGCCGACTGTTGATGGTCCGGCAACCGCTAACACGGGAAGCGAAATAGCGAAGATCAGAGCCATGCGCATGAGGCGGCCCCCCTTTGTGTGGTGCGACGCAACTAGACTCGTGCCTAGAATACCATCGAGTGCCCAGCGGTTCAAACTAGCATTTTGCCTTGCGGGCTCGCACATTTATAGAGCGCATTACAGTGCGGTTAGCTACGACACGTTGGAGCCAACGCCGCCCGCGCGATCTCGCCAAGCCTCTGGTCGTCCTCGAGGTCGAATGAAAGGAGGAGCCGCGACTCGACCTCTTGGGTTATTGAGCGACCGCTTTCCCTGGCCGCAGCTTCAACGCGCTCCCGAAGCTCCGGAGACGTCCTTACGCTCAGAGGAGCATGCTTACATTGCCGACCCTGTCGAGGACGGCCGCGTTTCCTCTTGGCCGGTTCCCTCAAGCCATCAACTCCGCCCACGCCGCCGCGGCCACAACCGCGTCGGCGGTGTCATCCTTGATCAGGTACCCGTAGGTATCGAGCGTGATCTGGACCGAGGAGTGACCCAGCCAGGTGGTCAGCCGCTTCAAATCCACCTTCTGCTTGATCCAAGCCGAGGCGGCCGCGTGGCGCAGGGAATGGAAGTCGTATTTCGCATGGAGGACCGGATCGCCATCCTCACCCTTCTTCCCAGTGTCGCGGGTAAGGCCGGCCGCTACCTAGAGGGGCCAATATTCGCGGTTCAGCATGTTGGAATGCAGTCGCACGCCCCCTCGCTGTTCGGAAGAGTAGGTCGAGTTCAGGAGGTGCGCGGAGCATCCACATTCGAAGGGCAGAGACGACGGGTGGCGGGGATGGGGGTGGTCCGCTTCCTGCTTCGGATTCGGGGGGGCCGACACGCCCGACCCCAGCGCTTCTAGCGCCCCGTAATAAAAGTAGAAAGGATGGTAGCGGAGGAGGGACTTGAACCCCCGACACGCGGATTATGATTCCGCTGCTCTAACCAGCTGAGCTACTCCGCCCCATCGGGCTCCGGCGGCGGCCGGGCGTGCGCGCTATAGGAAGGGGCGCGCAGCCGGTCAACTGGAGGGCGCCGGCACCGATTTCAAGCGCGGGCGCCTGCTTTCCGGCGCTGGAACCCCGCCGCCCCTCCTGTCGTTTCCGGGCCGACTGGAGACATTTTATGGAATTGCTGACCCCTCTTGAAACCCTGTGCAGGATCATCATCCGAGCCCGGGAGAACGAGGCGCAAGTGCCGGCGCAGGATCCCGACGAGGACGCCGACAATGTCGACGATTTCGACGACGAGGGCGGCGAGGCCCTCTCGGTGCTCGAGGACGAGCTCAACAGCGGCGTCGAGGAGGAGCTTCGGGCCATCCTCGACGATCTCGCCGACGACCAGCTCGCCGAGACCTTGGCGCTCGCCTGGGTCGGCCGCGGCACCTACGACGTCAGCGAATGGGACGATGCCTGCGCCGAGGCCAATGACGAGGATCCGGAGAGCCGCATCGACGAGCTGATGGACATGCCCCTGCTCGCCTCGCACCTCGAGGCCGGCCTGGCCGCCTTCGATTACAGCTGCGACGGGGTCGGTCAGATCGACTGACGGGCAGGCCGCCCGTCAGCCTCTGAACGTCCAGCTCTTCACGGGCTCCCAGGGGCCTTCCAGATAGCGCCATGCCGCAAGGCCCCTGATCGCCAGCGGCCGGCGCTCGAACCCGGCCCTGAGCCGGGCCTGGAGCGCCCTGGCCTCCTTCGGCTCGACCTTGTTCTGGATGGTGACGTGCGGCCGCCACGGCGCCAAATCCTGGGGCGTGAGCAGGCCGCGCAGGGCGAGGGCCAGATCGTGGCGAATGTCCTCGAGCCCTTCGCTCTCGACACGAAGCGCGGTTCCGCCGCCGAGGTCGATCACGCCCGCGATCGCCGCGGCCGGCGCCGGAGCGGCGGCGTAAGCCGCCAGCCGGCGGCCCAGCTCGCCCTCGACGGCCGGCGGAAGGTGCCTGAACAGGGTCAGGTGGGCGGGCACCCGGTTGCGCTCCGGCGGGTAATTGGCCCGCCGCAGGGCCTGCAGCCAGCCATTGTCGCCATCGCCGAACAGCGCGGTGACGATCAGGGGCGCGGCGGGGCTCAGATTTCCACCTGGCTGCCCAGCTCGACCACGCGGTTGGGCGGCAGCTTGAAGAATTCCATCGCGCTCTCCGCGTTGCGGAGCATCCAGGAGAAGAGGTGCTCGCGCCAGACCGGCATCCCGCGCTTGCGCGCCGCGACCAGGGTCTGGCGCGACAGGAAGAAGCTCGTTTCCATCATCTTGATGTCGCGCCCGCAGCTCACCGTGGCGAGCGCCTGGGGAAGGTCGCTGTCCTCCATGAAGCCGAAGCGCAGGATCAGCCGGAAGAAGCCCTCGCCGAGGTCGGTGAGGTCGCAGCGGCGGTGCGGCTCGACGAAGGGCGTGTCCTCGATGACGACGGTCAGAAGCATCACCCGCTCGTGAAGGCAGCGATTGTGCTTGAGGTTGTGGAGAAGGGACGGCGGCACCCCCTGGTGGGCCGTGGTCAGGAAGACCGCGGTGCCCGGAACCCGGACGACGCTGCCGGCCGCCGACTTGATGAAGATCTCGGTCGGCATCGCCGAATCGGCGAGGTGGGCGCGCATCAGCTGCCGGCCCTTCGCCCAGGTGGTGAGGAGGATGAAGGCGACCGCCCCGACGAGCAGCGGGAACCAGCCCCCGTCGGGAACCTTGGTCAGGGTCGCGCTGAAAAAGGCGAGATCGACGACCAGGAACAGGACGAGCAACGGTACCCGGCGCGACGGCTTCCAGGTCCACAGCGACGAAATGAGCGCGGCGAGGAGGCAGGTGTCGATCAGCATCGCCCCGGTGACCGCCACGCCGTAGGCCGAGGCGAGCTCCGACGAGCTGCGGAAGGTGACGACGAGGACCAAGGCCGCCGCCATCAGGGTCCAGTTGACGACCGGGATGTAGATTTCGCGATTCGCGGTCGTGTGCTCGATCCTGAGCCTGGGGACGAAGCCGAGCTGGATCGCCTGCTGGGTGACCGAGAAAGCGCCGGTGATCACCGCCTGGGTGGCGATGGTGGCGGCGAGGATGGTGAGTATGACGAGGGGGAGTTCGAAGCCCCGCGGGGCGAGGCTGAAGAACGGGCTCGCCGTGGCGGCGGGATCGGAAAGGATGAGCGCTCCCTGCCCCAGATAGTTGAGCATCAGGGCGGGCAGGACGAAGAAGAACCAGCCGTGGCGGATCGGCCGCCGGCCGAACCGGCCCATCTCGGCATAGAGGGCCTCGGCTCCGGTCACGGCGAGCACCACCGAGCCGAGCGCGAGGAAGGCCAGCCAGGGCTGGGCGGCGAAGAAGCGGAAGCCGTGGCGCGGATCGAGCGCCGCCGCCACCTCGGGATGACGGGCGACGGCGAGCGCCCCGAGCAGCCCGATGGTCAGCAGATAGAGGGAGATTACGGGCCCGAACCAGCGGCCGAGCCGGGCCGTGCCGCCCTTTCGCCCGACGAACAGCCCGACGATGATCCCGGCGGCGAGCGGCATCACCGCCGGCGCCAGGCGCGGGTCGAGGACGGCCAGCCCCTCGACCGCGGCGAGGACCGAGATGGCCGGCGTCACCATCGAATCGCCGTAGAAGAGCGCGCAGGCCAGCACTCCGAGCAGGACGATGCCGCCGCTCCATCGCCCCTTGCCGCCGGTCTTGCGCGAGATGAGCGCGAGCAGGGCGAGGCTCCCCCCCTCCCCCTTGTTGTCGGCCCGGATCAGGATGGTGACGTATTTGAGGGTCACGACGATGACCATCGCCCAGAAGATCAGGCTGAGGACCCCGAAGACGTTGAGCGCGTCGGGCGTCAGCTCGTGATGGCCGGTGAAGGCCTCGCGGAAGGCGTAGATCGGGCTGGTGCCGATGTCGCCGAAGACCACTCCGATCGCGCCCAGCGCCAGGCGCGCCGGCGAGCGCCCGCGCGCGGGCGGTGAGTCCGCGGTGGAATCGGAGGCTATGGGGGCGTCGGTCATGTCGGAAAGGCGGCGGCGTCTAGCATGACGGCCGCGGCTTCCGCAACGGCGACAAAGGCGGTTCGCGCCGCTATAGGGCCGCCCAACAATCGCATCAGGAGTCGGATATGCGCGTCGGCGTCCCCAAAGAGATCAAGAACCACGAATATCGGGTCGGGCTCACCCCGGCCTCGGTCGCCGAGCTGGCGAGCGCCGGCCACGAGGTGATCGTCGAGACCCGGGCGGGCCTGGGCATCGACTTCGACGACCGGGATTATATCGACGCCGGCGCCCGAATCGCCCCCGACGCGGCCTCGACCTTCGCGCAGGCCGACATGATCGTGAAGGTGAAAGAGCCGCAACCGCAGGAAATCGCCCTGCTCGAGCCGCGCCACCTGCTCTTCACCTATCTCCATCTCGCGCCCGATCCCGAGCAGGCAAAGGGGCTGATGAAGTCGGGCGCGACCTGCATCGCTTACGAAACGGTGACCGCAAACGATCGCTCGCTGCCGCTCCTCAAGCCGATGAGCGAGGTGGCGGGGCGGATGTCGATCCAGGTCGGCGCCCATTATCTCGAGAAGGAGCAGGGCGGCCGGGGCGTTCTGCTCGGCGGAGTTCCGGGCGTGGCTCCGGCCAAGGTCGCCATCCTCGGCGGCGGGGTGTCGGGCGTCAACGCCGCCCAGATGGCGGTCGGCATGCGCGCCGACGTCACCATCTACGACATCTCGAACGCCCGCCTGGCCGAGCTCGACATGTTCTTCGGAAGCCAGATCAAGACGGCCTATGCCTCGAGGGCGGCGATCGCCAACGCCGTCACCAAATGCGAGCTCGTCATCGGCGCGGTCCTGGTGCCCGGCGCGGCGGCGCCCAAGCTCGTCACCCGCGACATGCTCAAGACGATGAAGCGGGGCTCGGTTCTGGTCGACATCTCGATCGACCAGGGCGGCTGCTTCGAGACGTCGAGGGCGACGACCCACGACAACCCGGTCTACGAGATCGACGGCGTCATCCATTATTGCGTGGCCAACATGCCCGGCGCGGTCGCCCGAACCTCTGCCTTCGCGCTCAACAATGCGACCTTGCCGTTCGTTCTGAAGCTTGCCGGCCAAGGCGCTGACAAAGCGATGAAAGCGGACCCTCATCTCGCCAATGGGCTGAACGTTTCCGGAGGCAAGATCAGGCACCAGGCGGTGGCCGAGGCGCTGGGATTGCCCTTCGAGCCGGCCTGACGACACGGGGGGAACAGATTCGGAACATCGCCGTTGATGAGGTCGACCTCATCAAAGGAAAGACGATGGCTACCCGACAGACCCCTCAGCCCACACCCGAGAAGGACCCCGAGGACTGGGTCACCGGCGACGAGTCGATGACCGGTCCGCAGGCTTCCTATCTGAAGACCCTGAGCCAGGAGGCGGGCGAGGAATTCGATCCCGAGCTCAGCAAGGCCGAGGCCTCGAAGCGGATCGACGAGCTCCAGAACGAGACGGGGCGCGGGATCGACCATTAGGCGATGACGTCATCCCGGCGGACGCCGGGACGTCGGGACGGCATGTCTCGGCGGGCCTCCACGAGGCCCCGGCTTTCGCCGGGGCGACGGTCAGCGCTGTTGCGCCCTCGCCTGCCTGACCATCTCGATCTGCCGCTCGAGGCCTTCGCGCCAGGGCGAGTCGGCCGGGCTCAGCGCCAGCGCCTGACGCCAGCTCAGCTCGGCCTCCTCGAAGCGCCCGTTCTGGGCGAGCGCGATGCCGCGGAAGATGCGCGGGCCGGGATGCTTCGGCGCGAGCGAGACGGCTCTGCGGAAAGCGAGGTCCGCCGCCGGGCTGAGCAGGCCGTTGCCGTGGAGGACGAGGGCGTCGCCGTAGCCGGTCCAGAGGATCGCATTGTCGGGATGGGCGCGAATCGCCGAGCGGATCAGTCCCGCCCCCTGGCGCGTGTCGCCGCGGGCGAGATAGCGCTCGGACATGGTGAGCCAGCGATCGGCGCTGTCGAACTGCCCGAACATGTCCTTGCGCAGAGTCGCGAAGGCGGTCTCCGGAAGCGGAGGCCGTTCGGCGGCGGTCCGAGGGGCGCCGGGCCGGCCGGGGCTGCCCTGCCACGCATAGCCGGCGCAGGCGAGGAGCAGGGCGGCGGCGAGGAGCTGGGCGGTGGCCCGGTCGAGCCGGGCGAAGCGCCAGACCCCGGCGAACGCGGCCGCCGCGAGCGCGAGGAGGGCCAGCCAGCCCATCAGCGCGGCTTGCGCCGGAAGCGGCCGCGGGCGAGCCAGGCGCCGAGCGCGACGAGAAGGACGGGCGCCGCCCATAGCGGCCAGGTCAGCGGCTCGACCGGCGGCTTGTAGCTCACCCAGGCGCCGTAGCGCTCGACCAGCCATCGCCTGATCGACTCGGGCTTCTCGCCGGCCGCGATCCGCTCGCGGACCAGCGCGCGCATGTCGCCCGCCATGTCGGCGTCGCTGTCGGCGATCGGCTGGCCCTGGCAGACGAGGCAGCGAAGGGTCTCCATCAGCGCCTTGGCCTCCGCCTCCTGCCGCGGGTCCTCGAGCTGAGTGTAGGCGTAACGCGAGGGCGGCAAAGCCGACTGGGCGAAAGCGGGGCCCGCGAGGAGCAATGCGGCCGCCAGCGCGAGCGCCTCGCTGCGGGCAAAGCCTCGCAACGACGGTGGACGGCTCATCGCGCGGCCTCCAGGGCGGCGAGGATTTCCGGCACGTTCTCCGGCCTGATGTCGCCGATATGCTGGTGGCGGATGACACCCCTGCCGTCGACGACGAAGGTTTCCGGAACGCCCGAGGAGCCGAGAGCGAACTGGACGCGGCTGGCCGGGTCGGCGCCGATCCGCTCGAACGGGTCGCCCCATTCGGCGAGGAAGCGGGCGACGTCCTCGCTCCGGTCGCGGACGGCGACTCCGTCGATCGGCACTCCGCGCTGCTTGAGGGCCATCAGCTGTGGCGCCTCGGCCTTGCAAGGCACGCACCAGCTGGCGAAGACGTTGACCAGGCGGGGCTTGCCGGCGCGCAGATCGGCGGCGGCGAGCGCGGGATGGCTCGCGACGGCGGGCGCGAGCGCGAATTCGGGCATCGGCTTGCCGATCATCCGGGAGCGGATCTCGGTCTCGGGCGGCGTGCGCAGACCGACGGCGACGGTGACCAGGAACGCGACGAAGACCGCGAGCGGCAGCCAGAGGAACAGCCGCTTCATGCCCAGGCCTCCTGCCGGGCGGAGCGGCGTTCGCGGCGGACCCGGCCGACCAGGGCGAGAAACCCGCCGAGCGCGACGATCGCCCCGCCGAGCCAGATCAGGGTGACGAAGGGCTTCCACCACAGCCGGAGCTGCCAGCGCCCGCCGCCGTCGGGCTTGCCGATCACCGTGTAGAGCTGGCCGTCGAGCCGGGTCGCGATCGCCGCCTCGCTGGTCTCGGTCGGCGGCGAGCTGAACATGCGCGCCTGCGGGCGAAGAACGAAGGGCGCCCCGGTTCCCCGCCGGACGACGAGCCTCGCCTCGACCGCCGTCCAATTGGGCCCGGCGAGCGGCTCGACGGACTCGAAGCGAAGGCTGTACGGCCCGACGCGGACGGTCTCGCCGACCCGGGCGGCGACCAGCGTCTCGCGGCTGAAGGCCGATTCGCTCGCCATGCCGGCCAGGGCGACGGCGATGCCGAGATGCGAGATCACCATCCCCCAGGTGAAGAGAGGCGTTCGCAGCAGCCTGCGCTTCCACAGGGGGGCGAGGCTCGCCGCCCCGACCCCGAGCGCCAGCATCAGCCCGAGGAGGGGCAGGATGCGCAGGCCGGGCACGAACAGGATCAGGACCAGCAGCGCCACGGCCGTCACCAGGATGGGCAGGGCGATTCGCCCGGCCACCTCGCGCAGCCGGTCGCGCCGCCAGCGCAGCAGCGGCCCGGCGGCCATCGCCGAGACTAGGAGGAGCGCGAGCGGACCGGCGGCGCTGTTGAAATAGGGCGGGCCGACCGACAGCTTCTCGCCCGTCGCCGCCTCGGCGGCGAGCGGGTAGAGGGTGCCGACGAGGACGATTCCAAGCACGGCCGACAGGAGCAGGTTGTTGAGGACGAGCGCGCCCTCGCGGCTGACCGGCTCGAAGGTCGAGCCTTCCTTCACAGTGCCCACCCGCAGCCCGAACAGCGCCAGCGCCCCGCCTATGTAGAGCGCGAGCAGGACGAGGATGAACGCGCCCCGCTTCGGGTCGACCGCGAAGCTGTGGACGCTGGTGAGGATGCCCGAGCGGACGAGGAAGGTGCCGACCATCGACATCGAGAAGGCGACCACGGCGAGCATCACCGTCCAGGCGCGAAGGCCGTCGCGGGTGGCGAGGACGGTGACCGAATGGAGGAGGGCCGTCGCCGCGAGCCAGGGCATGAGCGAGGCGTTCTCGACCGGATCCCAGAACCACCAGCCGCCCCAGCCGAGCTCGTAATAGGCCCAATAGGAGCCGGCGGTGATGCCGAGGGTGAGGAAGATCCAGGCGGCGAGCACCCAGGGCCGCATCGCCCGGGCGAAGGCGGGGCCGACGTCGCGGGTGACGAGAGCGCCCACCGCGAAGGAGAAAGCGACGGAGATCCCGACATAGCCGAAATAGAGCGTCGGCGGGTGGAAGGCGAGGCCGGGATCCTGGAGCAGCGGATTGAGGCCGTTGCCCTCGGCCGGCACCGGAAAGAGCCGCTCGAACGGGTTGGAGGAGAAGAGCAGGAAGGCGTAGAAACCGAGCCCGATCGCCGCCTGGGCGGCCAGGGTTGCGATCAGGGTGCGCTCGGGCAGCCGCCGCTCGAGCAGGGCGACCGCGGCCCCGGCGACGGCGAGCACGGTGACCCACAGCAGCATCGAGCCCTCGTGATTGCCCCAGGTGCCGGCGAATTTGTAGATCCAGGGCTTGAGGGCGTGGCTGCTCGACGCGACCAGCTTCACCGACAGGTCGGTCCGGAGGAAGAGCTGGATGAGGGCGAGGAAGGCGAGACCCGCCAGGAGCGCCTGGACCACTGCGATGGGCCGGATTGCGGAGGCGGGATTTGTCCTCCCCATCGTAGACGGGGAGGGGGGCCCCGCGTAGCGGGGTGGAGGGGTGGCTGGCGAGGCCTCGTCGGTTATCCCTCCACCATGCTGCGCATGATCCCCCTCCCCACCGGCTTCGCCGGCAGGGAGGATCCGAAGCGCCGCGATGCCCAGGCCGAGCTGGAGCAGCGACAGCGCCGCCGCCAGCCACAACGCCGCCAGGCCGAGCTCGGCGATCATTTCAGGCTCTCGCTCTTATGCTCGCCCTTTTTTCGGTCGAGTTGGGGCGGCATGTAATTCTCGTCATGCTTGGCGAGGATGTTGTCGGCGAGGAACAGGCCGGCGTGATCGAAGCGGCCCTCCGCGACGACTCCGCTATTCTCCTTGAACAGGTCCGGCACAATTCCCTTGAATCGGACCGGGATGATGTGCGGGGTCTCGTCCTTGACGATGAAGTCGATCGTGACGCCGTCCGGGTCGCGCACTATCGAGCCGGCCTTCACCATTCCGCCGATGCGCACGGCGCGCCCGGCCGGAGGACTCTCGCGGGCGACGTCGCCCGGCGTGTAGAAATAGGCGGCCTGGTCCTTCAGGGCCGACATGGCGAGCAGGACCGCGCCGAGGATCGCTGCGACGGCGAGGACGAGCAGGGTCAGGCGCTGGTTCTTCGGCTTCACCGCTCGGCCTTCACGGCATCGGCGGCACGCTCGGCGCGTCGCATCGCCACGAAGCTCCACGCCGTCAGGCCGAGCGTTCCCAGGAGGGCGACGGCGTAGGCGGCGGCGATGAAGGGCCAGTGGCTCATGACGCCATCCTTCGCATCCGCGCCTCGACCTTCTGCCGGGCGAGGGCCGCGCGCATCCGCATCAGGACGACGGCTCCGAAGAGGAGGGTGAAGCCCGCGGCGGCGGCGAGCAGCGGCGAGAGCATCGAGGAATCGATGCTCGAGCGCCCGAGGCCGATGCTCTGCCCCTGGTGCAGGGTGCGCCACCACTGGACCGAATAATGGATGACCGGAAGGTTGATCGCGCCGACGAGGCCGAAGATGGCCGCGAGCCTCCCCTCCCCGCCCCGTTCGCGCTCGGCCTCGGCGAGCGCGATGAAGCCGATGTAGAGGAAGAGGAGGACCAGCATCGAGGTCATGCGGCCGTCCCATTCCCACCAGGTGCCCCAGGCGGGGCGTCCCCAGAGCGAGCCCGTGGCGAGGCAGATGAAGGCGAAGGCCGCTCCGGGCAGCGCGAGCGCCCGCGCCGCGATCCCGGCGAGCGGGTGGCGCCAGACGATCTGCATCAGGCTCGCCACGGCGATCCCGGCCCAGCCCGCCATTCCGAGCCAGGCGGCGGGCACATGGACGTACATGATGCGGACGGTGTCGCCCTGGAGATAATCGGGCGGGGCGACCAGCAGGCCCCAGCCCAGGCCGGCGGCGATCAGCATCGCCCCGCCCCAGCCGAGCCAGGCGGTAAGCGGCCTCGCCAGCCGCAGGAAGCGTGTCGGATTCGCGAGAATATGCATTTGCCCGGCGGGTATGTAGCGCGGGCCACCGGCCATTGCGACCCCGGCGGAGGGCGTGGAAGCAATCCAGCGCGGGTTTCGGGTCGCGCCGGATTGCTTCGTCGCCCCGCTCCCCGCAATGACCAGTCCATGTCCTCGGACCGCCCCCAGCAGAACCGGCTCCTCGGCATCGGCCTTCGGGTCGCCGCCGCCACCTGCTTCGCCTTCATGGCGATGCTGGTGAAGGTCGGGCACGAAGCCGGGGTCGCGACCGTCGAGCTGGCTTTCTACCGCTTCGCCTTCGGCCTTCCGCCGCTGCTGCTGTGGATCGCCGGAAGCCGCAACTTCGCCGCCTGGCGGACCCGGCGGCCGCTGGCGCATGCCTGGCGAGCGGCGGCGGGCCTGACGACCCTGATCCTCAGCTTCAGCGCGCTCGGCCTCCTGCCCCTCGCCGAGACGACGACGATCGGCTTCGCCGCCCCGCTCTTCTCGGTCGCGCTGTCCGCACTTGTGCTCGGCGAATCGGTCGGACGCCACCGCTGGACCGCCGTCGCCCTGGGCTTCGTCGGAGTGCTCGTTGTGATGCGGCCGGAAGGCCGGCACCTTCCGCCGCTCGGGCTGCTTCTCGCCGGCCTCGCCGCCTTCGGCGCGGGCATCGTGACGATCACGATCAGGCAGGTGGGCAGGACGGAGGGGACGCAGACGACGGTGCTGTGGTTCAGCCTGCTCTCCATGGCGGCGACCGGCCTGCTCATGCCCTTCTTCGGCCAGGCGCATGACGGCCGCACCTGGCTGCTCCTGGCGGCCCTGGGCGCGGTCGGCGGCTTCAGCCAGATCTGCCTCACCGCCTCGCTCCGCTTCGCGCCGGTCGCGGCGGTGGTGCCCTTCGACTACACCCAATTGCTGTGGGCGGTGCTGCTCGGCTGGCTGGTCTTCTCCGACCGGCCCGCCTCGACGACCTGGCTGGGCGCGGCGATCATCGTCGCGAGCGGCCTCTATACCCTCTATCGCGAGCACCGGCTCGGGCGCGAGGCGGCCCGGGAGCCGGCGGCGCTTTGAGCTAGCGGCCGATCAGCCGCATCGCCATCGCGTCCGCCACTTCGGCCGGATTGCGGCCGGTCGCGGCGCTCTCGGCCCAGATCTGCTCGAGCCTGACCGGGATCTGCTCGATCCGGCCGCGGACCGTCTCCTGGTCGCCGTCCTTCAGATATTCGGTCGAGACGTTGATGATTCCGCCGGCGTTGATCACGTAATCCGGAGCGTAGAGGATTCCGCGCTGATGGATGCGCTGGCCGTCCTCGGGCGTGGCGAGCTGGTTGTTGGCGCCGCCGGCGACGACCGGCACCTTCAGCGCCGCGATCGATTCCCCGGTCAGGATCGCTCCGAGCGCATTCGGGCTCAGAACGTTCGCCTCGAGGGTCATGATCGCCTCCGGGGCGACCGCCTCGCCCGCGACTTCCGCCGCCAGCGCCTCGGCGCGGCCGCGGTCGATGTCGGTGAGTGTGATCCGGGCGCCTTCGGCCGCGGCCCGCCGAGCCAGCCCGGAAGCGACGCTGCCGGCCCCCTGCAGAGCGAGATGGACGCCCTCGAGGCTGTCCCTGCCCAGCGCCCGCTTCACCGCCGCCTTGACGCCGAGGAAGACGCCGTAGCTGGTGTGCGGGCCGGGATCGCCGCCGACCGACCCCTCGGCGACCGGCAGCCCGGCGACGTGGCTTGTCTCCCTGGAGAGCGCCACCATGTCGGCGACGGTCATTCCGACATCCTCCGCCGTCACGTAACGTCCGCCCAGGCTCTCGACCGCGCGGCCGTAGGCGGCGAGCATCTCGGGGGTCTTGGTCCGCTCCTCATCGGCCAGGATCACCGCCTTGCCGCCGCCGAGCGGAAGCCCCGCCATGGCGTTCTTGAAGCTCATCCCGCGCGATAGCCGAAGGGCGTCGCGCACCGCCTCGCCCGGCTCCGCATAATGCCAGAAGCGGACGCCGCCTCCGGCCGGGCCGAGATGGGTCGAGTGGACGGCGATGACGGCGCAAAGGCCGCTGGCGCGGTCCGTGACGAAGTGGACGACCTCATGATCGTCGAAATCGGGATAATCCCACGGGGCTTGCATGCGAAGGTCCTGAATATGGCAGGCGCGGTGGGGCGATCGACGGGACTTGAACCCGCGACCCTCGGTACCACAAACCGATGCTCTAACCAGCTGAGCTACGATCGCCGCAAGCGCCTGAAGGTGCGGCGCGCACATAGGGGCCGGGGCGCTGGGGCGTCAAGGCGAAGCGTCACCAATCGGCGAGGCCGAGCCGCTCGCGCCTCATCCACCTCGCGAGCAGCATCGCCGCCACAGAGGCGAGTCCCGCGGCGAGGCCGATCCAGATTCCGACGCCCTGCCAGCCGAGGCCGAAGCCAAGGCCTACCCCGGTGACGAGTCCGATGACCCAATAGCCGATCGCTGCGCAGATCATCGGCACCTTCGTATCCTGGAGCCCGCGGAGCATCCCGGCGGCGACGACCTGGGCGCCGTCGAAGATCTGGAAGAAGGCCGCGACGAGCAGGAACGACACGGCAAGCGGGATGACTCCGCGATTGGCGGGCAAAGCGGGATCGAGGAACATCGTCACCAGGGCGTAGGGCGCGGCCAGCATGACGAGGCCGGTCAGCGACATGAAGCCGGTGCCCAGGGCGAAGGCTGTCCAGCCGGCGCGGGCGATCCCGGCTCGGTCGCGGCGCCCGAAGGCGAGGCCGACCCGGACCGTCGCCGCCTGCGACAGGCCCATCGGGACCATGAAGGAGAGCGCCGCGAGCTGGATGGCGATGGCGTGGGCGGCGATCGACTCGGCGCCGATCAGCCCCATCAGGAAGACCGCGGCGTTGAAGATGGTGATCTCGAGCGCGAGGGTCACGGCGATCGGCAGCCCGAGCCGCCAGACTTCCCGGAAACGCTGCCAGTCAGGCCGCCAGAATTGACCGAACAGGCGGAATCGGCGGAAGCGGCGGTTGGTCGTCACCACCAGCGCCATGCCGACGAACATGAGCGTGTTCGCCATCGCGCTGCCCATGCCGGCGCCGACGATTCCGAGCCTCGGCAAGCCGAAATGGCCGAAGATCAGCCCGTAATTGACGATCCCGTTGAAGAGGACGGCGATCACACCGACGACGAACGACCAGAGCGGCTTCTCCAGCGCCGAGATGAAGGAGCGGAGCACCAGGTACCAGAGATAGGGAAGGAAGCCCCATTGCAGGGCGCGGACGAAGATCTGAGCATCGGCCGCGAGCGCGGCGTCCTGGCCGATGGCGACGAGGATCGAGCCGCTGAACCAGAGGACGAGCCAGACCGGAACGGTGAGCGCGACCGCGGCCCACATGCCCTGGCGCACCGTCCGGCGGACGTCGCGGACGCTGTGGCTGCGCTCGCCCAGCTCCTTCGCGATCATCGGCGCGGTCGCCGTGACGAGGCCGATCCCGAAGATGAGGAAAGCGAAATAGACGTTCACGCCGAGCGTTCCCGCCGCCAGCACGGAGGGCCCGGCCCAGCCGAGCAGGACGACGTCGGTGACGTGGATCAGGGCCTGGGCGATGTTGGTGAGGATGAGCGGCCAGGCGAGCGCCAGCGTCGCGCGAATCTCGTCGCGCCAGAGGCGGCGGGTCTCGGGGCTCCGCTGAAGCATGGCCAGCCCCTAGCCGGTGCGGGCGCGCCCGTCATCCCGGCGCAAGCCGGGACCTCGAGTCGAGAGGTCTCGGCGGGCCTCCCGCAGGTCCCGGCTTTCGCCGGGACGGCGGCGTTCCTATCTCCCGCTCATGATCCCGCTCTCAGTTCTCGATCTCGCCCCCGTCCCCGAAGGCGCCGACGCCGGCCGGGCGCTGCGCAACTCGCTCGAGCTCGCCCAGGCGGCCGAGCGGCTCGGCTACCGCCGCTTCTGGATGGCCGAGCATCATTCGATGCCGGGCATCGCCAGCGCCGCGACCGCGGTCGCGCTCGCCTTCGTCGGCGCGGGCACCTCGACGATCCGGATCGGCGCCGGCGGGATCATGCTGCCCAACCACTCGCCCCTCGTCGTCGCCGAGCAGTTCGGGACTCTGGAATCGCTCTTTCCCGGGCGCGTGGACCTTGGGCTGGGCCGGGCCCCCGGCACCGACCGGGCCGCCGCCCTGGCCCTCAGGCGCAACCTCGCCTCGGACGAGAACCAGTTCCCGCAGGACGTGGTCGAGCTGATCGGCTATTTCGAGCGCCGGGAGGGCCGCGCTGTCCGGGCCGTTCCGGGCGAGGGCCTGGACGTCCCGGTCTGGATCCTCGGATCCAGCCTGTTCGGGGCGCAGCTGGCCGCCATGCTGGGCCTGCCCTACGCCTTCGCCTCCCATTTCGCGCCGGCTCAGATGCAGGACGCGATCCGGGTCTATCGCGAGCGCTTCCAGCCCTCCGCGCAGCTCGATCGGCCTTACCTCATGCTCGGCTTCAACGCCTTCGCGGCGGACTCGGGCGAAGAGGCGGAGTTGCTCGCGACGTCCGTTCAGCAGGCCTTCGTCAACCTTCGCACCGGCAGGCCCGGGAAGCTGCCGCCGCCCGTCGCCGGCTATGCCGACACCCTGCCCCTCGAGGGACGCGCTCTGCTGCGCCAGGTCCTCACCTGCTCGGCGGTCGGCGACGCCGCGACCGTGGCCGAGCAGATCGCGGCGTTCGTGGAGCGGACCGGCGCCGATGAGCTGATGGTCACGTCGCAGATATTCGACCACCAGGCGCGGCTGCGGTCCTATGAGATCGTGGCGAAGGCGATGGCCTGACCCGTCATCCCGGCGAAGGCTGATGCCGCCGGGTGAAAGCCGCGGCGGTCTTCACCACCGGGGTCCCGGCCTGCGCCGGGGCGGCGTCAATGGCGCGAGTCCAGCTCCTTCACCAGCTTCCTCGGCGCCTGCGCGCGGTAGCTCTCGTCGATCCAGTCCTTGAGTTGCTCCAGGCTCGGCATCTGGCTTTCCGAAGGCGCAAAGCTCACCCAGCCCGACTTGCCGAGGCCGTAGGCGGTCGGCTTCGCATAAGGCAGGCCGAGCGCGACCTCGCCGGTATAGGGCAGCTTCACGGACAGGCTGAACGGCTGCCCCGCCGCCGGCAGGTAGGCGAAGGTCTTGTCGTTGACGGCGAGGTCGTCATGCTCGGGCCAGGGCGCCTTCGAATGGGCGCCCGGATAAGCGAGGCCGAAAGCCCGAAGCTCCCTCAGGACCGCATCGCCCGCTTCGCTCATCGCCGGAACCTCCTCGCGGCGCCGTCATTAGCACAGCCGAGGAGACTTGGCATGGACGACAAGGAAAAGATCAGCAACGGACCGAACGAGCGCGCTCGCAACGAGAGCATCGCGGGCACCGGCCCGGGCTTGCCCGACGACGCCCGCGGCCCCGGCGAGGCGCTTCCCGAGCCCCCGAGCGACGAGGAGGTCGAACGGGCGGCGGAAGCTCTGGGAGTCCTGGGATCGGGCGATAAGCTGCCGCTGGAGGGGCAGTAACCGGAGCAGCGACTTCGTCATCCCGGACTTGATCCGCGATCCGTGAACGTGGCGGTACGAAGGTTGCGCGCCGCGCGTTCGTGGATTTCCGGCTTTCGCCCGAAGGACGATGGGGGGAAGGGCGTGGTGGGCGCGGTAGGGATTGAACCTACGACCCCACCCGTGTGAAGGGTGTGCTCTACCACTGAGCTACGCGCCCACGCCGTTGCGGAAGGGGCCACTTAGTAACGCCCGGGCGGACTGTCCAGAGCGCCTCAGCGGCCGACGCTGTCCTTCAGCACCTTGCCCGCCTTGAACTTGGGCTGGGTCGATTCCTTGATCTGCATCGGCTCGCCGGTGCGGGGGTTGCGGCCGGTGGAGGCCTTGCGCTTGGAGCAGGAGAAGGTCCCGAAGCCGACCAGCCGGACTTCGTCGCCGCGCTTCAGGGCGTTCTGGATCGTGTCGAACACGCCCTCGACGGCCCGGGTCGCATCGCCGCGGCTGAGGCCGGTCGCGTCGGCCACGGCCCCGATAAGCTCCTGCTTGTTCATCTCTCCCGAACCCCCTTTTTTTCCGATTGAGTCGCAGTTGGCGCTTCCGCTTATCTAACGGCAGGAGCGGAGAGCGAGTCAAAAGGAAAGCGCGACTTTTCGAGGGAAAATCGTGCCTTCCCGATCCAAGATCGTTGATGCGCCGCAGCAATCCGCCCAAAAATCCTCCCCGCGTTTTCGCGGGGAGACGGACCGGGCGAAGCCTGGTGTAGGCGTTCTTCCAAGACCGCAGAACCCCTCCACCGCGCTGCGCGCGGTCCCCCTCCCCCGGAAATCCGGGGGAGGATTAGAGCTTCTCCGTGCCTAGCGAAAAGAGGGACAGTCCCCCTTTTCGAAAAGAGGGACAGTCCCCCTTTTCAGTGCCTGATCGAGGCTCCGGCGACGTCGTCGGGGGCGGCCGCGAGCTCGGGCGCCGGGACCGCGGCGAGGTCGTCGGCCTCGGTCCAGTCGATCGGAGCCACCGGGGTCGCCAGAGCGTGGCTGAGCACCTCGTCGACATGGCTCACCGGAACGATCTCGAGCCCGCCGGTGATGGTCGCCGGTATCTCGACCAGGTCCTTCTCGTTCTCGGCCGGGATCAGCACCTTCTTGATCCCGCCGCGAAGGGCCGCGAGCAGCTTCTCCTTGAGGCCGCCGATCGGAAGCACCCGCCCGCGCAGGGTGACCTCGCCGGTCATGGCGACGTCGCGGCGAACCGGGATCCCGGTCAGCGTGGAGATGATCGCGGTCACCATTCCGACTCCCGCCGAAGGGCCGTCCTTGGGAGTGGCGCCCTCCGGCAGGTGGACGTGGATGTCCTTGCGGCCGAAGAGGCTCGGCTTGACGCCGTAGCTCGGGCTCCTCGCCTTGACGAAGGAGAAAGCGGCCTGGATCGACTCCTGCATGACGTCGCCCAGCTTGCCGGTCGTCCTGATCTGGCCCTTGCCGGGCACGGTGACGGCCTCGATGGTCAGAAGCTCGCCGCCGACCTCGGTCCAGGCCAGGCCGGTGACGGCGCCGATCTGGTCCTCCTCCTCGCCCATGCCGTGACGGTGGCGTCGGACGCCGGAATATTCGCCGATATTCTCGGCGGTGAGCTCGACCCGCTCGGTCTTGCCCTCGAGGATTCGGCGAAGCACCTTGCGCGCGACCTTGGCGATCTCGCGCTCCAGGGTGCGGACTCCCGCCTCTCGGGTATAATGCTGGATCAGGCTCCGAAGGCCGTCCTTCGCGAAGACCAGCTCGCCTTCCTTGAGGCCGTGCGACTCGATCTGCTTGGGGATGAGGTGGCGGGTCGCGATCTCGACCTTCTCGTCCTCGGTATAGCCTTCGAGACGGATGATCTCCATCCGATCGAGCAGCGGCTGCGGCATGTCCATCGTGTTCGCCGTCGTCACGAACATGACGTCGCTGAGGTCGTAGTCGATCTCCAGATAATGATCCTGGAACTTCGAATTCTGCTCGGGATCGAGCACCTCGAGCAGGGCCGACGCCGGATCGCCGCGGAAATCCTGGCCGAGCTTGTCGATCTCGTCGAGCAGGAAGAGGGGGTTGGAAGTGCCCGCCTTCCTCAGGTTCGACACGATCTTGCCCGGAAGCGAGCCGATATAGGTGCGGCGGTGGCCGCGGATCTCGGCTTCGTCGCGGACCCCGCCGAGCGACTGGCGGACGAACTCGCGGCCCGTCGCCCGCGCGATCGAGCGGCCGAGCGAGGTCTTGCCGACGCCCGGCGGCCCGACGAGGCACAGGATCGGCCCCTTCAGCTTGTTGGTGCGGGCCTGGACGGCGAGATATTCGACGATCCGGTCCTTGACCTTCTCGAGCCCGTAATGGTCCTCGTCGAGTATCGCCTGCGCCTCGGCGATGTCCTTCTTGACCTTCGACTTCTTGCCCCACGGCAGGCCGAGCAGGACGTCGAGATAGTTGCGCGAGACCGTCGCCTCGGCCGACATCGGCGCCATCGCCTTGAGCTTCTTGAGCTCCTGGGTTGCCTTGGCCCGGGCCTCCTTCGAAAGCTTGGTCTTGGCGATCTTGCGGGTCAGCTCGGCGAGCTCGTCGCCCTCCCCTTCCTCGCCCTCGTTGCCCAGCTCGCGCTGGATCGCCTTGAGCTGCTCGTTGAGATAATATTCGCGCTGGGTCTTCTCCATCTGGCGCTTGACCCGGCTTCGGATCCTTTTCTCCACCTGGAGCACTCCGAGCTCGCCCTCCATGAAGGCGAACACCATCTCGAGCCGGCGCACCGGATTGAGTTCGGCGAGCAGGGCCTGCTTGTCGGAGACCTTGATGTTGATGTTGGCGGCGACCGAATCGGCGAGCTTGGAGGCCTCGCCGATCTGCGCGAGCTGGACCGCCGTCTCGGCCGGCAGCTTTCGGTTGAGCTTCGAATAATTCTCGAACTGCTCGACGACCGAGCGCATCAGGGCCGCGACCTCCGCGCCCTCGGGCTCGTCGACGTCGATCGGCTCGACTTCGGCGACGAGATGCTGGTCCTCCATGGCCATCGAGACGAGGTTCGCGCGCTGCTGGCCCTCGACCAGCACACGCACCGTCCCGTCGGGGAGCTTGAGAAGCTGGAGCACGGTGGCGACCACGCCCATGTCGTAGAGCGCGTCGCGATCGGGATCGTCCTCGGCCGGATCGAGCTGGGAGACGAGGAAGATCTGCTTGTCCGCCGCCATCG
Organism: Allosphingosinicella sp.; assembly: GCA_035714565.1. GTDB lineage: Bacteria > Pseudomonadota > Alphaproteobacteria > Sphingomonadales > Sphingomonadaceae > Allosphingosinicella. The sequence continues at coordinate 56,895 of DASTLX010000048.1, forward strand.
CGCTTTCGAGCGCCGCGACCGATTTGTCGCGGCCGACGAAGAGCGGCACGATCATCTGCGGGAACACGACGATGTCGCGAAGCGGCAGGACGGGATAATTCTGGGCCATCGAAACTCCACATGCGGGCCGCTTGGGCCTTCTTGCACCCTATATGGGGACCCGGGCCGCGTCATCAATGCGGATGACGGCCGGTCGCGCTCGCGCCACCGTCCGGGCCGGAACCGGCGGCGTCGATTGCCTCTTTCCGACCGTCTTGCGATATGGCAGACCTGCCAATGGGTTAGGGGTTGTCGGCCGATGCCGCGAACGGGGGGCTGCAACAATTGAGACACAGGCGCCGGGCCTGCGGCATGAAGCCGCAACAGGACGGGTCTAGCGCCCATTCTAGAGGCCAGTCAGGCATTTCCGGAGTCCAGCTTATGCGTCGGTATCTGTTCGCGTGCATCCCGCTCCTGCTGCTCACGGCGCAGCCCCCCGTCTTCGCCAAGGAGAAGGCCGAGTCGGCGGGGCAGAAGTGCACCCCCAAGAAGAAGAAAAGCGGCGGCATGTTCGGAGCCATCGCCGGCGGCATTGCCGGGACCGCGCTCGGCGGCTGGGGCGCTCCGGGCGCTCTGATCGCCGCCGGCCTGCCGGTCGCGTCGCTGCTCACCGACGCGATCATCCGCAAGCTCGACTGCAAGGAGCAGGTCCAGGCCGCGACCGCGACCGACAATGCGGTGCGCGGCGGAGTCGGGACGACCTCCACCTGGGAGAGCGAAACCCGGCCGGGCGTGAAGGGATCGTCCACGGTTCGCGACCAGAGGGCTTCCGCCGACGGCGGCAATTGCATGCTGATCACGGACGTCGTCATCGTCGACGGCGAGGAGACGACGGTCGACAAGAAGATGTGCCGCAAGCCCGGCGGCGGCAATTACGTGCTCGCGGCCTGAGCCGATGGCGGGGGCACCGACCTGGCTCGCCGTGGCGGCCCTGCTTTCGTCCTCGGCGACCCAGGCGGCCGTCGATCCCGCCAACCCGACCTGCCCCAAGGAGCTCAACGTCTCCGCCAACAAGACGATGCAGCTCACCCTGCGCGAGGAGGGCGGGCTTCGGATCCTGCTCGCCGAGGGCGCGATCGACAGCGGCCTTCCGGCCCGGCTCCAGGCCGCTCTGAAGAAGCATGAGCCGATCGACCAGATCTGGCTCCGCTCCCCGGGGGGCGACGCCCGGGCGGGCACCGAGGCCGGCAAGCTGATCCGCCAGTCGCTCGCCTTCACCCGAATCCCGGATGGCTGGGCCTGCTTCAGCGCCTGCAACTTCGTGTTCATGGGCGGCCGAGGCCGGATGATCGACCCCGGCGGCCTGTTCGTCGTCCACATGTTCACGCACACCAGCGACCGCGGCGCCATCGAGGCGGAGGTGCTTCGAGGCACTGAGAGCACGGTCGGCCTGATCGGCGACATCGAGCAGGATTCGGCCATGCTCGCCAGCGAGGACAACGACTTCCTGATCCGGATGGGCGTGTCGCGCAAGCTTCTGACCGACGTCATGTACCGCCAGAAAGCCGTCAAGGAGCAAGGCGGCGACGGCTCGACCCGGCGTTGCCTGAGCCAGGAAGAGGTGTTCCTCTACAAGGTCGCCAATGTGCGGCCGGAGGCCAAATAGGCGCCGACGCCAGGATGGCGGCCGGCGAGAAGGGGGATTGATATGCGGGCTTCGGCCTCGGCGGCCCTGGCCGCCACGATGCTCGCTCTGGGATCGGGAGCGGTGGCCGCCGAGCCCGAGCCCAGGACGGGCCCAGCGCCGGCCTGGGTGATCGCCCCGGCCATTCCGCCGATGGACTCCAAGGGTGGCGACACGCCCTTCCAGTTCCTGCTGAGCTCGGCCCAGGAAAGAATCCTTCCGGACGGGATCGAGCAATATATCGAATATGCCGCCGCTCCGCTGACCACCGGCGGCCTGCAGGCGCTCGGCAACGTCACCCTCCCCTGGAACGTGGAGAGGACCGACCTCACCATCCACAAGATCTCGATCCTCCGCGGCGGAGCGACGATCGACCTCCTGAAGTCCGCCGAGACTCTCGTCCTGCGCCGCGAGAACAATCTCGAGAAGGCCATGCTCGACGGGACCCGGACCGTGGTGATCCCCGCCCGGGGCCTGCAGGTGGGCGACATCCTGAGCGTGTCCTACACCTACAAGACCAGGCCCTCCTCCCTCGGCCTCAAGCCCGAGGAGCTCCAGAACCTGCTCGCGCCCGTGCCGATAGCCTGGATGGAGCGCCGGTTCCTGGTCGCGGACGACGTCAAGGTGAACTGGAAGCTGGCGCCGTCGATCGCTCCGCCCCAGATCGTCCGCCGCTCAGGGGCCACCGAGCACCGCTTCGTCGCGACCGACGTGAAGCCGGTTCCGACCCCGAAATTCACTCCGCCGCGCTATGTCGCGCCGCTTATCCAGGTCAGCGCCTACAAGGACTGGAGCGCGGTCGCGGACCTGGTCAGCCCGCTCTTCGACAAGTCGCGCCGTCCCGGCCCGGCCTCCCCGCTGCTTCGCGAAGCCGACAAAATCGCCGCCTCGACCGGCGATCCCGGCGGTCGAATGCTCGCCGCGCTTCGACTGGCCCAGGAGCAGGTCCGCTACGTGGCCCTGCTGCTCGGCGACGGCGCCTATGTGCCGATGAGCGCGGACGACACCTGGGAGCGGCGTTTCGGCGACTGCAAGGGCAAGACCAGCCTTCTCCTCGCCCTGCTCGATCGCCTCGGGATCGAGGCGGAGCCGATGCTCGTCAGCAGCCAGAACGACGACAGGCTCAAGGAACAGCTCCCGTCGCTGCTGCTGTTCGACCATGTGCTGGTGCGGGCGCGGATCGGCTCGAAGACCTATTATCTGGATGCCGTCGGCTACGGCCAGCGGACCCTCGAGGAGCTCGCGATCACGCCTTTCTCATACGGGCTGCCGCTGCGCCGCGGGGGCGTGCTCGAGGAGACCGTGCAGGGGGAGCTGACCGCTCCGACGCGCGAGGCGTCGATCGTCTGGGACGGATCGAAGGGCCTGGAGGGAGAGATTCCCTTCGAGGCCACGCTGACCTTGCGGGGAGTGGCGGCGGCGGCGATGCGGGCGACGCTTTCGGGCGCCACCGACTCGGCCGAGTTCGACACCGCGATCAAGGGGCTGGTGCCCCGGATCCGGAACCAGGACCTGGAGATCCTGGAGAGGCGGCCCGAGGACTCCGGCGGCGGCTTCGTGGTCCGTCTCGGCGGCAAGTCGGCGATGGACTGGGCGCCGTTCGAGGGCCGGCGCGAGCACCGCTACACCTTCACCCAGAGCACGCTCGAGTGGCAGCCCGATTTCGACCGGAGCAGCGGCCCCGGCAAGGACTGGCCGGTCCTCATCGGATCCGATCCGCACTGGGAGCGGCTGACCGAGACCATCATCCTTCCCGGGGGCGGCGAGGGCTATTCGCTCGAGGCGTCGGCGCTGGACAAGACGGTCGCGGGTTCGCGGATCACGCGCACGGTGAGCAAGTCCGGGGCGCGGGTGACCATGGTGGCGGACTTCCGCCACCTCAAGCGGGAGATCAGCGCCGAGGAGGCCCGGTCCGGCGCTCCCCTGCTCGAGGAGATCGGCCGGGATTTCGCTTATGTGGTGGGGCCCCGGCTTCCCAAGGGAAAGGCCGGCCGGGGGAGGTAGCGCGCCAGCCGGCGAAGGCTAGGCCGCGCTCTCGCCCTTCTTCTCGGCATAGACTCGGATCGGGTCCTTGCGGCCCTCGACCACGTCCTTGTCGATCATCACCTCGTCGACCCCGTCCATGGAGGGCAGGTCGAACATCGTGTCGAGGAGAATGTTCTCGAGGATCGAGCGTAGCCCGCGGGCGCCGGTCTTGCGCTCGATCGCCTTCTTGGCGACGGCGATCAGGGCCTCCTCGGTGAAGCTCAGCTTCACGTCCTCCATGTCGAACAGCTTGGCGTACTGCTTGACGAGGGCGTTCTTCGGCTCCTTCAGGATCTTGACGAGAGCGCTCTCGTCCAGATCCTCGAGCGTCGCGATCACCGGCAGCCGGCCGACGAACTCCGGGATGAGCCCGAACTTCAGAAGGTCGTCCGGCTCGCCCTGGCGCAGGATCTCGCCGGTGCGGCGCTCCTCGGGCGCGGCGACATAGGCGCCGAAGCCGATCGACTTGCCCTGCAGGCGGTCGCCGATGATCTTCTCGAGCCCGGCGAAGGCGCCGCCGCAGATGAACAGGATGTTGGTCGTGTCGACCTGCAGGAACTCCTGCTGCGGGTGCTTGCGGCCGCCCTGCGGCGGCACGGAGGCGGTGGTCCCCTCCATCAGCTTGAGGAGCGCCTGCTGCACGCCCTCGCCCGACACGTCGCGGGTGATCGAGGGGTTGTCCGACTTGCGGCTGATCTTGTCGATCTCGTCGATGTAGACGATGCCGCGCTGCGCCCGCTCAACATTGTAGTCGGAGGCCTGGAGCAGCTTCAGGATGATGTTCTCGACGTCCTCGCCGACGTAGCCGGCTTCAGTCAGCGTCGTCGCATCCGCCATGGTGAAAGGCACGTCGAGGAGGCGCGCCAGCGTCTGGGCAAGCAAGGTCTTGCCGCAGCCGGTCGGCCCGACGAGCAGGATGTTCGACTTCGAAAGCTCGACCTCGCCGGTCTTCGAGCCATGCGCTAGCCGCTTGTAATGGTTGTGGACAGCGACCGAGAGCACGCGCTTGGCGTGGCTCTGGCCGATCACATAGTCGTCGAGATGCTTGCAGATCTCGAGCGGCGTCGGAACGCCGTCGCGGGTCTTGACCAGCGAGGATTTGGTCTCCTCGCGGATGATGTCGTTGCACAGCTCGACGCATTCGTCGCAGATGAACACGGTCGGGCCGGCGATGAGCTTCCTGACCTCGTGCTGCGACTTTCCGCAGAAGGAGCAGTAAAGGGTGCTCTTGGAGTCGCTGCCGCTAAGCTTCGTCATTCTCGTCCTTACGGGGCCGCGCGGGCGCCCATTGCCTGGCCGGCCATCCTAGCCCGCACTATCGCACAACCACAATGGCTTATTGATTAACGCGGCGACGCCTGTGCGTGCGCCCCGCCCCAGTGCCTGCGGACGCGTGGAGTGCCCGAAACGGTCGAAGGTTCCCCGGCTCGCTCAATATGGGCCCGCGATCGGCCCGGACAAGGCCCCGCGGCGCCGAGCCGCCGCCGGCTTTTCCCGCCGGCCGCTCCTCTCTAGACTGGGGGTGTGCTGACCCTCATCAAGTCTCCCCTTCCGCCCTTGCAGGCCCTGTCGGTCGCATCGGTGCTCGTCCTCGTCACGGCTTTCTATTGCGTCGCCTACACTCATTATGCGGGACAAGCCGAGACCCTGCCCGCCGCTTTGGCCTGGGGAATCGCGAACCTGCTCCCGTGGTACCTGGCGTTCGAGCTCGGCAAGCGCCTGCCGGGGTGGCCGCTGAAGGCCTCGGCCCTGGGCGGGGCGCTGCTCGCCTCGCTCGCGCTCCAGCAGATTCTGCTGTCCGGACTCGACTCGCTCGCCTTCGAGCTGCTTCGCCGCCTGCCCGGCCTCGCCCTCGCCGCGGCTCTCCTTGCCGCCCCGCGCCTGGCCGCGGCGCTTCCGGGACGGCCCGAAGCCGAACCGGCCGCCCTCGCCCCGGAGCTCGATCGGGTCGACTGGATCCGGGCCGCAGGGAATTATGTCGAGCTCCATGGAGGCGGCCATAGCCGAGTCGAACGGGCCGCCCTCTCGGCTCTCGAATCCGAGCTGGCTCCTCACGGCTTCGTGCGCATTCACCGCTCCCTGCTCGTCCGCCGCGACCGGATTGCCCGCCTGCGCCCCTTGGACGTCGTGATGGCGGATGGCACCGTCCTGAAGCTCGGCAAGCGCTATCGGAGCCGGCTCCAGGCCTGATTCTCGTCCCCTCGTCCCATCGCTCTGGCCCCGTCCGGGGCCGGCCTCTTAGCTGGCGGCAAGGAGGAAGGACGATGCGCGCGACACTTTTCTTTCTGACTCTGCTCGCCGCCTCGCCGCTCGAGGCGCAGGCGGTACGGATGGCCGGCGATCTTCCGCGGAAGGATGCCCGGCCGCTCCAGGCTCTGGCCGGGGTCGAGACCGAATATGGCTCGGTGCGCACGTCCGAAGGCCATAGGCTGCGGACCATCCTCACCCGTCCGGCCGGTGCCGCCCGTCCGCTTCCGGCGCTGTTCCTGGCGCAATGGGTGTCGTGCGGCTCGCTCGACGTCCCGGCCGACAAGCCCGGCCTGCTCCAGGACATCGCTCGGCAGTCGGGCATGGTCTTCATCCGGGTCGAACGGGCCGGAACCGGGGACAGCGAGGGGCCGCTTTGCCGCGACCTCGATTTCGAGACCGAGGTCCGGCATTATCGGGAGGCTCTCGACCAGCTCTCGCGCCACCCCTGGATCGATTCCGCCAGGCTGGTCATCTTCGGCAGCAGCCTCGGTTCGGTCACCGCCCCGCTGATCGCCGAGGGGCGCAGGGTTGCGGGCGTGGTGGTGCAGGGCGGAGGCGCAGTCACCTATCTCGAACGGATGATAAATTTCGACCGCCTCTATCTCGAGCGGTCGGGCAAATACCGGCCGGAGCAATTCCACGACGAGATGCTGAGGCGCATCCGCTTCCACACCGCATATCTGCTCGATCGCAAGGTGCCCGCCCAGGTCGCGCTCGAGCAGCCCGATCTGGCGACCGTCTGGGCGGGAGTCCGCGGCGGCGCGGAGGCTCCGCCGCATTACGGCCGGCCTTACGCCTGGCACTGGCAGGCGGCGGCGACGAACTTCGCCGCGGCCTGGGCGCGGCTGGAGGCTCCGGTCCTCGTCTTCCACGGCGAATATGACCAGTTCGAGCCGCGGCACGGGCACGAGCTGATCGCGCTGACCGTGAGCCGGCTGCGGCCGGGCACCGCCACCTTCATCGAGATCCCGAAAGCCGACCACGAACTTGAATTTTACGCTTCCGCGGACGAGGCTTATCGCTACGAGAATCCGACCGTCCGGCGGGACATTTTCCTGAAGCGGATGTTCGAATGGATAAGGGGGGTGGCGCTGAAAGGCGCGCCGGCGGCCGGGCGCTAGACGGATTTTTTGCGGGAGAGGGGCAAGGTGCAGCCGGTCAACCTCGATTCGAAGCTCGCCGCGCTCGACGAGCATTGGCGGCCGAAGATCGTCGCCCGGCTCAACGGGCAGGAGCTCAAGATCGTGAAGATAGCGGGCGCCTTCCCCTGGCACCGTCACGACGAGGCGGACGAGCTCTTCCTCGGCTGGAAGGGCCGCTTCCGCCTGGAGTTCCGCGACCGCTCGGTCGAGCTCGGCCCCGGGGACCTGATCGTCGTCCCGAGGGGTGTCGAGCATCGTCCGGTCGCGGACGAGGAGGCCGAAATATTGCTGTTCGAGCCGGCCGACCTTCTCAACACCGGCAATGTCGTCGATGACCGCTTTACCGCCCCCAAAGGGGTCGACGCCTAGCCCGCACGCGCGAGCGCCCGATCCGCCGCGACGTCGCCGTGCGCGGCGCCGCCGTCCGTCAGAAGACCAGCGCGACGATGATGATGATGACGATGAGGGCGCCGACGCTGATCGTGACGTTGCGGTTCATGTCTTGTCCCCTTGGATGTGGCGCTCCCGTAACAAAGCGGTGCCGCTCCGGGTTCCGGCCCTCCTTCGCGGCCGGATGGTCATCGCGCCGGATAGTGCAGCCCGTCTGCGGCGGGGACCGCCCCGGAGGTCATCTTCGCCGGCTCGACCCGGTCCTCCCCCATCAGGTGGAAGACCTC
>DASTLX010000049.1:0-49887 GCA_035714565.1 Allosphingosinicella sp.
ACGGTCCTTGATTCCGAGCATATATTCGAACTGGCGAAACTGACCCGACTGAAAGCCCGAGCTCGATCCGAGCACGTCGCGGAAGCTGGAATAGTCGCTTGGCGTGAGCGTTGCGAGCACGTCCCAGGTCAAGGTCATCACCGACTGGATGCGCGAAACGCGCGAGAGATTCTTGTGAACCTGGACAAGCTTGTCCTCCCGGATCAGCGTCCGCGCCAGCGTCAGCTCGTGGATCGCCTGCTTGAGCCACAATTCCTTGGTCTGGTGGAGGGTGATGAACAGGAGTTCGTCATGATGCTCCGACAAGGGATGCTGGGCGCCGAGCAGCCGCTCGAGCCCGAGATAGTCGCCGTAGCTCATCGATGCGGGGGTGTCGGTCATCGGCCTCAGCCGTGCGAAGCGAAGACGGAGCGGCCGCGCCCGCCACGGGCGAAGGCGATCACCTGATAGGGCTGCTTGGCGTGGTGGCCGACGTCCATTCCCGGCGATCCGGCGGGCATGCCGGGGACGGCGAGACCGGCAATCGCCTTGCTGCGGCTCCGGATCAGCCGCTGGATGTCGGCCGGCGGCACGTGGCCCTCGATCGTGTAGCCCTGGATCAGGGCGGTGTGGCAGGAGTGGAGATCGTCCGGAATGCCGCGGGTGCGCTTGATCGCGGCCATGGCGGGCGTGTCGATGACAGGGAGCTTGCGTCCGAACGCCTGCTCGATCCGCTTCGCCCATTCCTTGCAGCAGCCGCAGCTCGGGTCGCGCCACATGACGAAGCCGCCCGGCGTGCCCTGTAACGCGAAGGCCGGGGAGGTGAGGCCGACGAGGCTCGCCGCGCCGAGGCCGGCGAGAAGGCGCCTGCGGTCGATGGTTTCGATCATCGTTTTTCGTCCGCTGTCAGAGCCGCTCGGCGGTGGAGACCATTTCGGTCGCCCGCAGCGCGGCGAGGATGCGCATCAGATGCTGTACGTCGTGCACCTCGATGTCGAGGTGGAACGTGTGGAAGCTGCCGTCGCGGCTGGTCTGCTCCATCGAGACGATGTTGGCGCCGTGGCTGCCGAGGATGCCGGCGACCACCGCGAGCGACCCGGGCTGGTTCTTGATGACGAGGCACAGGCGCGCAGTGCCGCCGTCCGATTCGTCGCCCCAGGCGAGGTCCAGCCAGTCGGCGTCGACTCCGTCGGCCAGGCTGTCGCAGCCGATGACGTGGACCTCGATCTCCGTGCCCTCGCGGCGGAGGCCGACGATCCGGTCGCCCGGAATGGGGTGGCAGCATTCGGCGAGCTGGAAGGCCACGCCCGGAGTAAGGCCCTTGATCGAGATTGCGGTGCGCTGCGGCGGCGGCTTCACGCCCTCATGCCCGGTCGAGCCGGGAATCAGCGCCTCCATCACCGCGACGTCGCTCACCCGCTTCAGAGCGATCGCCTCCATCAGCGCGGCGTCGTCGTGGAAGTGGAGCCGCTTCAGGGCCTCGGTGATCGCCTCCCAGCCGAGCGGCTGCGGGAGGCGCTGGACGATCTCGTCGAAGATCTTGCGGCCGAGCGCGACCGTCTCCTCGCGCTCCTTGGACTTCACGAAGCGCCGGATCTTGGCCCGGGCCTTGCCGGTGACGACGAAGCTCAGCCAGCCCGGCTGGGGATGCTGGGCCTTGGAGACGAGGATCTCGACCTGGTCGCCATTTTCGAGCGGGGTCCTGAGCGGCATCACCCGGCCGTTGATCTTGGCGCCGACGGTCTGGTCGCCGAGATCGGTATGCACCGCGTAGGCGAAGTCGACCGGAGTCGCCCCCTTGGGCAGCTGGATCAGCTCGCCCTTGGGTGTGAAGGCGAAGATCCGGTCCTGGTACATCGCCATCCGGGTATGTTCGAGCAGCTCCTCCGCCGTCGCCGCATGCTCGAGAATCTCGAGCAGGTCGTCGATCCACGGATGCTGGGCCGCGGCCTCCTCGGGATCGCCCTCCTTATAGGCCCAGTGGGCGGCAAGGCCGTGCTCCGCCTGGGCGTGCATGTCGCGGGTCCGGATCTGGATCTCGATCCGCATCTGCTCGTCGTGGATGACGGTGGTGTGGAGCGAACGGTAGCCGTTGCGCTTCGGGGTCGAGATGAAATCCTTGAAGCGCCCCGGGACGACCGGCCAGCGCTGGTGGATCAGGCCGAGCGTGCGGTAGGCGTCCTCGACGGTGTCGACGACGGCCCGGAAGGCCATGACGTCGGACAATTGCTCGAAGCTGACGTGGCGCTCGGCCATCTTGCGCCAGATCGAGAAGGGATGCTTCTCGCGCCCCTGAACCTCGGCCTCGACCCCGTTCGCCTCGAGATGGGCCCGGATTCCGCGTCCGATTCGGGCGATGAGGTCGCCCTCGCCCTTGTGGAGCTGCTCGAGCCGCCTGGAGATCGAGGCGTAGGCGTCCGGCTCGAGCTCGCGGAAGGCGAGCGTCTGCATCTCCTGCATGAACTCGTACATCCCGATCCGCTCGGCGAGCGGAGCGTAGATGTCCATCGTCTCGCGGGCGATCCGCTTCCGCTTCTCCTCGTTCTGGATGAAGTGGAGGGTCCGCATGTTGTGGAGCCGGTCGGCGAGCTTGACGAGCAGGACCCGGATGTCGCCCGACATGGCGAGCAGGAACTTGCGCAGGTTCTCCGCCGCCCGCTGGCTCTCGCTCTGAGCCTCGATCTTGCTGAGCTTGGTGACCCCGTCGACCAGCCTGGCGACGTTGGGGCCGAACAGCCGCTCGATCTCCTCGGGCGTGGCCACGGTATCCTCGATCGTGTCGTGGAGGATGGCGGTGACGATCGTCTCGTCGTCGAGACGCAGGTCGGTGAGTATTCCGGCGACCTCGATCGGGTGGCTGTAATAGGGGTCGCCCGACGCCCGTTTCTGCGAGCCGTGCGCCTTCATCGAGAAGACGTAGGCGCGGTTGATCATCGCCTCGTCGGCGTCGGGGTCGTAAGCCCTTACCTTCTCGAGAAGTTCATATTGTCGAAGCACCGCCCCAACATGGGGTGGGGCGGTGCTGCGATGCAACGGTAATCGGGCAGTGATGCTCAATTCCTCCCCGGCCTTTGCCGCGGAGAGGGACCAGGCGAAGCCTGGTGGAGGGGTTCTTCACTCGCCGTAGAACCCCTCCATCGCGCTTCGCGCGGTCCCCCTCCCCGCGAAATCGCGGGGCGGATCGGAAGCTACTTCGCCCGCGCGTTGCACTTGCCGAGCGCGGCCGAGTCGAGCGGCTGTCCGCCGACGGTGAAGCTGCGCAGGGTGCCGACCTGTCGGACCAGCGCCGAGCAGTCGACCGCCGGGCGGCTGTTGCCCTGCGGCGCGACGCAGCCGCCGGGCCCGCATTTCCAGACGATCTCCTTGACCACCAGCCGGGCCGCGGCGGGCGGGCTGGCCGGCTCGGCGCGATATTGCGTTCCGGCGAAGGCGGTCCCGCCGAACAGCGAGGCGGTCAGGAAGAAGGCCAGCAAGGAGGAGGTGAGTTGCCGGGTCATGACAGGCTCCTTTCAGTTGCGATATGCAACTTAATAAGCGTGTCAGTTTCAGTTTGCAACTGGAAAATTGTCTCTTATGTTACAGCCGTGAAAAAAGCTAAGGTCAGCGCATGAGCCGTGCGGAGCAATTGCGGGAGGTGTTCGCGGAATGCGGCATCGGCGCCGCCCTCGAGGTAGTCGGCGAGCGCTGGTCGTTCCTGATCCTGCGGGGCGCGTTCAACGGCCTCCGGCATTTCGAGGAGTTCCAGACCAATCTCGGAATTGCCCGAAACATATTGTCGAATCGCCTCGGCCGGCTGGTCGAGCACGGAATCCTGCGCCGCGATCCCGATCCTGCGGACCGCCGCAAGGTCACCTACCGGCTGACCGACAAGGGGCGGGACCTGCTTCCCGTCCTCCTTTCCCTGCGCCAATGGGGGGAGCGCTGGATTTCGGGCCATCCCAGCAACCCGGTGCTGGTCGACCGCTACACCCGCAAGCCGATCGCGCCGATCATCGTCCAGTCCGCCGACGGCCGCGAGCTCAGCCTGCGCGACATGGAATGGGTCGACCGCGACGACCTCGACCGCGAGACCGACGCGGCCTGAACCCTCAGCGCCGTTCCTGAGCCCAATAAGCGGTCATATCCTGCAGGGGATCGGCGCTGACGGCGCCGGGGGGATCGAGTCCGCAGGCGGCGCGGATCAGCTGGTGGCCATTGCTTCCCTTGCGGGCCTTCGACGTTCGGCCGGGACCGGGAAGGACTCCAGTCCCGCCGATCATCATCGTCGCAGCCAGAGGCCGGTAGGTGAACTTCCGGCAATCCGCCTCGGCGAGCGTCCTTATTCCATTCACCTTCTCGCCCGCCTTGCGATAGATGCTGACCGACCAGAAACGCACCTGGTTGCCGGCTCGCAGGAGGCTGCGATGGTCGACGAAGGTCGCGCTGTCGTCGTCGGCCGCGGCGAGCCGCCATTCGGCGTCCGCCGGCGGAGCGAGCCCCTGCGCCGCCAGGGCGGCCAGCACCGCGAGCGATGGGGGAAACGCCATCATGTCCCGGCCGGCCTCACCGCCAGCGGGAGCGATTCGAACAGCTCCGGCTCGCCCGGGCGGCGGGCGCCCTCGATCTCGAGGATCCGGAATTTGGTCGCGACCCCGCCCGGGGCCGAGAAGCCGCCGCTGCGGCCGTCGGCGGCGAGCACCCTGTGGCAGGGGATTATGATCGGCGCCGGATTGCGCCCGAGCGCGATCCCGACCGCCTGCGCGGCCCCCGGCGCTCCGATGTCGCGGGCGATGTCGCCATAGGTCCGGACCTCGCCGCACGGGATTCGCCGGGCCGACTGCCAGACGTTGCGCTCGAAGGCCGAACCTTCGGCATCGACCGGGATGTCGCCGAGATCGGTCTTGGCGCCGTCGAGCAGGCCGACGATTCGGGCGATGGCCGCGGCCGCGAAGGGCGGCGGCTTCGCCTCGACCGCGCCCGGGAAGCGCCGGGCGATCGAGGCCCGGGCGCGCTCGTCCGAGCTCTCCGGAAGGGCCGCTCCGACGACAAGGCCGCCGCGCCACACGAGGGTGCAGCGGCCTATTGCCGTATCGAAGAGCGCGTAGCCGCTCCCGGCGGGGTTATTCGTAGTCGCCGCCGGCATTGTTGTTGCGCGGCGGCGCCGCGGCGGTGAGGCGGAGCGCCTCGGCCGAAGCGGACAGCGAGCCGACCTCGTCCGGAGCCTCGTCGTCGTCGACCTGGACCCGCTGGAGGCCGGAGATCAAAGCCTCTTCGAGCTGCCTCGGCTTCACCGTCTCCTCGGCGATCTCGCGAAGGGCGACGACCGGATTCTTGTCGCGATCGCGGTCGATGGTGAGCTCGGCGCCGCCCGAGACCTGCCGCGCCCGCTGGGCCGCGAGCAGCACCAGGTCGAACCGGTTGGGAATCTTGTCGACACAATCTTCGACGGTAACGCGCGCCATGAAAGCAGCTCCGCTAAGCAATGTTGCTGGGGGGAGGCGGGGAGATACGGACGAGGGGGCCGAAAGTCAATGATCGCGAGGGGGCTTGCCCTGCGCACGCCGGGGGCACATGCACCGCTCCATGGCGGAAACGGAAGCGGAGCGGACGGGTCTTTCGCTGGAGGTCGCGGGCAGCCGCCTGACCCTGCTCGCCGACGGCCCGGAGCGGCTCGACGCCTTGCTCGAGCTGATCGGGACCGCCGGTGAGAGCCTTCGCTTCCTCTACTACATGTTCATGGACGACCTTTCCGGGACCCGGGTCCGCGACGCCCTGATCGCCGCCGCCGGGCGCGGCGTCCGGGTGTCGCTTCTCGTCGACGGCTTCGGGTCGACCGCCAATCGCGACTTCTTCCGGCCGCTCGAGGCGGCGGGGATCGCCTTCTGCCAGTTCAGCCCGAAATTCGGCCGCCGCTATCTGCTCCGCAATCACCAGAAGCTGGCGCTGGCCGACGGCGACCGGGTGATCATCGGCGGCTTCAACGTTTCCGACGATTATTTCGGAACGGTCGAATCGGGGGCGTGGCGGGATATCGGCCTCAAGGTCGAAGGCGAATCGGTCGCCTGCCTCGCCGGCTATTTCGACAGCCTTTTCCGCTGGGCGCAGAATCCCGACGCCCGGGTCCGCGACATACGCAAGCTTCTCCAGCAGAGCAGCGTCACCCAGGGCCGGCTGCACTGGCTGTTCGGAGGGCCGTCGCGCCGGCTCAGCCCCTGGGCGCGCGCCGTCCGCCGCGACATGCGGAGCGCCCGCCGGCTCGACCTCGTCGCCGCCTATTTCGCGCCGAGCTTCGGGATGCTCCGCCGGCTCGCGGGCATTTCCCGCCGCCGCGGCCGGGTGCGCGTGGTCACGGCCTCGAAATCGGACAACAACGCCACCATCGCCGCGGCCCGCAACACCTATTGGTGGCTGCTCCGGCGCGGCGTCGAGATTTTCGAATACCGCCCGACCAAGCTGCACACCAAGCTCTTCGTCGTCGACGGAGTCGTCCACATCGGCTCGGCCAATTTCGACATGCGCAGCCTGTTCCTCAACCTCGAGATGATGCTGCGAATCGACGACGCCCCGTTCGCGGCGGCGATGCGCCGCTTCGTCGACGGCGAGGTCGAGCGCTCCGACCCGATCACGCTCGAAAGCCACCGCCGCAACCGGACCATGCTCAACCGCCTGCGCTGGGCGATCGGCTATTTCATCGTCGCCATCGCCGACTACCGGATCGCGAAGCGCCTGAATTTCAAGGACGTCGGGCTGCCGAGGCCGTAGCTTGCCTCCCCGCCGCGAAGCGGTGGGGAGGGGGACCACCCGAAGGGTGGTGGAGGGGTGATTGGAGCCGGAATCAGGAGGATCACGCGTGAACCGCAAGGCGCGGCGCCTTCTACCCCTCCACCATGCTTCGCATGGTCCCCCTCCCCATCTGGCGATGGGGAGGCAAAGCGTCAGTCGCGCCAGGCCCAGAAGAGCGTCGCCGGCGGCACGTTGACCCACTCGAAGCCGCGGTCGATGCGGTCGAAATAGGGGGCGATGAAGTCGCGCACCTTGGGCGAGAATTGATAGACGAGGAACGCGCCGCCGGGCCGAAGCGCCTCGGCCGTCTCCTCGGCGATCTTCGGGCCGATTCCGGGCGGCAGCGTCGAGAAAGGCAGGCCGGAGAGGATGTAATCGGCATGGTCGAAGCCGAAACTGGCCATGATCTCGCGGACGTCGGCGGCCGAGCCGGTCACGGCCCTGAGGCGGGAATCGCGGATCTTCGAGGTCAGATAGGCGGTGAAGTCGGGGTTGGTGTCGATGGTCAGGAGGATGGCGTCGGGGGCCAGCTTCTCGAGCACCTTCTCGGTGAAGGTGCCGACGCCGGGGCCGTATTCGACGAACAATTTGCAATTCGCCCAGTCGACCGGAGCGAGCATCTTGTCGATCAGCATCTTGGAGGAGGGGATGACCGAACCGACCATCACCGGATGCTTGACGAACCCCTTGAGGAACATGAGCCAGGGACCGCCCTTGGCGCCGTGGCGCGCGTAAGCGCGGGATCGTTGAGCCTGTTCGCCGGGAAAGGTCATGAGGGGTTTCCGTAATGAGGTCAGTCAGGTGCGTTGGCAAATCAACGCACCGATGGCAAGGGCGAGGCAGCCCGCGGCCCGATTTGGGGCGAATCCGGGACGAAATGCTACATTTCCGGGATTTGCCCCCAGATGACCCCTTCCGCCAGCCTCTCACGGGAGCGATTCGCCCTGCTTTTCGCGGTGATGCTGGTCGCCGCGTCGGGCAATACCGCGATGCAGTCGCTGATGCCGGCGATCGGCCGGGAGCTCCGCGTCGCGGACCTGTGGGTGGCGGTCGCCTTCTCGCTGTCGGCGGTGATCTGGGTGCTGATGGCGCCTTACTGGGCGCGCCGCGCCGACCATCGCGGCCGGCGGGCGCTGATGCGGCTCGGGCTCTACGGCTTCATCGCCTCGTCGCTGATCTGCGGCGGGATCCTCGCCGCCGGCCTTCACGGGCTGATCGCGCCCACCCTGGTCTTCGTGATCTTCGTCTTCGGCCGGGGGATTTACGGCGGCTGGGGCTCGGCCTCGCCGCCCGCGGTCCAGGCCTATATCGCGGCGCGCACCGAGGGCGAGCAGCGCACCGCCTATCTCGCCGCTCTCGCCTCCTCCTTCGGGCTGGGGACGATCATCGGCCCGGCGATCGCGCCTTTGTTCATCTTCGAGCCGCTCGGGCTGTCGGGGCCGCTGATCGTCTTCGCCGCCGTCGGGGTCGCCGTCCTGGCGCTGGTCGCGCTTCGCCTGCCCGACGACACGCCGAGCTCGGCCGCCCGCGGCGAGGTGGTCGACTATCCTTCGATGGGAGGGCTCTTCGCCGGAGGGCGGGAGCGCGGCGGCGACGGTCCGAAGCGACTGCGCTGGCGCGACCCGCGAGTTCTCCCCTGGCACATCATCGGAGTGGTCGGCGGCCACGGCAACGCCGCCCTGCTCGGAGTGATCGGCTTCCTCGTCATCGACCGCTCCGGAGTCCCGCTCGCCGAGGCCCAGCAATCGATCGCCATCGTCCTGATGGCCGGCGCCGGGGCGACCCTGCTCGCCCAATGGGGCCTCATCCCCTACCTCGCGCTGAGCCCGCGCCAGCTCGTCTTCTGGGGCCTTCTGATCGCGGGCGCGGGCACGATGGTGACCGGCCTCGCCGGCTCGATGTACGGGATCACGCTCGGCTTCGCTTTCTCGTCCGTCGGCTTCGGCCTGTTCCGTCCCGGCTTCACCAGCGGCGCCTCGCTCGCCGTCTCGCCGGAGGAGCAGAATGCGGTCGCGGGGATGGTCACCTCGGTCAACGGAGTCGCCTACATCGCCGCGCCGGCGGCGGGCGTGCTGCTCTACGGGGTGTGGATGCCGCTGCCCTTCCTCGCGGTGGCGGCGGTGCTGATGCTGCTGGCCGTCTGGGTGTGGGCCAGGGTGAAGGGCTGAGCGGGGCCGGAAGGTCACAAAGCTTGCGGATTCGCGTCGGGATTTCATCGTGACCTTTCCCGCCGGCGACCGCCGGCCGCGCTTCCCGGCCCCTCATCGAGCGGGTCCGCCGGAGACGCGGCCTCAATCCTGACCGAGCCGCCGTCGGCGAGCGCCCTCCTCACGATCCGGTGCCAGACGAGATTGAAGCCGGTCGCGCCCCGGGGCCGGGCCGCCAGGATCGAGTCCCAGGCGCGGGCGAAGCTTTCGGCCCCTCCGCGCCGCTTCAGCCGATAGGCGCTCTCCGGCTCATATCCGCCGCCCGCGCCGCCCGACCCACGCAGCCGGTCCGGGCGAGAGCGGCGATGAAGACGTGCTGCCGTTCCTCCGTCCACCCATCCCGCCGGGCGCGCACCGGCACCGCCGTGAAGGCGGGCACGGCCACCGGCGGAGACGACGGAGACGAATCTTCGCGTATCCCTCCATGTAGAACACAAATGGAACAAAAATGCAAGACGTGGCTTGCGCCGTCGCCGGGAGCGAGCCTCGTCAAAGCCGAAACAGACAGCGACAGTATACATGAAGCGTCCCGACGAGCGGCCACACGCCGGCGATAAATGTAGGCCGTCATTGCTATCGATAGGCCACGCGGGCCTGCGTCCTGCGCTCGGCCGGGCCCTATCGCCCGTCGATTCGGCCAAGCCGCCGTTCCTCTGCTTGGCTACGCCGCTTCGCCAACCTTTGCGGTTTCCTGCAGCTTCCAGAGAATGTCGCGAAATTCGATGAGGTCGGACCTGCCGACCTGTGTCTGGACGACGCCGTGAATGAATCTGTTTCGGAAATCGGCCAATCGCCTCAGTTGAGCGGCCTCACATCGATTGATGTAACCATTCTCGGCCAGCTGCTCCACGAGACGCCGCGGCGTCTGCGGCTTTTCCAGCGCGTCGGGCAGAAGCACCCGTCCTATTCCCTCCAGGCATGCCCAGGCGACCAGCAGCGCCGGCCGCAGGAAGTCCGCTGCCAGAAGCTGGTCCAGCTCGGTCAATGCGCTGCCGACGAATTCAAGCGACGGTTTCTCCAGGGAGGCCGGCAAATCGCGGCCGGAGGTCCAGATCGTGCGCAGTTTCCAATCGGGTCTGCTTCGTAGCGCCTCCTTCACGCGCTCGATCTTGCGATTTGCGGCCGGATCCCGGGATACAACCTCGACAACGAGGTTTTCGTCGTGCCGGCTCGCGATCGCGTCCGGCTGCAGGTGCTGGAGGAACGGCGGCAGGGACAGCCTGTCGGGCTGGAGGATTACGTCATAGCCTTCGGCTGTCAAACCCGCCCGAACATTCTCAAGGATTGCGGCTTCTCGTTCCAGGGGTGTCATGCCAGGTCCTCATAAGGGTCGGTTGATATTCGCACATAAAGGGCCGGCTCGTCGCTAGTGATTGCGGCTGCCAGGACGTCGCTCGGGTCGGTGAACGAGAATACGCTGCCCGGGTCGAAGCGCTGTGCGACCACACGTTCGACCTGGCGGTCGTCCCGCAGGACATGGGCGGTCAACGCATCCTGAGTCATCTTGATGATATTGTCGATGTCGCCCGACATCGGAGCGATGGGGAAGTAATACAAAGTGAGCGCCGCCGGACCCTCGTACCAGAAATGTCCCTGGGGCAAGGCCGCGTAACTCGCCGCCCTCACCTCCGCTTTCCAGGCCTGTCTGGAGCGAGGCGATGCGCCGGAGCTGACGGGCGTCCCGTAGACGACGAATTCGAGGGGGAACTCGATTTCCATGCATCACCGAGTCACCACAAGTCGGTTACCGAGGAAAGCCGCATGATTGAATATGCAGAAATCGAGTCGACTTATGCCTAGGCCCATTTTCACCTTGGCGCGCGCCTGGACCGGCCGTGGCTCCGGACTTGTTGCAAGACGAACTTTCCGCCTCCCGGGCGGACGACGCGCGAGTTTCTGAGGCGGGATGCCCGGAAGTCGCGTGCGCTAAGTTTTATTCCGCCCCCTTCGGCCCCCTCGGAGTCAGCATCCCCGGGGAGATGAAGCCGATGCCGCCGGCGCCCGAGCTCATCGCGTCCTGCTTGAGGCTTTCCTGGATCTTCTCATATTCCTTCTCCATCTCCGGGGTCACGGAGGCCCTCGTCTCCTCCAGCGCCATCTCGAAGTCGGAGCCGGTGACTTCCTCGGCCTCGATCGAGCCGCGCAGGGCGAACATTCCGGCGCGCCTCACCAGGTCCTCGAGGTCGGCGCCGGTGAAGCGCTCGGTGCGGGCGGCGAAGCGGTCGAGGTCGACGTCGGCGGCGAGCGGCATCCTGGCGGTGTGGATGGCGAGGATCTTGCGGCGGCCGGCCTCGTCGGGGACCGACACGTAGATGAGCTCGTCGAATCGGCCCGGGCGGAGAAGGGCCGGGTCGATGAGGTTGGGGCGGTTGGTGGCGCCGATCACGACCACCGAGCCCAAGTCCTCGAGGCCGTCCATCTCGGCGAGGATGGTGTTGACCACGCGCTCGGTGACCTGCGGCTCGCCGAGGCCGCCGCCTCTTACGGGCACGAGGCTGTCGAGCTCGTCGATGAAGATGACGGTGGGCGCGACCTGGCGGGCGCGGGCGAATAGGCGGGCGATCTGCTGCTCGCTCTCGCCATACCATTTGGAGAGAAGATCGGACGATTTGGTGGCGATGAAGTTCGCCTCCGCCTCGCGCGCCGTCGCCTTGGCGAGCAGGGTCTTGCCGGTGCCGGGCGGGCCGTAGAGGAGGAAGCCCTTGGCCGGGCGGATGCCCATGCGCTTGAACGCCTCGGGGCTCTTCAGCGGAAGCTCGACGCCCTCGCGGAGCCGCTCGCGGGCCTCGTCGACCCCGCCGATATCGTCCCAGCGCACGGTCGGCGCCTGGACCATCACCTCGCGCATCGCCGACGGCTGGACCCGCTTCAGGGCCTCCTCGAAGTCGCTGCCCTTGACCGAGAGATTGTCGAGCACCTCGTTGGGGATGGTGCCCTCGTCGAGGTTGATCTGGGGCATCATCCGCCGCACCGCCTCGATCGCGGCCTCGCGGGTCAGAGCGGCGAGGTCGGCGCCGACGAAGCCGAAGGTGCGCCGGGCCAGCTCCTTGATGTCGACTCCGCCGTCGAGCGGCATTCCGCGCGTGTGGATGGCGAGGATCTCGCGCCGGCCGCCCTCGTCGGGCACTCCGATGACGATCTCGCGGTCGAAGCGGCCGGGGCGGCGGAGCGCCTCGTCGAGCGCCTCGGGCCGGTTCGTGGCGGCGATGACGACCAGGTTCTGGCGCGGCTCGAGGCCGTCGAGAAGGGTGAGGAGCTGGGCGACGAGGCGCTTCTCGGTCTCGCCCTGTACCTGGCCGCGCTTGGGCGCGATCGAATCGATCTCGTCGATGAAGATGATGGCGGGAGAGGCCTTGGCCGCCTCCTCGAACACCTCGCGAAGCCGCCGCTCGCTCTCGCCATAGGCCGAGCCCATGATCTCGGGGCCGGCGATGTGGAAGAAGCTGGCGTCGCTCTCGTTGGCGACGGCGCGCGCGAGCCGGGTCTTGCCGGTGCCGGGCGGACCGTAGAGCAGGACCCCCTTGGGCGGATCGACCCCGAGCCGCTCGAATATCTCGGGATAGCGAAGCGGAAGCTCGACCATCTCGCGAAGCTGGTCGATGGTCGTCCCGATCCCGCCGAGATCGTCGTAGGTGACGTCGGCGCGGCGGGTCTCGGTCGCCTCGGCATATTCGGGGCGGAGCTCGACCTCGGTGTTGGCGTCGATATGGACGATGCCCTTGGGGACGGTGGAGACCACCGTCAGCCTGATCTCCTGAAGCGCATAGGCGGGCGCGTTGAGCATCTGGCGAAGCTCGGGCGGGATGTCGCCGCGCTGGATCTGCTGCTGGCCGGTGGTGGCGACGACGTCGCCGGCGGTGAGCGGCTTCATCCCGAAGCTCCGCTTCAAGGCCTGGGCCGAGCCGTGGAGGCGCAAATTCTTCTGCGCGGGCGCGAAGACGACGCGCTGAGCGGCCTTGGACTCGACCTTGCGCAGGGTGACGAAATCGCCCGAGCCGATCTCCGCATTGGCGCGCTGGAGGCCGTCGAGGCGGATGATGTCGAGTCCCTCGTCCTCCGTATAGGGGCCGACGGCTCGGGCGGGCGTGGCGCGCTTGCCGGTGATCTCGATGACGTCGCCCTCGGCGAGCGCGAGCTGGGCCATCAGCCGCCGCGGCAGCCGGGCGAGGCCGCGGCCGCTGTCTTCCGGCCGCATCGTCGCCACCTGCAGCCTGGTCGGCTGCCTTTCCTCGTCGGCCATGCTCGCTTGTCCCTTCGCTGCTCTCGCGAGTGAGATAGGAACGGACAACGGGCCTGCCACCCCGGGGGGTTCCGGCCGGGGGCAAAAAATCCGGGCGTTGCGGGTCGTTCCGGGGAGGGCGGGAGCTCGGGGGCGGCGAAGGCGCCGGCGTTTTTCGCCCGCTGGCCCCAGCCTGCGCCGGGGCGACGTTGAAAAAAAGGGCCGGTCCCGGAGGACCGACCCTGGAGTTTCTTTAGGAGAGGATGCCTGAAAGGCAGGGTCTTTCTCGGCTTCGGGCCGTAATTGTGCAAGTGCGAACAAGTATGCTACAGGTGCAATTGTTGCATCGTGATTTACTGAGTTTCGCGCCCGTTATTGCGGCGGCGATACTAGGTGCAGCGCACAAGAGGAGTCGCCTCCAATGCGCAGACTGCCGCCGCTCACCGCGATCGAGGCCTTCGTCCAGGTCGCCCGGCTCGGCTCCGTCAAGGCCGCGGCCGAGGCCCTGTCGCTGTCCTCGCCGGCGCTCTCCCGCCGGATCCAGGCGCTCGAGCGCTTCACCGGCCATCCCTTGTTCGAGCGCCGTCACCAGGCGGTCCACCTCAACCCCGACGGCGAGCGGCTGATGGCCGAGATCGGGCCGGCGATCGACGCGCTCGCCTTGGCCATGGAGCGGGCGACGGGCAGCGTCGAGGTGATGCGGCTGAGGCTGGCCGTGCCCTCGCTCTTCGCCTCCCAGCGGCTGATGCCAAAGCTGCCCGGCCTCCGCGCCCTGCACCCGGACCTCCACATCGACATCGACACCGGCGCGAACCGGGTCGCCCGGCTGGACGAGGGGCTCGACGCCGCCATCGCCATCACGACGGAGGTCGACCCGTCGCTCTATTCGCGGCGGATCGACAACAATTGCGTCATCGCTATCGGCTCGCGCGCGCTCAAGGAGTCGATAAGCGAGCCGGCCGAGCTCGCCGGAGCGACCATCTTCCTCCACCGCGACATGCCCGATTCCTTCGCCTATTGGCGCGACTCGATCGGGCTTCCGGACCTCCAGCCGGCCGCCATCGACCATTTCGATTCCGGCCAGCTGATCCTCGACGCCGCCGCCCAGGGGCTCGGGGTCGCCTTCATGCTCGAGAGCCATCTCTACGGATCGGGGGACGAGCGCCTCGTTCGCCTGTTCGACCACAAGGTCGAGAGTCCCTACAGCTACTGGTTCGCCTGCCGGCGCTCGGCCCTGAAGCGCCGGCCGGTCAGGATCTTCCACGACTGGCTGTTCGACCGGCTTTTGAAGGAAGAGGTGAGGGAGGCGGCCTGACGGTTAGCCCTTCAGCGCCGCCACCGCCTTGCGAAGCACCTTGCGCGGCAAAATCCGCCCCGCCTGCGAGGTCATCTTGTTCATCATCCCGGGGACGACGATCGCCTTATTGCGGGCGAGTCCGGCGAGTCCGGCGGCGACCACGGCCCCGGGGTCGGTCGCCATCTTCGCGAGCCGGCCGTTCGGGCTTCCCGCCACCTCGAAGAACTCGGTCGCCGTCGGTCCGGGGCAGAGGGCGGTGACATGGACGCCGCGGCCCTTCGACTCCTCGTGGAGCGCCTCGCTGAGCGAGAGGACGTAGGCCTTGGTCGCATAATAGACGGCGCTGTAGGGCCCGGCCTGGAAGGCGGCGGTCGAGGCGACGTTGAGGATGAAGCCGCGGCCGCGGTCGAGCATGGCGGGCAGGACCAGGCGGCACAGCTCGGTCAGCGAGCTGACGTTGAGGTCGATCATCTCGAGCAGGCGGTCGGGCGGCGCGTCGACGAAGGCGCCGGCCGCCCCGAAGCCGGCATTGTTGATCAGCGTGTCGACCTCGAGGCCCAGCGACGCCACCTCGGCGAGGAGCCGGGCGATCGCTCCCGGCTCGGCGAGGTCGGCGGCGACGACATGGGTGCCGCCGAGCTCCGCCGCCAGCGCCTCGAGCCTGTCCCGGCGCCGGGCGACGAGCACCAGCTCGTCGCCGCGCCCGCGGCATTGCCGGGCGAACTCGGCTCCGAGCCCCGCCGAGGCGCCGGTGACGAGCGTGACCCCCCGGGCCACCGTCAGGGCCTCAGCGAAGCCTTGACGATCCGCCCCGGCTCGCGCGGCGGCTCGCCCTTGGGCAGGGCGTCGACATGCTCCATGCCCTGGGTCACCTCGCCCCACACCGTATATTGGTTGTCGAGGAAGCGGGCGTCGTCGAAGCAGATGAAGAACTGGCTGTTGGCGCTGTTCGGGTTGGAGGAGCGCGCCATCGAGGCGACCCCGCGGACGTGGGGCTCCCGGCTGAACTCGGCCTTGAGGTCCGGCTTGTTCGATCCGCCCATGCCGGTCCCGGTCGGGTCGCCGCCCTGCGCCATGAAGCCCGGGATGACCCGGTGGAAGACGACTCCGTCGTAGAAGCCCTCCTCGACCAGCTCCCTGATCCTGGCGACGTGCCCGGGGGCGAGGTCGGGGCGAAGCTTGATGACGACGTCGCCGCCGCTGTCGAGGTTGAGGACCAGGGTGTTGAGCTCGTCGGCCATTTGAAGCGTCTCCATCATGTTCGTCATCCCGGCGAACCGGGACCTCGGCGAGACCCGCCGAGACTTGCCGTCCTGAGATCCCCGGCTTTCGCCGGGATGACGGGTTGAGGTGGACATAAGCCCGGCCGTTCCCCCGCGCCACCCCGCTCGACACTCCCGCCGCCTCGGCTTAGGAAGCGCCTCGGCGACACGCACCGGGCGAAAGAGGGACGGATGAGCGAGAGCGAAATCGATCTGTCCGGCGCTCCGCCCGGCCGCCTCGACGAGGACGACCGGCTCAAGCCCGAATATGTCAGCGAGGTGATGGAGCGGGTCGAGGCCGGCGACGCCGACGGCGCCCGCGCCCTGGTCGAGCCGCTCCACCCCGCCGACCTCGCGGACCTGTTCGAGCTGGTCGACCGGGACGACCGCCGGGCGCTCGCCGCCGCCATCGCCGACCTGCTCGACGGCGACGTGCTCGCCGAGATGAACGAGCATGTTCGGGAGGAGCTGGTCGAGGCGCTCGACCCGAGGCAGGTCGCCGACCTCGCCGGCGAGATGGAGACGGACGACGCCGTCGCCATGATCGAGGACCTCGAGGAGGACGAGCAGCGCGCCGTGCTTCGCGAGCTCGACCCCGACGATCGCGCCGCGATCGAGGAGGCGCTCGCCTTCCCCGAGGAATCGGCCGGCCGACTGATGCAGCGCGACCTGATCGCGGTGCCGGAGCATTGGAAGATCGGTCAGGTCATCGACTATCTCAGAGCCGGCGACGACCTCACCACCGACTTCTGGGAGGTGTTCGTGGTCGACGAGCGCCACCATCCGGTCGGCACCTGCCTGCTCAGCTGGATCCTGCGCACCCACCGCCATGTCTCCGTCGCCGACGTGATGAAGCGCGAGCAGACCCTGATCCCGGTCGACAGGGACCAGGAGGAGGTGGCGCTGCGCTTCCAGAAATACGCGCTCATCTCGGCCGCGGTGGTCGACCAGTCGGGCCGGCTGGTCGGCATGATCACGGTCGACGACATCGTCCACATCATCCAGGAGGAAGCGTCGGAGGACGTCCTCCTCATGTCGGGCGCCGGCGACGAGGGCGACATCAACCAGCCGATCCGCGACAGCTATCGCGCCCGCGTCCGCTGGCTCGTGGCCAATCTCGGGACCGCGGTGGTCGCCTCCTTCATCATCTACAATTTCGGCGGCGCCATCGAGGAGATGTGGACGCTCGCCGTCCTGATGCCGATCGTCGCCTCGATCGGCGGCAATGCCGGCACCCAGACGATGGCGGTCGCGGTCCGCGCCCTCGCCATGAACCAGCTCACCCGGTCCAACACCTGGCGGACGATCTGGCGGGAAATCAGGCTCGCGCTCCTCAACGGACTGACGATCGCGCTGCTGATCGGAATCGCGGTCGGCGGCGTCTTCGTCAGTCCGAAGCTGGGCGCGGTCATCGCCTCGGCCATGCTCATCAACATCGCCGTCGCCGGGCTTGCCGGGGTCCTCGTTCCGCTTGTTCTGGAACGGCTCGACCAGGATCCGGCGGTCGCGTCTTCGGTCTTCGTGACGATGATCACCGACTCGATGGGTTTCTTCGCCTTCCTCGGCCTCGCCGTCGCTTCGGGCCTGGTCGGCTGACGCTCAGCCCAGGTCGGGTGCGATATTCCTATTGCTCCAACCACTTATCCAATTCATGAAATCCCGATGCCGCTCAACATCAGCAAGGTCGCCGTCGGCTGCGCCAACCTCGACTCGCTCCGCAAGCGCCAGCTTCTGCGCCTTGCCGGGGGCGTGGTTCCGATCGTCACCCGCTTCCGGCCGAAGCGCGCGGACGAGCTGATCGGCGGCTCCATCTACTGGATCGTTAAGCACCGGATCGCCGCCCGCCAGGCCATAATCGGCTTCGCCGACCGCGAGGAGGACCGGCGAACGATCATCCGCCTCGACCCGCTCCTCGTCCCCGTCCGCGCGCTTGCGCGCCGGGCCCACCAGGGATGGCGCTACCTCGATCCGGCCGACGCGCCCCTCGACCTCGACGGCGACGACAGCGGCCTGGCCGAGCTGCCCTCGGCGCTGAGCGCGAAGCTCGCGGCGCTGGCGCTCATCTAGAAAACCCTCTTCCGTAAGGATGCGAGGGTTG
Organism: Allosphingosinicella sp.; assembly: GCA_035714565.1. Taxonomy (GTDB): domain Bacteria; phylum Pseudomonadota; class Alphaproteobacteria; order Sphingomonadales; family Sphingomonadaceae; genus Allosphingosinicella. Next base: position 17,825 of record DASTLX010000049.1, read on the forward strand.
AAGCGGCCGCTACCTCGCCGCTCCGCAGCGCACCTGTCCCGAGCCTTTCGATTCGACCGTGCAGGTCGGGCTTCCGATGATCTCCACGTCGCCCGGCCCGGTGGCGATCACCCTGGCGGTCCGGGCCACGGCGACGACGACGTTGCCGGCGGTGTCCGAGGCGATCTGGGCATCGTCCGCGCTCAGGCCCGAGGCGGCGAGGTCGCCGCTGCCCTGGACCGTCGCCCTGAGCTGCTTGGTCCGGCCGGCCAGCGCGATCCGCCCGCCTCCGAGCAGTCCGACGATGAGATTGTCCGCTTCGACCGAGCCCACGCTCAGCCGGCCGCTGCCCGAGACCGACAGGTCGACCCGGAGCCCCCTGGCCCGGTCGAGCTCGAGGCTGCCCGAGCCGATCACCGCGGCGTTGCGGACGTCGCGGGTGGTCAGGGCGACCGTGACCGGGCCGGCATTGTCGCCCGGATAGCCGCCCCAGGAGGAGCGGTTGCGGCGGACCCGGAGGGTGCCGCCCTGGACGTCGATCGAGACCCGGTCCAGCGCCTCGGTCGAGCCTTCGGCCCGCGCGGCGGTGCTTGCGCCGGTGGTCAGGGTCACCCGGTAGGGCCCGTCGATCTGCACCCGGTCGAAATCGGTGACCGAATAGGTGCGCTCGGCGGCGCCGGCGTGGGCCGAGGCGGCGAAAGCGATGAGGGCGAGCGGCAGGGTCCTGGACATGGCCGGACCCTGCCGGAAAATGGTTAACGGTCGATAAGCGCGACGATCTAGCCGCAGCGCACGTCGCCCGAGCCCATCTTGTTGACGCTGCACTTGGCGCCGCCGGTGACGACGACGTCGCCCGAGCCCATGATGTCGACATCGGCGCTCTCCGTCGCCTTGGTCTCGACGTTGCCCGAGCCCGCGATCGACACCTTGGCGTGCCTGACCTGGAGCCCGCCGTTGCGGACGTCGCCGTTCCCGGCGATCGAGATGTTCGTGGAATCGGCCGTCCCGGTGGCTCTGATGTCGCCATTGCCGGCGATCGAAAAGCTCGTGCTCTTGGCGGTCAGGGCTCCGACCGCCAGCTCGCCGCTCCCCGCGATCGAGCCGGCGAACGTGTCGGCCTGGACCTTGTCGATCCGCATGTCGCCCGAGCCGGCGATCTCCGCCCCCCTCAGCGAGGTCGCGGTGACGTGGACGGTCACCGACGCGCGATCCTTGTGCCAGCCCAGCGACCATTTGCCCTTCTTCTGGCCGATCCTGAGCACGCCGTTATCGACGCTGACCTCGAGCCGCTCGAGCAGGCCCGTGTCGCCCTCGGCATAAGCGGACGGCGCTCCGCCGACGGTCACGATGACGTCGTGGGAACCGGTCAGCTCGACGCGGTCGAAGGCGCCGACCTGGAAATCCCGGCGGCCCGACTGCCCGCTCGCGCCGTCCTTGTCCGCGCCGCTCGACCCGCAGGCGGCCAGCGCCAGCAGCGGCACCAGCATCATCGCTCTCGCCATATCAACCTCCCTGACTGTATTATAGGAATAATACACATGGCCGGGAGGGCACGCAACAAAAAAGGCGGCCCGAGTCTCGGGCCGCCTTCTTCGGCTTCGAAAGAAAGGGCGCGCTAGACCGCCGCCGCCGCTTTCTCGCGATTGTAGATGGCCGCGGCCTTGTTGAGGATCTCGAGGATCTTCACCAGGGCGGCCGGCTCGTCGACCTGCTCCATCGCGGCCAGCTCGCGAGCCAGACGGCTCGACGCGGCCTCGAAGATCTGCCGCTCGGAATAGCTCTGCTCGGGCTGGTCGTCGGCGCGGAAGAGGTCGCGGGTCACCTCGGCGATCGACACCAGGTCGCCCGAGTTGATCTTCGCCTCATATTCCTGGGCGCGGCGCGACCACATGGTGCGCTTCACCTTGGGCTTGCCCTTGAGGGTGGCGAGCGCCTCCTGCATCGTCTTGTCGGACGACAATTTGCGCATGCCGACGCTCTCCGCCTTGTTGGTCGGAACGCGCAGGGTCATCTTTTCCTTCTCGAAGCGAAGCACGTAGAGCTCGAGCTGCATGCCGGCGATGTCCGTACTCTGCAGTTCGATCACCCGGCCCACGCCATGCTTGGGGTAAACAACGTAATCGCCAACGTCGAAGCTCAACGCCTTCGCTGCCATTTATTCGACCTTCCCATTGGAAACAGCCGCCACCGTGCCGGACTCCATCCGTCCCCCAAGGACGTACCCAAACTGCGATGTGCGGCGATTCTTCTCGTGACCACCGGTTGCGAAATGCGCGTCGCATCCCGCTTCGATGGGGCCTTATATCGGAAAAGGTGTCGAAAAGCTACCCTTTTGACGGCGCCGGCCGTCATCCCGGCGAAAGCCGGGATCTCGTGGAGACCCGTCGGGACTTGATCGGCCCGAGGTCCCGGCTTTCGCCGGGATGACGGGAAAGCTCAATCCCCCTGGCCGGGCTCCGGCGAGAAATATTTCTCGAACTTGCCTTCCTCGCCCTTATGCTCGTCGGCGTCGGCCGGGCTCTCGCGCTTGCGGGTGAGGTTCGGCCACTCGGCCGAGTAGGTGGCGTTGACCTCGAGCCATTGCTCGAGCCCGGCTTCGGTGTCCGGCACGATCGCCTCGGCCGGGCACTCGGGCTCGCAGACGCCGCAGTCGATGCACTCGGAAGGGTTGATGACGAGCATGTTCTCGCCCTCGTAGAAGCAGTCGACCGGGCACACCTCGACGCAATCCATATATTTGCAGCGGATGCAGGCATCGGTGACGACGTAGGTCATTGGCTTCTCCCTGGAGCCGATTCCCTAGTCGGCGTGGGCGGCGCGCGTCAACGGGCGGCTTTTCCAATCCTCCCCGGCATTTGCCCGGGAGGGGGACCATGCGAAGCATGGTGGAGGGGTTGTCGCCGACTCCGGAGAACCCCTCCACCGCGCTACGCGCGGTCCCCCTCCCCCGGAAATCCGGGGGAGGAATTAGGGGGTTCTCCGCCCTCCGCGATCTCCGAATACAATCCCCGAGCCTCCGCCGGCGGCCCCCGCCGCTTCGGCAGCGTCTCGACCTTCAGCACCCTCACCACCCCCCGCTGGGCGAAGCTCAGGACGTCGCCGACCCGCACCGGGGCATGGGCCCGGTCGACGAGCCGGCCGCCGATCCGGATCCGGCCTTGCTCGGCGAGCTGCTGGGCCAGCGCCCGGGTCTTCACGATCCTCGCGAACCACAGGAACTTGTCGAGCCTGAGCCCGTCAGCCACGCTTCAGCTCCGCCAGCGCCGCGAAGGCGTGCCCCGAGTCCGGCCTGCGCGGCTCTTCCCGCCGCCGCGCCCGGCCGCGCCACACCCAGGCCTGCCCGCCCTCCGACGGCCGGAAGCCGAGGTCGCGCATCAGCTTCGCCACGGCCTGCGGCTGAAGCCCGAGCGAGGTCGCGAGCGCTTCGTCGACGACGGGCTGGGCCTTGCCGGCGCGCGCTTCGTGGGCGTGGCGGGCGAGGCGCTCGACCATGTCGACCCGGAGCATTTGCGGGCCCAGCGTCCGGAAGCCGAGGCGGTTGAGCGCGGTCCGCCCGCCGTCGGGCGGGCAGGCGAGAAGCACCGCCGATTCCGGCGGAAGCTCGGGCATCGGCTCGCCCGCGGCGGCGGCTCTGAGGGCGGTTCGCCAGCGCCGGGCCTCGGGCTTGAGAACGTCGGGCATGAACAGGTCGAGCGCCCCGATCCGGATCCTGAGGCCGGTGACGGCCCGGCGCTCGTCCTTGTCGAGCGCGGCGAGCGGCTTGGCGACCGTCTCGCGGGCGACGATCCCGCCCTCGTCGACCAGCATCGCCAGGATCGAGCGAACCGCCGGCGGCGCCTTCGCCTGCTGCGCCGCAAGCCCGGCCTCGCGGAGCGGCCCGAGCGAGCGCTCGACCTGGTGCCGGACCCACAGGTCGAGCCGCTCGACGACCAGAGCCCGGCCGCGCTCCGAGAGCCGGTCGAGGCGGCGGTCGACGATCACGCGCGGGCTGAGCAGGTTCTTGCCGGGCCCGAGCCGGGCCACCTCGTGGCCTCGCCACAGCAGGGCGACCGCCTGGCCGGGCTCGGTGCGCAGGCTGAAATGATCGTCCGAGTCGGCGGCGAGCGCGGCGGCGCGCTTCTCATATTCGCCGCCCAGCCGGCGCTCGGCGGTCGCGAGCAGCATCTTGCGGTCGGCGTGGCGGGCGGTCGGGTCGACCTCGAAGGCGAAGCCCTCCATCCGGCCGATCGGGAAGGAGCCGACCGTGACCTCGCCCTGCTCGTCGACGATCACGGGGAACTCGCCGACGCCCTTGCGGCCGATGTCCTTGAGGAGCACCGACGTCCGCCGGTCGACGAAGCGCTGGGTGAGCCGCTCGTGAAGCGCGTCGGACAGCCGTTCCTCCACCTCGCGGGTGCGCTCGGCCATCGCCGCCGGCTCGGCGAGCCAGTCGGAGCGGTGGGCGATATAGGCCCAGGTGCGAACGCCGGCGAGGCGGTCGGCGAGGGTCTCGATATCGCCCTGGACGTTGTCGAGCTGGGCGACCTGCGCCGAATACCAGGCATGGGGGATCCGGCCGTCGCCTTCGCTGAGGTGGAGGTAGAGCCGGGCCACCAGGCGGGCGTGATGGTCGGGCCCGGTCTTGCGGAAGTCGGGCAGCCCGCACGCCGCCCACAGGCGCCGCACCGCCTCCTGGCCGCGGGCCCGGGCGGCGACGTCGGGATCCTCGGCGAGCCGCTTGAGGACGGCGAGGTCGATGGCCTCGGGCGCCGCCCGGAGGCCCGGCTCCGACGGCCGCCGCTCGAGCGAGCGGACCAGCCAGTCCACGCTCCGGAAATCGGGATCGCCCTCGCGCCAGTAGAGATGGTCGAGGGGCGCGAAGCGATGCTCCTCGATCGCCTCGAGCTCCTCGGGCCGGAACTCGGCGGAAAGCTCGCCCTCCAGGGTCAGCACCCCGAACGTGCCGTCGCGCTGGTGCCGCCCGGCTCGGCCGGCGATCTGAGCCATCTCGGCCGGGGTCAGCCGCCGCCTTCTGTGCCCGTCGAACTTGGCGAGTCCGGCGAAGGCGACATGGGTCACGTCCATGTTGAGCCCCATCCCGATGGCGTCGGTGGCAACGAGGTAATCGACCTCGCCCGCCTGGTACATCGCCACCTGGGCGTTGCGGGTCCGGGGCGAAAGCGCGCCCATCACCACCGCCGCTCCGCCGCGCATCCGCCGGAGCATCTCGGCGACGGCGTAGACCTGCTCGGCCGAGAAGGCGACGATCGCCGAGCGCGGGGGCAGCCGCGAAAGCTTCGACGGCCCGGCATAGGACAGGGTCGAGAAGCGCGGCCGCCCGATGACCTCTGCCTTGGGCAGGAGCGCCCGGACCATCGGCTTCAGGGTCTCCGAGCCGAGGATCATAGTCTCCTCGCGGCCGCGGGCGTGGAGCATCCGGTCGGTGAAGACGTGCCCCCGCTCGGGGTCGGCGCCGAGCTGGGCCTCGTCGAGCGCGACGAAGGCGAAGTCGCGGTCCATCGGCATCGATTCGGCCGTGCACAGGAACCAGCGAGCGTCCTTCGGCAGGATCTTCTCCTCGCCGGTGATGAGCGCGACCCGGTTCGCGCCCTTCATCGCCGCCACCCGGTCGTAGACCTCGCGCGCCAGGAGCCGCAGCGGAAAGCCGATCATCCCGCTCGAATGCGCCGCCATCCGCTCGACGGCGAGATAGGTCTTGCCGGTGTTGGTGGGCCCAAGGATCGCCGTCAGCGGCGCCCGCGCGAATTCGCTCATGCGCCCTAGATCGGCATTTCGCGCTCCGGGCGCAATGATTTGGATTGTCGTGCCGTCATCCCGGCGAAAGCCGGGACCTCGGGACGAGAAGTCTCGGCGGGTCTCCCCGAGTCCCCCGGCCTGCGCCGGGATGACGGTAGTTCCCGCAAGCCGTCTCGCTTCACCCGGTCACGCGGCTCGCTTCGCCGCACGAAACGCCCTGCTTTACTGGACTTTAACCCCGTTTCGCCACAGTCCTCGCCACCTGACCGCGATCCGCGGCCGGGGGGTGTTTCACGGCTCGCGGGGGCTTTTTCCGCCTTGTACCAGTTCAACCAGATCAGGCCCGGTGCCGGCGGCGGAGCCGCCGCGCTCGCCTTCGATTCGCCGCTTCGCCCGCGCAGCTTCGGGAGCCGCGCGGCTGCGCCGGCGCCGCGCGATTTCGACCTCGTCGTCGACCTCGGCTCGAGGATCGGCTCGCGCACCTGGTTCCGGGGCGCCTTCACCTGCTTCTTCCTCTGCGGCGCCGCCCTGTGGCTGGCGCCCGGCTTCGACCCGATCCCGGCCGCCTCGGCGAAGCCGCTCTCCGACGCCCAGTTCGAGCAGTCGCGGAGCCTCGCAATCTCGCCGCTCGCCCTCGGCGCGGACACCGGCCGGCGGATGGCGCCGACCGACGCGGTCGAGCCGCTTCTCGACCGGCCGGAGCGCCCGACCGTCGAGCTGGTGGCGACCTTGGGCGAAGGCGACGGCTTCGTCCGCGCCCTCGAGCGCGCCGGAGTCGCGCCCCGCGAGGCCGACGAGGTGGCCAGGCTGGTCGGCGCCGCCGTCCCGCTCGACCAGATCAAGGCCGGAACGACGATGAACATCGTGCTCGGCAAGCGCCCCGACCGCACCGTCGCCCGGCCGCTCGCCTCGCTGTCGCTTCGCGCCCGCTTCGACCTCAAGCTCTCGCTCAAGCGCTCCGGCGGCAAGCTCGCCCTCACCCGGACGCCCATCTCGGTCGACAATACGCCGCTCCGCATCCAGGGCCAGGTCGGCTCGAGCCTCTACCGCTCGGCCCGAGCCGCGGGGGCCCCCGCCAAGGCGGTCGAGGCCTATATCCGGGCCGTCGCAAGCCAGACGAGCATTTCCGGCCTGGCGCCGGACGATCGCTTCGACATCATCCTCGAGCATCGCCGCGCCGCCACGGGCGAGGCGGAGACCGGAAGGCTGCTCTATGCCGGCCTCGACCGCGGCGGCTCGGGCAAGGACCTGAAGCTGATGCAGTGGGAGCAGGGTGGCCGGGCCGAATGGTACGAGGCCTCCGGGGTCGGGCGCGAGAGCGGGATGCTGCAGCGGCCGGTGCCGGGCACCGTCTCTTCCAACTTCGGAATGCGCCGCCACCCGATCCTCGGCTACTCGCGGATGCACAAGGGCCTCGATTTCCGAGCCGGCTACGGGACCCCCATCCTCGCCGCCACCGACGGCAAGGTCGCGGCCGCCGGCTGGGCGGGCGGCTACGGCAACCAGGTCCGGCTCGCCCATCCGGGCGGGCTCGTCACCTCCTATTCGCACATGAGCCGGATCGTCGCCCGCGCCGGCAGCCACGTCCGCCAGGGTCAGGTGATCGGCTATGTCGGCTCGACCGGCCTCTCGACCGGACCGCACCTGCATTACGAGCTCCTCAAGGACGGGGTCCCGATCAACCCGGCGGCGGTCAAGTTCGTCAGCCGCGCCCAGCTCGACGGGACGAGCCTCGCCGCCTTCCGGTCGAAGCTCAAGACTCTGCTCGCGGTGAAGCCCGGCGCCGCCCGGCTCGCCGAGAGCGCCGGCAAGAAGAAGCCCCGGGCCTGACCTTCCCCCGGCGGAGGACCGGGCCGGCCTCGTTCGGGCCCATCTTCGCCTGAAGCCCGCCCGGCGCTCGATCGGACCGTTTCATCCCGCGTCCGATCCTCCTATCGTTCGGGACGGAGCGGGAGGATCGCGACGATGACGACGGCTGCAATCGCCCTGGGCTTGCTCGTCGCGGCGCCGGCTTCGCCCGCCGAGTCGGACGACCAGGTCTGGGCCCTCGCGCGCAAGGTCGACAAGGCTCCGGCCTACGAAACCTACCTGCTCCGCTTTCCGGCCGGGAGGCATGGCGACCAGGCCTTCAGGGCCTACCACCGGGCCCGCAATCTGCCGGTTCCGAAGAAGCCCTGGTACCATCCCTGGTCCCACCCCTCGGGAGTGATCGTCCGGCCGCCGGCGGGCGGCCCCGACACCTGCGGCCCGCTGGTCACGGCGCAGGTCCTCAAGACCTCCGATTCCGAGGAGGGCCGGGACTATCTCGCCGTCCTGCTCGCCAACCGGCCCTCGGCCTTTCGGGCCTATCTGGAGAAATATCCCAAGGGCGCCTGCGCCGCCGAGCTCAGCTACAGGCTCCGCGTCCGGCAGGAACAGAGCGGGCGCTTCAAGCCGATCGCTCGCTTCGGCCCGCTCGCGCCGCACCCTCTCATGCGCGAGTTCTACACGGTGGAAGACTATCCGGCGCGGGCGAGGCGCAACCGCGAATCGGGAAGGGCCGTCGCGGCGTTCGAGGTGGCCGAGGACGGCTTCGTCGAGGGCTGCCGCATCGTTCAGTCGAGCGGGTCCGAAGCGCTCGACGAGGCCAGCTGCAGGCTGCTCGCCAGGCGGATGCGCTACGACCCGGCGCGCGACCGCGCCGGAGCTCCGGTTCGAACCGCGGCGAGCCATGTCTTCGACTGGGTCCTGCCCGCCGACTGATCGAGTGGGCCGCGCCCGTGCGGCAACCCTCCGGCCACGAATCCGGGTCGCGGATCCAGATCGCCCATTGACATTCCGTTCTTGTTATGTTCTACTCCGGCCATGCCTGTCGTCCATGACCCCAAGGCGTTCGCCCTCGCTCTGCTCACCGCCCTGGTGCGGCTGTGCTTCCTCGCGCGGGAGCTGGTCGAAGGGCTCCTGAAGACACAGGATTTTCAGGCCCGACATGCGGGTCTTTTGTGTCTTTTGGGCAGGGCCCGCGGGCGCTCAGCGGCCCTGGCTTCGCCAGCGCTTGACGACTCGCGCGACCATCGCCTCCTCGTCGCCGGTCTGGCGCCAGAGCTCGGAGAAGAGCGGGTCGGAGGAGGCGGGGCGGCGGTCGCGCTCGAGGTCGTCGAAGGAGACCCGGATCGGGATCGAGACGCCCTCGCCGCAGACGATGCACTCGCGATTGCGAAGCGCCGGGATCACGTCGAGGAAGCCGCGGGCGCCCTCGGGCATGGCCGACTTGACGAAATGCTGGTCGCGCTCGTTGTTGAGCCTCATCGCGATGATCGTCCCGCACTGGGAGAGCACGCCCTCGGCGAGGTCGGACGGCCGCTGGGTGATGAGGCCGAGGCTGACCCCGTACTTGCGGCCTTCCTTGGCGATCCGCTCGAGGATCTTGCGCACGGACTGGCCGCCGCCCGTCTTGTCCGACGGGATGTAGCGGTGGGCCTCCTCGCAGACGAGGAGGACCGGCCGCGGGACCTCGTTCCTCGACCAGATCGCGTAATCGAAGACCAGGCGCGAGAGCACGGCCACCACGACCGAGACGATGTCGGACGGGACGCCCGAGACGTCGACGATCGAGATCGGCTTGCCCCTGGCGGGAAGGCGGAAGATCTTGCCGATGAAGTTGGTCATCGAGTCGGCGATCAGCATCCCCGAGAACATGAAATGGTAGCGGGGGTCGGCCTTCAATTCGTCGATCTTGGTCTTGAGGCGCATGAAGGGGGCGGTGTCGGTCGCCTTGTTGAGAAGCCCCATCTCGCTGTTGATCGCCCCGGCGAGGTCGGACAGCGCATAGGGAATCGGCGAATCGACGGTGAGCTTGAGCATGCCCTCGGCGGCGCGGTTCTTGGCGCGCGCCTGGAGCAGGCACTTGGCGAGGATGTCCATGTCGCGCTGACGCTCGGAGCCCGACGAGGTGATGAACACCTCGCAATGCTCCTCGAAGTTCATCAGCCAGTAGGGCATGGCGAGGTTTTCGACGTTGAACAGCTCGCCGACCGTCTTGAAGGCGGCCGAATATTCGCCGTGCGGGTCGATCATGACGATGTGACCCTCGGGGGCGAGGTCGCAGATGCGGTGCATGATGAGCGCCGCCGAGGTCGACTTGCCGGTGCCGGTCGAGCCGAGAAGCGCGAAATGCTTGCCGAGAAGGGCGTCGACGTAGAGGGCGCCGCGGACGTCCTTGGTCGGGTAGACGGTTCCGATCTCGATGTGGGCGCGCTCGTCGGCGGCGAACATCTGGCGCATGTCCTGGCCCGAGACCGGGAAGACCTTGGCGCCCGGCGGCGGGTAGCCGGTGATTCCGCGGCGGAAGTTGATCAGCTTGCCGCTCTGCTCGTCCTCCTCGCCCTCGCCGAGGAAGTCGATGTCGGCCGAGATGCTTCCGGCCTCGCCGTCGCGCAGCGTGAGGCTTCGGACGTTGGCGAGCAGCCAGCGATTGCCCGCCTCGAGCTTGACGTGGCCGCCGACCTGGCCGGACAGCGCGATGCTCGGGTCCGGATCGCGGGCGACGTCGGCCACCCGCGACGCTTCGAGGTCGATCCGGCCGCCGCCGCCGCGTATGTCGACGACCTTGCCGATCGGTGCGTGGCGCACCGGCTGCGGGATCCGGGGCCGGATGGTGGGGGCGAAATCCTCCGTCTCTTCGGCGATCGAGACGGTCTTGAAGTTCATCATGTCGGTCATGCGAGCGTCGCTGCCCCCGGCTGTTGTCCGGCGCCCCTCCTAGCAGCGAGGGGTAAACAACTGCTTTTCCTGTTTTTGTCCTCCCCCTCCGCGGAGCGGATGGGGAGGTGGACCGCGCGAAGCGTGGTGGAGGGGTATCTGCCCCAGAGGCCGAGGATCTGGGACGCGACCGCGAAGGTCCGCGCCATCTACCCCTCCACCACACTTCGTGTGGTCCCCCTCCCCATCTTCGATGGGGAGGACAAATCAGCCTTTCCTGAACGCCAGGCTGCCGCCCCATCCGAGCAGCAGCGACATCGCCACCGCGGCGAGGCCGTAGGCGAAGGACCAGCGGTCGGCGGCGGCGGCGACGTCGCGCTCGAAGCCGGTCTTGCCGATCCGGATCTCGCGCTGGGCGCCGGCGATCACCCGGCCGTCCTTGATGAGGAAGGTCTCGGCCGTATAGTCGCCGACCGGCACCTGCGCCGGGATCGCGATCCGGCCGCGATAGAGGACGTGGTCGGTGATCCGGACCCCGGTCGGGTCCTCGATATAGAGCTGCTTGCGCCGCATCAGGTCGATGAGCCCGGCCTCGAAGCGCTGCTGGACCTCGGGCGACTTGCCGCCGCCGGGCGAGAGCGAGAGGTTCTGGAGGCCGAGCTCGTAGATCGCCGCCGTGCGCTCGTCGATCAGCTTCGCGAGCGGCCGCGACGAGGCGACGGCGTAAAAGGCCGGGGCGGAGCGGAATCGGGCCGCCTCGACGTTCATCCAGATGCCGGCGACCTTCTGCTTCTCGCGGACCACCAGGGGCTGGACCGGCCCCTTCACCACCACCGCGATGTCGGCATGCTCGGTCGGGGTCCGGCCGCCGGGATAGAGTATCGCTCCGAACAGGAGCAGCTCGGCGCCGGTGAAGCTGTACTGGATCTCGATCTCGCTCTGCGACACGTCGGGCACGAGCCGGGGCTTGGCGGCGCCGAGCGCCAGCGGCGCGGCGAGCAGAAGCAGCAAGGCGCGCGCCGAGCTCACAGCACCTGCAACGTGTAGATTTCCTCGGGCCGCCAGCCGAGGCCGATCGCCATCCTGAGCGCCACCGCGAGGATGATGATGGCGAGGAACATCCGCATCAGCTCGGGCTTGACCTTCTGGGTCAGCCGGGCGCCGAACTGGGCGCCGATCACCGACCCGAGCAGGAGAAGGCCGGCCAGGACGATGTCGACCGACTTGGTGGTGGTGGCGTGGATGAGGGTGGTCGCCGCGGTGACGAAGAGGATCTGGAGGAGCGAGGTGCCGACCACCACCTGGGCCGACATCCCGAGCAGGTAGATCATCGCCGGGACGACGATGAAGCCGCCGCCGACGCCGAGCAGGACCGTCAGCATTCCCGCGCCGAAGCCGAGCAGCAGCGGCGCCAGCGGCGAGATGTAGAGGCCCGACTGGTAGAAGCGCCAGCGCATCGGCAGGGCCGCGATCAGCGGGTTGTGGCGCTTGGGCTTCCTGGCATTCTCCTTGGGCTTGAGGATGTCGAGCGCGGTCGCCGCCTCCTTGCCCATCATGATCCCGATCGTCCCGAGCAGGATGACGTAGAGCAGGGAGATGGCGGTATCGATCTGGCCGGCATCCTGGAGGAGGCGGAACAGGCCGCCGCCGGCCAGGGCGCCGACGAGGCCGCCGGCGATGATCACCGCTCCCATCCGGTAGTCGACCCCCTTGCGGCGGCGGTGGGCGAGCACTCCGGAGACGCTGGTGCCGGTGATCTGGGTCGTCGCCGAGGCGACCGCGACGGGCGGCGGGATGCCGTAGAAGATCAGGATCGGGGTCGTCAGGAAGCCGCCGCCGACTCCGACCATCCCGGTCAGGAGGCCGACCACGCCGCCGAGCAGGATTATCGCCAGCGCGTTGACCGACAGGCCGGCGATGGGAAGATAGATGTCCACTTCTGCTGGTTAGCCGCTGGCGGGCCGGTGCGGAAGGGAGTCAGAAGTCGGAGGCGAGGGTGAGGGCCGGGCCGGAGCCGGGCCGGGCGTTGCCGGCGACCCGCAATCGCCAGTCGGCGGCGAGGGTGACGACTCGCCCCGCGACGGGAAGTCGGAGCGCGGCGTGCGGGCCGAGATCGAGGCGCGAGAGGCCGGGCTGGGCGGCCGCCCAGGCTCCCGCGCCCAGGCGGAGCCTGGCGTTCAGGGGCAGCGACAGCCGCGCCGAGCCGTCGCCGAACGGGTCGGGCGAACCGGCGCCGACGAGGCCCGCCTGGGCGTAGGCGTCGAGCCGGAACCGGCCGATCCGGGTATCGCTCGCCCCGCCGTAGACGGTGAGGGCGAAGGCGGAGCGGCCGTCGCGGCCGAGGGCCTGGCGCCGCTCGGCGAGAACATGGGCCGGGAAACGCCTGGCCGGCCGCCAGTCGATCCCCAGGGCGGCCTCGGCGCCGGCCTGGCGCCGCGCCGGTCCCGAGAGGCGGGCGGACAAGGCGAGCGGCCGCCCCCGGTCCCGGTTCAGGCGGAAGGCCAGGCGGGCGCCGGCCTGGCTTCCGCCGAGCAGGCCGCCGGCCGCGAGCGGAACCGGCCCGCCGCTCCGAACGAACGCCCAGGCGGAGAGCGACCAGCGCCCCGCCCGGGCCGCTCGGAGCGCCGGCTCGGCCGGCTCGGCGGGAAGTGGCCGAGCCGGCGGGGAGGCGGCGGCCCGCCCGATCGCCGCCGGCGCCGCCGGCGGCGCCGCCGGCGGTGGGAGCGCCCGGCTCTTCGGAGGGGACGGCGAGGCGGCGAGGGCGGGAAGGGCCGCGAGCCGGGTCTCGGCGAAGGTCCGCTTCCGCTCCACCGGCGCCCGGGCCGCGGCCCTTGCGGCGGGAGGCGCCCGGACTTGGCGGACCGCGGTCGCGGCGGCGTTCCGGAGCGGCGCCGCTTCGACGGCGGCGCCGGCGGGCGGGGTCGGCCAAAGCGGGGCGACGAGGGCGGTCCTCAGCGCCGCCCAGCCCCCCAGCACGATCGCCAGGAAGCGCAGCGGCGCTGACCGGGTCATTGCTGGGCGCGGCGGACTGGGAAGATGTGGGCCGTCTTGTCCCACCGCGGACGGCCGCCGCGCCTCAGCGCCCGGTAGCGGGACAAAGCCGAGGCGGCGGCGAGCAGGGCGATGAAATTGGCCACCGCGGCCCGCGGCACCGCCCGGAGGCCTTCGCTCCAGCCGTAGGCGGCGCCGGTGAAGGCGGCCCGGACGGCGAGCCGCCAGCCGAGCAGGGCGAAATTGACGCCGAGCAGGGCCGAGAGCGCGGCGGGCAGCGGCTCGGCACCGTCGCCGCCCGCCGCCCGCCACGCCTCGAGCGCCAGCCACAGGGCCAGCGACGCATAGCCGGCGGCGAGAAGCACGGCCGCCAGCAGCGACTGGCGGTCGCGGAACCGCATCCAGCGTTCGGCGAGGCCGCCGCTCCAGCCGAGCCGGTCCCAGCCGGAGAGCGCGATGCCGGTCATCCATCGCGCTTTCTGCCGGACCGCCGCCGCCAGGGTGCCGGGAAAATATCCGCGGGTGGCGACGATCTCGCCGTCGTCGCCGAGCCGGCGCACGAAGGCGCGGCGCCCGCCCGCCTCGGCCAGCCTGAGCCCGAGCTCATAATCCTCGGTCAGGCTGTCGGAATCGAAGGGCAGCCCGCCACGGTCCGCGGCGAGGCGGCCGAGCGCCTCGCGCGAAAAGGCGCACCCGACGCCGGCCGAGGGGAGGCCGGCGCCGAGCGCGCCACGCACGACCATTTCCTTGCCGTGCGATTGCAAAAACTCGTCCGCATAATGCGCGCCGATCCAGCGCGAGCTCGGGTCGATGAGCGGAACCACCGGCAGCTGGACGAGATCGAAGCGCTCGACCAGGACGTCGAAAAGCCGAAGCTCGGCCGGATGGACGACGTCCTCCGAATCGTGGAGGACGACCGCTTTCGCCCGCCCGCCCTCCGCGGCCTCGTCCGCGAGAAGCGCGAGCCACAGCCGGTTGAGGCAGTCGGCCTTGGTCGTCGGACCGGGCTCGGTGGCGGTCACGACCCTTATCCTCGGCTCCGCCGACGCGGCTTCGGCGGCGGCCGCGGCCGTCGCCCGATCGTTGCCGTAGGTGCCCACGTAGATCCGCCAGTCGCCGCCGGGCCAAGCGGCCGCCGCGCCGCGGAGCATGTCGCCGATCACCGCCGCCTCGTCCCAGGCGGGCACGAAGACCGCGAGCCGCCCCGGCCGCGCCGGCGCCGGCAGGTCGGCGACCCTGGGGGCGGGCCTGCCCAGGCGGCGGGCGCGGTGCCCGAGCCAGAGAAGGTCGACCGCGAGATCGCCGACGCCCAGGACCAGGAAGCCGGTGGCGGCGAACAGCGCGGTTTCCCGCATGATGAAATCCGCGCCGCCGACGAGCGGCCCCCAAACGTCCATGCCTCTGCCCCCTGAGCGGACACGGTGATCATCTATTTCGGCGGAATTTTTGCAAGCCTTTTCGCGGAAAGCGCGAAATTCGGTTGCCATCGGCTTATCGAAATAGCCGATACAACCTTCGGCCCGAGGGCCGCTCGACGTCCCGGACCTTCCGCTGCGCCCTCGCTAAATAGCATTCCCGAATATCGGGATACCGGATATACTGCCCTTGCGCCTTTCGGGGCGGGCAACGGTCTGGGGGGACACGGCTCATGCGCTGGCTAATCGGGGCGGCGATCGCATCCTGGTTCTTCCTCGCGCCGGCTCCGGCGCGGGCCTGGGGTCAGGGCGGCCATTATACGGTCTGCGAGATCGGCTACCTGAACCTCACGCCGGCCGCCCGGGCGGCGGTGGACAGGCTGGTCGCCCTCGACGGCCGCTTCGCAAGCTTCACCGAGACCTGCACCTTCCCCGACAACCCGGTGTCGCGGGCGAGCGAGCATTACGCCAATTACCTGCGCACCGACCGGAGGATCGGTCCCGGCTGTCCGGGCGGGCGCCCCTGCGTGCTCGGGGCGATCGCCGGCGATCTCGCCATCCTCCGTTCGGCCGCTTCGACCGATTCCGAGAAAGCGACGGCGATTCTCTACATCGGCCACTGGTTCGGAGACCTCCACCAGCCGCTCCACATCTCCTTCGCCGACGATCGCGGCGGCAACAGCATCGGCGCGCCCGGAATCTGCTCGGGCAGCTTCGCGGCGAGCCTCCATTCGGTCTGGGACACCTGCGTCGTCGAGCGCCGGATCTTCAGCCCGGGCACCGACCGGGTGGCCCGGGCGCGGGCGGCGGCGGCGCTGCTCAACGGCTCGATCACGAACCGCGAACGGAGCAACTGGGTGCGCTCCGAGCCCTGGCAGTGGGCCGGCGAATCGTTCAAGGTCACGACCGCGGGCCGAACCGGCTATTGCATCCGCAAGGCCGGGATCTGCCGCTATTCGGAAGCCAGGCAGGATTTCGCCGCGGGCGACCCGCAGCGGGTCCAGCTCGTCGACAATGCCTATCTCGACCGCGCCAAGCCGATCGTCGAAACCCGTCTCAAGCGCGCTGGGATCCGGCTCGCCGAAGCTCTCAACCGGACCTTCGACCCGGGCTTCGACGGGTGGGAGGAATGAAGCCGGCGCAGTGACCGAGGGGCCCGAAGCGCTCAGTAACCACGAGCGGTACAAGCCCCTTTATTGACTCGAGATCCGGGCGCCCCCCGGGTCGTCGCCCCGGCCGGGGGTTCCAATCGGCGGCCAGGGCGCTAGAGCCCCGCAATGGCCGAAGCGAGGCGCACCCGCGCGCGATCCGCGCTGCGCGAATTCCTGAACAGCGGGGCCGCCGGCGGAATCGTGCTGATGGGCTCGGCGGCGCTGGCGCTGGCCGTCGCGAATTCGCCGCTCGCACGGGCCTACCGGCACCTTCTTCATCTCGAGACCGGGCCGGTGCTGTCGCCGAAGCTCGGTCCGATGACCGTGCATCTGTGGATCAACGACGGGCTCATGGCCCTTTTCTTCCTGCTCGTCGGGCTGGAGATAAAGCGCGAGTTCGTCGACGGCCGGCTGTCGACCTGGGACCGGCGACGGCTGCCGATGATCGCCGCCGCGGTCGGAATGGCGGTGCCGGCCTCGTTCTACCTCGCCCTGACCGCCGCGGCCGGCGGCCTGGCTAACGGCTGGGCGATTCCGGCGGCGACCGACATCGCCTTCGCGATCGGGGTCCTGGCGCTGCTCGGCAGCCGGGCTCCGACCTCGCTGAAGCTGTTCCTCACCACCGTCGCCATCGCCGACGACCTCGGTGCGGTCGCGATCATCGCCCTCGCCTATACCGCCTCGCTCGACATGCCGGCGCTGGGCGCGGCGGCCGCGATCCTCGCCGCGATGTACGCGATGGGCAAAGCGGGCGTCCGCCGGCTCTGGCCTTACCTAATCGGCGCCGGGCTCCTCTGGTACGCGGTGCTGCTGTCCGGGGTGCACGCCACCGTCGCCGGGGTCCTCGCCGCCGCCGTCGTCCCGGTCGCCGCCACGCCGGGAGCGCCGGACTCCGCCGATTCCCCGCTCCACCGGCTCGAGCACGGGCTCAGCCCCTGGGTCGCCTTCCTCATCGTGCCGCTGTTCGGCTTCGCCAATGCCGGCGTCTCGCTGGCCGGCGTCGGGCTCGAGCGGCTGCTGGCGCCGCTGCCGCTCGGGATCGCCGCGGGCCTCTTCGCCGGGAAGCAGCTCGGAATCCTTGGGGCGGTCTGGCTGACCGTCCGCTTCGGACTCGCCTCCCGGCTTCGCGGCGCCACCTGGCTTCAGGTCTGGGGCGTGGCGATGCTGTGCGGAATCGGCTTCACCATGAGCCTGTTCATCGGCGCGCTCGCCTTCCCGGGCGATCCGGCGAAGGTCGAGGAGGCGAAGCTGGGCATTCTCGCCGGCTCCTTTCTCTCCGCCGTCGGTGGCTATCTCGCGCTTCGGCTTGCGCCCGGCCATCGCCGCCATCAGGAGGAGGAGCGGCTTCAGGATCGCGAGATCGAGGGCGATGGCGACGTCGAGCGGATTGAGGAGATGAGAGGATGAAGCGGCTGATCATGGCGGCGGCGCTCCTTGCCGCCGCCTGCGTCTCGGCCGGGCCTTCCCGCGAGAGCCTGGATTCGATCGCCCGCGACTATGTGAAGCTCCAGCTCGCCATCGGCGAGAAGGAGGAAGGCTATATCGACGCTTATTACGGTCCCGCCGAGTGGCAGGCGGAGGCGAAGGCCGGTGCGGCGGCGCCGGCGGCTCTGGCCCAGCGCGCGGGGGTCCTCGCGGTCCGCCTGAGGAGCCTCGCCGACTCGCGCCTCGATCGGATGGAGCGGCGGCGGCGGGATTTCCTTCTCGCCCAGCTCCAGGCGGCCTCGACCCGGCTGGCGATGATGCAGGGTGAAAAGCTGCCCTTCGCCGTGGAGGCCGAGCGCCTGTTCGGGGTCCGGCCCGAGCTCAAGCGGCTCTCGGCCTACGACCCGGTCCTCGCGCGGATCGAGCGGCTGGTGCCGGGCAAGGCGCCGCTCGCCGACCGGGTCGACGCCTTCCAGGAGCGCTTCACCATTCCCCGCCAGCGGCTGGAGCCGGTGATGCGCGCGGCCATCGCCGAGTGCCGCCGACGGACGCTCGAGCACATCCCGCTCCCCGCCGGCGAGCGCTTCACGCTCGAGTTCGTCACCGGCAAGAGCTGGGGCGGCTACAATTGGTACAAGGGCGGTTCGACCAGCGTCATCCAGATCAATACCGACCTCCCCGTCCGGATCGGACGCGCCGTCGATCTCGGCTGCCATGAGGGCTATCCGGGCCATCACGTCTACAACATGCTGCTCGAGGAGAAGCTGGCGAAAGGGCGGGGCTGGGTCGAGTTCACGCTCTATCCGCTCTACTCCCCGCAGAGCTTCATCGCCGAGGGCAGCGCCAATTACGGCATCGAGCTCGCTTTCCCGGGCGACGAGCAGCTCGAGTTCGAGGCGCGGACCCTCTATCCGCTCGCCGGACTCCCGGCCGCCGCGGCGCCGCAATATCTCGCCCTGCAGCGCGCGACCCGGGACCTGGCCGGCGCCCGCTTCACCATCGCCGCCGACTATCTCGACGGCCGCATAAGCCGCGCGCGCGCGGTCGAGCTCACCCGCAAGTACCAGCTCTACTCGCCCGAGCGGGCCGAGAAGTCGGTGGCCTTCATCGACCAGTATCGCTCCTACGTGATCAATTACGGCCTCGGCCTCGACATGGTCCGGTCGTCGGTGGAGTCGGCGGGCCCGGATGCGCGGTCGCGCTGGGCCGCGATGGAGAAGCTCCTGTCCGAGCCGACCCTGCCGGGGGAGCTGACGGCGCGATGATCCGTCCCGTCATCCCGGCGAAAGCCGCGACCTCAGCGCGAGAGGTCTCGGCGGGTCTCCCCGAGGTCCCGGCTTTCGCCGGGACGACGCCGTGATGCGCATCTTCTGGGACGAGCGGCAGCGGCTTCACGCTCCGGCGCAGGAGCTCCACAACGGCGGCTTCACGGCCTATGCCGAGCATTGCGGCAGGATCGACTCGATGCTCGCCGCGCTCGGCGCGACGCACGCGGTGGCGGACCGGGGCGAGGCTCCCCTCCTTCGGGTCCATCCCGCGGCCTATCTCGATTTCCTGAAAACCGCCTTCGCGGACTGGAAGGCGGCGGGGCGGCCGGGCGACGCCTCGGGCTATGTCTGGCCGGTGGTCGGCCGTCGACCGCTCGCCCTCGACCGGATCGACGCCCGGCTCGGCCGGTTCAGCATGGACGCCTCTACTCCGATCGCGCGGGGAACCTGGGAAAGCGCCTATTGGGCCGCCCAGACGGCGCTGTCGGGCCTCGAGGCCGTGCTTTCGGGCGAGCGATCCGCCTTCGCGCTCTGCCGCCCGCCCGGCCACCATGCCGGCGCGGACTATATGGGCGGCTATTGCTACCTGAACAATGCGGCGTTGGCCGCCGAGGCGGCTCGGACCGCGGGCGTCGGCCGGGTCGCGATCCTCGACGTCGACTATCATCACGGCAACGGCACCCAGGACATCTTCCTGGAGCGGTCCGACGTCCTCTTCGCGTCGATCCACGCCGATCCGCGGACCGATTTCCCCTTTTTCTGGGGCCATGCCGACGAAATCGGGATCGGCGCGGGCGAGGGGGCGACGCTCAACCTGCCGCTGCCGCACGGCACCAGGCTTCGCGAGTATGAAGCGGCGCTGGACCGCGCGCTGGAGGCGATCTCGGGCTTCGGCGCCGAGCTGCTCGTCTGCTCCTTCGGCGCCGACACGTTCAACGGCGACCCGATCTGCGCCTTCGCCCTGGAGACCGCGGATTATGCGCCGGTTGCCCGCCGGATCGCCTCGCTCGGCCTGCCGACCCTGGTCGTCATGGAAGGCGGCTATGCGGTGGATGCGCTCGGCCGCAACGTCGAAGCGTTCCTCACTGGATTCTAGGCCGGGCGAAATCCTCGCCTGCATTTGCAGGGGAGGCCGTCGCCGATCCGGCTGAAACCGCGCGCGTTCATGGATTCCGGCTCCGCCGGAATGACGGGACGTGTCGGTCCGGGACGATCACGCTCCGGAACTCCTCCACCGGAAAACCGGGGGAGGAATTCAGAGTCTAGAGCTTCTCGGTCAGCTCCGGCACCAGCTTGAACAGGTCTCCGACCAGGCCGAGATCGGCGACCTGGAAGATCGGCGCGTCCTCGTCCTTGTTGATGGCGACGATCAGCTTGGAATCCTTCATCCCGGCGAGGTGCTGGATCGCGCCCGATATGCCGACGGCGATATAGACTTCGGGGGCGACGATCTTGCCGGTCTGGCCGACCTGATAGTCGTTGGGCGCGTAGCCGGCGTCGACCGCCGCCCGGCTGGCGCCGACGGCCGCCCCGAGCTTGTCGGCGAGCGGGTCGATAAATGCATGGAACTGCTCCGAGGAGCCGAGCGCGCGGCCGCCGGAGACGATGATCTTGGCGCTGGTCAGCTCGGGCCGCTCGCTCGCCGCGATCTCGGCCCCGACGAAGCTGGACAGCCCCGATTCCCCGCCTCCGGACACGGCCTCGATCTGCCCGCTTCCGCCCTCGGCGGCCGCTTTCTCGAAGGCGGTCCCGCGAACCGTGATCACCTTCTTGGCGTCGGCCGACCTGACGGTCGCGATGGCGTTGCCGGCGTAGATGGGCCGCTGGAACGTGTCCTCGCCCTCGACCGCGATGACGTCGGATATCTGCATCACGTCGAGCAGGGCGGCGACCCGCGGCGCGACGTTCTTTCCGGTCGTGGTCGAGGCGGCGACGAAGGCGTCGTGATCCTGCATCAGCCCCGCCGCGAGCGGAGCGACATTCTCCGCCAGCTGGTGCGCGAAGGCGGCGCCGTCCGCGACATGGACCTTGCCGACTCCGGCGATCTTCGCGGCCTGCTCGGCGACCGCCCCGACGCCTTCGCCGGCGACGAGCAGATGCACCTCGCCCAGCTTCGAGGCCGCCGTCACCGCGGAGAGGGTGGCGTCCTTGAGCTGGCCGCCTTCATGCTCGACGAGAACGAGCGTCTTCATCAAATCACTCCCACGGTCCGGAGGCGGTCGATCAGCTCGTCCACCGATTGCACCTTGATCCCCGCCTCGCGCTTCGAGGGCTCGCGAACGCCGAGCGTGGTCAGGCGCGGCGTGGTGACGACGTCGTAGTCGGCCGGGCTCTTCTGGGCGAGCGGCTTGGACTTGGCCTTCATGATGTTCGGAAGCGAGGCGTAGCGCGGCTCGTTGAGGCGAAGGTCGGTGGTGACGATCGCCGGAAGCTTCAGGCGGAGGGTCTCGAGCCCGCCGTCGACCTCCCGGGTGACGTTGACGCTGTCGCCTTCGACCTCGACCTTGGAGGCGAAGGTGCCCTGGGCCCAGCCGAGCAAGGCCGCGAGCATCTGGCCGGTCTGGTTGGAATCGTCGTCGATCGCCTGCTTGCCGAGGATGATCAGCCCGGGCTGCTCCTCCTGGGCGATCTTCGCGAGGATCTTGGCGACGGCGAGCGGCTCGACCTCGTCGTCGGTCGCGACCAGGATCGCCCGGTCGGCGCCCATGGCGAGCGCGGTCCTGAGCGTCTCCTGCGCCTTGGCCGGCCCGATCGAGACGGCGACGATCTCGGTCGCGACGCCCTTCTCCTTGAGCCGAATCGCCTCCTCGACCGCGATCTCGTCGAACGGGTTCATGCTCATCTTGACGTTGGCGAGGTCGATACCCGTCCCGTCCGCCTTGACCCGCGGCTTGACGTTGTAATCGATCACCCGCTTCACCGGTACCAGCAGCTTCATCGGATGGTCTCCTGGGGGAGAGAGAAAATAGCGTTCGGGCTGAGCTTGTCGAAGCCCTTCCCTTCACTTCCTCCCGAAGGAGGAAAGCCCTTCGACAGGCTCAGGGCGACCGGTGTGTGTGTCACGCGCCTTGCCTTCCGCCGCGGCTCACGCCGCTTCCTTCACCGCCGCGACGATCTTCCGAGCCGCGTCGCCGAGGTCGTTGGCGGGGACGATGGCGAGGCCGCTGTCGGCGAGGATGCGCTTGCCCTCCTCGACGTTCGTCCCCTCGAGCCGGACCACCAGCGGCACCTTCAGGTCCACTTCCTTCGCCGCCGCGATGATGCCCTCGGCGATGATGTCGCAGCGCATGATCCCGCCGAAGATGTTGACGAGTATCCCCTTCACCGCCGGGTCGGAGAGGATGATCTTGAACGCCGCCGTCACCTTCTCCTTGTTGGCGCCGCCGCCGACGTCGCAGAAATTGGCCGGCTCGGCGCCGTTGAGCTTGATGATGTCCATCGTCGCCATGGCGAGGCCGGCGCCGTTGACCATGCAGCCGATATTGCCGTCCAGCTTGATGTAGGCGAGGTCGAACTTCGACGCCTCGACCTCCATCGGGTCCTCCTCGGTCTCGTCGCGGAGCGACTCATATTCCGGATGGCGGAACTCGGCGTTGGAATCGAAGCTCATCTTGGCGTCGAGGACGAGCATCCGGCCGTCCTCGGTCGCCACCAGCGGATTGATCTCGAGCATCGAGCAGTCGAGCGCGAGGAAAGCGTCGTAGAGCTGCCGGGCGAGCTTCTGCCCCTGCTTGTTCTGCTCGCCCTCCAGCCCGAGCGCGAAGGCGAGGGCGCGGCCATGGTGGGGCATGAAGCCCTGGCCGGGATCGATGGTGATCGTGGTGATCTTCTCCGGCGTGTCGTGGGCGACCGCCTCGATGTCCATTCCGCCCTCGGTCGAGGCGACCATCGCCACCCGGCCGCTGCCCCGGTCGACGAGAAGGGCGAGATAATATTCCCTGGCGATGTCGACCCCGTCGGTGACGTAGAGGCGGTTGACCTGCTTGCCCTCGGCGCCGGTCTGGATCGTGACCAGGGTCTTGCCCAGCATCTCGCCGGCGTTCGAGCGCACCTCGTCGATCGAACGGGCGAGGCGGACGCCGCCCTTGGCGTCGGGGCCGAGCTCCTTGAACTTGCCCTTGCCCCGGCCGCCGGCGTGAATCTGCGCCTTGACGATCCAGAGCGGTCCGGGAAGCTTCTCCGCCGCGGCGACGGCTTCCTCGACGTTGAGGGCGGCATAGCCGGCGGGGACCGGGATGCCCTGCCTGGCGAGCAATTCCTTGGCCTGATATTCATGGACGTTCATGGCCGCGCCTAAAGCACAGGGGCGAGGCAATTCCAAGCCGCGCGGTTGGGCGGTAAAAGATCGCGGCTCCCCGGCCGACTGGAAAGCTTCCGATGCCGACGACGATCTTCGACTGGATAGCCCGGACCGCCATGCTGGCGATGGCCGGCCTCGTGACGCTCTCGATCCTGGGCGCCGTCGCCACCATGACCAACGATCCGGGGACCGGATTCGCCGCCGGCGACCGGCCGCGGATCGAGGGAGAGGGGGCGGATCGGCGTGAGGCCGGGCAGGCGCCTCCGGCTCCCGGCGACGGGAATTTGCCGGCCGCCGGGCGCGCCGGCGCTCGAGGCGTCGCGGCGCCCCCGCCTCCCCCCACCGCGCAGGACAGGCAGGCGCGCTGGCTCGAGGCGATCGCCTACGCGCTGCTCGCCATCGCCGGAATCGGAGCGCTTGGGGTCCTGATGCTATGGAGCATGGTTCGCGAGCTCAGGCGGATCGGCCGGGCGCCGCGATAGAGGGTCCCGTCAAAAGGCCGGGGAGAGCTAGCCGCCGACAGCCGCCGTTATCCTGCGCCGGTCGAACAGCCGCAGGTCCTCCGCGAAGAAGCGTTCGAGGGTCGCTGAATCCAGGTCGTACAGGGCGGCAAGCACGGCTCCGCCGCGGTCGAACAGGGCTCGGTTCACGCTTCGGTGGAATTCCCGGCGCTTCCACGCGGCCGCGGCTTCGGCCTCGAACAGGTCGTGCAGGGCCGCGCCCGAAAGGTCCTTCTGGCCGGCGAGGGCGAGGCCGGTGCGAAGGGCGTCGGGCAGCGCCGAGCCGGTGAACGGATGCGAAAAGCCGCCGCGGGCCCCGAGCTTCGCGACTCGGGCTCCGCCGATCCGCCAGTAAGCCGCGAAGTCGCCGCCGAGCGGGATCGGCCGGGCCGAGGATTCGGCCTTGCGCGGCTCGCCGTCGTGCCAGCCCCGCCTGGAGACATAGTCCTCGATCCGGTCGGGACCGTCGGCGCCGCCCTCGGGGCTTCGCGAATAGTCGATCCGCTCGACCCTGAGCGTGTGCTCGTCGATCGGGATGCAGGTGAAATGACCGCAGCCGCCCGTCTCCAGGGTCATGTCGGCGAGCACCGGAAGGTCGACCCGGTGAGGGTCGGCAAAGCGGCAGGTCCGGGCGGTCCGGTGCCGCCAGGCGATCTCAAGGGTCGTCTGCTGGGCCCAGCCGCGGGCGTCGAGGGCGCCGGTCCCTGCGATCGTCTCCCCGCCGGGAAGAAGCAGGCTGTCGTCGCGAATGGCGACCACCTTGGCGTTGCGGGCGCACCGGTCCGGAAGCGCGTCGGCGACCGCCCGATGGATCGCCTCGGTGGTGACGAGGTGGCTTGCGAGCTTGAGCTTGC
This sequence comes from Allosphingosinicella sp., assembly GCA_035714565.1. Classification (GTDB taxonomy): domain Bacteria; phylum Pseudomonadota; class Alphaproteobacteria; order Sphingomonadales; family Sphingomonadaceae; genus Allosphingosinicella. The sequence goes on from DASTLX010000049.1 coordinate 42,124, forward strand.
GGCTCCGCGAGGGGAGGGCGATGTAGCAGGAGTCCCAGCTCTTCGCGACGACGGGCCGGAGCAGGTCGCGTTCCCCGCCCGACAGGCCCGCGTCGAGCACCAGCATTGCGCTGCCGCCGCCGAACCTCACCTCCTCGCCGACCAGGACCATCGCCGCTTCGGGCCTGAGGCGCGCCATGGCGAGCGCGGCGAAGCAGCCCGCAACGCCCCCGCCCGCGATCAGCAATCCGCAATTTTTGCCTCTGCGCATCGCCACCTGCTTACCGTCCGAGCGGCCGCGAGGCCATGCCCGCGTGATCCGGGAGTCGCGAAAGGCCCAAAACGACACGTTTTTTTCGTAACGCTGCCGGAAACGTTCGGTTAGAAACGCGGCGTCGGGCAACAGGAGGGACCGAATGACCGTGAAGACTTGCCTGCGGGCCGCCGCTCTGGCCGCGCCGCTTCTCGCCGCCGGGCCGGCCCTGGCTCAGGATTCCGAGGAGGGCCGGCCCTACGACCGCAACAGCCTGACGATCGGCCTGGGCGGCGCCTACGTCCCGTCCTACGACGGCTCGGACGATTATATCCTGACCCCGGTCGGGCTCGCCTTCGGCAAGGTGGCCGGCTTCGGCTTCGCCACGCGCGGCACCGCTCTCTACGTCGACCTCATCCCCGACAAGCGCGACTCCGCCGTCGATTTCGATTTCGGCCCGCTCGCCAACGTCCGGCTCGACCGGTCGAACCGAATCAAGGATGCGCAGGTCCGCGCGCTCGGCGAGCTCGACGCCGCCATCGAGCTCGGCGCCTGGGCCGGGCTGAGGAAGAACGGAGTCCTCCACCAATATGATTCCATCGGGGCTCGGGTCGCCTGGCAGAAGGACGTCAGCGACACCCACGGCAGCACCATCGTCACTCCGGCGATCGAATATTCCTCGCCGCTCGGCACGAAGACCCTCGCCAGCTTCAGCCTGCAGGCCGAGCATGTCGGCGACGGCTATGCGCGGACCTATTATTCGATCGGCGCCGCCGGCGCGGCGGCGAGCGGCCTCGCCGCCTACAATGCCGACGGCGGCTGGAAGAGCTGGCGGGCGACCTTGCTGCTCGGCCAGTCGCTGACCGGCGACCTCAGGCATCCCAGGCTCTCCCTGTTCGGCGGAGTGGGTTATTCGAGGCTTCTCGGCGACATCGCCCGAAGCCCCATCGTCCAGGTCGCCGGCGACCGCGACCAATATTTCGCGACGCTGGGGCTAGCCTACAGTTTCTGATCCGCCTCCCCACCGGAGATGGGCGAGGCAAACACATAGTGACACATTCGGAACCACCCGTCATAGTCGCGCGCTATATGGGGCAACTGCAAAAAACGGAGCCCGCCATGAGAGGATCTGCCGGGCTCGCCGTAACGGGGATGATGCTGGTCCTCGCGTCGCCGGCGGCGGCGCTGGACCGATCGGTGGAGGGCGGCGAGGCGAAACGCTTCGAGGCCGTGCCGGCGCCAAGCCGGCCGAATACCCTCGTTCCACAGACCGTCGCGCTCGACGCGACCGATATCGTTCCGGCGGAGGATCCTTCCGCGCCGCGCCTGTTCCGCAGCCTCCCGGTCGGGGAGAATGCGGCGGTCGGGGTCGGTCTCTTCTCCGTCCTCGGGACTACCGAGAAGGAGCAGGTGCGCCGCCGGCTCGATCCGGCCCGCGAGCTCATCGGCTCCCACGGCACCCGGGTCGCCGCGGTCGGGATGAGCCTGCGCTTCTAGGCGCTCGCGGCTTCGACGAGGATTTCGACCGACCGGGTCTCCGGAACGGACCAGTCGCGCCCTGAGTACAGGCTGAGGCGGGCGCGGCCCGGGGCCAGGGCTCGAAACAGGGTCGTCGTCGCCGGAGTCTCGGGCGAGAGCACATCGCCGCTGGTGGCGACGACGGCCGGAAGGAACGAGCCGAGGGCCTCGACCGACGAAGCGCCCCGCTCGACCTTTCCTCCGCTCGCCGCGAAGCTCAGAACGTCGCCGACGCGGACGACCAGGTCCGCGACGGCGTCGTCTCCAACATCAATCAGCCGGCTCACTGGCCCTCCTCAGCTCCTCGAGGGCCGCGGCGGTATCGACGTCCTCGTCCGGCGACCAGTCGGCGGAAATATCCTCGAAGGAGCCGGCATCGACAAGGCCGTCCTCGTCGGCATCCCCGCCCTCGCCGGCCGCCTGCGCCCCGGCGAAGAGCGGCTTGGGATAGACCTTGCGCGCGAAGGCGCAGTCGGTGGCGTTGATGTCGTTTCCGCCGACGATCGGCTGTCCGTCGTTGGTGATCGAGCCCGGCAGCCGGTAGCACATGATCGACGTCTGGTCGGCCGGAGTCCCGAGGATCGTGGCCTGGTTGAGCGGAGTGAGGACCTGGGCGTCGACCTGCGCCTGGCTCCAGCCCTGGGTCTGGGCGAAATAGGCGTAGGCCTTCTGGCGGTTGATCCGGGCGACCAGCTCCTTGCGCATATGCTCGTGCGGGAAGCCGAGCGTGTGACCCGCCTCGTGGCGGACGACCCGGCGATACTCCGATTCCGGAGTCGCCATCGAGAAGCCCTGCAGGTTCATGGTCGGGCGATTGGCCGGAATGAGCAGGATGTCGGTCCCGAGATAGGACCAATAGCCGCTCCCCGCCCGCGATATCCGGACCTGGCCGGTGCCGGTGGTGTAGCGGAAGCGGATCCCGCAGCAATTGTTCCAGGCGTTGAGGTGCGAGATGATCCGGTTGCGCAGGTCGGTCGGAGTCTGCTCCATGAAGCTGACCGTCAGCGTCCGCGGCGCCGGCCCGAAATATTTGCCGATCAGCAGCGTGAGCATCAGCGGGTCGTCGGGCATCGCCGCCGCCAGCGCGGAATAGGCCTGGGGCATGTTCACCGGATTGACCGTGGCGGCGATTCCGGCGGCCTCGGCCTGAAGCCGGTCCGGAAGGGCGCGGATGGTGCAGCCGACCTCGTCGGGACCATGTTCGCCCTCGCCATGGTCGCAGGACCCGGCCCGGGCGCCGCCCCTCTGCGCCGCGGCGGCGATCAGCCGCATCACGTCGCTGCCACGCTGTGCTTTCTTAGCCATTTCGTTTCTCCTGGATGAAAGGGGGCAATCGGCCTCCCCGGCCGGCCTAGCCCGTCGGCGGCGCCCTCGCCGTGATCGCCGTCACACCGGCTCGACCGGAGGCAGCCGGAGCCGTCGGCTCTTCCCAGGCGGTCCATCCTGCGCTAGGAACATGGCGTGAACGATGCGGCGCCCGAGGGGACGATCCGGAAGATCATCCATGTCGACATGGATGCCTTCTACGCGTCGGTCGAGCAGCGCGACAATCCGGAGCTTCGGGGCAAGCCGCTGGCGGTCGGCGGAGGCGTTCGCGGAGTGGTGGCGGCGGCGAGCTACGAGGCGCGCAAGTGGGGAATCCGTTCGGCCATGCCGGCGGTCACCGCCCGGCGCCGCTGCCCGGAGCTGATTTTCGTCAAGCCCCGCTTCGACGCCTACCGCGCCGTGTCCCAGCAGATCCGCGCCATCTTCCTCGACTATACGCCGCACGTCGAGCCGCTCTCGCTGGACGAGGCCTATCTCGACGTCACCGAGGATCTGAAGGGCATCGGAGTCGCCACCGAGATCGCGCGCGAGATCAGGGCCCGGATCAAGGCCGAGACCGGGCTCACCGCCTCGGCCGGGGTGAGCTACAACAAGTTCCTCGCCAAGCTCGCCTCGGACCAGAACAAGCCGGACGGACTGTGCGTCGTCACCCCGGCGCGCGGGCCCGCTTTCGTCGAGGGGCTTCCGGTCAAGCGCTTCCACGGCGTCGGCCCCAAGACCGCGGAAAAGATGGCCCGGCTCGGGATCGAGACCGGGGCCGACCTCAAGGCGCGAAGCCTAGACTTCCTCGCCGCCCATTTCGGCTCGAGCGCCCGTTATTATCATGACCTCGCCCGAGGCATCTGCCACCGCCAGGTCAAGGCCGACCGGCCCTACAAGTCGGTCAGCGCCGAGGACACCTTCCTCACCGACCTGGCCGACGAGGAGGCCCTGCTCGCCGAGCTCGAGCGCATCGGCCGCCACGTCTGGAAGCGCATCGAATCGAAGCAACTGTCGGGGCGGACCGTCAACCTCAAGGTCAAATATGCCGACTTCCAGATCGTCACGCGCGCGCGCTCCCTCGACCGCCGAATCGGCGGCGAGGCCGAGTTCCTCGCCATCGGCGCGGAGCTGCTTCGCGGCATCTTCCCGCCGGTGAAGAGCGTCCGGCTGCTCGGGCTCGGGCTCTCGAACCTCGGCGAGGACGAGCGCGCGGCGGCCCGCCCGCTCGAGCTGGAGCTGCCCCTGGTCTGATCCGGAAGGGGAGGCGGATCGCCAACCCGGGCTTGAGCCGGGATACAGGAGCACCGGCACTGCGGGTTTTGGCCTGGCGACGTGGAGCGGATGGCGGCTTTCGCCGGAACGACGACCGCTCGATGGTTGCGCCCCTACAGCCCCGTCGCTTCCAGGATCGCCGCGTTGACCTGGTTCACGTCGAACTTCTCGCGGACGAGCCGAAGCGACCTTTCGCCCATCGAGCGCGCCAGGCCCGGATCCTCGACGAAGCGGCGCATCGCCCGGTAGAGCGCCTCCGAGTCGCCTGCCGGAACGAGGAAGCCGTTCTCTCCCTCGGCGACGGTGCCTCGGCAACCCGGAGCGTCGGTCGTGATCACGGCCCGGCCGGTCGCCATCGCCTCGAGGACGGTGCGCGGAGTGCCCTCGCGATAGGAGGGGAGCACGTAGACGCTGGACCGCGCGAGCGCCGGGCGGACGTCGGCGAGCCGGCCGAGGTCCTCCACTCCGCCGGCCACGATCGAATCGAGCTCGGCCCGGCTGATCGTATCGGGGGATTCGTCGAGCCAGCCGGCGAGCCTGATCCGCACGTCGGGATGCTCGGCCTTGAGCCGGGCGGCGGCCGCGGCATATTCCCTGATCCCCTTGTCGCGAAGGTAGCGCGCGATCATCAGGAAGGCGGTCCCGGCCGGCTGCGGCTGCGGCTCGAAATGATCGAGATCCACGCCCGAGCCGTTGACGACCAGGCTCGGCTTGTCGGCGGGGAGCAGCCTGAGCCTCCGGAAATCGCTCCGGTCGTCCTCGTTCTGGAAGATGACGAGCCCGGAGGCGGCCAGCGCCCGCCGGTACATCAGCATGGCGACGAGCCGGATCGCGAGCCGCTTGGGATGGAGCCCGCCGAGAAAGGCATAGCCCATCCCGGTGATCATCGCCGCGAAGCAGGGGACGCGCGCGGCCCGGGCCGCCGCCGCCCCGAGCACGACCGGCTTGATCGTGTAGGCGATCATCACGTCGGGCGCGATCCGCTTCACGAGCGACCGAAGCTGCCGGCCGCTGCGCCAGGTGGCGATCGGGTTGAGGCTCGTCCGGCCGAGCTCGACCGGGACCGGAACCGCCCCCAGGGCGACCAGCTTCGCGGCGACGTCGGAGTCGATGTCGGGCGCCGCGGCGTGGACATCGTGCCCGCGCTCCACCATCGCCGCGATCAGCGGGCCGCGGAAATTGATCAGCGACGGCGCGTAGGAGCCGAGCAGCAGCACCTTGCGTCGCGCCGGGCTGGGCGCCGTGGGCCTTGGACTCATCGGCTTTCCTGTCTGCGTTCGTGCCGGGCTCGTCCGAGCCCTCTACTTCGGGCTTGCGCGAGGATGAAGGGCCCTTGGATGGCTAGAGGAGCGAACGGCGAAGGGCCCGCGCCGGCCGCGGGGCCTAGAGCAATTCGACCTCGCGCGCCCGAACCACGATCTCGTCCTGGCGGAACCGCCGTTCGAGCTCGGTCCGGTAGCCTCGCCACCAGCCGCGGTCGAGCCAGTCGGCCATCACCTCGAAGATGATTATGTCGTCGCGGCTGGGGTCGCCGTCGCCCTCCTTCCACAGCCCCTCGGCGGGGTTGCGGGTGAAGGCGGTGACTCCGCCGAAATGCTCGACCAGCTCGTCGCGCACCGCCGAGTGCAGCCCGTCCGCGAACGGCTTCCCGTCATTGTCCGCCAGCGGCAGCAGGATTTCGATGAGGTGCATGGCGGCGCCGACGATAAGCCCGGCGCGTCCTCCACTCCAGCGAAAGCTGGATTTCCGCTTCCGAAGGACCGGCGAAGCGCCTATGCCGTGCCCATCCCCGGGGGACCGCGCGAACGCGGTTGAGAGGCGGCTGACACGGCTGCGACCCGTCGAACCTGATCCGGCTGACACCGGCGTAGGGAGGGAGTCCGGGTCCGCCCGCTCTCCATCCCGTTTGAGGAGACGAGAGAATGGCCGACGCCCCCGCCCGTACCGAATTGAAGGTCACCACCGGCCCGATCCGCGGCTCCCGCAAGGTCCGTATCGGGCCGTTGGGCGTGGCGATGCGCGAGATCGACCTCGAACCGAGCTCGGGCGAGCCGCCGCTCCGGGTCTACGATTGCTCCGGCCCCTATACCGATCCCGCCGCAATCATCGACATCATGAGCGGGCTTCCCGAGCTCCGCCGCGACTGGATACGCGGCCGCGGCGACGTCGAGACGGTGCTCCAGCGCGAGGTCAGGCCGGAGGATAACGGCCAGCTCGGGCCCGACCGCTCGGGCGGGGTCCAGGCCTTCCCGAGGGTGCGCAAGCATGTCCTGCGCGCGAAGCCCGGAGCGAACGTCAGCCAGATGCACTATGCCCGCAAGGGCATCGTCACGCCCGAGATGGAATATGTCGCGGTGCGCGAGAATCTGGGCCGCGAGCGGCTCGCCGAGGCGGCGGCCCGCGACGGCCAGGATTTCGGCGCCTCCATCCCCGATTACGTCACTCCCGAATTCGTCCGCGACGAGGTCGCCCGCGGCCGGGCCATCATCCCCTCCAACATCAACCATCCCGAGAGCGAGCCGATGGCGATCGGCCGCAACTTCCTGGTCAAGATCAACGCCAATATCGGCAACAGCGCCGTCGCCTCCGACGTCGCCGCCGAGGTCGACAAGATGGTCTGGTCGATCCGCTGGGGCGCCGACACCGTCATGGACCTCTCGACCGGCCGCAACATCCACGACACCCGTGAATGGATCATCCGCAATTCCCCCGTCCCGATCGGCACCGTCCCCATCTACCAGGCGCTGGAGAAGGTCGGCGGAATCGCCGAGGACCTGACCTGGGAGATCTACCGCGACACCCTGATCGAGCAGGCCGAGCAGGGCGTCGACTATTTCACCATCCACGCCGGCGTCCGCCTCCCCTACATCCCGATGACCGCCAAGCGCGTCACCGGCATCGTCAGCCGCGGCGGCTCGATCATGGCCAAATGGTGCCTCGCCCACCACAAGGAGAGCTTCCTCTACACCCGCTTCGAGGAAATCTGCGAGATCATGAAGGCCTACGACATCGCCTTCAGCCTCGGCGACGGCCTGCGCCCCGGCTCCATCGCCGACGCCAATGACGAAGCCCAGTTCGCCGAGCTCGCCACGCTGGGCGAGCTCACCCAGATCGCCTGGCGCCACGACGTCCAGGTGATGATCGAAGGCCCCGGCCACGTGCCGATGCACAAGATCAAGGCCAACATGGACAAGCAGCTCGAAGCCTGCGGCGAGGCCCCCTTCTACACGCTCGGCCCGCTCACTACCGACATCGCCCCCGGCTACGACCACATCACCAGCGCCATCGGCGCCGCGATGATCGGCTGGTTCGGCACCGCGATGCTCTGCTACGTCACCCCCAAGGAGCATCTCGGCCTCCCCGACCGTGACGACGTGAAAGTGGGGGTGGTCACCTACAAGCTCGCCGCCCACGCCGCCGACCTCGCCAAGGGC
>DASTLX010000050.1:0-81754 GCA_035714565.1 Allosphingosinicella sp.
CGCGCCGCGGGCGTCGCCGCCGAGGTCCTTCTGGACGGCGAGGAAATAGCGGGCGCGAGCGTCGCTCGGATCGAGCTCGAGCGCCCTTCGGAACGCGGCCGCGGCTTCGGGCACGACGCTCCGGCTCGCCGTCTGCAGCGCCTCGCCGAGCGAGGACCAGTTCTCGGCATTGCCGGGCTCGATCGCCGCCGCCTTGCGATAGGCGGCCGCCGCCTCGGCGGCATTGCCGGCCTCGGCATAGGCCCAGCCGACGATCCGCCAGTCCTTCGCCGCGGGACCGTCCCCGCCGCCTCCTCCGCCTCCCACCGTCCGCGAGATCGCTACCGCAGCCGAGACCAGCGCGATTAGCGCCGCCGCGGCGAGGATGAGGGTCGCCGCCGACGGCCGGCGGGAGCGGTTCTGGGAAGGACTGGCCATGCCCTTGCTATCCTTGCTTCAATTTGGTCAACGTCAAGGGCTGCCGGGCGGCGGCGGCTGAAGGGGTGGAACAGGGGTGTCGGATTCCTTCCGAATCGCGATCGTCGGTTCCGGCCCGGCCGGCCTCAGCGCCGCCGCGAGGGCCGCCCGGCTCGGCCTCAGCCACGTGCTGCTCGAGAAGACCGGGCATCTTTCCGACACCATCTACAAATATCAGAAGGGCAAGCACGTCATGGCCACTCCGAGCCAGCTCGTGCTGCGCTCGGACCTGGAGTTCGAGGCCGGCCGGCGCGAAGCCGTGCTCGGCACCTGGGACCGGCTCGCCGCGGAGCTCGGGATCAACGTCCTGCTCGACGCCGAGGTCGCCTCGATCGCCGGCGAGAAGGGCGATTTCACGCTGACCTTGAGCGACGGCCGCATCGTCCGGGCGGAAAACGTCGTCCTCGCCATCGGCACCCAGGGCAATCCCAACAAGCTGCGCTGCGACGGCGCCGATCTGCCCCACATCCAGTACCAGCTCGACGATCCCGGCGAATATGTCGACGAGCATATCACCGTCGTCGGCTCCGGCGACGCGGGGATCGAGAACGCGCTCGGCCTCGCCGCCGATCCGGAGCAGGGCAATGTCGTCACCATCCTCAACCGCGGCGCCGACTTCGCCCGGGCGAAGGCGGCCAACGTCAAGCTGCTCAACGAAGCCGCCGCCGCCGGGCGGATCGACATCAAGACCGAGACGACTCCGACGGCGGTCGAGCCCGGCTGGCTGACGCTCGAGACCCGCGACGGCCGGCAGCGCATCCGCTGCGACCGGGTCATCGCCCGAATGGGCTCGGCGGCGCCGCGGACGTTCGTCGAGAGCTGCGGGATCGAGTTCACCAGCGCCGACCGCGAGGCCTTCCCGAAGCTCAGCCCGAGCTTCGAGACGACCAAGAAGGGCCTCTATGTCGTCGGGGCGCTGGCCGGCTATCCGCTGATCAAGCATTGCATGAACCAGGGCTATGACGTCGTCGAGCTGATCAACGGCAACCGCAGCCTGAAGCCCGCCGACGAGCCGATCCTGGAGGCGAAGTTCGAGGGCCTGCCGGGCCGGCGCAGCGTCGAGCAATGGCTCGAGTTCCTGCGCGCCAACGTCTCGATCCTGAACGACCTGTCGCCGCTGCAGATGCGCGAGTTCATGCTCGACAGCGAGGCGCTCTTCTATCCGGCGGGGACGACGGTGTTCGAGCGCGGCGATCCGGGATCCTCGCTCTTCGCCGTCGCGTCGGGCTCGGTCGCCGTTCAGGTCAGCGCCGCCGACCCTTCGATCACGGTTCCGATCGGCGCCGGCTCGATCTTCGGAGAGGTCGGCCTGATCTCCGGCCGGCGCCGCGGCGCCACCATCCGGGCGGCCGAGGATTCGATCCTCGTCGAGGTGCCGCGGATGGCGGCGCTGAGGCTGATGGCGGCGGTGCCGGCGGCGAGGCGCGCCGTCACCCGGATCTCGATCGAGCGGCAGCTGCTGCAGATGTTCGGCTCGGGCCTCGCTCCCGCCGATCTCGTCGAGGTGATCGACCGCGCCGAGGTGAAGGAGGTCCGGGCCGGCGAGGCGATCATCGCCGAGCGCGAGGAAGGCCGCGACATCTTCGTCATCCGCCGCGGCTCGATGGTGGTCGAGAAGTCGATCGGCGGCAAGCCGGTCTTCCTCTCCTATCTCCCGGCCGGCTCCTATGTCGGCGAGATGGCGCTGCTCGAGGGCGGCCCGCGCACCGCGACCGTGCGGGCGGCGGTCCGGTCCGAGGTGATCCGGATCGACGGCGACGCCTTCCGGCGGCTTCTCGACCGCAAGCCCGAGCTGCTCGCCCGGGCCCGTTCGGACATGGCGGCGCGCCGCCGGCTCAACGCGTTCGTCGAGGCCAGGAAGGACAGCTTCGGCGGAGTCGTCGACCTGTATTCCTCGGTGGCGAGCTTCCTCGTCGAGAACGGCATCGGCGAGGCGACCGACGTCCTCCTGATCGACGAGAACCTGTGCGTCGGCTGCGACAATTGCGAGCGCGCCTGCGCCGACAGCCACGAGGGGCTCTCCCGCCTCGACCGAGAGGCCGGCAAGACCTACGCCCATCTCCACGTCCCGACCTCCTGCCGCCATTGCGAGCACCCGCATTGCATGGCCGACTGCCCGCCCAACGCCATCCACCGCGGCCCGGACGGCGAGGTCTTCATCGACGAGACCTGCATCGGCTGCGGCAATTGCCAGAGGAACTGTCCCTACGGAGTGATCCGGATGGAGAAGGTCCCGCCACGGAAGCCGCCCTTGCTAGCCTGGCTCCTCGCCGGCCTCGGCCCCGGCCCCGGCGAGCCGTCGAGGAAGTGGATCGACAAGAGAGTTTCGCCCGACACTCCGAAGAAGGCCGTCAAGTGCGACATGTGCGCGGGCATCTCCGGCGGCCCCGCCTGCGTCCGCGCCTGCCCGACGGGCGCGGCGATAAGGGTCGCGCCGGAGCAGTTCCTGACCGTCGCCAGGCTGGAGCGGGAGGGATGACGACAGGCTTGCGCCATCCGAGCGCTCTCCCGTCCTTCGTGCCGGTCGAATTTTTGAACGCAAAGACGCAAAGACGCAAAGAGCGCGGAGCGCTCCACCAAAACAGTGGCTGGCGGCACGCACTTCTTGGTCGGTCGGACCGGGTGTTTGTCCGCTTCGCGGAATCTTTGCGTCTTTGCGTCTTTGCGTTCAAAAATGAGTTCGCACCGACCAATCGGAAAATTGCTCGATGCCGAAGGGCTTTTCCTTAGATGGCCTCGCGCTCCATCCCCCGGACCGACCTCGGCGCGAGCCACGAAGGCTTCCTTCGCCACCGCCGCTTCCTCTGGCTCAAGGTCGCCGTGCTCCTCTCGGCGCTTGCCCTTCTCGGTTACGCCCTGATCGACGCCCAGCCGCGCCCGAACGGCGGCAGCCCCTACGGCTACGCGCTCGGCACGATCGGGGTCCTTCTCATCCTCTGGCTTACGCTTCTCGGGATCCGCAAGCGGGCCATGACCCGGGGCCGCTGGTCGCTCAAGGCCTGGACCAGCGCCCACGTCTATCTGGGCCTGTCCCTGGGGGTCATCGCCACCCTGCACACCGGATTCCAGTTCGGCCTGAACGTCCACACCCTGGCCTATGCGCTGATGATCCTGGTCATCCTCTCCGGCCTCTACGGGATCGTCGCTTATGCCAGGCTCCCGCGCCAGCTGGGCGCCAGCCGCTCGGAGATGACCCGGCCGCAGATGATCGACGCGGTCGTCAAGCTCGACCGCCAGCTCCTCGCCGCCGCCCAGCCGCTCGGCCACGAGGAGACGGGGATCGTCCGGCTCTCGCTCGACGACGACGCCTTCGCGGGCGGGCTCTACCGCCGCCTCTCGGGCCGCCCCGGCCGCTGCAGGACCGCCGGAGCCCTGGCCGAGACCCGCCGCCGGCTCGCCGTCTCGGCCGGCGAGCAGGCCCGGGCGCTCGAGAGCGTCGCGGCCCTGCTCGAGCGCAAGGCGGCGGCCCTGGCACGGATCCGCCACCATCTGCGCATCAAGGCCCTGCTCGAAATCTGGCTCTATCTCCACGTGCCGCTGACCTTCGCGCTCCTCGCCGCGCTCGCCGCCCATATCGTCAGCGTCTTCTTCTACTGGTAGCGGCAAGTGGCTTTCCTGATCCGCTTCGTCTCCCGCAGCGCCGAAGGGCGGGAGATCGTCCGCACCCGCCGGGTCGAGGGCGAGCGGCTGACCGTCGGCCGCGATCCCGCCTGCGACATCCACCTCACCGACCTCGCCGTCGCTCTTCGCCACGCGGTGATCGAGCGCGAGGCCGGCCGGCTCGAGATCGAGGTCGAGCCGGGCCTGTCGGTTGACCTGAACGGGCGCAAGACGTCGCTTGGAGTTCTCGATCTCGCCACCGGCGGCGACATGCTGATCGCGGGCCACGTCCTGCGCTTCATGCCTGTGGCGGCCGGATCGGACGAGATCGACGTGGCGGTCGAGCGCACCGGGGAGGGCGAGGTCAGGCTCGACAAGAGCGCCGAGCGGCTCTTCACCCTCGCCGCCGTGCTTCCGGGCAAGCGAATCCTCGCCTGGCTGCTCGCGCTGCTCGTCCTCGGAGTCGGCCTCGCCTGGCCGATCAAGGCCTATTACGACCGGCAGCAGAGGGCCGAGACCTTCGCCAGGTTCCACGCCGACCGCATCTGGTCCTCGGGCAGCCTGTCTTCGGCCCATTCGGGGCTCAAGGACGATTGCACCGCCTGCCACGTCAAGCCGTTCGAGGCCGTCCGCGACACCGCCTGCAAGACCTGCCACACCCGGGTCCACGATCATGCCGACCCCTTCCGGCTCGCCCGGGCCCGGCCCGACCTCGGCCGCTGGCGCCGGATCGAGCTCGCGTTCAAGGAGAAGTTCGACATCCCCCCGGGCCGCTGCGTCGAATGCCATACCGAGCATGAGGGCAGGCAGGAGATACCGGCCGCGGCCCAGCGTTTCTGCGCCGACTGCCACGGCGACCTGAAGAAGAAGCTCCCGGATACGAAGCTTCCGGACGCCGGCGATTTCGGCCGTTCCCATCCGCAATTCTCCCCGGTCCTGATCTCGGGTTGGACCGCGCGGAATCCCGTCCTCGAGCGCGTCTCGCTGGCCGGCGCGCCGAAGGAGGACAGCGGACTCAAATTCCCCCACGCCCTCCACCTCTCGCGTCTCGGCGGGGCCGCGCAGATGGCCCGGCGGCTGAGCGGCCGCTACGGCTTCGGCCAGGCACTGGACTGCAAGGATTGCCACGATCCCGCCCCCGACGGCGCCCGCTTCCAGCCCGTCGACATGGAGGAGGATTGCGCCATGTGCCACGACCTCGCCTTCGACCGTAGCGGAGGAACGCTCAGGACCCTGCGCCACGGCGAGCCGGCCCAGGTCGTCGCCGACCTTCGCGACTTCTACCGCGGCCGCGCCGCGACCAGGCCGACGGTGCTCGCCCCCGCGGCCCGGCGCCGCCCGGGCGATTCGCCGGACCTTCGCAACCGAATCCAGTTCGCCCGAGGGACGGGAAGCGCGGAGTCGGCGATTCGGAGCGTGTTCTCGCCGGGCGGCGCCTGCTGGGGCTGCCACATGGTCGACCCTCCCCCCGACGGATCGCTCGACTTCCGGATACGCCCCGTCGCCTTCCCACTGCGCTACCTGCACAAGGGCTGGTTCGACCACCGCGCCCACGCCACCCAGAGCTGCTCGGGCTGCCACGCCGCGGAGCGATCGAGCGCCGCTTCGGACCTGCTGATTCCAGGGCTGGCGAGCTGCCGGACCTGCCATGGCGGGGAGGGAAGCTCGAAACCGGTGCCATCCTCCTGCGCGATGTGCCATGATTACCATATGGACGCGGGGGCCCCGTCGATGCTGATCCGGCGGAAGGTGAGGGGAAAGCAGCGCGACACGGTCGCCGAGGCCGGGCGCTGATGCTGATCGCGCAAATCACCGACGTCCATCTCGGCTTCGAGCCCGGCAATCCCGACGAGCTCAACCGCAGGCGGCTCGACTGCGCGCTGCGCACGCTCGCCGCGATGGTGCCCAGGCCCGACCTCCTGCTCGCCACCGGCGACCTGGCCGACACCGGCGACGATTCCGAATCCTATGCCCGGCTGAAGCAGGCGGTGGCGGACCTGCCCTTCCCGGTCTTCTACGCGCTCGGCAACCATGACGGCCGCGACGCCTTCCGGGCCAATTTCCCCGATCTGGCGATGCCCGACGGCTTCCTCCAATATGCGATCGAGCGGCACGATCTTCGAATCCTCGTCCTCGACACGCTCGACGAGGGCCGCCACGGCGGCCATTATTGCGAGACGCGGGCCGCCTGGCTGAGGGCGCGCCTCGCCGAGGCTCCCGGGCGGCCGACCCTGCTCGTCCTCCACCACCCGCCGATCGAGAGCGGCCACAGCTGGATGACCGAGAATCCGCAGGCCGAGTGGGTGAAGAGGCTCGAGTCGATCGTCGCCGCCCATTCCAACATCGTCGCGATCATCGCCGGCCATCTCCACCGGCCCGCGGTCACCCGCTGGGCCGGGACGACCCTCGCCGTCTGCCCGTCGACGGCCCCCCAGGTGGCGCTCGACTTCCAGGCGATCGACCCGGAAGTCCCCGACGACCGCCCGATGATCGTCGCCGACCCTCCCTGGTTCGCGATCCACGTCTGGAACGGAACCACCCTCGTCACCCATTTCGACACCGCCGGCGACCACGAAATCCTCGCCCGCTACGGCCCGAAGCTCCAGCCCCTGGTCCGCCTGCTCGCGGCGGAGAAGGCGGAGACCTAGAGGTCGAGGATCCAGGCCGGAGACGATCGCGGCGCTTCCGGCCGCCGGTCCGGCGAAAGCGGGAATTCATGCGGCCATTGGGCGAATCGGGCGTAAGTCCGGAGTCCCGCATCCGCGGGAATGATCGAAACGCGCCTCGGAGGAGCCTGCCGATGCCGGACCCGACTCGGTGGAGGGCATTCGCGCTCGGCCTCCTTCTCGCCGCCTGCTCGCCCGACGGGGGGGGCGGGGCCGCGGAGCCGGCTCCGGCCGGCGCCGATGCGGCTTATGGCTGGACCCGCCTCACCCCGGCGGCGGCCTTTCCCGGACGCTATAATTTCCCGGTCCATGTCCTGCCCGACGGCCGCTTCGCGGCGCTTCATCCGGACGGGGTCTGGCTCTCGGCGGACGGGACGAGCTGGTCGAGGTCCGCGCCCGCGCCCTCGGGGATGAACACCCCCTATCTCGCCTACGTGCAGCATCGCGGCGCGACCTGGGCGCTCGGTGCGGTGGCGGGCGATTATCGCGCTTTTCAGATCGACCCGCGGATCCGCCGAACCGCCGACTATCGGCGCTGGGAAGAGGTCGGCCGATCGGCGAGCCTGCCGCCGGTCGTCCTCTACGCGGCCGCCGGCTTCCGGGGGTGGATGTGGATCCTCGGGGGGCAGGACGCCAAAGGGGCCAAAGCCGCGGTCTGGCGCTCGAGCGACGGCCTCGCCTGGGAGGAAATGCGCAAGCCGCCCTGGACTGCGCGCGCAGGCGCGAAGGCGACGGTGTTTCGCGATCGGCTCTTACTCATCGGCGGCGGCGAGATCGACGGCCCGCCGCTGAACGACGTCTGGTCGACCGCCGACGGCGTCGAATGGCGCCGGGAAAGCGCCGGCATCGCGGACTCCGCCCCGACCGGATATTCGGCGGTCGCCTTCGACGGCAAGCTCTGGCTGGTCGGCGCCAACCGGTCGGGCGCCTTCACCAGCGAAATGCTCGTCTCCGACGACGGCCGGCGCTGGCGGCCGGTCGGCGCCCCCTGGTCGCCGCGCGGCGCGGTCGCCGCCTGGACGAGCGGCGACGCGCTCTACATCACCGGCGGCAAATATTCGGTCGAGCGCGACGGCCGCCAGCAATTTATCTACAGCAACGACGTCTGGAGAATGCGGCGCCGGTAGCGAGTTGCGGGCGGCCACCCAACCGCCGTCATTCCGGCGAAAGCGGGAATCCATGAAATGGCCGTGCCCGCTTCGCTCCCGACGGCGTTCATGGATTTTTCGGATCGAGCCCGTAAATGACGGGCGACAAGCGGGGCGCGCAGCCGGCGCCTAGCGGCGCGCGCCGCGACAGCTTATGCTCCATCGGAGGAGGCCCGCGGATGCCCAAGCTCGTCGCCACCTTCAGGCTCGGCCTGCTGCTTCTGGGAGGCTCGGCCTCCCTGCTGACCGGATGCGACCGCGGCGACCGGGTTCAGCTCCTCCTCGAGGCGAAGAGGAAAGACGCGAGCGACGAGGCGATGGACAAGGCCAGGGCCGTCGTCGAGCGGCGGCTCGAGGCGCTAGGTTCCTCCCGAGCGACGGTCGTTCGCCAGCCGGGGAACCGGATCCTCGTCACGCTGAGCGCGGGCGAGGACACCGCCCCGATCAAGGCGCTCATCGGGCGTTCGGCCCGCCTCGACTTCAGGCTGGTCGATCCGGGCGTCACCGCCGCGCAGATCGCCGCCGGCGAAGCTCCGCCCGGAACGCGGTTCCTTCGCTTTCCGGGCGGCGGGGCGGACGGCCGGATCGCCGTTCGCGGCCGCTCGATCGTCAACGGCTCGATGATCGCCGACGCCCAGCAGACCTTCGACTCGTCGGGACGGCCCGCCGTCACCCTGACCTTCGACGCCCTGGGCAGCCGCCGCTTCGCCCGCGCGACCCGCGACAATGTCGGCCGCCCGTTCGCCATCGCCCTCGACGACGTCGTCGTCTCTGCGCCCAACATCAACGAGCCGATCCTGGGCGGCCAGGCCGTGATCAGCGGCGACTTCACCGTCGAGTCCGCGAGCGAGCTCGCCATCGCGCTGCGCTCGGGCGCGCTGCCGTTGGATCTCGTCGTGGTCGCGGAGCGCCGCGTCGAGCGATGAGGCTCGCGCAGGGGCCGCCGGCGAAGCAGGACTGTCGCGATGAATCTTCTGCGATCGAGGATCGGCGGGCGCTCGGCGCCGACATTGCCGGGCTGACTCGCCTGCGGGCCGCGGGCTCGGCGGCGGAATCAGCGGCAGCGGAGCAGGGAGGCGCCCCCCTCCGCCGCTTTCAGATCCACGCTGGGGCTATGCGCCCACCCAATCCTCCATCCCGCCGGCATCGCTCACCTTGAAGACCAGCCCCCGCCGGTTGAGGAACAGCCGCTCCATCTCCGCCCGAGTGAACGGCCTCGAGCCGAGCCGGCCGAACACCGCGATCTGGCCGCCCGTCTCGTCCACCGCCCGGTCGCGGTCGAGGCCCTTGGAGAGGGCGAGGGCGGGCTTCGGGGTCTTCGCCCAGGCGATGAGGTCCGGCATCGGGGCGGGGGAGAAGCCGTAGAAATTGGGCTGTGTGTCGGGGGCGGTGAGCTGGAGCACCTTGAGCCCGGCGCGGCCGTCGGCGACGTAGGCGAAGAGGGAGGCGTTGGTCGAGGCGACGATGACGTCCTCGGCGTCTGTCATCCGGCCGCCGAAGGTGGTGCGCTGGTGGATCCGGGGCGCCTCGGGGCGGGTCACGTCGACGATGACGAGCCCGTCCTTCTTCGCGGCGACATAGGCGTAGGTTCGGGCGACGTAGACTCGGCGCGCGTCGGCGAGCGGGACTCGTCCAGCGGGGACCGGGCGCGGCGAATCCATCCTCGTCACGTCGAGCAGCTCGAGGCCGTCGGCGTCGGTCACCCACAGATAGCGGAACTGGAGCGCCGAGGCCCGCGCGTCGCGCATCGGGACGGTGGCGGCGTGGCGCGGGCGCAAGGGGTCGTCGAGGTCGACCACGACGAGGCCGGCCGCGGCGGCGACATAGGCGTAATGGCCGGCGAGCGTGACGTGCCGCGCCCCGTCCAGGACGCTGCCCTCGTTCCAGGTGAGCGCGCGCTTCAGGAAGTTGTTGCGCGGCTCGCGGTCGGCGAGGGTCTCGACGTCGACCAGGATCAGCCCTTCCTCGGCGTCGGTGACGACCGCGTAGCGGTAAAGGGGGTGGAAGGCCTGCTCCGCGTTCTCGGGACGGTCGCGGCGGATCGCCTCGTTGCGGCCGACGCTGATCGGCTGGTTGGTCGGCAGCGCGAGGCAGGTCGCGTTCCTCGTCGCCACCCGGGTGTCCTGGCCGAGCGGCGAGAAGGGCGCGGTGACGATGCGCTCGGACACGCCCTTGTTGCCGATGCTGGCGATGTCGTAGACCCGAAGCCCGCCTTTCCCTTCCGCGACGAACATATATTCCCCGCGCTGCTGGAGGCAGCCGACGGTCCCGGCCGTGTCCTGGACGATGTTGGCGAATTGCTCGCGCGAGCCCTTGCCGCCGCGGGTCCAGTCGACCAACTCGCGCTTGTTTCGGTCGACGTGCAGGCGCCAGAAATCGGGGTAGGCGTAACGCTGCAGATAGGAGCCGATCACGGCCTGGGGCTCGTCCCATTCGGTCACCCGGACCGCCTCGAAGGCGCCGTCGAGGCCGACGAAGGCGTGGAGCCCGACGAAATTGACGAAGTTCGTGCCCTGCAGGAGCAGTTGCGACATGACCGCATTATTGTCGTTTCGTTGCGATAAATGGCAATCCGTGCACATTTTCGTCTCGGTCTTCCGAACCGTGTGCGGGAAATGCGGAGCGAAGGCCTGAGACGAAAAGCCGGCCGAGCTGATCGGCGGCTGCTGGACGTAAATCCTCTCGCGGTTGATGTTGGTGGAGCTCAAGACGAGCGCCGAGCTCGACCTCACCGGCGCTATTATGTTCCCTTTGGTGGTCTGGTGGCGACCGAGCTGGAACATGTCGTCGCGAGCGACCTGCGGGTTGTATGTCGCGAAATTACGGGTCTCGATGCCCTCATATTTCTGGCTGCGCGTCTTCCAGTTCGCCTCGATCGGCAAATGGCAGCCGCCGCAGCTCGTCGTCCAGCTCAGATGGCAGGTGAAGCAGGCCATCTCATCCTCTTTATGAGCCAGCTTCTCGGGCGCGACTCCGCTTCCGAAGACGTAGCGGCCGCTTTCCGCCCCCTCGCTCGACATGAGCTTGGCGCGAGCCGCCTTGAGGTTGAAGGCCGGGGCGTTCGGGTCGACGCTGTCCTTGACCAGCGACACTTCCCATTCGAGCTCCGGGTCCACGATCGAGCGCTGGACGAGGACCCGCCGGCCCTCGTCGTTCGCCATCCACTCGAACCGGCGCCGCCCGTCCTCGTTGCGAAGCAAAGCGAGGTTGGTCCCCCTCGGCGGCGCGGCCGGGCCCGAGGTCAGCAGGTTCGGATAACGGGTGGCGGTGCCGTGGCAGTCCTTGCAGCCGATCTCGACCGCATTCGCCACCTCGCCGTAAATATAGCCGTTGCCGTGGCTGTCCTGGGCGAAATGGCAATCGGCGCACTGCATCCCCTTCTCGGCATGGATGTCCATCATATGGACCGCCTTGCCCTTCTGCTCGCCGGGCGGGACGAACTCCGGCGAGCCCGCCTTGCGGAATTTCCCGGGATCGTCGGGGGCAACGACGTTGCCCTCGGAATCGAGCAGGTTGCCCGCCCGGTCGCGCTTGTAGACGGCCCGGAAGTTCCAGCCGTGGCCGTGATAGTCGGCGAACTGGGTGTGCCTCGCCAGCGGGTTGACCCGGTCGTAGACGTTGCGGAGGAAGTCCACGTCGCCCCACAGCCCCCGCGGAGCGGCGCCCTCGGGGTTCCGGTCGAGCACCTCGTGAACCTGGGCCGCGCTGGGATAACGCTGCTCGCGAAGCCGCCTGTCCTCTTCCCCGCCGGACGCCGGCAACCGGTTCTCCGGGCCGGGCCACATCAGGTCGGCGTCGGCCTCGTAGTCCCACATCGTGTAGCCGAGAAAGGAGTTCAGGAAGATGTTGGGCTGGTGCATGTGGCAGGTCATGCACTGGGCCGTCGGAATGGCCCGGGTGAAAGCGTGGCGGATCGGGTGGCCTTTCTCCCTGAGGGCGCCATGGGCCGCGTCGGCGGGCGCTTCGCGATGCTCGATCTTGCCGCCGATCGTCGGATCCGCCGTCGCCGTCTGGCCGTCGCGGCCAAATTGCGCCCAGCCGAGGCTGTGCCTCGGCTCGCGGTCGTTGGCGTAGACGACGTGGCAGCCGGCGCAGCCCGAATGGCGGTAGTCGCCGGGCTGGTCGTTGGTGCCCATGAACCACATGAACGGGTCGTTGAGCCGGGTCTTGTGGATGTTGAGGACGGGAATGGCGACTCGAAGGCCGGTGCCGGGACCGCGATTGGACTGGCGGATGTCCGGCCGACCGCTCTCCTCGAGACGCTGGATAGAGCCCGAAGGGGAGGGGAGGCCGATCTCCGGAAACTGGGTGCCGATGGTCCGGCCGCCGCGCTCGAACACCCGGAAGACGTCGCCCGGCGGGATGACGTGCCAGGTCGGAAGCGGGTAGAGCTCGGCCAGCACCCCACGCGCCTTCTGCTCGGGCGTGATCGAGCGCGGATCGGGCGGCGAGACGATCTTCGCGGGCTCGCCCTGGCGGGTATAGGCTTCGCCGAAGATGTAATTCTTGAAGGGCGCGATTCCGTTATTGTAGGCGGCCCCGCCGAACAGCATCGCGCCGGACGCCATGATCGAGCGCTCCGCCGCCTCGATCACCTCGATATGGCAGGCTCCGCAGGAATCGCGCGCGACCCGGTAATCGGACGGGTTGATGAAGCGCACATATTCCGGACTCTCCTTGTTGAGCAGGGTGTAGGTGCGGCTCGGGTTGGCGCTGGAGGGCCAGTGCCAGGATTTGGGGTAGCGGGGCAGGACGTGCGCCTTGTCGCGGGCGGCGACATAGACGGGGTCGTCGCGGCCGAGCGAGGGGTCGCCGGCGACCGCGCCGTTGCCGCCGTGGCAGTCGACGCAGCCGAGCACCACGGCCGGGCTCGAATGCATCGTCTTCCTGTCGCTGTCGGTGTGGCAGGAGACGCAGCCGGCGCTCTTCCTCTCCGCCGCTTCCCATTCCTGCGTCCGCGGGGCGGCCCCCGCCCGGACGAGCGAATAATCGCGGACGACGGGCCTCTCGCTTTCCGCCGCGACGAGCTGCGGGCCGAGGAGCAGGGCCAGAACCGTCATTCCGGCGAAAGCCGGAATCCATGAACGCCGCCGCCGGCGGAAGGCCGCGACCCGTGTCCATGGATGCCGGATCAACTCCGGCATGACGACAAACGGCATCCACCCCTCTCCCTCGCCACCCCTTATGGCAAAGGGCGGCTGCGCGCTAAAGGGGGCGCGTCAATCGGCCAGGGACCTGCTGTCGATGACGAACCGGTATTTGACGTCGCTCCTCTGCATCCGGTCGTAGGCCTCGTCGATCTGCTGGACCCCGATCGTCTCGATCTCCGAGACGATCCCGTTCTCGGCGCAGAAATCGAGCATCTCCTGGGTCTCGGCGATTCCGCCGATCAGCGAGCCGGCGACGGACCGGCGCTGGAAGATCAGGTTTCCGACATTGGGCGACGGATGCGGGTCCTCCGGAACGCCGACCAGGCATAGCGTCCCGTCGCGCTTGAGCAGCGCGGTGAAAGCGTCGAGGTCGTGGCTCGCGGCGACCGTGTTGAGGATGAAGTCGAAGCTTCCCGAATGCGCCGCCATCTCCTCGGAATCCCGCGAGACGACGACCTCGTCGGCGCCGAGGTCGAGCGCGTCCTGGCGCTTGCTCGGGGATGTGGTGAAGGCGACGGTGTGGGCGCCGAGCGCATGGGCGAGCTTGATCCCCATATGGCCGAGGCCGCCGATCCCGACGATCCCGACCTTCTTGCCCGGGCCCGCCTGCCAGTGGCGGAGCGGCGACCAGGTGGTGATCCCGGCGCAGAGCAGGGGCGCGACCGCGGCGAGCCGATCCTCGGAATGGCGGATCCTCAAGACGAACTTCTCGTCGACGACGATCCGCTGGGAATAGCCGCCCAGCGTATGGCCCGGCGGATCCTGGGTCGGACCGTTATAGGTGCCGACGAAGCCATTCGTGCAATATTGCTCCAGCCCCTCGTCGCAGGCGGCGCAATGCTGGCAGCTGTCGACCAGGCAGCCCACTCCGACCGTGTCGCCCACCTGGAAGCCGGAGACCTCGGAACCCACCGCGCTGACATGGCCGACGATCTCGTGGCCGGGCACGCAGGGATAGAGGGTGCCGCCCCATTCGGAGCGCACGGTGTGCAGGTCGGAATGGCAGACCCCGCAATAGGCGATCTCGATCTGGACGTCTCGAGGTCCCGGCTCGCGGCGGTGGATCGCGATCGGCTCGAGCGGCTTGTCGGCGGCGTAGGCGCCATAGGCGTTGGTGGTCATTGGATCATTCTCCCGAATTTCTGTTGGGCTGGGCGGCAGCCGGCGCGATTTCGCCGTACCAATAAGCGGCGGTCACCCCGCCATCCATGAGGAAGTCGCCTTCATGGGCATGATTCCATCGGCGGGCTCCCGTCGTCCTCGGAAGGCGGGGGCGTTTCGGCCTTCCACAGGGGTCAAAGGTTCCGGTCGAAGAAGGATTCGAGCTTGTCGAACGGGATCAGGGTCACCCTGTCGTACAGGTCGACATGCCCAGCGCCCGGAACGACGTAGAGTTCCTTCGGCTCCGCGGAGCGCTTGTACGCGTCCTCGCTGAACTCGCGCGAGTGCGCCTCGCTCCCGGTGATGAAGAGCAGCGGGCGAGGGGAGATCGTCTCGATGTCGTTGAACGGGTAGAAGTTCAGGAACTTCACATTGCTCGTCAGCGTCGGGTGGGTCGTCAACTCCGGCGACGAGCCTCTGGGCGTGACCTCGCCGCGCGGCGTACGATAGAAATCGTAGAATTCGTCGCCGACCGGGTCCCCGGTCAGCCTGTGGGGCGAGCCGCTCGTGTGCTTGGCAGGCCCGCCCTCGAACTCCACGTAGCGCTGCTCGGCGGCCGCGGCGATCGCCTGCCTGCGCTGCTCCAGGGTCTGGGAGCGGCGCAGCCCTTGGCGGTTTGCCGCGCCCATGTCGTACATGCTGACGGTGGCGATCGCCTTTATCCGCGGGTCGATCTTCGCCGCGCTGATCACGAAGCTGCCGCTGCCGCAGATGCCGATCGCCCCGATTCGTCCGCGGTCGACGAAGGATCGGGTTCCCAGGAAGTCGACGGCGGCGCTGAAGGCTTCCGCGTAGAGGTCCGGCGACACGGCGTTGCGCGGCCGCCCTTCGCTCTCGCCCCAGAAGGGCAGGTCGATCGACAGGGCGACGAAGCCCTTCTCGGCCATCTTGGTGGCGTAGAGGTTCGCGCTCTGCTCCTTCACCGCCCCCATCGGGTGGCCGACGACCAGCGCGGCGATGCGCGCGCCGCGGTCGAGCTTTCTGGGAATGTAGAGGTTCCCCGCCACCTGCATGCCATATTGGTTGGTGAAGGTCGCCTTTTTGAGGACGACCTCTTCGCTGACGTAGAAATTGTCGGCTCCGTCGATCATGGCTTCGGCCTTTCCGAATGGGAGGGTGAGCAAGGCGTTTGCGCCGGCCGCCGTCGCCGCCGCCGCGGCCGTCTTGAGGAGGCGTCGGCGGGTCGTTGCGGTCGCGCGCGCAGGGTCGTCGAGCATCGTATGAACTCCATTTCCGTCTCAGGCCGGGCAGTGCCGCGGTTGGGCGTTGCGCTCGGCGCGGGCCCGGGCGGCGCGCGATCCCAGGAAGGCGGCTGAGGCCGAGGCGCAGAAGAGCAATGCGCTGGCCGCGAAAGCGGCGCGATGGCCGCCGGCGTCGAAGAGAAGCCCGCCGGCCGAGGCGCCCAGGGTGATCGCGAGCTGGATGGCGGCCACCATCAGCCCTCCGCCGGCCTCCGCGTCCCGCGGCAGGGTCCTGGTCAGCCAGGTCCACCAGGCCACCGGCGCGGCGGTTCCGATGAGCCCCCAGAGCGCCAGCAGAAGGGCGACGGCCATCGTCGAGGATCCCAGCAGCATCAGGCCGAGGGCGATCGCCGCCATGGCGAGCGGCATCGCGATGAGCAGGCCGTAGAGCCGTGTCCTGAGCAGGAGGCCGATCAGCCAGGTCCCGACAAGTCCGGCGACGCCGACGAGCAGCAGGAGCAGTGAGAGCGTCGAAACCTCGACGCGGGTCACCGTCTCGAGGAACGGGCGCAGGTAGGTGAAGAGGGCGAACTGACCCATGAAGAACAGGGTGACGGCGAGGATGCCATGGGAGGCGAGCGGCCTGCGAAGCACCCGGAACGCCGCGCCCCGCCCCGAGTCGCCGCGCGGCGGCAGCGAGGGCAGGCTGACGAACTGCCAGGCGAAGGTCGCCGCCGCCAGCGGGACGACGCAGAAGAAGGCGCCGCGCCAGCCGATATACTGGCCGAGGAAGGCGCCGAGCGGTGCCGCGACGATCGTCGCCAGCGCATTGCCGCCGTTGAGGAGGCCGAGCGCTCGAGGCACCGAGCATTGCGGAACTAGCCGCATCACGATCGCCGTCGACATCGACCAGAAGCCGCCGATCACCACTCCGAGAAGCGCCCGGCCCGCCATCAGCACGGCGAAGCTGGGCGCGAAGGCCGTGATCAGCCCCGAGGCGATCATCGCCATCGTCAGCCACAGCAGCAGCGCGCGCCGGTCGACGCGCCGGCTCGCCGGGGCGATGAACAGGCTGGTGAGGACGGCGAAGAGGCCCGAGACCGAGATGGCCTGCCCGGCCTGGCCTTCGGTGAGGCCGAGGTCGGTCGCGATCGGGCTGAGCAGGCTCACCGGCACGAACTCGGAGGCGATGAGCGTCGAGACGCACAGGGTGAGCGCGAGGACGGCGGCCCAGCCGCCCGCCCGCGCCGGCGTCGCGGCGGCTGGTCCGGGATTGTCGGTGGGCTGTGCCATGCCCGCCATCTAGGGGGTGCGCTTATCCGCAATTAGACGTTATAATCGGCATGAAGCTGTGAGCAGGATTCACTAATGCCGCGCGCGCCCATGGCCGATCTCGCCGCCTTCCTCGCCGTCGCCCGCGAGCGCAGCTTCACCCGGGCGGCGGCCCGGCTCGGGGTGTCGCCGTCGGCGCTCAGCCATACGATACGCGGGCTCGAGGAGCGGCTGGGAGTCCGCCTCCTGACCCGGACGACCCGAAGCGTCTCGCCGACCGAAGCGGGAGACCGCCTGATGGCGGCCGTCGGACCCCATTTCGACGAGATCGAAGCGGGGCTCGCCGCCCTGACCGAGCTTCGCGACAAGCCGGCCGGGACGATCCGGATCACGGCGGTCGATCACGCGGCGCAGACGATATTATGGCCGGCGCTGGCGACCTTCCTGTCCCGATATCCCGACATCCGGGTCGAGATCAGCGTCGACAACATATTGCGCGACATCGCCGCCGAGCGGTTCGACGCCGGGATCAGGATGGGCGAGCAGGTGGCGCGCGACATGATCGCGGTCCGGATCGGGCCCGACATCCGGATGGCCGCCGTCGCCGCGCCGGCCTATTTCGCCAGGAGCGGCAAGCCGAAGACGCCTCGGGACCTTGCCGCCCACAACTGCGTCAACCTGCGCCTGCCGACGCTCGGCGGCCTCTACGCCTGGGAATTCGAGAAAGGCAGCCAGGCGGTCAACGTCCGGGTCGAGGGACAATTCACCGCCAACGACATCGCGGTGATCAGGCAGGCGGCGCTGAACGGCCTCGGCATCGCCTTCCTGCCGGAGGATTACGTCCGGGCTCACGTCGATTCCGGCGACTTGATCAGGGTGCTCGCCGACTGGACGGAGCCGTTTCCGGGCTACCACCTTTATTACCCGAGCCGGCGCCAGCAATCTCCCGCTTTCGCGCTTCTGCTCGAGGCGCTGCGCTACCGGGAGTGAGGGGTGAGAGGGCAGCACAGCTCCGTCATCCGGCGAAAGCCGGAATCCATGAACACCGGCGATCGCGGATTTTCCGCGAGCCGTGTTCATGGATGCCGGATCAAGTGCGGCATGACGAACAAGGTCAGTAGCTCACGATCGCGTTCAGAAGCACCGAATAATAGCGCTTGTCGCGGTCCGAGTTCGCGAACAGGTCCCTGAAGCCGGCGCCAGGCTGAAGCACCGCCGCCGAAGCCCGGAAGACGATATTCTGGGTCATCTTCGGGCGCCAGATCGCGGCGGCGGAAACGTCCCAGCCGATGTCGCGGGGGATCGAGCCTTCGTTGCGGAGCGCCTGCAGGATCGCGGTCTTGTGGAACCAGAGGTGGTTGACGTTGCCGCTCAGGCGCCACTGGGGCGTGAGGTCGAAGTCCGCGCCGGCCCCGAGCAGGATCGTGCCGGGATTGTTGAAGTTGGACTGGCCCTGCTCCTTTGACGAGCGGAGCGAATTCAGGATGCCGTTGCGGCCGTTGATCGAGACCGCCCGGCCGCCCCCGGCGAAGGGGATGGACTGGCGGATCCAGTAGCTGGTGTCGGCCCCGGCGAAGATCGGATTCTCGAAGATGGCGTCGAAGCCGCCCTCCTTGTCGTCGAACGGCTCGCCGTCGCCGCTGGCGAAGAGGAAGGCGCCGCGAAAGCGCATCCAGTTGAGGTCGTAGCTGGGCTCGGCGGCGAGGAAGAAGCTTCGGACCTTGCCGGTCTCGCCGGTGAAGATGTTGTTCCGGTCCCGGCCCAGGGCGCCGTAGGCGGAGGCCGAGAGGTTGATCCGCCCGATCCGCCCGTCGACGCTGTAGCCGAGATAGGCGACCTCGTAATTGCGGGCTCGAAGATTGCCGATCAGCGACGGACGGACCGGGAAGCCGTTGTCGTCGACCTCGATGTCGCCGCGCTCGCGGTTGACGTTGACGGTCAGGCTGGCCTGGCTGGTGAGGCCGACGAACGGGAAATCCTGGCGGTAGACGTTGGCGTGAAGGATCCAGTCCTTGCGCGGCGACTGGAGGACGTTGTTGAGGCCGGAGTTGGTGTCCTTCTCGAGGCGCCAGACGGCCATCAGGTTGTACTGGAAGCGGTTGTTGGCGCGATTGCCGAACAGTCGGATCCCGAGCTGCTGGTCGTTGAACAGGAAGCCCCGGAAATCGAGCTGGAAGGGCTGGATTCCGACCCTGACGCTGTCGAAGTCGTAGCGGTCCGACACGTTGCGCAGGTGATAGTCGACGAACAGCTCCTGGACCCCCAGCGCGTAGTCGAACCGGCTGGTGCCCTTGCTGGGCTCGACGAATAGGATCCGGCGCTCGGCGACGTCGACGTAGTTGACGTTGAGCGCGAGGGTCAGCCGGTACTCGATATGCGGCGGCATGTAGGCGGTCGAGCCCTTGATCAGCGCTGCGCCGGCGATGAAGGTCTGCGAGAGGAGGAGGCTGTCGTTGCGGCCGAAGACGTCGTTGCTTCCGGGCCCGGCCGAGGTCTGGACGCCGACCGGGATCGGGAAGGTGCGCGGCTCGACCACCGTGTCGGAGACGGCGTTGACGGCGAGGAACCAGTCGTCCTCGTCGAGGCCGAGGAATTTGGGCGTCCGGCATCGCGGCCGGCCCTGCTCGCGCCGCTTCGCCTGCTCGTCGGCG
This sequence comes from Allosphingosinicella sp., assembly GCA_035714565.1. Lineage (GTDB taxonomy): Bacteria > Pseudomonadota > Alphaproteobacteria > Sphingomonadales > Sphingomonadaceae > Allosphingosinicella. The sequence continues at coordinate 19,286 of DASTLX010000050.1, forward strand.
GTCGGCCGGCAGAGCGGACGGTCGCCCTTGTAGGTGTTCTGGTTGTAGGGATCGAACCAGCGCTCCTTGACGACCCCGAGCGTCTCGATGAGACGCCAGCGGTCGGGGACCGGGATCTGGTCGGTGGGGAAGGCTTCCGGGGGCGGCGCCCGGACGGCGCCGGGATTGTCCTGGGACACCGGGTCCTCGAGCTCGTGCTGGGGGATCCCGGGGCGGCGGCGGCCTTCCTCGGTGGGGGCGTTGGGGAGGGGGTCCTCGGGCTCCTCGGGAGGGCGCGCTTCCTGAAGGGCCAGCACCGCCAAGCCGGGATCGGTGAAACCGATCGTTCGCCCTGAGCTTGTCGAAGGGCCTTTCTTCTCACTGTGTGGGAAGGAGGGGGCTTCGACAGGCTCAGCCCGAACGGACTGGGGGTCGAGACTCGCCGGGTGCGACGCTCCCGCAAGCAGTGCCGCAACAACCCCCGAAACGCTCATTTGCCCTGGCACACATTCTGGTCGCTCGAGCCGAGGAACGGCGCGAACGGACAGGCGACGTAGCGCAGCCGCACGCCGCTCCCGACCGGGACGACGATCTGGTCCGAGCGCCGCGCCGGATCGGCATTGCCGAGCGAGCCGAGGCGCAGGCCGGCATTGTGCAGGCCCAGGAAGCCGATCATGTCGTCCTGATCGATGCCGTCGCCCGACACGCCGATGCCGCCGACGAGCGCGGCGCCGCGGTAGATCGGCACCGATCCGGGGAAGATCTGCATGCCGTTCGCAAGCTTCGGGCTGTGGGTGCACCGGGCCGGCGTGTCGGCCGGGTCGCCGAGGATGAATCCGACATGCGCTTTCACGTCGGCCTCGACCAGCGCCGACTGGAGCCCGGTGGAGAAGGGATTGAACTCGGCGATGCGGCGGGAGAAGGGCCCCGGCGGCCGGCCGAGCTCGCCGTCGGGGAAATAGGGCCTCGAGATGTTGCCGATCGCCCGGGCGGTGAAGGCGAAGGCGCCGGTGAAGGCGGCGGGATCGGGGAAGAAGCTGCGCGCCGCGGGGATGAACTGGCGGACGTCGGGATCGGAGCTGGCCTCGATCGTCGCCGCCGCGCCGGCGCTCGAGAAGAAGGCCGCGGTGCGGGCCTTCTGAAGCGAGACGTCGATCCCGAAAATCGGTGCGTCGGGAGAGCGGACGAGGCCGAGAACCTCGCCGTTGCTGTCGACGACGGAGATGCTCACCTGCGCCCGGCTGTCGAGGGGGCGGCGGATCTGGGCGCGGGCGGCCGACATCACCTTGAACGCTTCCTCGAGGAGGGCGGCGACCTCGGCGGCGGTCAAGGCGCCGTCGGTGCCGGCCCGGGCAGGATAGCGATTGGCGCCGGAGCCGTTCGACAGGACGAAGGCGTCGGGGTTGGAGAATTCGCCCGGTACCGCGGGCCGGATTCCGGACGCCTCGGTGCCGTAGGCCCGACCCGCGAGCATGCCCATGGCGGCGTCGTAATAGCCGCGCACGGACGTGAATGCGCCGGGCGCGCCGCCACCCGTCGACACGAGGCCCGCCGCGGCGGCGGGATTGGAGCGAAGGTCGGATGCGGTCGCGTCCGAGAAGCGCAGCAGGGTCCCGTCAACGCTGATCCGGTCGGCGCGGATTTCGTCGGGCGCGGCGAAGCCGGTGGCCGCGGCGAGCGCGATGATCTCCTCGCGGTCCTTGTCGACGTCCTGGACTTCGGGGTCGAAGCCGTAGACCCCGTCGGCCATCACCCCGACGCCTCCGACCAGGACGCCGTTCTTGTAGAGTGGGAATCCGCCCGGATCGGCGGCCAGGCCGAGGGGCGAGCGCTTGGGGCCGATGAAGCCGGCGGCGCCGACATTGCCGTTGAAGCGCGCGGCGAGGTCGGAGCAGGGGAGCTGGCTGAACTGGACCCCGAACAAGGGCCCGCTGTCCAGTCCCAGAGCCGCCGCCGACGGCGGGAAATGCTGCTGGACGATCATGCTGGCGGTGCGGGTGGAGAAAGCGTTGCCGCCCGACGAGAGATACGCGCCGGTGACCGCCTTGGCGATGGCTCCCGCGGCGGCGGCCGAGACGTCGACGCCCTGAAGGTCGTGAAGGCTTCCGTTGGGCCCGCGCGGCACCTGGAGCCGCGGATTGGCCCCGTTCATGGCGAAGACGGCGAGCACGTTGCCGACCCGGTCGACGACGGCGAGGGTGGCGGGAAGGGACTGCGCCTGGGCCTCGGCGACGCCCTGAGCCAGGATCCGCTCCACCTCCGCCGAGCCGAGCGAGAGCTGGGCGGGGACGGCATAGACTCCGGAGGGCGGCGGCGGCGGAGGAGGAACGGGGGGCGGCGGGGGAGGCGGGGAGCCCCCTCCGCCGCCGCCGCCGCACGAGGCGGTGGCGAGAGCGGCGATGGCGAGTAGGGCTCGCTTGCGCATCATTTCAGCTTCCTGATCGCGGCCGCCGCCCGGCCGAGGCTCGCCCTGAACTCGCGCGGATCGTAGGCATTGGGATCGCGCACCGCGCGGTAGGCGCTGTTGATGTCGGCCCGGATCGAGTCCGGGGCTCCGGGGCCGAGCGAGGAAAGCAGGGTGTCGACCGCCATCACCGCCTGGACGCTTCCCGCATAATCGGTGAAGCGGGGGGAGATGGCGTTGCCGGCGATGCTGTCGATGATCTCGAAGACTTCCGCCCGGGGGACTCCCCGCGACAGCTCGTCCGCGACCGCCCGGGCGCTGGCCTTCAGCGCGGCGGCGGCGGCCAGCGCGGCGCCGCGGTCCTTGGCCAGGGCGGCGTGGAAGTTTCGGCTCGCGCGCTCGAAGCGCGGCGCCTGGTCCGGAGCCGCGACCCGGGCGGCGGCGGCGAGCATGATCATGTTCTCGTCATTGTAGGGCGGAGTCCCGGACGGGATCGGCCGGCCCGGATTGCCCGCCTTGCTCGGCTCGAAGCGCGGGTCGTCGGAAATGCGCCGGTGGCAGCTATGGCAGTCGAAGAAATAGAATTCCGGGAACAGCCCCTCGCTTCCCCGCTCCGGAGTGGCGAACAGGGTCAGCGAGCGCTCCAGGGCCATGGCCTGGCCGACCGCCCAGGTGGCGACCGGGCTGGGCCGGCCCTTGCGCTGGAAATAGTCGGAGTCCTCGTTGTGGTGCTGCTGGAGGCTGGTGAACAGGTCGAGCTCGAAGCTGATCCTGGGGTGGCCGGCGGCCATCATCCGGTGGTCGACGAACTGGCCGGATTCCCGGCTTCCGAAATGGCAGTCGAGGCACCGCCCGGCCCGGGCGCGGGGATCGTCGAGCGGGACCAGGCCTCGGGCGACGTTGGCCGAGTGGGTTCCGCCGACGGCATAATGGCTCGCCAGCCAGCCCGACGCCGCGCCGTGGCAGCTCTCGCAGCCGACTCCGTCGGACAGCTGGAAGCGGGGGCCGCGCGCCCCCGGCGGGGCCGGGGTGGCGTGGCAGCCCAGGCACATCGGAGCGCTCGCCGCCTCGCCGACTCCGAGCCGCGCGGCGATAGCCTTGGCGCGAGGCTCGGTGAGGACGCGCCAGGCGCGGCTATGGGCTCCGGCGGGGCTGGACGGATCCTGCCACAGGCGAAGCTCGTCCTGGCGGACGATCGCTCCGGTCGGCTCGCTCCGGCCGTGGCAGGTCGAGCCGGAGCAGGTCGCGACTCCGGCAAAGGCTCCGCCGCCGCCCGCGGCGCCCTGCTGAGCTCCGGCGGGCGGGAGGAAGACGGCGAGCGCGAGGAGCAGCGAGGCCGCCAGTGCGCCGAACGCAAGATTGCGGCTCGCTCCCATCGGAAAAACACACCCCCCAGGAGGTTCGACTATGTGCCAAAGCCGGAGACGCTTTCAAGCGAGTTGAGGCCGAGCGACGGTCACTAGGCGTCGGGAGCGACGGTCACTAGTGACGGTCACGAGTGACGGTCACGGCTTTTGCGGAGCTCCGGCGAAATGCATTATCATATCTCCGGAATCTCGCTGCGCTTGCACCATCCCACCGCGGACGTGGGCCGGCTGCTGGAGCGATGGGGATTCGAGCCGGGGCGGTCATGGGTCGCGGGGCAGCCGCGCACGACCCCCGCGGGTACCCCGCTGGAGGGAATCTGGCCCGATTCCTACGCTTATGCGAGCCTGCCCGCCGAGGGCACGACCCTGGCGCACGGCCTCCGGCTGATCCTGCCGAAGGTCGAACCCATGGCCGGGGAGCTCGTCGCTTTCGCCGAATCCGGCGGCACCGCGGAACTGTTCGTCGGCTGGCACTTCCAGCGCAACTCGGGCGACAGGCTCGACTGGGAGCTGATGCGCAGGCTCGCCGACTGCCGGCTTTCGCTCAGCCTGGACATCTATCCCGAGCCGGAGGAGCTTTCGGATGCCTGAGCTAAGGGACGTCTACCCGCTCTACCTCGCCAACGAGGCGAGGCAGCCCAACGCCGACCTCGCCGTCACCGACAAATATAGCGGCAAGGTCGCCTTCCGCTGCGCGCAGGCCGACGCCGCGACGATCGACGCCGGAATCGCCGCGGCCGCCGAGGCCGCCGGTCCGATGGCCCGGATGGCGGGCTTCGAGCGCCAGGCGGTGCTCCAGCATTGCGTGGACCGGTTCAGGGCGCGCTTCGACGAGCTCGCCTACGCGCTCTGCGTCGAGGCCGGCAAGCCGATCAGGGATTCGGAAGGGGAGGTGACCCGGCTGATCGACACGTTCCGGATCGCGGCCGGGGAGTCGGTGCGGATGACCGGCGAGGTCCAGCCGCTCGACATCAGCCCGCGCGCCCGCGGCTATCAGGGGATGTGGAAGCGGGTTCCGATCGGGCCGTGCAGCTTCATCTCGCCCTTCAACTTCCCGCTCAACCTCGCGGCCCACAAGATCGCGCCCGCGATCGCGGTCGGCTGCCCGTTCGTGATGAAGCCGGCGAGCCGGACCCCGCTCGGCGCCCTGATCATCGGCGAGGTCCTGGCCGAGACCGACCTGCCCAGGGGAGCCTTCTCGATCCTTCCCGCCCACCGCGAGGGCGCCGACCTGTTCACCACCGACGAGCGGCTCAAGCTGCTGAGCTTCACCGGCTCGCCCGCGGTCGGCTGGGACCTCAAGGCGAGGGCAGGCAAGAAGAAGGTCGTGCTCGAGCTCGGCGGCAACGCCGCCGTGATCGTCGACCGCGACGCCGATCTCGACGACGCGGTCGAGCGGATCGCCTTCGGCGCCTTCTACCAGTCCGGCCAGAGCTGCATCGGAGTGCAGCGGATCATCGCCCACGCCGACATCTACGACGAGCTGAAGTCGCGGCTGGTGAGGAAGACCCTGTCTCTCGTGGCCGGCGATCCCCACGACCGCGGGACCTTCATCGGACCGATGATCGACGTCAAGGAAGCGCGGCGTCTCGGCGGCTGGATCCGCGAGGCCGTCGAGGGCGGGGCCAGATTGCTGTGCGGGGGCAAGCGAGAAGGGGCCATGGTCGAAGCGACCCTGCTCGAAGGCGTCGACCGCTCCGCCACCCTCTACCGCGAAGAGGCGTTCGGCCCGGTCGCGATGCTGTCGAGCTTCACCGACTTCGACTCCGCGCTCGACGAGGTCAACGACAGCCGCTTCGGCCTCCAGGCGGGCCTCTTCACCCGCGACCTGTTCAAGGCGCTCGACGCGTGGGACCGGCTGGAAGTGGGCGGAGTGGTGATCAACGACGTGCCCTCCTATCGGGTGGACAACATGCCCTACGGCGGGGTCAAGGACAGCGGCCTCGGCCGCGAGGGCGTCCGCTTCGCGATGGAGGACATGACCGAGATACGGAATCTGGTGATCCGCCGAGGGGCCGGGGCGGCACTGCGCCGGTTGGGAGAATAGGCCTTCCCGTCATGCTGAACTTGTTTCAGCATCCAGGGTGGAGCCGCCGCGCGGGCGGAGAACTGGACCCTGAAACAAGTTCAGGGTGACGGTCGGGGGAGGATGTTGACGATGATCGAAGCTTTCGTGGTCGCTATGCTTGCCGCTCCTGCCGCGCCCCCCGCGCCCGGCATCGGAGCGTTCCGGATGCACCTCTTCTACGAAAATTCGGGCCGGCTCTCCAAGGACATCTCGCCGCCGGTGAAATTCACCGGCTGGAACACGGTCATCGGCGAAGGCTCGGCCGAGGAGGCCGCGAACGATCTGCTTGTGACGGTCGAGGTGAAGGGGCCGCCGGGCGAGGCGATCGAGCAGCCGCTGATCCTGGTGGCGCGCGCCAAGGGCAAGGTCCTCGCCCAGCGACGCTTCGACAGCCTGCTGACCAACGTTCAGGGGCGGACCTACAAGGCGCTGTGGCTGTCCGACGTGGGTTGCGCCGGCCGGATCGAAATTGTCGCGACGATCGGCCGCTCGACACGCAAGACCGCGATCAGCCTCGATTGCGGCGAGTGACGGTCAGGCCGCGGCGCTCCGGAACGACGACGGCCTGCGCAGAAGCTTCCTGAGCCTCGCCGTCCAGGAGGTTCGCCGGCTCACGCCGAGGACGAAATCGGCCTCGCCCGGCTCCGATTCGTCCGAATAGATCTCCAGCGGCTCGGGCAGGCGCTGGCGAAGGACGAGCTTGCGCCTTCCCTTCAATATGTCCTCGGCCTCGGTCAGGGCGCGAACCAGGTCTTCCTCCCGATAGGGCTTTTGCAGGCAGCCGATGGCGAGGTCGCGGACGGCGAATCCCGGCGCCCTGGCGGTCGTGAACAGGCAGGCGATCCCGCAGTCGTGGAGGCGGGCGGCGACCGCGTAGCCGCTGCTTCCGTTGGCGAGCTGGAGGTCGACCAGGGCGAGGTCGGGGCGCTGCTTCCCGACCGAGGCGACGGCGCTGGCGAGGTCGTTGGCGAGCGCGGTGACCCGGAAGCGCGGGTTGAGCTCGACGAGGCTCTTCACCGTCTCGGCGAGCAAGGGATCGTCCTCGACGATCAGGATATTGAGCACCGCCACTCCCCCGACAGGTCCGTTGCGGGAATCTTGCCGAGCGCCGCGGCTAAAGCCATGGCCGGCAACGAAATTTGCGCCGAACGATTCCTTTACCGCGCCGAAACGAGTCAGCCGGCCGCCTCGCCCGCCCCGGCGATGGTCCGATTGCTCGCCCTCAGCTTCGATTTGAGCGCGAGGGCGAAGCCCTGCTCGAGCGCGCGGCGCACGTCCTCGTGGGCCGCGAGATAGGGTCGGAGCACCTTGGCCGGAGCGCACCAGAAGCGCGCCGGGCCGGCGAGGACGACGGTGGCGCTCGCCTGCTCGCCGGAAAGGACGGTGACCTCGCCGATCAGGTCGCCGGCGCGGCACGTCCCGACCTAGCGGCCGTGGCTGAGCACCCGGGCCTCGCCGGCGGCGAGATAATAAAGGTGGCCGACCGGCTCCTCCTCGCGGGTGAGGACGTCGCCGCGCTCCCCCGAGAGCCAGAAGCCCTGGTCGAGAAGGTGGCGGGCGCGAGCGGCGCCGAGGGACGGAAGCAAAGCGGCCACCATCGCCTCCTCGTCGGGGGTGAAACGGGCGCGCCGGTCGCGATGGAGCCGGCGCGCCAGGAGCAGCAGGTTGACGGCGAGCAGCAGGCCCCACCAGAAGGCCGCCAGCGGCGCCTTGGCGACGAGCAGGGAATGCGCGAAGCCGGCCGCCGCGGCGACCGCCACCGCGGCGCGGATCCGGCTTGCGCCGCTCCAGAACATGGCCAGGACGAGCAGCAGGAAGGGCAGCTCGGCGATGAGCCGGTCAACGCTCAGCTCGTTTGCCAGGGCGCCCTCGTACATGCGCGGATCATGTCGCAAAGCGTAAGCGGGGGGAAGCTTGCGCGGCGAGCCGAAGATTCGCAACCGCGGAACAGTTGCCGGGGAGGCTCACGCCTCTATAGCCCACGGCGACAGCTGATTTTTCGATTGCCTTGGGAGACTTATCTTGAAGCCATTTCTTCTCGGCGGCGCCGCCGCCCTCGCCCTCGCGGGCTGCGCAACCACCAGCAGGACTTCCGACATGTCCGTAACCGAGGAGGCCGCCGTGGCCGAAGCGCCCGCCGAACCCGCCGCCGTGCCGGTCCCCGACAATATCCTGCTCGCCGACTGGACCGGGCCCTATGACGGCGTTCCGCCCTGGGACAAGGTCAGGCCCGAGCTATTCCCCGAAGCGATCCAGTTCGGGATCGACGAGCAGCGCCGCGAAGTGACGGCGATCGCCGACAGCCCCGACGCCCCGACCTTCGCCAACACCGTCGAAGCGCTCGAAAAGGCGGGCCGGCGGCTCGACCGGGTCCTCTCCCTGTTCGGAGTGATGACCGACAACATGACCACGCCCGCCTATCAGGCGCTGGAGAAGGAATGGTCGCCCAAGCTCTCCGCGGCCAGCGACGAGATCACGCTCAACCCGAAGCTCTTCCAGCGCGTCAAGACGATCTATGAGATGCGCGAGAACGCCAATCTCGACGCCAAGCAGCAGCGTCTCGTGACCCGGCTCTACGACAGCTTCGTCCGCCGCGGCGCCAACCTGTCGCCGGAGCAGAAGCGGCAGCTGACCGCCTACAACAGCGCGCTGGCCGGCAAGTTCGCGGAGTTCGGCGAGAAGGTGCTGGCCGACGAGAGCACCTACATCACCGCCACCGAGGCCGAGCTCAGGGGCGTCCCGGCCGACATCAAGGCGGCGGCCGCCTCGGCCGCGCAGGAGCGCAAGCTCCCGGCCGGCGCCTTTGCGATCGTCAACACCCGCTCGGCAGTCGACCCGATCCTGACCTATGCCGACAACCGCGCTCTCCGCGAGAAGGTGTGGCGCGCCTTCGTCAACCGCGGCGACAATGGGGGCGCCAACGACACCAACGCGATCATCGCGGAGATCGTCAAGCTCCGCGCCGACCGCGCCAGGCTCCTCGGCTTCTCGAGCCACGCCGAGTTCCGGATGCAGGACACGATGGCCAAGTCGCCGGCCAAGGCGCTCGACCTGATGAACCGGGTGTGGCCCGCGGCGGTCGCCCGGGTGAAGGAGGAAGTGGCGGACATGCAGGCTCTGGCCCGCAAGACCGACAAGGGCCTCACCATCGAGCCCTGGGACTATCGCTACTATCAGGAGAAGGTGCGCAGGCAGCGCTACAACCTCAGCCAGGAGGAGGTGAAACCCTATTTCGAGCTGAACAACATCATCCAGGCCTCGATGTGGTCGGCGGGCGAGCTGTACGGGCTCGACTTCAAGGAGATCACCGGGACGATCCCGACCTGGAACCCGGACATAAGGGTCTACAGCGTCACCGACCGGACCTCCGGCAAGCAGGTCGGGGTCTTCTACCGCGACGATTTCGCCCGCACCGGCAAGCGCTCCGGCGCCTGGGCGACGACCTACCGGAGCCGGGCCGGCCTGCTCGGCGACGACATCGTGCTCGGCTCCAACAACAACAATTTCGTCAAGCCCGCGGCCGGCCAGCCCGTGCTGATCAGCCTCGACGACGCCGAGACCCTGTTCCACGAGTTCGGCCACGCCATCCATTACTTCCTGTCGGACGTCTATTATCCGAGCTTCGGGGGGACGCCGCGCGACTTCGTCGAGTATCCGAGCCAGGTGAACGAGAACTGGCTCCTCACCCAGCCGGTGCTGAGCCGCTTCGCCAGGCACTACAAGACCGGCCAGCCGATGCCCGCCTCGCTGATCGCCAAGATCGAGAAAGCCTCGACCTTCAACCAGGGCTTCGCCACGGCCGAGTATCTCTCCTCGGCGATCGTCGACATGATGCTCCACATGGACCCCGACGGCGTCGTCGATGCCGACAAGTTCGAGCGGGAGGCGCTGGCCAGGATCGGAATGCCGAGGGAGCTGGCGATGCGGCACCGGCTGCCGCAGTTCAACCACCTCTTCTCGTCCGACGCCTATTCGGCCGGCTATTATTCCTACCTCTGGTCCGAGACGATGGACGCCGACACCTGGGCGGCGTTCGAGGAGGCCGGCGACCCGTTCGACAAGGCGACCGCGGACCGCTTCCGCCGGACCCTGCTCTCGACCGGCAACGAGACCGACCGCGCCGAAGCCTATCGCGCCTTCCGCGGCCGCGACCCGGACGTGAAGGCGCTGATGCGCAAGCGGGGGTTCCCGACGGGGTAATTCTGCCTCTCCATCGACAGATGGGGAGGGGGACCAGGCGAAGCCTGGTGGAGGGTGACCTGGCGCAGGCCGTGCCCGATCACCCCTCCACCACCTTCGGTGGTCCCCCTCCCCATGCTTCGCATGGGGAGGCAAGGGGGGTCACCCCGGCAGCTTGACCGTGTCGATGAAGAGGTCGAGCTGGGCGTCGCACTGATTTCGGATCAGGATCTGGGCCATGTCCTCGAGCCCGGCCGACCTCGCGGGCACGGCCCGGAAGCGGAGCGCGGTGGGGGCGGCCCCGCCGCTCCACGACAGGCGATATTCGGCGCCGTCGGCGACCGGAAGGTCCGAAGGCCAGGGGAGGGTGCCGGAGCCGGGCTGCCAGCTCAGCCGCCTCGTCAGCCCTCCCGGACCGCCGATGTTGAGGGTGAGGGCGTTCGCCGGGTCTGCCCGCCACAAGGTGACCTTGGACGGATCGGCGACGCAGACATTTGAGCTCCTCGCCACGTCGACATGCCAGATGCTCGGCGGCCGGAGCTCGCCGGTCTCGATGCCGCGGACGGCGCCGATCCGCGCCCGGCGCTGGACGGGCGGAGCGGACGACGCGATCCGGCCGGCGGCGGGGGCGCCCGCCGCGAAGGTCCCCGGCCCGCGCACGATGCGGGTGCCGCGGCCGTCGAGGAGGACCAGCTGGTCGCTCGCCTTGAGGCTGATCCGGGCGCTTTCCGGAAGCCGCTTGCCCGGCGGGAAGCTCTTCGCGGAGGGCCCGCTCGAGCGCACCACGAGGATGTCGGCCAGAGCGGTGCCGGCGGTGAGAAGAAGAGCCGCCGCGACGAGCGGGCGGACGAACGCCTTACTTGGACCCCAAGACAAAATGACCTCCCGGACCTGCCTGGCGAAGACGATACACGAAATCGCTCAGCGCCGCATCCTCCCGCTCTGCGGCGATCGCCGCGAGCGCCTCCAGAGCCCCGGGATCGCCGGCTTCGAAAGCCTCCCAGAGCCGGTTCAGCCGCGCCCGGTCCGCCGCCGCCATGCGCGGCACCGGCTCCCAGACCTCGACCGGCGTGGCCCGGCCGCTGAGGACGACCCGGCCGAGCGGCCGGAAGATGTCGAGGCCGGTGCCGGCCTTGGCCTCGGCGCTGACCAGGACGGTCGAATGGAGCTGCTTGTTGGCCGATTCCAGGCGGGACGCCGTGTTCATCGCGTCGCCGAGCGCGGTATATTGGATCCGGCCCTCGCCGCCGAAATTGCCGACCACCGCCTCGCCGTGGTGGAGCCCGACCCGGGTGCAGCCGATCGCGGGCATCCCGGCGCCGGCGCTGCGCCGGAACGCCTCGCCCGCCTCGTACAGGGCGACGGCGGCGAGGGCGGCCCGGTCGGCATCGTCCTCCCGGGCGATCGGAGCGCCCCAGAAAGCGACGATGGCGTCGCCGACGAACTTGTCGATCGTCCCGCCGTGGCGGAGGACGACCTCGCTCAGCATCTCCAGATAGCGGTTGAGCAGGCTCGACAATTGCTCGGGGCTGATCGCGTGGCTGAGCTTGGTGAAGCCTTCGAGGTCGGAGAAGAGGGCGTAGATCGGCCTCTTCTCGCCGGTCAGGGTCAGCCGGTCCGGGTCCTTGAGGATCTCGGCGGCGACGTCGGCCGGAAGATATTTGCCGAGCGTCGCCTGGGCGAAGCGGCGCTGCTCGGAGCCGACGGCGCGCGCCGCCGTCTCGACGGCGGTGAAGGCCAGGGCCCAGCCGAGCGCGGCTCCGAAAGCGGGCACGCCGTAGGTGTCCAGCCCCCAGGACTGGAGCAGGAAGGGCGAGACGGCGATGATCGCGAACTGGACCGCGAGAAGGGCGGCGAGGCGCCAGCCGCGCCAGTCGAGGAGGCTGCTGACGGCGCCCGCGATCGTCATGGCGAGGGCGTTCAGCCACAGCGCGAACGGCGGAAGCGGCGGGCGAAGGCGGCCGTCGAGCTGCTGGGCGAGCATGTGGGCGTGGACCTCCAGGCCCTTCATCCAGCGGCCGCTGCTCCGGCTCATCGGAGTCTCGTAATCGTCCTGGTCCTTGATGTTGCCGCCGATCAGGACGTAGCGCCCCTCGATCTTGTCCCGGATGGCGTCGCCGAGCAGGGGCAGGGTGTCGATGGCGAAGCTGGCGAAGACGGGGCGGTCCGGGTCGGCGGGAAGGACGAAGTCGATGCTTCCCGAATGGCGCTCGAATTCCGGGTGATCGCGGGTCATCGCGTTGGCGAGCTCTGGAGGGAGGCTGCCCTTGCGCTCCGGCCAGCGCCGGATCACTCCGTCCTCGACGTCGGGCTCGAGCTTGATGCTGGCCGGGCGGACCCGCCTGGTCCGGGCCTGCGCCAGGAAATCCATCAGGAACCGATGCTGCTCGTAGCCGATCTGGTCCTCGTTCTGAGCGGGATCGGCATAACCGATGAGGGTGGGAGCCTTCATGCCCCTGAGGGTGGCGAGGAGCTGCGGATCCTCGGCCTGGGGCTGGTCGAGCAGGATGTCGATGCCGATCGCCCTGGGCTTCATCGCATCGAGCGCGGCGAGCGCCTCGGCGAGCACGCGCCGGTCCAGCGGCGAGCGTTTCTGCAGAGCCTGGAGGGTCTGGTCGTCATAGGTGATGAGGACGATCCGGTCGTTCTGCAGCACCCGCTCCGCCGCTCGGGCGAAGCGTATGTCGTAGAGCGCCCGCTCGGCATCGCTGGCCAGCGGAACATGCCAGGAATAGCGCGCGAGCAGAAGCGCGAGGAGGAGGAAGACGGCGGTCCCGGCGAGCCGGACCCAACCGATCTGCCTGAGCGCCCGCCTCAGCCGGGTCTGAGCTCCGTCCTCCGCCATTCTGCCCCCAAAACCGCGCCGGCTACCGGATAGAGCCAATCGGGCCGCGAGGATAGGGAGGGTCCTTTTCGCACCTGATTTGCGATCTTCGTGGAGCGGCGGCGTATCCGGCCCTTTTCCGACGAGGCCGTGCGCGCCCATTTTTGAGGGAAGAGAGGAAGGGACAAGAAGAAAGGGCGACGTGGAAGGCGTCGGCTCGGCCAATCTTGCTTCCTCCCCCGGATTTCCGGGGGAGGGGGACCGCGCGGAGCGCGGTGGAGGGGTTCTTCGGAGGCTGGAAAGAACCCCTCCACCATGCTTCGCACGGTCCCCCTCCCCGGCAAAAGCCGTGGAGGATTTTAAGGCGCGCCCGCCCTCACCGCCTGGTCCCAGGCGCGCTCGGCGAGGGGTTCGAGGCTGGCGGCCATCTGCGCGGCGTGGCCGGAGGCGGCGGTGCCGCGGGCGAGGCGGCCCTTGATGCCGTGGACGATGGCGGCGAGGCGGAACATGTTGAAGGCCATGTAGAAGTCGATTCCGGGGATCCCGTCGCGCCCGGTGCGGCGGCAATAGGCCGCGACGTAATCGGCTTCCGACGGGATGTTCAGGGCCTCGAGGTCGAGGCCGGCGAGCCCGGTCGAGACCCCGGCGGGCATCCGCCAGACCATCAGGTGGTAGGTGAAGTCGGCGAGCGGGTGGCCGAGCGTCGACAGCTCCCAGTCGAGCACCGCGAGCACCCTCGGTTCGGTCGGATGGAAGATCATGTTGTCGCAGCGGAAGTCGCCGTGGATGATCCGCGAATCCTGGTCGTCGCGGGGGATGTTGCGGGGCAGCCACTCGACCAGCCGGTCCATCGCCGCGACCCGTCCGGCCTCGACGTCGCCGAGATACTGCTTCGACCAGCGTCCGATCTGGCGCTCGAAATAATTGCCCGGCTTGCCGTAGTCGCCGAGGTCGGCGGCGACCGGATCGATCAGGTGGAGCCGGGCGATGACCGAGTTCATCGCGTCGAAATAGGCCGGCCGCTCGCCCGCCGGCACCTCCGGGAAGTCGGCTTCCCAGAAGATCCGGCCCTCGACCATCTCCATGACGTAGAAGGGGGTCCCGATCACGGCCTCGTCGAGGCACAGGCCGTAGGTCCGGGCGACCGGGAAGCCCTGGCGGCCGAGGGCCGAGATGACCCGATATTCGCGGTCGACGGCGTGGGCGCCGGGCAGCAGCCGGCCCGGCGGCTTGCGGCGAAGCACGTAGCAGCGCCCGGGCGTGATCAGCTTGTAGGTCGGGTTGGACTGGCCGCCGCGGAACTGCTCGACGGCGAGCGGACCCTCATAGCCCTCGACCTCGCGCCCCAGCCAGGCCTCGAGCCTCGCCGGGTCGAAGCGGTGCGCGTCCCGGACCTCGATCGTGCCTTCATTCTGGGCGCTGCGCTCCATGGGCGTCCGATTCCTTCCCCGCCGGCGAATTGATCTTCACGCTGCGATCCTGCACTAGACCCGCGGCCGGTACGCGCTCCGGCCGTGGGATACCATGTAGCAATGGCCTCGAACGGCTCAAAGGAGCAACTCTTTGCGCAAGTGAGCTCCTCCTGCATGGGGATGATCTCGCGCATCGCGCTTTCCTACGAGGCCAGCCCGGCGCTCCGCCACGAGCTCGTCCAGGACATCCTTCTCGCCATCTGGGTCGCGCTCTCCAATTACCGCGGCGACGCCTCGGTGAAGACCTTCGCCGCCTCGATCGCCCAGAAGCGCTGCATCTCCCATGTCTCGAAGCGCGCCCGCGAGCCCAGGCAGGTGGAGCTGTCGACCGACCTCGCCTCGGCCGGCGAGCTTCCCGACGAGCTGGCGCTTCGCAACGACCAGAGAAGGCACCTCGTCGAATCGATCCACCAGCTGCCCATCCCGCAGCGCGAGGCGATCGTTCTCTGCCTCGAAGGATTCAGCTACGGTGAGATGGCCACGATCCTCGGAATCTCGCCCAACGCCGTGATGCTTCGCTGCCAGAGGGCGAAAACCACTCTCAAGACGATCATGGGGAGGCGGTCATGAGAGAACCCGGATTCGAAGAGCTCGCGGACCTGTGGCAGGACCCGGACGGCGGCAACAGGGAGGCGTTCGAAGCGCAGGCGCGCCGCGCCCGCCGCAAGGGGCGGCTTCTCGGCTATGTCGACTTCGCCTTCGTGATCCTGCTCATCGTCGGGATAGTCCCGAGCCTGTTGGTGGCGACGGGCCCCCTCACCGTCGCGACCGCGATCCTGATGCTGACGGCCACCTTGTGGCTCAGCTGGACCCGGCGCCGGCACCGCCAGATGGCCGCGGCTCTCAACACGAGCGACACCGCCGCCTTCCTCGAAAGCAGCATCGCCAACGCCAGGGCCAATTTGCGGCGGGTCAGGCTCAGCCTCCTGCTGATGGGGCCGTGCGTCGCCCTGGCCATCGTCTTCAAGGGCAGCCAGCGCAGTCACGGCATCGAAGATCTGGGGCGGGGTATCCTGGAATGGGCGAGCAGGCCGATCGCCCAGATCGCGCTGGTCGTCGTGTTCCTGATCGTGCTTGGCCTGTTCCGGTCCCGGCGGCGCCTGCGGGTGGAGTTGAGCCGGCTCGAGAGCCTTCGCCTCGATTATGCCGAAGAAAGTGGCCGGGACGGCGGGGACGGGTAGGATTATACCCGGCTAATACACTGCTATTCCACTGAAATATCCCCAGGAAACTTGGCCGGGGGAGAAAGAAATGCGCCCGCCCCCGCGACTGGGCTTCGTGGAGGGGCGGCCATCCGGTTGCACACGAACGCAAGGCGGCGGTCGGCCGCCAACCCTCCGTCACGCCAACCCGACCGAAGGGAATGACCATGAAGAAGATCGATATCGCCGACCTGCCCGAGCTCGCCACCAGCGTCGGAATCCACGGCTCATGCAAGCAGAAGGAAGTCGGCGGGGCGCCCTGCCAGGCCGTCATCATCGTCGTCTACAGCTAGGGCGGCCGGGCGGGAGGGGCGCCTGACCGCTCCTCCCGCGAAGATCTCGAAAGGAGGATGTGGCCATGATCGCGGGGGACGAGCTTGCCGCCTGGCTGCGCGACCGAAGGGCGCAGAGCGATACCGGCGAGGCGATGGCGGAGGTGGCGGCGCGGCTTCGCCGATTGCCCTGCCTCGAACGGCTCGGCGCGGAGCTCGAGCGGGCCCGATACGAGGGCGCGGAGGCCGTGCTCGCGCTGGCCGACGCCTTCGTCGGCACTCCGGGCGCGCTGACGCAGGTGCTGGGCGCGCTCATCGGCGCCGCCGCGCAGGATCCTTATTTCAGACCCGATTTCCCGGTCGCATCGAGCGAGGTGCATAGCGGACTCCTGCTGTTCGACCGCCCGGCCCTTACCCTGACGCTGGGGGTGATGAGCGCCGATGCCATCGCGGCCAAGCGCGCCGAGCGGAAGGGGGGCGCGTCGCTGACCTTCACCGGCCGCCGGCTCGTCTTTCACTTCATCAAAGGCGGCGGAGCGACCCTGTCGCTTTGGGAGGCGCCCGGGATCGGCCCCGGCTTCACCGCCGGCTCGAGCGGAAGCTGCCGGCTCGTCGGGCGGCGGCGGATCGAGGACGGCCAGAAGCTCGCCATCGACGGCCGCCGCTTCACCTTCATCGTCGAGGAAGCCGAGCGCGACATCGTCTTCGTCGGCGCCGAGACTCCGCTCGAATGCGGCCCGCTGTCGGTGGAATATGATTCGGCGACGCTTCGCTTCATCGGAGCGAGCAGCACGGACGAGGCGAGCTCGCGCACCCAGATGATGCTCGCCTTGCTGCGGATGATGGACCGGCGCGACGCGGCGCCGCTGTTCCGGGAGCTGCTTCGGAGCGAGCTTTTCTACGCCCGCTGGCAGACGATGCGCGAATTCGTCGCGCTCGACCCCGCCGCCGCCCTCCCGCACCTGCGCGAGATGGCCGCGGGCGATCCCCACGGCGAGGTGCGCCGGGCCGCCGCCCAGACCCTCGCCCGCCTGTTCGAGAAGGAACCCGCCTGATGCCCCTGCTGATCGACGCCCGCGGCGACGAAAGGATCGAACTCGGCGACCTGGTGGAGGCGCTGGAGAGCGGCCCCGGCGATCTCAACGACGACGACTGCCTGGCGAGCTACGCCCCGGCGCTGCGCAGGCTCGCCAACAACCGCTCGTTCCTGGGCGACCTCGTCATCGAGGAGCTGAAGCAGCGCTGCGCCGGGCAGGTCGCGCTCAACCACTACAGCGCCCAGGTCGTCCTTCTCCACCGGGGCAGCCGCAAGTTCCTGCTCCGAGCCAATTTCTGGCCGGCGGCGACCGACAGCGTCCTCGTCAACAGCGGGCCCGGCGCCTTCTTCTACGGCCAGCCGCACGACCATAATTTCAGCTTTTTGACGGTGGGTTATGCCGGGCCGGGCTATTGGAGCGACTATTACGAGCATGATTACGAGCGCGCCGCCGGCTTCATCGGCGAGAAGGTGGAGCTGCGCTTCGTCGAGCGGTCGCGGCTCTCTGAAGGGACCATCCTGCTCTACCGGCGCCACCTCGACGTCCACAGCCAGCTGCCGGCGGATTCGCTTTCGGTTTCGATCAACATCATGGCCATGTCGCCGGCGACCGAGTTCCTCGACCAATATGGCTTCGACCTCCAGGGCTCGCGGATCAGCGCGCTCGTCAACCGGTCGACGCTCGAGCCGCTGATCGCGCTCGCCGGCCATCTCGGCGGCGAGAACGGGCGCGACCTCATCGACCATATCGCCCAGCGCCATCCGAGCGAACGGATCCGCTTCGCGGCGTGGAAAGCGAAGGCCAGCGCCGCCGAGGGGCCCGAGGGGCGGGCCGCCGTCTATGAGGCGGCGGCCGCCGCCGGCCGGCCCGGGCATTTCGTGCGGGCGATGGCCGAGCGCGAAGCGGCTCGGATCCGCAACGCCCGAGCCTTCTACAAGGGCGGCGCTATCCGGCCTCCCGCGCCTTGAGCCTGAGCCGATGGGCGTGGAGCAGGGGCTCGGTATAGCCCGAGGGCTGCGCCGCCCCCTCGAAGACGAGCGCCCGGGCCGCCTGGAAGGCGATGCTCGCGCGGGGGTCCGGGCCCATCGGCCGGTAATAGGGATCGGCGCGGTTCTGCCGGTCGACGACGGCCGCCATCCGCTCCATCGCCGCCTCGACCTGCTCCGGTCCGAGGAGGCCGTGGAGCAGCCAGTTGGCGACGTGCTGGCTCGAGATCCGGCAGGTGGCCCGGTCCTCCATGAGGCCGACGTCGTGGACGTCGGGGACCTTCGAGCAGCCCACGCCCTGGTCGATCCAGCGCACGACATAGCCCAATATGCCCTGGACGTTGTTGTCCAGCTCCTCCTCGATCGCCTCGCGAGGCGGGCGTCGCCCGGCGACGGGGACCCTGAGCAGGCCGTGCAGGGCGGCGGGCGGCCGGCCGGCCAGCTCGCGCTGGCGCCGGGCCACGTCGACCCGGTGGTAATGGATGGCGTGGAGGGTGGCGGCGGTCGGGGAGGGGACCCAGGCGGTGCTCGCCCCGGCAAGCGGGTGGGCCGCCTTCTGGGCTAGCATGTCGGCCATCAGGTCCGGCATCGCCCACATGCCCTTGCCGATCTGGGCTCGGCCCGCGAAGCCGCAGGCGAGGCCGACGTCGACATTGTTGTCCTCATAGGCCTTCAGCCAGTCGCTGTTCTTCATCTCCGCCTTGCGGATCACCGGCCCCAGCTTCATCGACGTGTGGATCTCGTCGCCGGTGCGGTCGAGAAAGCCGGTGTTGATGAACACCACCCGGTCCTTCACCTCGCGGATGACGGCGGCGAGGTTGACGCTGGTCCGCCGCTCCTCGTCCATCACGCCGATCTTGAGGCTGTGGCGGGGAAGGCCGAGCAGGTCCTCGGTCCGGTCGAAAAGGCGGCCGGCGAAGGCCGCCTCCTCGGGCCCGTGCATCTTGGGCTTGACGATATAGACCGAGCCCGCCGGGCTGTTGGCGCGGGCGCCGCCGACGTCGTGGAGCGCGGCCAGCGAGGTGAGAACCGCGTCGGCGAGCCCCTCCTGCACGTCCACGCCGTCGATCCGCATCATCGGGTTGGCCATGAGGTGGCCCACGTTGCGGACGAACATGAGGGCGCGGCCCTTGAGGACGAGCCTGGTCTTGTCCGGCGCCTCGTAGACCCGGTCGCCGGCCAGCCGCCGCTCGACGCTGCGCCCGCCCTTGTCGAAGCCGGCGCTGAGCGTCCCCTTCATCAGCCCGAGCCAGTTGCGGTAGACCGCCACCTTCTCCTCGGCGTCGACGGCGGCGACGGAATCCTCGCAGTCCATGATCGCCGTGACGGCGCTCTCGAGCAGGAGGTCGGCCACCCCCGCTTTGTCGGTGCGGCCGATCGGGTGGTCGCGGTCGACGACGATCTCGACATGGAGATTGTTGTGGCGGAGCAGCGGCGAGGCGCCGCGCCAGCCGGCGAGCAGCGACGGGTCCCGCAGCGGCCCGCAATCGGTCGTAAGCCGGCCGTCCTCGCTCCGGTAGCTCGTGACCTCCGCATGGCTGCCGCCGGCCAGGGGCGCGATCTCGTCGAGGAAGGCGCGGCCCCAGGCGACCACCCGAGCGCCGCGCTCCTCGTCATAGCCGCCGGGCTCGGGCCGGTCGCCGAGGGCGTCGGTGCCGTAGAGGGCGTCGTAGAGGCTCCCCCAGCGGGCGTTGGCCGCGTTGAGGGCGTAGCGGGCGTTGCTCACCGGAACGACCAGCTGGGGGCCGGCGATGAGGGCGATCTCCGGGTCGACATTTTCGGTGCCGATCGCGAAGGGCGCCGGCGGATCGACCAGATAGCCGATGTCGCGCAGGAACTCCTCCTCCTCGGCCGGCTCGGGGGGGCGGCCGCCCAGCCCGGCGTTGCGCTCGTCGATCCGGGCCTGGAGGTCCTCGCGGCGGCGCAGCAGCCGCCTGTTCTCGGGGGTGAGGTCGCGAAGAAGCGAGGAGAATCCGAACCAGAAGGCGGCGGGCTCGATGCCGGTGCCCGGGAGCGCTTCCTCCTCGACGAAGGCCTTGAGCCGCCGGTCCACCTCGATCCCTGAGATCAGCTCGTATCCGGCCAAGGCGCGCTTCCTTTTCCTCGTGGCGAGGTCCGCCTAGCCTCTGTAAGAGCGTTTATCCATGCGCTTGTGGCTCCTGATCGCTTCGCTTCTGCTCCTGTCCGGCGCCGCCCCGGACGGCGAGAGCGTCATCCTGATCCGGCCCGCCCGGGTCTTCGACGGAGTCGACCCAAGGCCGCATGAAGGCTGGTCGGTCCTCGTCCGAGGCGACCGGATCGAGGCCGCCGGCCCCGCCTTGGCCGCGCCCGCCGGGGCGAAGGTGATCGACCTGCCCGGGACCACCCTCCTGCCCGGCCTGATCGAGGGCCATTCGCACCTTTTCCTCCACCCCTATGACGAGACGAGCTGGGACGATCAGGTGCTCAAGGAGCCTCAGGCGCTCCGCACCGCGCGCGCCGTCAATCATGCCCGCGCCACCCTGATGGCCGGCTTCACCACGGTCCGCGACCTCGGCACGGAAGGGGCCGGCTATGCCGACGTCGGGCTCAAGCAGGCGATCGAGCAGGGCATCGTGCCCGGGCCGAGGATGATCGTCGCCACCCGGGCGCTGGTCGCGACGGGGAGCTACGGGCCGCAATCGCCGGATTCCGAGCGCCCGGTGCCGCAGGGCGCCGAGGAGGCGGACGGGGAGGCGCTGGTCGTGGCGGCTCGGCGGCAGATCGGTCGCGGAGCCGACGTCCTCAAGCTCTACGGCGACTATCGATGGCGTCCGGGCGAGGGGCCCCGGCCCACCTTCACCATGGCGGAGATGCGCGCGGCCGCCGAGGCGGCGCACCAGGCCGGGCGCCACGTCGCCGTCCATGCCTCGACCCCGGAGGGCATGCGCAACGCCGTCCTCGCCGGCGCCGACACGATCGAGCACGGCAATGCCGGGACCCCGGAGGTCTTCCGGCTGATGAAGCAGAAAGGGGTCGCGCTCTGCCCGACGCTCGCGGCGACCGACGCCATCGCCCGCTATCGCGGCTGGACCGGCGGGGCGCCCGAGCCGGAGGCGGTGCGCGAGAAGAAGGCCAGCTTCGCCGCCGCGCTCGCGGCCGGGGTGCCGATGTGCATGGGCGGCGACGTCGGGGTCTATGCGCATGGCGACAATGCCCGCGAGATGGCGCTGATGGTCGCCTACGGGATGCGGCCCGCTGAGGTGCTGATCGCCGCCACCTCCGCCAACGCCCGCTTCTTCCGGGTCGGCGACCGGCTCGGTGCGGTCAGGCCGGGACTGCTCGCCGACCTCGTCGCGGTCGACGGCGACCCGACGCTCGACATCGCGACGCTCGGCCGGGTGCGGCTGGTCCTGAAGGGGGGTCGAATCGTCCGCGGGCCCTGACCCGAAAGCAATTTTCGCTTACCGCTGTGGCAACAAAGCCCCGCAAGGTCGGGAAAATCAGGGAAGAACGGGCAAATCCACGAAAATGGTCGATTCTGGCGCCCTCGCGCTTCGATTCAGCTTGCAAGGCAAAGGTGCATCTCCGAAAACGGCCCCACAGCGAGCGAGCGGTTGCCAGAGAGGGAAAGTGCAGGGCTTAACCTGTTTCAGGGCGGTCCCGTCGCGGACAATTATAAGTTTTCAAATCCATACAGGGAGGAAGTTCATGACCAGATTGACCCGGATCCAGCTCCTGGCGGCGACCGCCATGTCGGCGGCCGTCTTCTACGCGGCGCCGGCCTCCGCCGATCCGACGCCGGAGTGCAATAACGGCGTCGGCGCGCTCAGCACCGAGTGCGGCACCAACTCCGTCGCAACCGGCGACTTCTCCACGGCCGTCGGCCAGCTCGCCACCGCCACCGGCGAGGAGAGCGTCGCGGTCGGCACCGACTCGCTGGCCTCGGGCGACCGCACCGTCGCGGTCGGCGTGGTCTCGACCGCGCTCGGCGACGATTCGACCGCCATCGGCGACCGCTCCAGCGCCGCCGAGGACGCTTCGACGGCCGTCGGCGCGGGCACCGTGGCTTCGGGCATCTATTCGACCTCGGTCGGAACCGGCAACAACCTGGTCGGCGCGGCGTCGCGGCCGAGCGTCGCGGCGGCCGGCTTCAGCACCGCGGTCGGCAACGGCAACCAGGTCGCGGCCGGCGCCACCGGCGGCACCGCGGTCGGCGACCTCAACACGATCACGACCGCCGGGTCCTTCGGAGTCGCCCTGGGCGCCTTCAACAGGGTCGCGGGCGCCAGCGGCATCGCCATCGGCAACGGGTCGACGGCGGGCGCGGCCAACACCATCGCCATGGGCAACGGCGCGGTCGCGAATGCGGGCAACGCTGTGGCCATCGGCAACGCCGCCTTCGCCAGCCAGGGCTTCAACCTCTCGGTAGGCAGCCTTTCGGAGGCCACCGGAATCGAGGCGGTCGCCGTCGGCGGCGACTCCCTGGCCTCGGGCGCCCAGTCGACCGCTCTCGGCACGGTCTCGACCGCTTCGGGCGCCCTCTCCACCGCCCTCGGCAATCGCGCCAGCGCATCCGGAGCGGCGACCACGGCGGTCGGTGCGCTCTCGCGCGCCGTCGGCGCCGAAGGCACCGCGGTCGGCGCCGACTCCCTGGCCCAGGGCGCGAACTCGACCGCCATCGGCACCGTCGCCACCGCTCTCGGCAACGGCTCGACCGCCGTCGGCGACCGCGCTTCGGCCGGCGCCGTGAACGCGACCGCGATCGGCTACCTTTCCGACGCCACCGGCTTCGGTTCGTTCGCCGGCGGCCAGGCCGCGCTCGCCTCGGCGACCAACTCGACCGCGCTCGGCACCGGCGCCCGCGCCACCCATGCCGGCTCGACCGCGCTGGGCGCGGGCGCGACCACGACGGCCGCCAACCAGGTGACCGTCGGCGCGGCGGGCACGACCGTGCGCTTCGGCGGCTACACCACGGCCGGCGTTCTGGTGAACGACGCCAACGGCAACATCTCGTCCAACACGACGCTGCTCCCGCAGGTTGCCGCCAACACCTCGGCGATCACCGCCATCCAGGCCGTCAACGCCACCCAGACGACCCAGATCTCGGCGCTTCAGGCCCTCACGACGACCCAGGGCGCCGCGATCACGTCGCTCCAGGGCAACGTCACGACCCTGTTCGACCTCGCCGAGGTCAACCGGCGCGACATCCGCAAGGCCAATGAGGGCGTCGCCATGGCTCTGTCCATGGATACGCCGCAGCTCCCCTCGGGCACCAAGTTCGGGGTCGCCGGCGGCCTCGGCTACTATCAGAACCGGCTCGCGGGCACGGCGTCCTTCGCCGCGCGCGTCGGCGCCAACGCCGCTTTCTCGGCCGGCGTCGGCCTCGGCTTCGACAGCGGCGAGATCGGCGCTCGCGCCGGCTTCTCGGCTGCGTGGTAACAGGCCCCGCCAAGGGCAAAACGGGCGGGCCGGCGCTTGATGCCCCGGCCCGCTTGCTGTTCGCCGCCCTTCTTCTCGCCGGAGCGGTCCTTCCCGCGCCGGTCGCGGCGCAGCCTCCTCGGGCGGCCTCCGCCGCCCAGCCCGTCCCGGACCAGCTGACCCTGGCCAAGCTCATCTGGAGCACGATGGCGGCGGTCGACCAGGCCAACCGGACGGGCAATTATTCGGTACTGCGCGAGCTCGGCTCGGCCGGCTTCCAGGCCGGCAACACGCCCGTCAACCTGGCCGCCGTGTTCGGCCGGATCCGCGAGCAGCGGATCGACCTCTCCGACACCTTCCTGCTCGAGCCCCTCCTCGACTTTCCGGCCCGAATCGAGGGCGGGCTGCTCAGGATCCGGGGCGCCTTCCGGATGCGCCCGACCGGGATCCAGTTCGACCTGCTCTATCAGTGGGACGGCGGCTGGAGGCTCCACGCGATCGCCCTCAACCCGGTGGCGATGAACCGCTAGGGCGCCGGAAGGTCAGCCCGAACCGCCTCACCCGTTCGCCCTGAGCTTGTCGAAGGGCCTTGCCTTCTTATTCGCCAAGGAAAATGGAAAGGGCTTCGACGAGGTCGCCGAACGGAGACAGGGCGACCCGACTGTCGAGCGATCTAGCCGCTTCCCGTCCCGCCGGACCGGATCAGCTCGCGGGCATGGGCTTCGAGGGCCGCGCCCTCGACGTCGAAAGCCTCATAGCCCCAGCGCCGCCGGGCCCTGAACACGGGCACCGTCCGGGCGAGCTCGGCGCAGGCGAGCAGGTGCTGGCGGGTCAGGCCCATGAGCCGGACATAGGCGCCGCGATAGGTGTTGGCGATCATCGCCTCGACCGCGGCCGAACCCTCGAGCCGGGTCACCGACGGTTCGCCGTCCGCTTTCTCGAGGAGATAGAGATGGCTGAGCGGCACCGCCGGAAGCGCCCGCTCGAGGTCGGTAGGGACCGTATATTTGTCCATGTCGTCGAACGAGCGCTCATAGGCCGAGGCGTCCCTGCCGCCCGCTTCGAGCGCCTCCCGCCACAGCCGGAGCCGGGGAATGCCGGGATGGGCGAGGGGCGCCTTGTCCGCTCCGCCGGTGACGACGCAGACGTCGTCGGCGAGGACGTCGAAGCCGCGGTCGTGGAACCAGGCCGCAAGGGTCGACTTGCCCGCGCCGGGATGGCCCATGAAGCCGATCGCCCGGCCTTCGACGACGACGGCATTGGCGTGCAGCGGCAGCAGGCCGCGCTGGTGAAGGATCGCCGCGAAGGCCGAGCCGAGCAGGTAGAGCCGCAGATTGCGCGGAGACACGTTCGGAGCCGGCTCGATGAGCATCTCGCGCCCCGCGCGGGTGAGGAAACGGCCGACGGCGGGAATGACGAGCAGGGCTTCGGCGCCCTCGACGTGAAGCCCGGCCGGCGCGTCGGGCGCGTCGGCGATCGTCCGCACCCTGACCTCGACGTCGGCCGTCCCCGCGCCCGGATCGGCGACCAGCTCGGGCAGCGGGATCTCCGATGCCACGGACAGTCCGAACAGGCGGTAGCGATGGGCGGGATCAGTCAAGAGCGACGCTCCTCACCGAGCTGACGAAGCGGGCGGCGGCCAGGGTCCTGAGGAGGTGCATGCGGTAGAGATAGACGACCGGGCGCTCCCCCGCTCCCGAGGTCGGCCAGCTTCGAGCGACCCGGGCCGCCGCCTCGAGGTCGATCATCGATCCGGCCAGGCCCGATCGCGCCTCCGCGTCGGCGAAGGACCGAACGTCCTCGCCCCGGACCTGCTCGTACCAGTCGGCCATCTGCTGGCCGCGCAACTTCTGGTCGAGCAATGCGTCCGGGACCCGGCCGGACAGCGCCCGGCGCAAGGCCGGGCGGCGCACTCCGCCGTCGAGCAGCGCCTCGGGCGGAAGTGAGAAGCAAAAGTCGACGAGTCGCCGGTCGTTGGTCGGATCGCGCTCCTCGACGCCCCATTCCGCGAGGCTGCGCTTGCGAAAATTGCCGGGATCCGCGGTCCGCAGCAGCCCCAGCCGGCGGGCGGCCGAATCGCGCGGCGGCCGCGCTTCCCAGGCGGTCGCGTCGAGCTGCCGGCGCATCTCGGCCCGCCAGGCCGGCGCGACGAAGGGCGGCAGCTCCGGGCGGCGGCGGCGCAATCGGGCGTACAGGCTTTCCGGCAGGAACGATCCGAAAGAGGCGTTGAGCATCTGAATCCAGGTGAAATCCCCGCGGCGCCGAAGTGCGAGCGCCTCGCGCCACCACCGCCTCCAGGCGCCGCTATGGACGAGGTCGCCCAGCGTATCCACCCCCAGCCCGGCGCTGATCGTGAAATTGCCCGCCTCCCCGGTCAGCATCACGGCGACCCCGGCCTCCCCGGCGCGCCTGTTGATGCCCTGCCACCAGACGTTGTTGCAGACGTGGCCGACGGGCTGGCCGGACAGGGCGTGGCTGGTCTCGAGCATCGCCAGGGCCGAGGCTCCGCGAGGCCGGACGACGATATGGTCGATGTTGGGATGGAGGGCGGCCGTCGCCGCCGCGATCCCGCTTTCGTCGGCGATCCGGCCCGCGATCACCGGTCCGGCGAATCCCTCGCCGGGCGCCGAGGTGAAAGCCAGCAGGCGCTCGCCCCGGCCGGCCAGGGCGAGCGCCGCGGAGGTGGTCACGGCGCTGCTGTCGAAGCCCGAGCTGAGCTGTGAGCCGACGAGGCCGCGGGACCGCCGAAGCCGGCGGGCGACGGCGGCATCGATCTGCTCGCGAAGGGCGTCGCCATAATCCTCGGCGCGGGCGAAGTTCAGCGGCCGACGGGCCGGCTCCCAGTAGCGCTCGACCGCGATCCCCGACCGGGTGACGAGCGCGCAATGGCCTGGCTCGAGCAGGCTCACTCCCGCGAAGAAGCTTCGGCTGCCGCGGGGGGGCAGGTCGGCGACGAAGCCGGCGATGCGTTCCTCGTCGACGTCGAATCCGGCCGCCGGCAGCCGGGCGAGGGCGAGGGGCATGGTCGCGAAGGCGAAGAAGCCGTCGCCGCGGCGGTAGTGAAGCGGCCGCTCGCCCGCGGCGTCGCGGGCCAGCCAGAGGCTCCGCTCGTCCCTGTCCCAGACGGCGAAAGCGAAATCGCCGATCAGGCGCTCCGGAAGGGCGCGGCCCCAGGCGAGCCAGGCGCGCATCAGGAGGTCCGAATCGCTCAGCGTCGCGCCGGACGAGCTTCCGAGGGAGAGGTCGGCGATCAGCTCGTCGCGATTGTCGATCCGCAGATCTGCGACGAGGACGAAGCGCCCGTCCGCGCCGGCCAGGGGCTGCCGGTCGAAATCGTCCTCGGGGAGGAGCCGGTACAGGCAGCGGCCGGCCGCATAGGGCCCTTCGGCCAGAGCGTCGCGGCGGTGCGGGCCGTAGGCCGATTGCGAATCCAGCAAATGGTCGCAAAGCGCCGCCGCTCGAACCTCATCGCCGAAACTCCAGGCACCTGCGATGGCGGACAAGGCTCAGACCCGACAGGGGAGGACGCACGAAAAAGACGTCCGCCCGGGGGCGGACGCCTTCAAATTATCGCTCGCGGAAGCGGCGCGCTTAGGAGCGCGCGTTGCCGACGGGGCCGCCGTCGTCGGTTCCGGTCGCGTTGGCTTCGGCAGAGCCCGCATCCAGCTTCTTCAATTCCGGACGGACCCAGCGCGCTGGCTTGGCGTGAACATGCTTCGACAAAGGACTAGCTCCCTGCTTTTCGTTGTTTCGTAGGCCGGCTTACATTGAAGGGGCAGGGATTCCAACCCTCTAATTCGCGTATAGAAATTCTAAATATTGCTGTTGTTTCAGGGCCACTAGACTGTCGTCCGGCCTCCAGGCCGAGCGGCCACGGCGCTGAACGGCAAGGCTTCTTACGGATCCGGCAAGACCCCTCGGCCCCCGTTCCGAAGGCGCCGCTTCGAGCCCGGCGCGCTTGCGGCCCGAGGCGACCGATGTAAGGTGGTCCGACAGCTCGGGAGGGCGGCGCCGTGGGGCCCATGCGATTTTTCCGGTCACTCGCCCTCGCGGCGGCGACCGCGGCTCTCGCCGGCTGCATGGCGCCGCCGGCCCGGCGGCCGCCGGTGACCCGCTACCCCCTGCTCGAGGAAGAGCCGTCGCCGCCGCGGCCCCCTCGGCTGACCGCTCGATTCCTGGGGACCTCCACCTTGGTGCTCAGCGACGGCCGCACGACCATCATGACCGACGGATTCTTCAGCCGGCCCTCGGTAGGCCGCCTCATCCTGCACCCGGTCGCCCCGCGGGAGAGGCGCATAAGGGCGGCGCTCGACGCGGCGCATGTGACGCGCGCGGCGGCGATCTTCGTCGCGCATTCGCACCACGACCATGCGATGGACGCGCCCTACGTCGCGCATCTGACCGGGGCGACGATCGTCGGTTCGCCGTCGACGGCGAACATCGCGCTCGGCGTCGGTTTCCCGGACGGGAGGATCGAGCGGATGGCCGACGGCTCGGTCTGCCGGTTCGGCGCCTTCGTCGTGACGATCTTCAAGACGCCGCATTCGAGCCCGATGCCCTTCCCCGGCGAGATCCGGCGGAAGTTGCGACGATCGGCATGGG
Organism: Allosphingosinicella sp.; assembly: GCA_035714565.1. Classification (GTDB taxonomy): domain Bacteria; phylum Pseudomonadota; class Alphaproteobacteria; order Sphingomonadales; family Sphingomonadaceae; genus Allosphingosinicella. Next base: position 47,057 of record DASTLX010000050.1, read on the forward strand.
TGGAAGAGTATAAGGAGGGCGGCAATTTCACGTTCCACGTCGCCCATCCGTGGGGAAGCGTGCTGATCGTGCCCAGCCGGGGGGCGAGGGCCGATTGGCGGCTGCCCCTCAAGGCCGAAACCGTATTCCTCGGAGTCGGCGGTATCGTGCCGAGCGCCCGGAGCCTCGGACCGGTTTGGGACCAATATGTCGCGGGTTCGGAAGCGACGAGGGTCTTTCCGATTCACTGGGATAATTTCTTCAAGGAACTTGACCTCGATCCGCCGGCGGCCGCGCCGAAGCGGCTGCGGCGGAAGCTGGGCTACCTGCAGGAGATCGCGCGCTTGCACGAAAGGACCGGCGGCAAGCGCGTGACAGTGGATTACCTCCGCTTCGGTGCGGAGGAGCCACTCGGCTCGGGAACCTCCGAGCTTCGCGAAGAGGCCGCCGCAAGGGGCTGCGCTCCGGATCTGCGAACGCCCCGCGGTTAGCGCCGCGAGCGGCGACCGGCGGCCGCCGTTTTACGGGCCGACGCACCGGCCGCGCCGTCGGTCGCCTGCATCCGTTTGCGGGCGGCGCCTGGCTCGCCGAAGACGCGCGGTCAGTAGGCGAGGTTCGATGAATCGGGAGCATCGGAGACGAGCGGGGCGACGGGCTCGACGTCGTTGCCGCTGAGCAGCGCCGAGATGTTGTCGAGCTCCATTTCCTCCTCATTGGTCAGCGTCGAGGCGGAATTATCCGGCGACGGGGAAAGCGCATTGCCGATTTCGCTGCTCAGGTCCGCTCGGGCGAGGGTGGAGCCGATGGCGAGCGCCCCGGTGGCGAGGAGGAAGAAGACGACGAGGCGGCTCCATAGCGGCCCGAGCAGCGCCAGGAAGAGCGATCCGGTCGGCGGCGGGCTCGAGGGGGCGGAGGGCGTACGCGGCAGCCGCGTAGCCAGGAAGATCGCGAGGGCGCTGATGAGGGTCAGGGATGCAATTCGCGCGGCCAGGATGAAGGGGTTGCCGACGTCCGCGCGTCCGCCGACGATCCAACCCCCGGTCGCCATTTCCCAATTCAATCCCGCGAAGGCAAAGGCCACGGCCGCGACGATGGCCAGCTCCCCCGCCAAAGTCGTGGCCGCGACGGGCTTCAGCGATCGGATCCTGGATTTCAGCTGCTCCGGAGCGAGGCGCCAGGCGGCCAGCGCGGCAAGGGCGACGAGGGTCACCGGAGCGATCGGCTCGACGAAGGCGCTCGCCGACGGCGTGAACCCCGTCACGAAAGCCGCTTCCGGGAAGAACTGGATGGAAGGCCAGCGTATGCCCAGGTTGGCGGTGGCGAGGATCAGGAGAAGCGTCCACACGCCCGTCGCCGCGACGCAAAGCCTGGCATTGGGCGCTACGGGCCGCGAGTATAGCCGTCCGATGGCGAAGGCGGCGGCGCATGTGAGGCCCGAGACAGGGGGCATGCCGAAGCCATGATTTAGAAAAGGCATGGCGGACGGCTGCGGGCCGAACGGGGCGAATACCCAGAGCGAGGCGAGTGCCGTCGCCAGCAGAACCAGCAAGGGCCGCGCGGGAATCTGCGACGCGCCGATCAGCGCCGCCGCGAAGAGGGAGGTTATGCCGGTATTGCCGGCCGAAATTCGGAACGCTGGAGCGAAAGCGGAGACGGACAGCCAGGCCGTGAGCAGCCCCAGGATGATCGGATAGTCCCAGGCGGCGAGGCGCCGCCAGCGCAGGATCGACGCCGCGAAGCTCGGTTCCGCGCCGAGCCGCGCGGCGAGGAGGAGCCACGGGATCATGAAGAGATTGCCCGACTGCGGCACCGGATCGAAGCCGACGACGCACAGCAGGCAGAGCGCCAGCGTCGGCCTCAGCGAGTCCAGTCCCCAGCGAAGCGAACCCAGCCAGACTGAGGCGAGAACTACCGAGCCGGCCGGGATCACCAGTCCCGGCACGAGCTTCAGGAGCGAGAGGACCGGCACGGTGAGGAGCAGCAGCCAGGGCGTGTCGGCGGCGGCCGCGGCGCGGGCGAGGGCGGCGCGCGGATCGATACGCGGCGACGGGAACCCTGTCCGCCGGCCGGGCTGGAGCCCTCCGGAAGGCGTCTCCGGAGCGGCGCTCATGCCTTGGTCTTCCTTGCCGACCGGCCCGGAACGACCGCTCGCGAAATCCTCCCCGGTCGTCCGCGCAGCGCGGCCGCGAAGCGTCCGGCGGCGGTGGCGAGCGTCGGCGGAAGGGGCCGTTCATCGACGAAATAGCCGCTGCCCACCGCCGCCAGCGCCAGCGCCGCGCAATTGATCAGGGCGCGGGTCATCGATTCCACCGGTACGATCTGAGCCATGACCACCAGAGCGACGGCGAAGAGCGAGAAAGCGAGCGAGGCTCTCGCGAAACGGCGGTCGAGGAAATGGCCGACGACCCAATATCCGATCGTCCAGCCCATCGTGGCCACGATGAAGGGGCCGCTCCAGGCGGTGGGGGCGGGCAGGCCGCCCATCGGTTCGAGCAGGAGAACTCCGATCATCACTCCGATCGCCGCGAGGACGCCCGCCAGACCCGCCGCGGCCAGCGCGTGGAAGAAGTTGCGAACGATGGCGGCGTAGGTTCCCGGCCTTTCCGTGAAGGCGAGCAGAACGAGCAGGGCGCCGATCGGAACGGCCATCAGCGACACGAAAACGTAAACCTCGCCCCCTCCGGCATCCTGCGGCAGGGCTCCAAGAGCGAGCGGGATCGACATCGCGAAGACCGGAACCCGGAGGGCGGCCCGGCCCGCCGGCCTGGGGATCAGATGCGGCCCCGGACGGTCGAGCAGCAGGTGAAGGTGAAGCCCCGCGAGGGCGAGAGACACCAGCAACGCGACGATCGAAGGCACCGGCGTTTCCCTGCTCAGGGACACCCCAAGCAGCACCATCGCCGGATAGGCCGCCGCGTGCAGGGCGAGACCCGCGGTCCTGAACCCCTTCCGCGCCGGCGCCATCGTCTCGCGCAGAAGCATCCAGGAGACCATCGTGTAGGCGGCGGCGACGAGGATCAGCATCGGCGTCCCGCGGGTCCAGCCAAGCTCGTAGACCTGGGGCACGAGGTCGAGGACGGCCCAGGTGCCGAGGAGGCCGACGCCCCCGATGGCCGCCAGCGCGAGCCGGCGCGCGGGGGTCACAGGGGTTCTCGTCGCCGGAGCCTCCTGCTCCAGTTCGCCGAGATCGTCTCCCTCGAGGAAGCGGATGAAGATGCCCTCGCCGCCGTTCGAGCGCCTCGCAATCCCCACCGACCGAAGCACCTTTTCCAGAACGCCTTCGCGGCTGAGGATTTCGAGGCGCGCCGAGACGTTCGCGGTCGCCGGCTGCTCGCGGTCGGACAGCGCCCGCAGGTCGTCCAGCATCAGCAGCAACGCCGTGCGAACGCGTTCGCGCTCCGCGGCCGGCAGCTGCCGCAGGATGGCGAGGCGCAGCCAGTCGGGCATTCGGGCGGCCTTCATCCAGGGCAGGGCCGACAGGCGCGCGGCGAGCCGGGCGTCGAGAGGCCGGCCGTTGACCAGAACCGCCATTCGGCTGGTGACGTGCGGCTCGATGCGCGGAAAGGCGGCGGTGGCCGCGAGCAGGGGGAAGCCGGCGACGTCGGACAGGAAGCTCCTCAGCCGGCGGACGAGCAGGGCCGTCTCCGAGGCGGGCGGCGGGACGTCGGAGAGATAACGCAGCGAATCGCGCTGCAGCGAGGCCGCGATCGGGTCCTCGCCTTCCGGAATGGCCGAGGGCGGGCGGCCGTCGGCTTCCGGGGAGGAGACGCTGGCCACCGCGGCCTGGAGGCCGCCCTCGTCCGCGGTGAAGATGCGCACGCCGAGGGACTCGAGGCGGGCCTCGCGCCAGCCCCAGCGGTCCGCCGGTACGGTCGAGAGCAGAAGCGGGCTCTCGAACGCCGCGATGAGCTCGCCCAGAGCGTCGCCGCCGCCCTGGATGTCGAACCGCCGAAGCAGGCTTTCGGCCGAGCCGAGGAGGATCAGCCGGGCCCCGGCATGGCGGCGGCGCACCTGTGCGAGCGGCTCGACCGGAGGGCCGCTTCGGCGACCGTCGGCATGTCTCGCCGCCTCGCTGCCCCGGTCGAGATCGTAGCGGGTGAAGACGACGCTGGCCGCCTTCAGGCGCTCGCCGAGGGCCTGAGCGAGCAAAACCATGTGGTCGGAAGGGCCGCCGCTCTCGCACAGAAGCACGTATTCGAAGGCGCGAGCCTCAAGCCTCCAGCGCAGGTCCGGCGCGCCGCCGGCGCGGATCGTCTCCCGGATGGTGGCGACCGTGTCCAGCCGGGCCCCGCGCACGAGAAGCGGCCGCCGGAGCTGGGCGAGCGCTCGCCTGACCGCCGCTCCGGACAGGATCGCCGTGGCGACGGGCGGAACCACCAAGGTCTCGAGGACCTGGCCGCGGGCGTTCATGCGCCGGAGAGCCGCGCGCGCGGCGCCGCGGCTTCGGGCGAGCCAGAGGATGAGCGCGACGAACGGGAAGGCCGTCATCATCCCGGGGACGATGAAGCGCGTTATGACTCGCAGCGCGGCCTCGCCGGGGGACTCATAATAATAATCGTCCGGGAGGGATGGATCCGGCGGCAAGGGGTTTGGCTCCGGCTCCGGCGAAGGCTGGAGGTAATCGGCCAGGTATTCGCGGGCGATCCATATGCCGGCTGCGAAAATCAGAAGGAGAAAAACAGCCCCGACCCCGATCTTCACCCGCCTCTCGAAGCGTGCGCGGCCGTGGATGCGCTTCAGTCCTTCCGGAACGGGATCTTCAGGCAGGTCGCGCGGGGCGTCGACATCCCGCTCGATCGCGGCCAGCGCATCGCGAAGCAGGTCTTCGCTTTCCCTGGAGGTGGCGAGGATCGGCGCCAGATAATTGCCGAGGGGCTCGCGGTCGACGTCGATGCCGGCGCGCGCGAGGGTCTGGAGCAGGACCTGGGCGCGCAGCAGCTGGTCGAGGGGGGGCGGGCTTCCGGCCGCCGTCAGCCGCAACCGGAGCAGCTCCAGCACCCGCATGCCCCGAAGCAGGCGCGGACGCCGCACCTCCCCGGACGTGGGCGGCGGCGCGTCCACCTCAGCGCGCGGCCGGCTTGCCGGTCGCCGCGTCGAGATCGACCTGGGTCTTCATCATCGTCCCGAAAAGCTTCGCGACCCGCTCGTCCGAGGCGTCGATCACGTCCGTTCGGGCGAAGCCGAACTCTATCAGCGAGACGAGGAAAGAGATGAGCTCCGCCGTCGCCGGCTTCTTGTTCTCGACCTTGTCGCGAAGGTCGATGAAGACCCGCGTGGCGGAGACGACGAGCGGGTCCTCCATCCGCAGCCCGTAGTCCTTGACGCATCGCGCCGCGACGATCTTCTGGAGCCGGTTGGCCGAGGGGAAGTCGATCCAGTGGAAGACGCAGCGCCTCAAGAAGGCGTCGGGGAGGCTGCGCTCGGAATTGGAGGTGATGAGGATGATCGGCCAGGTGGGAGCCTGGGCCCTGATCTCGATGTCGAGCTCGCCGATCCGGAAGCTCATCGCTTCGAGCTCGCCCAGGACGTCGTTCGGCGCGTCGCGCGGAGCCTTGTCCAGCTCGTCGAGGAGAACCATGCTGCGCACGGGCGAGTCGAGCGATCGATGGCGGAAGCTGCCGTCGTCGCACGCCTCGTAGCGCCGGAACTCGAGCGGAAAGAGGTCGCCGAGGCGCAGCGTCGCGATCCCCGGGATTCCCACGATCTCCTCGCTGGGCACGGAGCCTGTGGCGACCTCGGCATCCGGGCCTGCGGACCACAGGATGGCTCGGCCCAGGCTGCTGAACCGGACATAGTCGCGCAGGCCTTTCGGGGCCTGGCGGCCGTCGCCCGCCTTCTGGTCGCGCGGGCGGCCCGCATCGCGGAATCGGGCGACCTCGTCGAACGTGTAGAAGAGGTCGAGGCCGGTCGTGACCGACTTCACCTGCACCGCGTCGTGCAGGAACAGTCCGAGCCGGTGCTCGAGCGCCCTGGCCAGGCTGGTCTTGCCCACGCCCGGCTCGCCGGCGAGGATGAGCGGTTGCCCGAGCAGAAGCGCGGTCTGGACGGCCGCCACCAAGGCTTGGTCGGTCAGGTCGTAGTCGGCGGCCGGCGAGCCTCGCAGCCGCCACGGCACGGGCAGCCTTTCGATCAGGTCCGGGCACAGGCCTTCATGCCCGGCCTTCAGAAGATCTCCCAGGCTTCGGTCGCTCATCGCGAAATCTCCTGCTTCCTGATGGCCTCGTCGACCGCGCGGCGGGCGAACCGGACCGGAAATTCGTCGAGCTGCCGAAGCTCCGTCTCGATTCCGGAGCGCAGGCCGGCGGGGATCGAGATCGCCCGGTCGGCTTCCAGCTCCTCGAGCCAGTCGCGCACGTCGGTCAGCGCGGCCGCGGGCCGGCTGAGCACCGGAAGATCGACATACCATTCGACGGCCCCGAGGCCGCCCTGGGCCGGCGTGGAATCGCGAAGCCGGGCGAGCAGGGTCCGCATCGCCGCCTCCTTCTCCGCATAGGCCTCCAGCGGGAGGAAACCCGATTCCTCGGGACCGGCGCTCGATCCGATGATCCCGTTGACGAGGACGATCGGCGGGCAGCCGTCATGCTCGGTCGGGGACCAGGAAGCGAGAAGTTCGGCCAGCCCGGCGATCACCTTGCCGCATTCCTCGCCGAAGCTGACGTCGCGATGCTCGACGACGATCAGCCGCGACCGGTCGCGCGCCGCGAGGCCGGGAAGGAGCAGGGACTTGAAGTCCGGCCGGAGGGCGTGGACCGGACCGACATAGTTTCGCGCCCATTGTCTGAAGAGGTCGTCGAGCCGGATGTCGGCCGGGTCGTCCGCCACTCCGCAGGACAGGACGATCGGCGAGCGATAGGCGCCAGACCTTTCCGGGAACGCTTCGGTGGCGAACAGCTCCGCGAACCGCTCGGCGCAGAGGATCGGCTCGTCATATTGGTGGCCGGTCACGAGGATTATCGCGGGCCGTCGCGGCGGGCCGCTGCGCCCCAGCAGCGGGGGCTGGCCGGGCGAATCTCCGCGAAGCCACTTCCTCAGGTGGCTGGTCGCGCGACCGCGGTCGAACCGGTAGAAGGCGCTCGAGAGCCGCGCCTTGAGCGGCTCGCCGGCGGCTTCGACCGGCCTCGGGCCGGCGACGGCCGGGCGCGCGATCCCGCTGAGCTGCCAGAAGGCCGGATCCTCGATGTCCGCGATGGGCCAGCAGCGAATCTCGCCGTTGCCGGTCAGCGCCCCGGCTCGGGTATGAGCCACCCCGACGAGCTCGGTCCTGAGCTCGGAGTCGATCCAGATCGCCGCACCGGACATGCCCTGCCAGCCGTCGGGGTCGTCGGGCGTGCTCGTGTCCACTCTGACCGCGAGCGTGTCGTCCTGGCGTCGGCGCGAGGTCAGCAGCTCGCCCTCGAGATATTCGCACTCCCAGATCTCGACGTCGCCGGGCCTTTCCATGCGGAAGGCCGGATAGCCCTCGCCGCGGCAGCCCAGCAGCCTTGCGCCGGGAGCATGGGCGGCGAGACCCGCGATCGGTTCGAGGGCGGTGGCCTGGACGTCCTCCAGAGCGAGGAGGGCGATGTCGTGCCGAAGGGCGAGCTGGGCCGAGGTCGGCCAGACCAGCTTCGCCGGGTGCCAGGGAAGCCCGAGATCGCGCAGCCGACCCGCATTGTCGGCCTGGCGCCAGAGCGGCTCGCTCCGTCGGCTTCCGGCGAGAAGGTCTCCGTTGAAGCGCAACTTCGCGCCGGGGAAGGACGCGACCGTGCCCACGGGCCGGTCGCCGAGGACGACGTGGAGTGCGGTCAGCACGATTCCGGGAGCGACCAGGAACCCGCTCCCGCGGCGCCCGCTGTCCGCGATGATCTCCGCGGCGAGATCTTCGGGGCGGGCGGTCATGTCAGGCCGGGTCGGAGGTTCGCGACTCGGCGCTGATGAGCGGCGGCTTCCCGTCCCGGCCGACCAGGCCGAGCGTCAGCTTGACCTTCTGGATGGCGGCGCTGCTTCGTTCCACGCCGCCGCCGCCTTCAGCGCCTATGCCGAAAACCTTGAAGGAGATCTTCCCCGACCCGTCGTCCTTCTTCTCGGCGGCGATCTGCACCTCTATCTCGATGTCCTTGGGCTGGAAGCGGAGCTCGGCGCCCGCGCCCGCCGCCATCGCCTCGACCAGCTCGCGGCGCAGCTCCGCGATGAAGTTGCTGAGATCCATGCTTTCCATCGGTCACCCCCCAATTCGACCCCGGGGCAACTATGCGCAATCGAACAACGATATGCAATCTATCGGGTATTTGTATCGAAGATCGCCCCGGCCCCTCCCGGCCCGGTGCCCGCGACTTCGCGGCCTGGGCCGATCACTTCGGGACCAGCCGGTCGTTGCCGGAGGCGAAGGCCGGACCCGCGGGCCGGGCGGGGCGCCCTCGTCGAGGCCGCTCGCCTTGAAAACGAGCAGCCTGCCGAGAAGATCGAAAATAGATTTTGGAGGCCCGAGCCGGAATCGAACCGGCGTGCAAGGATTTGCAGTCCTCTGCGTAACCACTCCGCCATCGGGCCGCCGGCGCACTTGTCCCGCCGCGGCCCGCCAAGTCAACCACCTTTTGCGGCTGTCCGCGCGCGGACGCCGGTGTCCGCAATCGGACGCCCGGCCGCCGCGGCAACCGGGCTTCCGGCCTTGCCGGCGACGCTGGCACGCCTCTTGCTGCTCGGTCCTCGCCCGGACTATCCGCTTGGCCTGCCGGGGCCTTGCCGATAAAAGCCGCTGTGATCAGAAGGTGTATTGCACTAGTAAGACAGTTGTGCGAAGAAACGGCGGAACATGACCGAGCATAATTTCGACCATATGCGGCGGGCGATGATCGCAAGCCAGTTGCGAACGACGGGCACCAACGACCCGCGCGTGCTCGCGGCCATGGGCGAGGTCCCGCGCGAGCGCTTCGTTCCGGCCGCGAGGGCCTCGCTCGCTTATGCCGATGCGCTCGTCCCCTTGAAGCCGGGCCGCGACTTCAACAGCCCGATGGCGCTCGGCCGGCTTCTGACCGAGGCGGCTCCGAGGCCGGGCGAACGGGTTCTCGTCGTGGCCGCGGCGACGGGCTATGCCGCCGCCCTGCTGGCCCGGCTCGCCGGGCCGGTGGTCGCGCTCGAGGAGGATGCCGAGCTCGCCGCGGAGGCCCGCGCCAACCTCGCCGGCAGCGGGGTCAAGCTCGTCGAGGGCCCGCTCGCGCTCGGCTGCCCGGACGAGGCGCCCTACGACCTCATCCTGATCGACGGCGCCGTCGAATCCGTTCCGGACTCGCTCGTGGCCCAGCTCGCCGACAGTGGCCGCCTTGCCTCAGGCCTTCTGGAAAACGGAGTCACGCGGCTTGCTATCGGCCGACGGGCAGGCGAAGGGTTTGGAATGGCGGCTTTTGCCGACGCTGCGGCGGCGATCCTGCCCGGATTCGCGAAGCCGCGGGCGTTCAAATTTTGACAGTGGAGTCGAGGAAGATGCGGGGAGGGTGGATGGCCGCCGTGGGGGCGGCGGCGCTGATGACGGGAGCCACGGCGCAGGCCGCGGAGACTCTGACCGGGGCGCTGGTCAAGACCTATGCGGGCAATCCCACGATCATGGCGCAGCGCGCCCAGCTCCGCTCGCTCGACGAAGGAGTCGCCGTCGCCCGCGCCCAGGGCCGGCCGCAGCTGTCGGGCACCGCCGGAGTCAACCAGGACCTCTACCAGGTCGGCGGCGGCGGCGGCCGCAACATCAGCGCCAGCGTCGACGTCAGCTATCCCCTGTTCAACGGCGGCCGGGTCCGCAACTCGATTCGGGCCGCCGACGACCGGGTGCTCGCGGGCCGGGCCAGCCTCAAGGCGACCGAGGGCGACGTGTTCACCGAGGCGGTGAGCGCCTATATGGACGTGATCCGCGATCGCTCGATCGTCACCCTCAACCAGAACCAGGTCCGCGTCCTGCAGACCAATTTGCAGGCGAGCCGCGACCGCTTCGAGGTCGGCGACCTCACCCGCACCGACGTCGCCCAGTCCGAGGCGCGCCTCGCGCTTGCGCAAAGCGCTCTCGCCACGGCCGAAGGCCGGCTCAGCGGAAGCGAGGAGAATTACCGCCGGGTCATCGGCGAGCTTCCCGACGAGCTGGCGCCGCCCGAGCCGCTTCCGCCGCTGCCGGCGACCCCGGACGAGGCGGTCGAGATCGCGCTGGCCAACAACAGCGATCTCGTCGCCATCGCCGCCCAGGCCCGGGCCGCCGGCCGCGACGTCTCGGTCGCCCGCGCCGACCGCCTGCCCACCGTCTCGGGAGTCGGCGGAAGCGATGCCACCAATTATCTCGGCACCGCCGACGATCAGTTCGGCGCCAACGCGCGCAACCAGATCTTCCAGACCAGGGTCGGGGTCCAGGCGCGGATCCCGATCTACCAGGGCGGGCTCGTCGGCGCCCGGGTCCGCCAGTCGCAGGCGATCCAGAGCCAGCTGCTCGAGCGCGGAGTGGAAACCGAGCGGCTCGTCGTCGCCAACACCCGAGCCGCATTCTCCAGCTACCAGGCGGCGGTCGAGGCGATCGAATCCAACCAGATCGCGGTCAACGCCAACACCCTGGCCCTCGAGGGCACCCGAGCCGAGCAGACGGTCGGCACCCGCAACGTCCTCGACGTCCTCAACGCCGAGCAGGAGCTCCTGAACAGCCAGGTCGCGCTCGTCACCGCCCGCCGCGACGCCTACGTCGCCGGCTTCGCCCTCTTGAACGCGATGGGCAAGGCCGAGGCCGAGGACATCAACCTCGACGGCGGCGCGCTCTACGACCCGGTCGACCATTACCGGCGTACCCGCAAGCGGGCCTCCGACTGGAATGACGACGAGGCGCCGCGGGCGGTCTCCACCCGTACGGTTGCGGGGGCGTCCCCTTCGCCTATTGCGGGGCCGCCAAACACCCCCGTGACACCGCCTTCGAATTGAGCGATAAACCCTTCGATATGGGGGATATTAACCAGGAACCCTCGATGGAGGACATACTCGCCTCCATCAAAAGGGTCATCGCCGAGGACGGCCGCCCGGCGGCGCGTCCCGCCCGAGGCTCGCGTCCGGCCGAGGCGCCGAGGCCGCCGCCGCCCGACGAGGACGACGTGCTCGAGCTCCACGACCCGGTCGGCGAGGGCCAGGGCCTCGTCTCCGACGACGCCGCCATCGCCAGCCGCCAGTCGCTCGCCGCTCTGGCGTCGCTCCGCGCCGCGGGCGCCGAAGCCGCGCTGCCGGCCGACGACGCGGCCCTGGGCGCCGCGGTGCGCGAGATGCTCAAGCCCCTGCTCAAGGACTGGCTCGACCGCAACCTGCCCGACATGGTCGAGGAGCTGGTCACCCGCGAGATCGCCCGGATCACGGGGAAGAGTCTCTAGTTGCTCGCCACTCCCCTCCCTGGAAGGGAGGGGCTAGGGGTGGGTAGGCGAGCGAAGCGAGGCTTCCACTGACCCGGAGTTTCGGCCGCCTTTCGGCGGACCCACCCCCAGCCCCTCCCTTCCAGGGAGGGGAGTTCCGGGTTTGCGGTCTGCAAACCTTCGTCTAAGCGCCCATCATGACCGAGCTTCCCAAGACCTTCGACCCGGCCGAGATCGAATCCCGCTGGTACGCCCGCTGGGAAGGCGAGGGCCTGTTCCGGCCCGAGCGGCCGGACCGCGAGCCGTTCACCATCGTCATCCCGCCGCCCAACGTCACCGGCTCGCTCCATATCGGCCACGCGCTCGACAACACGCTCCAGGACATCCTCGTCCGCCATGCGCGGCTGCAGGGGAAGGATTCGCTCTGGGTGGTCGGGATGGACCATGCCGGGATCGCCACCCAGATGGTCGTCGAGCGCAACCTCGAGAGCCAGGGCGTCAAGCGCACCGACATGGGCCGCGAGGCGTTCGTCGAGCACGTCTGGGAGTGGAAGGCGCAGTCGGGCGGCGCGATCACCCGCCAGCTCAGGCGCCTCGGCGCCTCCTGCGACTGGGCCAACGAGCGCTTCACCATGGATCCGGGCTTCTCCGCCGCGGTGATCAAGGTCTTCGTCCAGCTCCATCGCCAGGGCCTGCTCTACCGCGACAAGAGGCTGGTCAACTGGGACCCGAAATTCGGCACCGCCATCTCCGATCTCGAAGTCGAGACCAGGGAGGTCCAGGGCCAGTTCTGGCACCTCAGATATCCGCTCGAGGACGGTAGCGGAGCGATCCGGGTCGCGACCACCCGGCCGGAGACGATGCTCGCCGACATGGCGGTGGCCGTGCATCCCCACGACTCTCGCTACGCCGCCCTGGTCGGCCGCAACGTGCGGTTGCCGATCACCGGGCGGCTCGTCCCGATCATCCGCGACGAGCATGCCGACCCGGAGCTCGGCTCGGGGGCGGTCAAGATCACGCCGGGCCACGATTTCAACGATTTCGAGGTCGGCCGGCGCGCCGGCTTCAAGGCGGCGGGGATGCTCAACATGCTGAGCGCCGACGCCAAGGTCGTCCAGACCGGCGACGGGCTCGTCCCCGAAGAGCTGCTCGGCCTCGACCGCTTCGAGGCCCGCAAGCGGGTGGTCGAGCGGCTCGAGGCGGAAGGCGCGCTCGAGAAGGTCGAGGACCGGACCATCCAGATCCCCTATGGCGATCGCTCCGGCGTCGTCATCGAGCCCTGGCTGACCGACCAATGGTATGTCGACGCGGCGACGCTGGCGAGGCCGGCCATCGACGCCGTCCGCTCGGGCGACATCAAGGTCGTTCCCAGGACCTGGGAAAAGACCTGGTTCAACTGGCTCGAGAACATCCAGCCCTGGTGCGTCTCGCGCCAGCTCTGGTGGGGGCACCAGATCCCGGCCTGGTACGACGAGCAGGGCGACGTCTTCGTCGCCGAAACCGAGGAGGAGGCCCGGCGCGAGGCCGGCGTCCGGCCGCTTCGGCGCGACCCGGACGTGCTCGACACCTGGTTCTCCTCGGCGCTCTGGCCGTTCGCGACCCTGGGCTGGCCGGAGGCGGCGGACGCAATTCCCCTCTCCCCAGGGGGGAGAGGGCAGGGTGAGGGGGCTCCCGCGTCTGAGGACCGCCTCGACGGCCGAGCCCCCTCACCCCGACCCTCTTCCCCAAGGGGAGAGGGGGAAGAAGGGCGCCTCGTCTGGAAACCCAAGCCCGGAACCGAGCTCGCTCGCCACTACCCCAACGACGTGCTCGTCTCCGGCTTCGACATCATCTTCTTCTGGGACGCCCGGATGGCGATGCAGGGCTTCCACTTCATGGGGGAGAAGCCCTGGAAGACCCTCTATTTGCACGGGCTGGTCCGCGATTCCAAGGGCCAGAAGATGTCCAAGTCGAAGGGCAACACGGTCGACCCGCTCGGCCTCATCGACCGCTACGGAGCCGACGCGCTGCGCTTCACGCTCGCGGCGATGGAGAGCCAAGGGCGCGACATCAAGCTCGACGAGAAAAGGGTCGAGGGCTATCGCAACTTCGCCACCAAATTGTGGAACGCCGCCCGCTTCTGCCAAACCAACGGCATCGGCGCGAGCGAAGGCCTGGAGCCGCCGAGCGCGAGCCTTCCGGTCAACCGCTGGATCGTCGGCGAGACCGTGAAGACCGTCCAGGCGCTCGACCTGTCGCTGGCCGAGCTCCGCTTCGACGAGAGCGCCAACGGCCTGTACCACTTCGTCTGGGCGACCTTCTGCGACTGGTATCTGGAGCTGATCAAGCCGGTGCTCGGCGGGGGAGGGGCCGCCGGCGCCGAGGCCGACCCTCGACCCGTTCGGGCTGAGCCGGTCGAAGCCCCTTCCTCCGCTCCGGCCGCGGCCGGGGAAGGAAGTGAAGCCCTTCGACAGGCTCAGGGCGAACGGACCGGGGCGGGGACGCCGGCCGAGGCCGCCGAAACCCGCGCCGTGGCGGCCTGGGTGCTCGACCAGATCCTGGTCATGCTCCACCCGTTCATGCCGTTCATCACCGAGGAATTGTGGAACGCCAACCCGCGGCCCTATCCGCTGATCGTCGCGAAATGGCCGATGCCGGACGCGAGGGCGCTCGATCCGGAGGCGGGCCCGGAGATCGACTGGCTGATCAGGCTGGTGAGCGGGATCCGCGCGGCCCGGGCGGAGCTGAACGTGCCGCCGGGCGCGAGACTGCCGCTCCATGTTCGGGATTCCGGCGGAGCGACGCGGGAGCGGCTTCAGCGCCAGGAAGGCGCTATTCGGCGGCTGGCCCGGGTCGAGTCCGTCAGCTTCGACGAAGCCTCGGGCGGGGCGGCGCAGGTCGTCGTCGACGAGGCGACCTACATCATTCCCCTCGAGGGCGTGATCGACGTCGAAACCGAGCGCCTTCGGCTCTCCAAGGCGGCCGAGGCGGCCGAGAAGGAGCGCGATTCGCTCGCGGGCCGGCTCGCCAATCCCAGCTTCGTCGAGCGGGCAAAGCCCGAGGCGGTGGAGAAAGCGCGAGCCGACCATGCTGAGAAGGCTTCCGAGGCGGACAAGTATCGGGCGGCGCTGGCTCGGCTGGGTTGATTCTCCCCTCTCCCCGGCGGGGAGAGGGGCTGGGGGTGAGGGGGCTCGGCGCTTGAATGGGACGCTCCGAGCCCCCTCACCCTACCCTCTCCCCGCCGGGGAGAGGGAATGACGGAGAGCAATCGATGAACCGCGGAACAGCCTCCGTAACCCCGGCGAACCGCCGCGACCTGACCCAGGGCGCGATCGGGCCGACGCTGCTCGCTTTCGCCCTGCCCACGCTGGGCTCCTCGATCCTGCAGTCGCTGAACGGCTCGATCAACGCGATCTGGGTCGGGCGCTTCCTCGGCGAGGACGCGCTCGCCGCGACGTCCAACGCCAACATCGTCATGTTCCTCCTGACCTCGTTCGTCTTCGGCTTCGGAATGGCGACGACGATCCTCGTCGGGCAGAGGTTCGGCGCGGGCGATCTCGACGGCGCCCGCCGGGTGATCGGGACCGGGACGGGCTTCTTCGCTTTGGCTTCGCTGGTCGGCGCCGGCGCCGGCTGGCTCTTCGCTCCGGACATATTGCGGCTGCTCGGCACTCCGGCCGACGCAGCCCCGCTCGCGCTCGCTTATCTGCGGGTGATCTTCATCGCCATGCCCCCGGCCCTGATCATGGTCTCGTGGATGATGGCCCTGAGGGGCAGCGGCGATTCCCTGACTCCGCTCTGGTTCATGATCCTGGCCGTGCTCCTCGACAGCGGCCTCAACCCGGTCTTCATCCTCGGCCTCGGGCCGGCGCCGAGGCTGGGCATCGCCGGAGCGGCGACGGCGACCGCCATCGCCAATTTCGTCAGCCTCTTCTGCCTCCTGGCCTATGTCTACGGCCGCGACCTGCCGCTTCGGCTGCGGGGGAGCGAATGGCGCTATCTGAAGCCCGATCCGGCGCTGCTCGCGATCATCGTCCGCAAGGGGCTTCCGATGGGCCTTCAGATGATCGTCATCTCGGCTTCGGCTCTCGCCCTGATCGGGCTGGTCAATCGCGAGGGCGTCGCCACCGCCGCCGCCTTCGGCGTTGCGATGCAGCTGTGGACCTATCTGCAGATGCCGGCGATGGCGCTCGGCGCGGCGGTCAGCGCCATGGTCGCCCAGAATATCGGCGCCGGCCGCTGGGACCGGGTGAGCGCGATCACCCGCTCGGGGGTGACCTTCGCGCTCCTGATCACCGCGGGCCTGGTCGTCCTCCTCGCGCTCGCCGACCGGCCGGCCCTCGCCCTCTTCCTCGGGAGCGACAGCCCGGCGCTTCCGATCGCCCGCCATATCCAGATCCTCGCCACCTGGAGCTTCCTCCTGTTCGGGGTGACCCTCGTCCTGTTCGGGACGGTGCGGGCCAACGGGGCGGTGATCGGGCCGCTGATCATCCTGTTCGTCGGGCTGGTTCCGGTCCGCCTCGGCTTCGCGCTCGGCGCCTATCCCTGGCTCGGCTCCGATGCGCTGTGGCTGAGCTTCCCCGTCAGCTCTTTCGCCAACATGGCGATGGCGATCGGCTTCTATCTCCACGGCGGCTGGCGCAAGGGCCGGATGGGCCCGCCCCCGGACGCCGAGGAATGTATCGAGGAGGCGCACGCGGATGCCGAGCCGGGCGGGAGGCTCAATCCGGCGGGGTAGGCCGTCATCCCGGCGGAAGCCGGGACCTCGGGTCGGAAAGGCTCAGTGGTTCTCCCCGAGGTCCCGGCCTGCGCGCGGGCTGACGGATCAGGCCGGCACGACCACCTCGATGGCGCACTGGGCGACCCGGGCGACCACCGGGGTCCTCGCGAGCACCTCCCCGTCGATGGAGATGCGCTGGCGCGGGCGGGTCTCGATCCTCAGCTCGGCGCCGTGGAACTCGCGTGTCGTCCGGTGCCGCGCGGGTAGCTTGAAATATTTGGAGAACCAGTCCCAGACCAGGCTGGAGGCCCGGCGGCCGACCACGGCCTGGACGATGATCTGTCCGCTGTCGACCTCGGCGCTCTCGATCAGCTCGACCCCGCCGTGATGGCCGCCGTTGGCGATCCGGACCTCCGTCGCCCACAAGGTCTCGTCGATTCCCTCGCCCCGAACGGTGAGGCGGAAAGCGTGGAACCGGATCAGGCACCACACCGCCCAGATCAGATAGCCGAACCGGCCGAGATAGCGCTTGAGGTTGTGGGGCACCCCCTCGCCGATCATCGGCGACAGCCCCATCGCCGCGCAATTGGCGAAATAATCGTCGTTGATCATGCCCAGGTCGATCCGCCGCCTCTGCCCGGTGGCGATGACCTCGATCGCGCCGTCGAGGTCGAGCGGGATACCGAGCGTCCGGGCGAAGCTGTTGGCGGTGCCGAGCGGGAGAAGGGCGAAGACGCAGTCGCGGTCGACCACCTCGTCCACCGTGTAGGAGAGCGAGCCGTCGCCGCCGCCGACGATCACCATCGGCGCACCGCTGCGGACCGCTTCCTTGACGGTCGGGACGAGCTGGCGCGGGTCGCGGATGGCGTGGGCGCCGATCAGGCCGATCCCCGCGGCGCGAAGCTTCGTTTCGGCCTCGGCGAACAGCGCCTGGCCCCTCCGGGAGGCGGCGTTGACGACGAGGACGGCTTGTTTGGGGGCGGGAAGGTTCAAGGACACAAAGTGGCAACGCCGGGGACGCGCCGCAAGTGCCCCATTCAATTCCTATCCTGCATTGGCGGGGGAGGGGGACCATGCGGAGCATGGTGGAGGGGTCTTGCCGACTCCGCAGAACCGTCCACCGCGCGCGGTCCCCTCCCGACGAAAATCGCCGGGAGGAATTTCACCTAAAGCGTCGTGTCGGCCAGGTTCGACTTGTAGGTCTTGTTGGTCTGGCGGTCGGTGATGACGATGTAGACGTAGCTGGGCGGGATCGTGCCCTCTTCCGTCGCGAACCAGATCTTGCCGAGGTCGTTCGGGCTGCCGAGAGCGCAGAAGCCGTAGAGGCGCTTGCCGCGCGAATCGAAGAAGTCGACCCAGGAACGCGAGCTGTTGGTGTTGGTCCCGCAGGGCGGCAGCGCCGGCGCCGCCGCGAACATGGCGGCGGGATATTGGTCCTTGTTCATCACGTCATAGCGGTGGCGGACCCAGTTCTTGCCCCCGGCGGAATAATATTCGAGGCCGGTCAGGTAGAGGACCGGATTGGGCTGGGCCTGGGCCGGCCCGGTCCCGGCGATCGTCGCCGCGGCCACGACCCCGATGCGCAATGCGAGCGTTTTGGTGAACTTCATCGACTGCCCCTTTCATCCCCAAGAGTGAGCTTTCCGAAGTCTGTAATCGCTCGTGAAGAATGCCATCGTTCCGGCTACGGCACAAGGAAGTCCCGAGGCCCCGTCCCGACCCGCTTTGCAGCCGTGCCAAGGCGCGTTACAGCCCCGCCATGGGCAATGCCGCTTTCCCCGCTCTCAGGCTCCGGCGCACCCGCGCCGCGGCGTGGAGCCGGGCGCTGTTCGCCGAGACGGTGCTGACTCCGGCCGACCTGATCTGGCCCTTGTTCATCGCCGACGGGCGGGGGTCGGAAGAGCCGGTGGCCAGCCTGCCCGGAGTCTCGCGCTGGTCGGTCGACAGGCTCGCCGGCAAGGCCCGGGAGGCGCGCGACCTCGGCATCCCGTGCGTCGCCCTCTTTCCCAACACGCCGCCCGGCCTGCGCACCGAGGACGCGCGGGAGGCGCTCAACTCCGACAACCTCATCTGCCGGGCGGTCAGGGCCGTGAAGGATGCCGCGCCCGAGATCGGAATCCTCACCGACGTCGCGCTCGACCCCTATACGGCGCACGGCCATGACGGTCTGGTCGACGCGTCGGGCTACGTGCTGAACGACGCGACCAGCGCGATGCTCGTCGATCAGGCCCTGGTCCAGGCCGAGGCGGGCGCCGACATCGTCGCCCCTTCCGACATGATGGACGGCCGGGTCGGAGCCATACGCTCGGCGCTCGAGCGCGAGGGCCATGTCAACGTCCAGATCATGGCCTACGCGGCCAAATATGCCTCCGCTTTCTACGGCCCCTTCCGCGACGCGGTCGGCTCGAGCGGCCGGCTGAAGGGCGACAAGAAGAGCTATCAGATGGATCCGGCCAATGCGGAGGAGGCGCTTCGCGAGGTCGCGCTCGACCTCGCCGAGGGCGCCGACAGCGTCATGGTGAAGCCCGGCCTGCCCTATCTCGACATCGTCAGGCGGGTGAAGGAGCGCTTCGAGGCGCCCGTCTTCGCCTATCAGGTGTCGGGCGAATATGCGATGATCGAGGCGGCCGCCGCGGCCGGAGCCGGCGATCGCGACGCTCTCGTCATCGAGACGCTGATGGCGTTCAAGCGGGCCGGCTGCTCGGGCGTCCTCAGCTACCATGCGCCGGTGGCGGCGAGGCTGCTCGGCGCATGACCATGGCCGCTCGGGCCGAGCTCGTCAGGCTTCAGGCCGAGGCCGCGCCGCTCGAGCCTGGATCCCAGGAGAGAGTCGCGCTGGCGGCGGCCGCCATCGCCCATGCGGAGCGATTTCTCGAGGAATTGACGGAGGGGCCGTCCTATCGCGGCGCAGGGGACCCGTTCGGATCCCCGCTCGATCCCGAATTCGTCGAGGAAGGCCGGCCCGAGGATGTGGTTTTCGGCTATCTCGACCGCTGCGTCGATCGGCCGGGAATCACCACGGCCTCGCCGCGCTTCATGGGCTATGTCCCGGGCGGGGGCCTGTTCCATTCCGCGATCGGAGACTTCCTCGCCGCGGCCTCGAACAAATATGCCGGCTTCGCGCCCGCCGCGCCCGGTGCCGTCCGGCTGGAGAACGCGACGATCGCCTGGCTCGCCCGGACGATCGGCTTTCCAGCAGCGGCCGCGGGCACCCTGACCTCCGGCGGGAGCCTCGCCAACCTCACCGCCGTCGTCGCCGCTCGCGAAGCCCGCGACGAGGAGGGTGGCGGCGCCGTCTACCTGAGCTCCACCGCCCATCATTGCATCGACAAGGCGCTGCGCATCGCCGGCCGCGCCCGGGCGCCGCGACGGGCGATCGCGACCGACGGGCGCCACCGGATGCGGGTGGACGCGCTCGCCGAGGCGCTGGAGCGGGACGTCGCGCAGGGAATCCGGCCCTGGCTGGTCGTCGCCTCCGCGGGAACGGTCGACACCGGCGCGGTCGATCCGCTCGCCGCGATCGCCGAGCTTTGCGAGCGCCACGGCGCCTGGTTCCATGTCGACGGCGCCTATGGCGGGCTGTTCATGCTGTGCGAGGAAGGGCGCCGGGCGCTGGGCGGAATCGAGCGGGCCGACACGGTTGCGCTCGATCCGCACAAGACCCTCTTCCTTCCCTATGGGACGGGAGCCGTGGTCGCCCGCGACGGAGGCGCCCTGATCGGTGCCTTCAGCGCGAGCGCCGATTATATCCGTCCGTTCGCCGAGACCGAGGTCGGCCCTTCGCCGGGCGACCTCTCGCCCGAGCTTACCCGTCATTTCCGGGCGCTGAGATTGTGGCTTCCGCTTCAGCTCGCCGGGGTCCGGGCCTTCCGGTCGGCGCAGTCCGAGAAGATCGCGCTCGCCCGCTATTTCCACCAGCGCCTGTCGGCGATGCCGGGCTGGGAGCTGGGCCCGCCCCCGGATCTCTCCATCGTCGCCTTCCGCTATCGCCCCGCCGAAGGCGACGCGGACGATTTCAACCGGCGCCTGCTCCAGCGGCTCCAGGAGGAAGGCCGGGTGTTCCTCAGCGGCACCCGGATCGACGGCGCCGACTGGCTGCGCTGCGCCATCCTGTCCTTCCGCACCCACCTCGAGCATGTCGACGAGACCCTGGAAGTCCTGGTCCGCCTCGCCGCCGCTCTGGAGGCCGAATGAGGCTCGCCCAGGAGATGAGCCAGGATCGCGAGCGCTTCGCCAGGCCGCTCTTCCTGCTGACGGTTCTGACCGGATCGTTCCTGCTCTTCCTCACCCAGCCGATGATCGCGCGGATGGCGCTGCCCCGGCTGGGCGGAGCGCCGGCGGTGTGGAACAGCGCGATGCTGGTCTATCAGGGCCTGCTCCTCGCCGGTTACGCCTACGCCCATTTCCTGACCCGGCTCCGGCCGAGGCGGCAGGCGGGGCTTCACCTCGCCCTGTTCGCCGTCGCCGCTTTGTGGCTGCCGATCGGAGTTTCCGAAGCCGTTCTCCCGGCCGATTCCGCCCCCGCACTGTGGGCGCCCTGGTTCCTGGCCAGCTCGATCGGGCCGCTCTTCTTCATCGTCTCCGCGCAGGCGCCGCTGATGCAGCGCTGGTACGCCCTGGAGGGCGCCCGAGGCGACCCCTATCCCCTCTACGCCGCTTCCAACCTCGGAAGCTTCGCCGGGCTGCTCTCCTACCCGCTGCTGGTCGAGCCGCTGCTCACCCTGAAGCAGCAGAGCCTGCTCTGGTCGGCCGGCTACGCCCTGCTCGTCCTGATGGTGATGGCCTGCGCTCTGACGGTGCCGGCGGCGGCGGTCGAGGAAGCGCCGAAGGCCGCCGGGCCGGCGCCGCCGCTTCGACGGCTGCTCCACTGGGTGGCGCTGGCCGCCGTTCCGTCGGGGCTGATGCTCTCGACCACCACCCACCTCACCACCGACATCGTCGCGGTCCCGCTTCTGTGGGTGCTTCCGCTCGCCCTCTACCTGCTCAGCTTCGTCATCGCCTTCGCGCACCGCCGAGGGACCGCCAACCTCATCGTCAACATCGCGCCCCTGTTCCTCCTCGTCGCCGGCGGTTTCGCCTTCAGCGGCGGGTCCGAGCTGCCCTTCGTCACGGCGACCCTCGGCCTCCTGCTGCTGTTCATCGTCGCCGTCGCCCTCCACGCCGAAATGTACCGGCGCCGGCCGGAGCCCGCGCACCTCACCGCTTTCTACCTCGCCATGGCCGTCGGCGGAGTGCTCGGCGGGATGTTCTGCGCGATCCTGGCGCCGACCCTGTTCGACTGGGCCTATGAGCATCCCCTGCTGATCGTCGCCGCGGCGCTCCTCATCCCGCAATCGCCCTTCATTCCCTGGGCCCAGGACATGCCGGCGCGGCTGCGCTGGCTGGCGGCGATCGGAGCGCTCGCCCTGTCCTGGGCGGTCGACTTCAACCTCGGGCCGTTCACCAGCGACGGCACCGCCCTCGTCGGAAGCATCCTCATTTCGCTGGTCGCCCTCGCCTTCATCGGCTGGCCGACGACCTTCGCGCTCGGCCTCGCCGCGCTGATGCTGAGCTACGGCGGCTGGACCAAGCTGGACGAGAGCCGTCACGGCGTCCGCACCCGCTCATATTTCGGGGTCTACACGGTGCTCACCCGCCGCAACCCGCCGTCGCGCCAGCTGGCCCACGGCACGACGCTGCACGGAGTCCAGAACCTGACGCCGGGCGGGGAGACCGAGCCGACCTCCTATTACGCCCGCCGTTCCGGGGTCGGCCACGCGCTCGGGTCGCTGCCCGTCTTCCACGGACCCAATGCGGCGGTCGGCGTGGTCGGCCTCGGCACCGGGACCCTGTCCTGCTACGCGCAGCCGGGCCAGGACTGGCGCTTCTTCGAGATCGATCCGGCGATCGTCCGCATCGCCCGCGACCCGGCCATCTTCACCTTTCTCTCCCGCTGCGCGCCCCAGGCGAAGGTGGTCCTCGGCGATGCCCGGCTCAGCCTTTCCCGCGAGCCCGCCGGCCGGCTCGACCTGCTCGCCGTCGACGCCTTCTCGTCCGACGCCATCCCGATCCACCTCCTCACGCGCGAGGCGCTCCAGGTCTACCGGCGGGCGCTGAAGCCGGACGGGCTTCTCCTCGTCCACATCTCGAACCGCTATCTCGACCTCGAGCCGGTGCTCGCGGCCGCGGCGAAGCGCGACGGCTGGCGCGCCGCCGCCTTCGATTATGCCCCGGAAGCCGACGAGATCGGGCGCAACCTGTCGCGCTCGATCTGGGTGGCGATGGCCAAGAACGAGGAGACCCTGATGACCCTGAGGATCGCCACCGCGGAGGACGCTCACCTCTGGCGGCCGCTGCTCGGCCGGCCCGGCTTTCCGGGCTGGACCGACGATTATGCCAGCATCCTGCCCCTGCTCGAGGATTGGCGGGCCTGGCTGCCGGGAGTGCTGAAGCCGTGACCGTCGAGACCGATCGGCTCATCCTTCGCGACTGGCGCGAGTCGGACATCGAGCCCTTCATCCGCGACCTCAACGTCGAGCCGGTGATGCGCTGGCTGGGCGGGGTGCGCACTCCCGAGCAGCAAAGGGCGGCGGTCCGCGAGCGCTTCATGGCCTGGCAGGAGGAGCGCGGCTTCACCTTCTGGGCGGTCGAGCGCAAGTCGGACGGCGACCTGCTCGGCTTTTGCGGCCTCAAGATCGCCGACGATCCCGAGAGCCCGGTCGAGGGCGAATATGAGGTCGGCTGGAGGTTCCGCGAGGAGGCCTGGGGCCAGGGCTATGCGAAGGAGGCCGCGATCGCCTCGCTCGACTTCGCTTTCGACAGGCTGGGCGCCGAGCGCGTCGTGGCCCTCACCGTCGAGGGCAATTCGCCGAGCTGGGGGCTGATGATCCGGCTCGGAATGACGAGGCGGCCCGATCTCGATTATGCCACGGCCCAATGGGCCGACGGCACCGTGATCGTCTACGAGGTGAGGCGCGAGCAATGGCGAAGCTGATCCCCTTCGGCGGCAAGGCGCCGAGAATCGATCCGTCCGCCTTCGTCGCTCCCGGCGCGGTCCTGATCGGCGACGTCGAGGTCGGGCCGGAGGCCAGCATCTGGTACAATTGCGTGCTCAGGGGCGACGTCAACCGCATCCGGATCGGCGCCCGGACCAACATCCAGGACGGCACCGTCCTCCACGTCGATTCGCCGAGGCCCGGCAACCCTTCCGGCCTGCCGACGATCATCGGGGAGGACGTCCTCATCGGCCATATGGCGATGGTCCACGGCTGCCTCCTCCACGACCGCGCCTTCGTCGGCCTCGGGGCGATCGTCATGGACGGCTGCGAGATCGAAGGCGGCGGAATGCTCGCCGCCGGAGCGCTGCTGACTCCGGGCCGGCGGATCCCGGCCGGCCAGCTCTGGGCCGGCCGCCCCGCCAAATATGTCCGCGACCTCGGCGAGGAGGAGCTGGCCGGCCAGCAGGCCGGGGTCGCCCATTATGTCGCTCTGGCCAAGCTGCACGCCGCGGCTGGAGAAGCCGCCATCCCGGACTCCATCCGGGATCCATGACGCCGCTCGCCGTCCGGTGACGATGTTCGTGGATCCCGGCTTTCGCGGGGACGACGCTGCACCTTGCCGAGCCGGAAACCTATAGCCGCAAGAGGCTCGCCCCGAGCCGCTGGAGCCGGTCGGCCTGGGAGTCGGCGAGGGCCTGCATCTCCTCCGTCGCCCGGCGCAGCCGTTCCGAATCGCCCGAGCCGAGCGTTCCGGCGCTCGTCCGCTCGACCGCCAGCCGGTCGAGGTCGGCGATCGCCGCCGTCGTCCGGGCCCGGGCCGCCTCGACCCTGGACAGGGCCTGCTGGGCCTCGATCCAGCTGTCGCTCCCCGCGGCTCCGGCCGCGCTCGCCGCCGACTGCGCGGCCGGCAGCGCCGACTCGAACTCGGCGGCTCCGGCCCTCGCCTCGCCCAGGAGGCGGTCGATCTCGCCGGCGAGCGCGGGGTCGTCGGGCTGCGGAATCGGCTTCCGTTCCTCGGCATCCTCGGCATAGGCCTTTTCGGCGGGACGCGGCGCGAGCGAAGGGTAGGGCCCCGGCGCGGCGCACCCGGCCGCAAGGAGGGCGGGCAGGAGGATCGCGAGCTGTGGACGAAGGCCGGCCATGGCTCCTCCTAGGCGGCGCATCCCGGTCGGGCAACACCGCCGCCGCCGCTCAAGCCGGGCTTGCGCCCCGCCGCCCATGCTCCTATGTCGCCCACTCCCGCGCGCCCATAGCTCAGCTGGATAGAGCACCAGACTACGAATCTGGGGGCCGGAGGTTCGAATCCTTCTGGGCGCGCCAATTTCCTCTCAGTCCCCCAGCCCTTCCTCGAACCTTCCGTCGATCAGGACGAAGGCGATCCTGGCGTTGCTTGCCGAGCGGTTGGCCCAGGCGTGGCTGGTGCCGCGCTGGACGACGATGTCGCCGGCCCGGACGACGGTCTCGCCCTCGTCGAGGACGAGGACGAGCTCGCCTTCGAGGACGATCCCGTAGTCGACCGTCTCGGTCCGGTGCATCAGCGGGTGGGGCGGGTCCTCGGTCAGGGCATGGCCGGCGCCGATCGCCTCGAACAGGGCTCGAACCGCCTCGCGGGGCAGGGCCGCGACGGTGCCGTCGTCGGGCGGGATGTCGAGCACCCGGATTCGGGTTCCGCCGGCCGGCGGAATAAGCGAGATTCCGGCTTCCGAGGGCTCGCCCGAGCCGCGGTCGATCGGCGCGGGGGTCGAGCGCGTGTTCCACACTTCGTGGAAGGTCGTCCCGCTTTCCCCGCCCAGGGTCACCACCCTCGCCGGCGGCCCATCCTCCTGGACGATCGAGCGGCCTTGCGAGTCGTGGCCGGTGACGATCCGGCGAACCGCTTTTGCCATGGCTAAGCTCCCAGCTGATATTTCCTCGGCGGCGTGCGGGAAAGCGGCCGTCGTTGCAAGCGGCGGGGGAGGGGCCTATCGCGCGTCGGCATGCCGGCGCCCCGGCCGCTCAGGTGGAGGAGAATTCATGAAGATGTACCTTGCCGCGATCGCCCTGGCGGTCGCCTTTCCCGCCGCGGCGCTCGCCGAAACCGCGCCAGCGCCCGCGCCCAAGGTGGAAAAGCCATGCTGCTGCGAGAAGATGGACCGCAAGATGGCCTGCTGCGACGAGCATATGAAGGAGAAGGACAAGGCCGGCTCCGACGCCCATGAGGGGCACGAGGGCCACTGAGTGAGGGGGAGGGGCGGGTCTGCCGTTCTTCCGGTCCGGAGCTTGACGATGAATTTGAAGCTCGCCGCCGGGGCGCTCGCGCTCGCCGCCGCCGCGCCGGCGGCCGCACAGCACGAGGGCCATGGCGGAACGGCGCAGCCCGACCCGGCCGGGCACGCGACGCACGAGGAGGCCCCCCCGCCCGGTCGGCTCCACCCCGAGGCGATGACCGGGGCGCTCGGTCCTTATTCGACGACCCGCGAGGCGTCGGGCACCGCCTGGCAGCCGGAGACTTCGCCGCATTCCGGCGCCCACGTCACCGCCGGCCGCTGGTCGCTGATGGGCCACGCCACGGTCTTCGCCGTCTACGACCGGCAGGGAGGGCCGAGGGGAGGGGAGAAGACCTTCGCCTCCGGAATGGCGATGGGCATGGCGCGGCGGCCGCTCGGTCCGGGCCTGCTCCAGCTCCGCGCCGGCTTCAGCCCCGATCCGCTCATGGGGCGTCGCGGCTTTCCGCTGCTCCTCGCCTCGGGCGAGACCGCCGACGGCGCGACGCCGCTCGTCGACCGCCAGCACCCGCACGACCTCTTCGTCGAGCTGTCGGCCAGCTACAGCGTGCCGCTCTCGGCGCGCTCGAGCCTGTTCGCCTATGCCGGCCTGCCCGGAGAGCCGGCCTTCGGGCCGCCGCCGTTCATGCACCGGCTTTCGGCGCTCGATTCGCCCGAAGCGCCGATCAGCCACCACTGGCTCGATTCGACCCATATCAGCTTCGGGGTCGTCACCGCCGGCCTGATCGTCGGCGACGTCAAGGCCGAGGCCTCGCGCTTCAACGGCCGCGAGCCCGACCGGCGCCGCTTCGACATCGAAACCGGGCCGCTCGATTCGACCGCCTTCCGCCTGTCCTGGAACCCGGCGCGGACGCTGTCCCTGCAGGCGAGCTGGGCCCGCCTGATCGAGCCGGAGCAGCTCGAGCCCGGGGAGGACCAGACCCGCTGGTCGGCGAGCCTGCTCCACAACCTGCCTTTGGGCCGGCGGTCGCGCTGGTCGACGACGCTGGCCTGGGGCCGCCGCTCGCGGGAGCACGGCGCGCTCGACGCCTTTTTGCTCGAAAGCTCGGTGTCGCGGGCAAGCTGGACCCTGTTCGGGCGCGCCGAGCGCACCGAGAATGACGAGCTCGGATCGGCCGCGGGCCATCATGGACCGGCCTACCGGGTCGGCAAGGTCTCGCTGGGCGCCCTTCGCGATTTCCGGGCCGCGCCTCACGTCCGCCTCGGCATCGGGGGCCTGTGGGCCTTCAACTTCGTTCCGGCCGCGCTCGAGCCGTCCTATGCCGGCGACCCGAATGGGGGGATGCTCTTCCTTCGCCTCAGGATCGACTGAGCGATGAGCCTGCGACGCCGCCTCACCCGAACCGTGTTCACCTTCCTCAACGGCTTGCGCCTGGCGCTTCGCAAGGCGACCGGCACGGGCCGCTCGGGGGTCCATGCGGTTCCGCTGACGGAAGCGGGCAGGGTGGTTCTGATCCGGCTGACCTACGCGCCCGGCTGGCGGGTCCCCGGCGGCGGCCGCAAGCGGGGCGAGGCGCCGGAGCAGGCGATGCTGCGCGAGCTTCGGGAGGAGATCGGCCTGGTCTCGCACGGCGCGATCGAACCGCTCGAGGCGGTCCGGCCCGGCGACCCGTCTGACTTCTTCGTCGTCCGCGACGTCGTCTATCGGCCCCGTCGAAGCTTCGAGGTGGACGAGGTGCGCGAGTTCGATCTCGCACAGCTCCCGGACGACACCACGAGCTGGACCGCGCACCTCGTCGGCCTTTGCGGCCCCTCTAATTCCTCCCCTGCATTGGCGGGGGAGGGGGACCATGCGAAGCATGGTGGAGGGGCCTTTCCGACTCCGTAGAACCCCTCCACCGCGCTTCGCGCGGTCCCCCTCGCCGACAAAAGTCGGGAAGGAATTAGGGGGAGGCCTGGGCCGCCGGCTGGCGGGTGAGGCAGTCGATCAGGCTCCGGAAGGGGAGCGGGCGCTCGAACGAGATGCCGGCGCGGCCGTCTCGGCACCACAGGATCCGGCCGGCGACCGGCGGCATCCCGGGGACGATCACGCTGGCCTCGCGGCCGACATGCCCGGGCTCGGCGAGCTCGACCTTGATCCCGCCCTCGGAAACGTCCTTCGCCCGGGCGGTCACGCAGGTCTCGCCGAGCCGCAGGACGACCTCGGCGGCCAGCTCCAGCCGCGGCGCCCGATAGGGGTGGGCGCGGTCGCGCGCGGCGAGGGTCGCCCGGACGTGCTCGCGATCCTCGAACTCGAGCCCGGCCAGCGAGTCCGAAGACCATTCGACCCGGACCTCGAAACGGTGGTGGGAATTGACCTCGAGCCTGAGCCGGGCGCCCTCTTCGAGGCTCCCGCCGACCCGGACGATGGCTCCGCTTTCGGCGAGAGCCACTATCTCCACCGGCCGCGGCTGGCCGTCGCCGATCAGGGTGCCGAGCCGGAAGAAGAAGAGATGCCTCGGCTCCGCCCAGATCGGGGCCTGCGGACGGGCCTCGTCGGGCCGATCTGGCCCCGGCTCAGGCAATTGCGCCAACGCGTTCATGCTCGCCTCCGCTTCCATGCCGAAGCCATGGCTGCAAGGCTGCTGCCGGCCGATGAACAGGTGAGGCGAACGGCCCGGTAACTATCCCGGATCGGCCGGCAATTCAGTCGCCCGCGCGCTCGGGCTTGCCCTTGCGCTTGGTCGAGGCGAGCTCCTCGAGCTGCTTCTCGCTCATCGACGACGCCATCTGCTTGGACGCGCCCTGGAGCTTGCTCTTGGGCGTGTCGCCGCGCTTGGCCGACAAAGCGGCGCCGGCGGCCTTCTGCTGCGCTTTCGATTTGGCAGGCATGGTTTGTCTCCCTAAGGCGGACCCCGGCTGGAACGGGTTCCGCGTCGCGCGGGTTCCTTGCCGCCCATACCGAAACGAGAGAGACACGAGAGCATGGACGTTGACGAGATCGAATGGTGGGAGTTCGACACCGCCAGGGAGATGGCCGAGCAGGCCGCGGGCGACATCGGCTTCGTCATCGAAAGCGCGATCGAGGCGCATAAGGGCGCCCGGATCGCCTTGCCCGGCGGCTCGACCTCGGACCTGATCCTCGCCCAGCTGGCGAAGTCGAAGGCGATCGACTGGTCGAAGGTGACGATCATGCCGACCGACGACCGGCTGGTGCCGCTCGCCGATCCGCTCAGCAACTACCGCAAGCTCGAAGGCTGGTTCGAGGCCAAGGGCGCCCAGCTGGTCTCGCTGGTCGACGAGGCCGCGCTCGGCGACCGACAGGAAGCGGGCCGGCTCGCCGACGCGCGGCTGTCGCTGCTCGGCTGGCCGCTCGATCTCGCCTGCCTCGGCATGGGCGCAGGCGGCCAGGCCGCCGGGATCTTCCCCGGCCCCGATCTCGAACGCGCCGTCGCCGGGCCGCGCGAGCGCCGCGCCGTCGGAGTCAGGCCCGATCCGATGCCCGAGGATGCGGCCGTGGAGCGGGTCACCCTGACCGCGCCGGCGCTGGCCACGGCCCGGGCGATCATGATCGTCATCGCCGGCGCCGAGAAGCGCCGTGTGCTCGAGCAGGCGATCAAGGAAGGCCCGCTCTCCTCCGCCCCGATCGGACGCCTGCTGGCCGCGATCGATTCGCCGATCGACATCTTCTGGAGCGCGCAGGCCTAAGCGCGGCCCCGAAAGCCGGACCGCCGACGACCCGCCACCCCCAGCGCCATCAGATCAGCTCGTCCAGCCGCAGCACGCCCAGCAGCGCGGCCCTCGCCCCGTCCATCCTCGCCCACAGCGGCGGGTCGAGCAGGTCGTCGGGTTCGATCCGCTCGGGCCATTGCGCCTCGATCACCGCGGCGAGCCGGTCCAGCTTCGCCTCGTCGGCCATGAACCGCGGATCCACCCGCTCGGGCTCCGCCACCACCCTCAGCCTCAGGCAGGCAGGGCCGCCGCCATTGGCCATGGACTGGCGGACGTCGACGACGAAAAGCTCGCGGATCGGGCCGTTGCCGGCGACCAGGGCCTGGAGCCAGGCCCAGACGCCCGCAGTCTCGCGCGCCTCCTCGGGCAGGATCAGGGCCATTCCGCCGGCGGGGAGGGTGACCAGCTGGGCGTTGAACAAATAGCTGCTGATCGCGTCCTCCAGGCTGACCGCGCTCGCCGGCACCTCGACGATCTCGACCTCGGGCAGGAGACGCCTCAGCTCCGCATGGAAGCTCGACCGGTCCTCGAAGGCCTGCTCGTGGGCGAAGAGCACGGTCTCGTTGGCGACGGCGACGACGTCGTTGTGGAAGGCGCCGGCGGCGATCGCCTCCTCGGACTGGGCCACGAACAGGGTCCGCCCCGGGTCGAGCCCGTGGAGCCGGGCGATGGCCCGGCTCGCCTCGTCATGCTGGCGGACCGGATAGGGGCCGCCGCGCAGGCCGTAGACGAAGACCTCGACTCCGGGTTCGCCGTGGCCCGCGCACAGGCGCATGTGATTGGCCGCGCCTTCGTCGCCGAAGGTTGCCGGGACCGGCGGGTGAACGGCGAAGCGGGTCTCGTCGGCGAAGGCGAGGCGGAGCTGGGCGAGGGTCTCGGGCCATTCGTGGCTTCGATGCGCCATGGTCCGCAAATTGGCGACGGTGAGGTGGCAGCGGCCGTCCGCCGTGTCGGGCGCCGGCGACACGGTCGCGGCGTTGGCGGCCCACATGGCCGAGGCGGAGAAAGCCGCCGCCCGAAGCGTGCCGGGCACCTCCTCGATCCGGGTCCCGAGCTCGGCCAGCCAGGCCCGGTCGGGCCGGCGATGGGGGAGGAGGATGCCCTGGGGGAGGCCGAGGCGGAGGTTGTGCCGCATCTTCTCCAGCCCCTGCAGGGCCGCCGCGCGCGGGTGGGAGACCAGCCCCTTGTTGGCCGCCGAGGCGATATTGCCGAGGCTGAGGCCCGAATAATTGTGGCTCGGGCCGATGATCCCGTCGAAATTGATCTCGGCGAGGGCCATTAGCGGCCCATGGCGAGGAAGGTGTCGCCCGGAGCGATGCCGAGCAGTGCGGCGGTCTCCCGGCTGAGGGTGGCGGTCTCCTCGGGGGAGATGCGGACGTCGGCGCAGCAGGCGGCGAAATCCTCGAGCCGGCCGCGCGCCAGGAGCATGTTGGTCCCCTCCACCGTCTCCGCCACCGCCTCGAGCACGAGCTCGCGCGATTCGCGGACGGTGCGGACCTGGTCGGTGGGCGCGGTCATGGTCGGGCCGCCGTCGAAGATGTCGACATAGCAGTCGAAGCTGAAGCCTTCCCGCTCGAGCATCTTCATCGCCGCCCGGCCGGACGGGTGGGGGACGCCCATCACCGCCCTTGCGGTCTCGGGAAGCATGGCGGTGTAGATGGGGGTCTTGGGCATTAGATCGGCGATGAACTGGGTGCCGTGGGCGCCGTTGAACTCGTCGGCCTCCTGGAACGTCATCCCGAAGAAGCGGCCGGCGATCGCGTCCCAGAAGGGCGAGCCGCCTTTCTCGTCGATGACTCCGCGAAGCTCGGCGATCACCCGCTTGGCGAAGCGCGCGCGATGGAGCTTGATGAACAGATAGCGGCTTCGGGCGAGGAGCATTCCGAGGCCGCCGGCCCGTTCGCCCGGGTGAAGGAAGAGGCCGCCGACCTCGGACGAGCCCTCGAGGTCGGTGGTCAGGGTCACCATCTCGTTGCGGAAGGTCTGGCCGAGCGCCTTGGAGGTCTGGGTGAGGGTGCTGATCCGGTAGGAGTAGAAAGGCGTGTCGACCCCGACCATCCCGAAGATCTGGCAGGTGCCGCGAATCTGGCCGGTCTCGGCATTCTCCAGCATGAAGACATAGAGCTCGTCGCCCGGCTCGTTCACCTCGGCGGCGAAGCCCTTCTCCGAGCGGATCAGCTTCTCGACCAGGGCGCCGCGATCCGCCGGCAGGTTGGTGAAGCCGCCGCCGGTCAGCTTGGCCATCTCGTAAAGGGCCTGGAAGTCGTCGTTCCTCGCCGCCCGGATGCGGAAGCTCACAGGCCCTCCCCCTGCGCCAGCCGAAGGATGGTCAGCGCCGACAGGCGCGCGCGCTCGGCGAGGCTCTCGACGATGAGATATTCGGAATCCGAGTGAATCGCCCCGCCGCGGACGCCCATCGTGTCGACCACCGGCACTCCGCAGGCGGCGATGTTGTTGCCGTCGCACACTCCGCCGCTGTCGCGCCGGCCTATCTCCTGGCCGAGATCCGCGCCGCAGCCGGCGACCAGCGCGAACAGCTTCGCCGCGGCGGGGTCCACCGGCTTGGGCGGGCGCCCCCAGCCGCCGTGCATATTTATGCGAACGTCCCGCTCGGCGGCGACCTCGGCGATCGCCTTCTCCAGAGCCGATTGGGCCCGGGCCTGGTCGGCCAGGGTCGAGGGACGCATATTTATGCGCAGGATTGCATGATCGGGGACGACGTTGTTCGGGCTTCCGCCGTCGATCCTCGCCGGGTTGACGCTGAGCCCCTCCGACTTCGCCGCGGCGAGGCGGAGCGCCAGCTCCGCCGCCGCCAGCACCGCGTTGCGCCCGTCCTCGGGGTTGCGGCCGGCATGGGCGCTTCGGCCCGCGACGATCAGCGAGAAGTTGCCGCTTCCCGGCCTCGCTCCCGCCAGTGTACCGTCGGGCAAGGCGGAGGGCTCGTAGGTCAGCGCGGCCCGCTTGCCGCGCGCCGCCTGCGCGATCAGCGGGGCCGAGCCGGGCGAGCCGACCTCCTCGTCCGAGTTTATGACGATTTCATAGCCCAGGCTCGCGGAAAGCGGCGATCCCTCGACGCTCTTGAGCGCCGCGAGAAGAACCGCGAGCCCGCCCTTCATGTCGGCGACGCCCGGCCCGCCCAGGACCCCCTCGTCGCGCCAGAAGACGTCCTGGAAGGAATGGTCGGCGGCGAACACCGTATCCATGTGGCCGGTGAAGAGCAGCTGGACCGGCGCCCCGGGCCGCACGGCGAGATGGAGGTTGCGGCCGTGCTGGACGGCCAGCCGCTCGCCCGAAGGGGTCACCGAGTCGACCGGAGCGGGTTCGCGCAGGCTCGGCTCGCCGGGCAGAGCGGCGAAAGCGTCGGCGAGGAGTCCGGCGACCCGGCTCAGCCCGGTCAGGTTGTGCGACCCGCTGTTCACCGCCGCCCACGCCTCGACCTGAGCCAGCATCGGCTCCGCCGCCGAGCGCTCCACCGCCGCCGCTTCGACATTGGAAAGACCCCGCATCGGGAAAGCTCTAGCGGGAGAACCGGGTGCAGCCAACACCGGTCAAAGCCGGTCCCGAAAGGCTTCCAGCACCTGCTCGTAGAGCTTCTTCTTGAAGGGGACGATCATCGCCGGAAGCTCCGCGGGCTCGGCCCACTTCCACGCGCGGAACTCGGGCTCGGGCGTGGCGATGTCGACGTCCTCGTCGGTGCCGAGGAAGCGGGCGAGGAACCAGGTCTGGCGCTGGCCCCGCCAGCGGCCCTTCCAGAGCTTGCCGACCAGCTCTTCGGGGAGGTCGTAACGGAGCTCCTCGCCGTGCCGGGCGACGATCTCGACCTTGTCGCGGCGGATCCCGGTCTCTTCCTCGAGCTCGCGAAGCGCGCCCTCGAGCGCATCCTCGCCCTCGTCGAGCCCGCCCTGCGGCATCTGCCAGGCCTCGAGCGTGCTGTCGAGCCGCTGGCCGACCCAGACCTTGCCCTCGGCGTTGAGCAGCATCACTCCGACGGCCGGGCGGTAGCCATGGTCGCTCATGCCCGCACCTCCGTGAGGATGAGCTTCAGAGCCTCGAGGGCGCCCCTTATGTCCTCCTCCGAGGAAGGGATTGCGCGCCTCAGGTTGATGAAGCCGTGGATGTTGCCCTTCGCCTCGCGGAAGACCACCGGCACCCCGGCCTCGGCGCAGGCGGCCGCATAGGCCCGGCCCTGGTCCCGGATCGGGTCGAGGCTCGCCGTCTGGACCAGGGTCGGAGGCATTCCGGCCTGGCTCTTGAGCAGCGGCGAATAGCGCCAGTCGGCCTTGTCGGGCCGGTAGCAGCCGTCGAACCAGGCCATTCCGTCATGGCTGAGGAAATAGCCCTCCCCGAAATCCTCGTAGGACGGATAGCCCTTGGCCGGGTCGGCGGCGGGGTAGATCGGCCATTGCGCGATCACCGGAACGGCGGCGGGCTCGTCCCTCAGCGCGAGGCTTGCGACGATCGCGAAATTGCCGCCGGCGCTGTCGCCCGCGGTGACGAGGCCCGTCACCGCGCGACCGAGCGAAGCGGGACCGGCCGCCGCCCACCGAGCCGCGGCGATGCAATCCTCGGCGCCGGCGGGGAAGGGGTGCTCCGGAGCGAGCCTGTAGTCCACCGCCAGCACCGGCAGGTCGAGCTGCCGGGCCACCTCGGCGCAGAAGGGCTCGTGGGTGTCGAGATTGCCGAAGACGAAGCCTCCGCCGTGGAAGAAGACGAGCAGCGGTCCGGCTCCGCGGCTCTCGCGGCGATCGTAGAGCCGAAGCGGGATCGAGTCGCCGTCCGGACCGGGGCAGGAGAGATCGCGGATCACCGCCAGCGGCCCCACCTCGGCATCGGCGACGTGCCGGGAGGCGAGGATCATCGTCCGGGCCTGGTTCGGCCCGACCTCGTGGGCGCGGGGGCCCGGCAGGTTGTTGTAATAATCCAGGAAGAGTCGGACGTCCGGCCGGACATAAGGGTCGCTCATCGTCTCTCCCGTGCTTTCGCCTCCCCCTTATTGCGGCACGCCCCGTCCGTCACCCCGGCGAAAGCCCGTCATTCCGGCGAAAGCCGGGACCTCGGGGAGACCCGCCGAGACTTCTTGTCCCGAAGTCCCGGCTTTCGCCGGGATGACGGGTTGTCCTGAGGTCCCGGCTTTCGCCGGGATGACGGGACGGCGCGTGGATGGGGCCACTTGGCGAGTTGTCGCCTCGCGCCGCTGCGGCTAGTGATCATCGCGCAACCCGCTACGAAGGAAGCCAGATTGGCCACGGCCACCCATCTCCTGACGCCCGAGGAAGCCGGCGCCGACACTCCGTGCGAAGCCGTGGTCGTCCGCTTCGCCGGCGACAGCGGCGACGGAATGCAGCTGACGGGGGGCCAGTTCACCCTGTCGACCGCGCTCGCCGGCAACGACCTCGCCACATTCCCCGATTTCCCGGCCGAGATCAGGGCGCCGCAGGGGACGACCTTCGGGGTCTCCGCCTTCCAGATCAATTTCGGATCGGCCGCGATCGAAACCGCGGGCGATTCGCCCGACGTGCTCATCGCGATGAACCCGGCGGCCCTCAAGACCAACGTCCAGGACCTGAAGCCCGGCGGGCTGATCATCGCGGACGAAGGCGAGTTTGGAGCCCGCAACCTCGCCAAGGCCGGCTATTCTTCGAACCCGCTCGACGACGACAGCCTCGGCAAGTGGCAGGTGATCCGGTTCAACATCTCGCAGCTCACGCTCGACGCGGTGAAGCCCTTCGGCCTCGGCAACAAGGAGGCGCTTCGCTGCAAGAACATGTGGACGCTCGGCCTCGCGCTCTGGA
>DASTLX010000051.1:0-8110 GCA_035714565.1 Allosphingosinicella sp.
CCGGATAACCTCCGTGCAATCCGTGCGTACCAGAGGGCGGGCTTCGTCAGGGGCGCCGTCCAGAATACCGAGTGGGGCCTCTCGTTGCTCATGACCCGACATCAGACATGACCACCTTCTCCCCCCGCGAAATCGTCTCCGAGCTCGATCGCTTCATCGTCGGGCAGCACGACGCCAAGCGCGCCGTCGCGATCGCGCTGCGCAATCGCTGGCGGCGGCAGCAGCTCGAGGGCGCCATGCGCGAAGAGGTGCTGCCGAAGAACATCCTCATGATCGGGCCGACCGGCTGCGGCAAGACCGAGATCAGCCGCCGGCTGGCCAAGCTCGCCGACGCGCCGTTCGTCAAGGTCGAGGCGACGAAGTTCACCGAGGTCGGCTATGTCGGCCGCGACGTCGAGCAGATCGCCCGCGACCTGGTCGAGGAAGCGGTGCGGCTCGAGAAGGAGCGGCGACGGCTGGCGGTCAAGGATTCGGCCGAGGCCGCGGCGATGGAAAGGCTGCTCGAGGCGCTGACCGGGAAGGGCGCCAGCGAGGCAACCCGGGAGAGCTTCCGCCAGCGCTTCCGCGAAGGGCATCTCAACGGCTCCGAGGTGGAGCTGGAGCTTGCGGAAGCGCCGAACCAGCCGTTCGAGATACCCGGCATGGGCGGCCAGGTCGGGATGATCAACCTCTCCGAGATGATGTCGAAGGCGCTCGGCCAGGCGCCGAAGAAGCGCCGGCGCCTCAAGGTTCAGGAGGCCTGGACCCGGCTCGTCGAGGAGGAGGCCGACAAGAGGCTCGACCCGGACGACGTCAGCCGCGTCGCGCTCGCCGACGCCGAGGCCAACGGGATCGTCTTCCTCGACGAGATCGACAAGATCGCGGTGTCGGACGTGCGCGGCGGATCCGTATCGCGCGAGGGCGTCCAGCGGGACCTGCTGCCGCTGATCGAGGGGACCACGGTCGCCACCAAATACGGGCCGATGAAGACCGACCATATCCTCTTCATCGCCTCGGGCGCCTTCCACGTCGCCAAACCGTCCGACCTGCTGCCCGAGCTGCAGGGCCGGCTTCCGATCCGGGTCGAGCTGAAGGCCCTGACCGAGGAGGATTTCGTCCGCATCCTCTCCGCCACCCGGGCGAGCCTGACCGAGCAATATATCGCGCTGATCGCGACCGAGGGGGTCGAGGTCGAGTTCACCGACGACGGCATCAGGGCCATCGCCCGGATCGCCGCCGAGGTGAACGGCCAGGTCGAGAATATCGGCGCGCGTCGCCTGTCGACGGTCCTGGAAAAGCTGCTCGAGGACGTCAGCTTCGAGGCGGAGGAGCGCCGCGGCGAGCGGATCGTCGTCGACTCCGCTTATGTCGACGCCCAGCTCGCCGACATCGCGCGGGACACGGATCTCAGCAAATACGTGCTCTAGCCTGAGCCTTCACGTCATCCCGGGCTTGGCCCGGGATCCATGAACGCCGCCCAATGGAGCTTTTTTTCCACTGAGTTGATGGATTCCGGCTTTCGCCGGAACGACGAAGGGTTCACCTGCCCGAGAAGGGGCAGCCCGGCCCGTCCTTTCCGCCTTCATCCGACGGCTCGCCCTCGACGACATTTTCCTCCGGGACCAGCCGCGCCCGGCCGTCGCCGTCGCGGACCAGGCCGGCCTTGTAGATCTCCGGATCCTCCCTCGGCGCCGGCAGCTCCCATTCGTCCTCGCTCATCGACTCTTCTCCTCCCGGCGCCAACGCGGCGGATCGGCGGACGGTTCTGTCCGCACGGCCAGACGAGCGAAAATGGCGGTTATCCGGGATCGTTGTCTTAGGTTAATGAAACTGGCAGCAGCAAGCCGCGTTCATAGGCCGAGCTTCACGGGGAAAGGAACCCAAGTCATGCGTAAATTCACTCTCGCCCTCTGCGCCGCCACGATGGCGATGCCGGTCCTTCCGGCCGCTCCGGCCATGGCCAATCACAACGGCTATTATCACGGCAAGACCTGGCGCGATTCGCAGGGCCGGGTGCGCTGCCGCCGCGCCAACGGAACGGTCGGGATCATCGTCGGCGGAGCCGCCGGCGCTCTCGTCGGCCGCGCCATCGACGGCGGCCGCCACCGCACCACGGGCACCGTCCTCGGCGCCGCCGCCGGCGCCCTCGCCGGCCGCGAGGTCGCGCGCAGCCGGCGCCGCTGCCGCTAATTGCAGGGACGAAGGAATCAGGGACGCCTCTTCGGAGGCGTCCTTTTTTTGCGCCGACCTAGACGTCCAGGTTGGCCACGTTGAGGGCGTTCTCCTGGATGAACTCGCGGCGGGGCTCGACGACGTCGCCCATCAGGCGGGTGAAGATCTCGTCGGCGACGTCGGCCTGGGCGACTTCGACCCGAAGGAGCGAGCGGTTGTCGGGGTCGAGGGTCGTCTCCCAGAGCTGGTCGGCGTTCATCTCGCCGAGGCCCTTGTAGCGCTGGATGGCGAGGCCCTTACGGCCGGCGGCGAGGATCGCGTCGAGCAGCTCGGTGGGCCGGCGGACGAGGATCCCGCGCGGGTCCGGGGCCCGGCCGGAATCGGGCACCCCCTCGACCTTGACGTTGGGATCGTCGCTGTCGGGATTGGCCTCCCCCTCCTCCGAATCCGCCGCCGCGGCGGCCTTCATCGAGACGAGACGCGAGGCGCTCGCATAGGTCGCGGACTGCTCCGCGGCGAGGCCGTGGAGCTTGCGCGCCTCGGCCGAGGCGACGAACTTGTGGTCGACGACATGGTGGTCGGTGACTCCGCGCCACAGGCGGCGAAGCACATAGTCGCCGTCGGCGCCGATCTCGCCGGTCCAAGTCGAGGATTCGTCGCCGGCCTGGAGGAAGGCCGCGGCGCGGGCGATCGCCTCGGAGCGCTTCGCCGGCGGCAGGGCCGGATCGAGGGCGCCGTTGAGCGCGAGCGCCTCGATCAGCCCGGGATCGTAGCGGCGGGGAACGTAAGCCATGAGGCTGCGGACCCGGCGGGCATGATCGGCGAGGTCGCGAAGGTCGTCGCCCGTGCGGGGCCCGTCCTTCGTTTCCAGCCGCATCAGGCCGATGCCGGCGTCGACCAGATAGTCGTCGAGCTTGTTGTTGTCCTTGAGATAGACTTCGGAGCGGCCCTTGGCGACCTTGTAGAGCGGCGGCTGGGCGATGAAGAGGTGCCCGCGCTCGATGATCTCGGGCATCTGGCGGTAGAAGAAGGTGAGCAGGAGCGTCCGGATATGGGCGCCGTCGACGTCGGCGTCCGTCATGATCACGATCTTGTGGTAGCGAAGCTTGTCGATGTTGAAATCGTCGCGGCCGATGCCGGTGCCCATCGCCTGGATGAGGGTTCCGACCTCCTTCGACGAGAGCATCCGGTCGAAGCGGGCGCGCTCGACGTTCAGGATCTTGCCCTTGAGCGGAAGGATCGCCTGGACCTCGCGGTTGCGGCCCTGCTTGGCCGAGCCGCCGGCGCTGTCGCCCTCGACCAGGAAGAGTTCGCACTTGGCCGGGTCGCGCTCCTGGCAGTCGGCGAGCTTGCCGGGGAGGGAAGCCACTCCGAGCACGCTCTTGCGGCTCGCCTCGCGGGCCTTGCGGGCGGCCTCGCGGGCCGCGGCGGCGTCGATGATCTTTTGGATGATCGTCCGGGCGTGGGCCGGATTCTCCTCGAGCCATTCGGCCATCTTGTCGGCCATCAGGCTCTCCAGCGGCTGGCGGACCTCGGAGCTGACGAGCTTGTCCTTGGTCTGCGATCCGAACTTCGGATCGGGCAGCTTGACCGAGACGATGGCGGTGAGGCCCTCGCGCATGTCCTCGCCGGTGAGATTCACCTTCTCGCGCTTCAGGGCGCCGGACTTTTCGGCATAATTGTTGAGGGTCCGGGTCAGAGCGGCGCGAAAGGCGGCGAGGTGGGTGCCGCCGTCGCGCTGGGGGATGTTGTTGGTGAAGCAGAGGGTCTGCTCGTAATAGGAATCGTTCCACTCGAGCGCGACCTCGATGCCGACGTCGTCGCGCTGGCCGGTCACCGAGATCGGATCGGGGATGAGCGCGGTCTTGGTCCGGTCGAGATAGCGGACGAAGGCGGAGATCCCGCCCTCGTAATAAAGCTCGACCGACTTCTCCTCCTCGTGCCGGGCGTCGGTGAGGATCAGCCGCACTCCGGAGTTGAGGAAGGCGAGCTCGCGGAAGCGGTGCTCGAGCTTCTCGAAGTCGAACTCGACGATCTTGAACGTCTCGGGCGAGGGCAGGAAGGTGACCCTCGTCCCCTTCTTCTCGCCGGCCGGGCCGACGACCTTGAGCGGCGCCTCGGCGTCGCCGTGGCGGAAGCGCGTGTAATGCTCCTCGCCGTCGCGCCAGATGGTCAGGTCGAGCCATTCGGACAAGGCGTTGACGACCGACACCCCGACCCCGTGGAGGCCGCCGGAGACCTTGTAGGCATTGTCGTCGGACGTGTTCTCGAACTTTCCGCCGGCGTGGAGCTGGGTCATGATGACCTCCGCCGCCGACACGCCTTCCTCGGCGTGGATCCCGGTCGGGATTCCGCGGCCATTGTCCTCGACCGAGACCGAGCCGTCCGGGTTGAGGACGATCCGGATCAGGTCGCAATGGCCGGCCAGGGCCTCGTCGATCGCGTTGTCCGAGACCTCGAACACCATGTGGTGGAGGCCCGAGCCGTCGTCGGTGTCGCCGATATACATTCCGGGCCGCTTGCGGACCGCGTCCAGGCCCTTCAGCACCTTGATCGAATCGGCGCCGTAGGCGTTCTCGCTGGGGGGTGTTGCCATCATCGGGATATAGTCCCGGACGGGCCGAAACCCAAGGAAATCCGCCGCTTTCCACCGCTTTTTTTCGCAGGTGCAGCATCGGCCCGGAAGGACGGCGGACGGGCGGCGAAAGGGCCGGAAGTTCCGAAGTTGGCCGAGAGATGAAATTCCTTCCAATCGCTGCGGCGATCGTGATCGGTTTTCCCGATCGTTCGTGGAGGCCGGGGCGCCCGGAGGGAGACGGGATGGCGGAGCATAAGTAGAACATATCATGAATCTTGGCGCGAGGGAAGTGCCGGGACACGTCCTCCGGCTTGCATTTCCAATTCCCGGCGTCGGGTGGGCCACGCGCGACGGCGGCGCTTTCCTCGTCCGGGCGGCGCGCGTGCCGGGGGCTTGCGGGGCGCCTGCCGGGCCGCCGCCGGACGCGTGCGGAGTCGCTGCCGGACGACTGCCGGATGACTGCCGGGCCGATGCGGGGTAGGGAGGCGCACAGGCCGGGAGAAGAGAATGAGGTCGAGATCAGCCTTCGCAGCCGCGCTGGCGCTGCTCGCGGCGCCGGCGGGCGCGCATGTGCCGATGGCTCAGATGGCGCCCGCCATCTTCACCGACCCGCCGCACGACAAGGCCCACCCCCCGGGCATGGAGGTGCTCCACATCCCCTCCGGCGGGGTGAGGATCAACGGACTCGCCTACACGGCCGCCGGGGCGGGCCCGCATCCTGTGCTGGTGCTGATGCACGGCCTGCCGGGCAACGAGAAGAACCTCGATCTCGCCCAGGCGGTTCGGCGGGCCGGCTGGACGGTGGTCACCTTCAACTATCGCGGCTCGTGGGGGAGCCCGGGCGCCTTTCGCTTCGCCGGCAATCTCGGCGATGCCCGCGCCGTGCTCGCCTACCTTCGCGACCCCGCCAATGCGACGAGGCTTGCGATCGATCCGAAGCGGATCGTCGTCGCCGGCCACTCGATGGGCGGCTGGGTCGCTGCGATGACCGCCGCGCGCGACCCCGCGCTGGCCGGGACGATCCTGATCTCCGCCGCCAACATGGGTGGGCGCAAGATGAACCGGGCCGAGGCGGTCGCGCTGATGGCCGACAACATGGAGGCGCTGGCCGGCGTGACGGCGGAAAGCATGGCCGACGAGATCCTGGCCAACGCCCCCGCCTTCGACTGGACCCCCGGGGCGGCCGGTCTCGCCCGGCGCCCGCTGCTCGTCCTCACCTCCGACGACGGCCTGGCGCCGATGAGCGACGCGCTCGCCGCGGCGGTGAAGGCGACGCCGGGCGCCCGGGTCGCGACGGTCCATGCCGGCACCGACCATGGCTGGTCGGGCGCCCGGATCCGGCTCGCGAACGAAGTGATCAAATGGCTGCAGGCGCTTCCCTGAAATCCGCCGCGAAGCGGCAACCAATCTTTCCACGTTGCGCCTTTGCGCCTTTGCGCCTTTGCGCCTTTGCGCCTTTGCACCTTCTCTCAAAAAAGGTCGGGCACGCCGCCCGGATGGAGAGGCTCTGGATTCACCGGTGCCCCCAGGGGCCTTGCACCTGGCCGAGCTATGCCGCCTGCCGATCGCCGTCTCGGCACCCTGTTTCAAGGGAAGGCGCAAAGGCGCGAAGGCGCGACGTAGAAAAAGGGATTGCCGCTTCGCGGGAGCTCAGAGCGGTCGGATGACACCTTCTGAGACCTCGAAACGGGTCGCGCCCGCGCCGATGCCGTCGAACAAAGCGGATTCGGTGCCCGTCATCCACACCTGCCCCCCGGCCGACTCAAGCCGCTCGAACAGGGCCGTCCGCCGCCGGGGGTCGAGATGGGCCGCGACCTCGTCGAGGAGCAGGAGCGGCCGCCGGCCCGAGCGCTCGGCGACGAGATCGGCGTGGGCGAGGACGATCGCGAGGAGAAGCGCCTTCTGCTCGCCGGTCGAGCAAAGGCCCGCCGGCTGGCCCTTGTCGAGGTGGGTGACGGCGAGGTCGGTGCGGTGGGGCCCGGCCAGGGTCCGGCCGGCGGCGGCGTCGCGGGCCCGGCCGCGGGCGAGCTCGAGCGCGAGGTCCTCGGCGCCGCCCTCGAGCGCGAGACCGGCGCGGGCGAAGGGACCTTCGGGGGCGGCGGCGAGCCGTCCGGAGAGCAGGCCCACGGTTCTCGCCCGGGCCTCGGCGAGGGCCGCGCCGTGCTCGGCCATCCGCTGCTCGAGCGCCGAGAGCCAGGCCTGGTCGCACGGCCCGTCCTCGCCGAGCAGCTTGTTGCGGGCCCGCATCGCGGCTTCGTAGCGGGCGGCGTGGACGGCGTGGCCGGGCTCGAGCGCAAGCACCAGCCGGTCGAGGAATCGCCGCCGCCCGCCTGCCCCTTCCTGGAACAGCCGGTCCATGGCCGGAGTCAGCCAGAGCACCGAGAGCCACTCGGAAAGCGAGGTCGCGGAGGCGGCCGCGCCGTTGATCCGGACCTGGCGACGCTCCGGGGCGCGGGGATCGGTGCCGGTGCCGATCTCGACGTCGCCGAGCCGGGCCGCCACCGCGAAGCCGCCGCCGCCTCCGGTGCGGGCCATCTCCGACAGGGTGGCGCCGCGCAGCCCCCGCCCAGGCGAGAGCAGCGAGACCGCCTCGAGCAGGTTGGTCTTGCCCGCGCCATTCTCGCCGGTCAGGACGACCATGCCCGGCCCCGGCGCGAGCAGGGCGTCGCGATGATTGCGGAAGTCGGTCAGGACGAGGCGGGAGACGGCCATGGCGCTCCCGTAGCGGATGGAGAGTCGTAATTCCTCCCCCGGATTTCCGGGGGAGGGGGACCGCGCCAAGCGCGGTGGAGGGGTTCTTCGGAGTCAGAAAGGCCCCTCCACCATGCTTCGCATGGTCCCCCTCCCCTGCAAAGGCAGGGGAGGATTTTCAATCCCTACCGAGCCCGGCCGCGCTCGTAGGTCTGGGTGCAGCGGTCGGTGACGGTGCGGGTGCAGGGCGGAAGCGGCCCGGAGGCGGTCGGAGTCGGAGCGGCGACCGTCGGAACGGCGGCGCCCGGCGCAAGCCGCTGGGCGGGCTGGTTGTAGCCGGCCGGAGCAGTGGCGGGCGCCGAGATGACCGCGATCCCGCGAGCGTCGGTCTCGGGCGAGCCGTTGCCCGGAGCGACCGTCTGCCCGGTCGCCGCGGTGGTCGTGCTGGTGGTGGTCTCTTCCGTCGTCTGGGCGACGGCGGCTCCGGCGAGCATGAGCGCCGCGGCCGTCATGATGAGCTTCATCCCGTTTCTCCTCCTTTGGATTGCGACCGCCTTGTCCCGGCGGCACGCACTCTAAACGAGACCG
The DNA here is from genome assembly GCA_035714565.1 of Allosphingosinicella sp. Taxonomy (GTDB): domain Bacteria; phylum Pseudomonadota; class Alphaproteobacteria; order Sphingomonadales; family Sphingomonadaceae; genus Allosphingosinicella. Next base: position 8,009 of record DASTLX010000051.1, read on the forward strand.
AAACGGATTTTCTCCCTGCCCTCCCCGGGGCAGCCGGGGAGGGGGGATCGAGTGGGCCTAGCGCCGGACTCCGCGCTCATAGGCCTGGATGCAGCCGTCCTT
>DASTLX010000052.1:0-25221 GCA_035714565.1 Allosphingosinicella sp.
GGGAGCGGGCCTCGTTCTCGACCACCGTGAGCGTGTCACCCGCCGACGGCACGCCCGAAAGGCCGAGCACTTCGACGGGCACGGAGGGACCCGCTTCCTTCACCTGCTTGCCCTTGTCGTCGGTCATCGCGCGCACCTTGCCCGGCACCGCGCCGACCACGAACACGTCGCCGACCTTGAGTGTCCCGCGCTGCACGAGCACGGTCGCGAGCGGGCCGCGGCCCTTGTCGAGCTTCGCCTCGATCACCGTGCCTTCGGCCGCGCGGTCCGGATTGGCGCGCAGCTCGAGCAGCTCCGCCTGGAGAGCGATCGCTTCCAAGAGGCCATCAAGATTGGTCTTCTTCAGCGCCGAGACTTCGACGTCCTGTACGTCGCCGCCCAGGTCCTCGACGACGATCTCGTGCTGGAGCAGCTCCTCGCGGACCTTCTGGGCATTGGCGCCCGGCTTGTCGATCTTGTTGATCGCGACGATCATCGGCACGCCGGCCGCCTTGGTGTGGTTGATCGCCTCCACCGTCTGCGGCTTCAGCCCGTCGTCGGCGGCTACCACCAGCACGACGATGTCGGTGACGTTGGCGCCGCGGGCGCGCATCTCGGTGAAGGCCTCGTGGCCCGGCGTGTCGAGGAAGGTGATCTTCGACTTGTCGGGCAGGCCCACCTGATAGGCGCCGATATGCTGGGTGATGCCGCCCGCCTCGCCGGAGACGACGTTGGCGCCGCGGATCGCGTCGAGAAGCGAGGTCTTGCCGTGATCGACATGGCCCATGATCGTCACCACCGGCGGACGCGGCCGCAGGGTCTCCTCGGGATCGACGTCGGTCTCGGTCTGGATGTCGGCGTCGCTCTCGCTGACCCGGACCATGCGGTGGCCGAATTCCTCGATCAGGAGCTCGGCCGTGTCCTGGTCGATCGTCTCGGTGATCGTGACCGGCGTTCCCATCTTGAACAGCGCCTTGACGAGGTCGGCGCCGCGCTCGGCCATTCGGTTGGCGAGCTCCTGGACGGTGATCGCCTCGGGGACGACGACGTCGCGGACCTGCTTGGCCGACGGGCCCGACTGCTGGTGGGCTCTCTTCTCCTTCTCGCGCGAGCGGCGAAGGGCGGCGAGGCTCCGCGCGCGGCTGTCGTCCTCGCCCGAGAGGGCGCGGGTGACGGTCAGCTTGCCGGCGTGGCGGCGATCGTCGCGGCCGCGGACCGGCCGGGCCGGCTCGGGCCGCTTGGGCGCCGGGGCGTGGTGCCCCTTGGGACGGGCGTGGGCCGGGCGGCGCTCCTCGTCCTCGTCCTGGGCGGCCGGAGCCGGAGCGGCGTCGGCGGGGGCCGGCTCGGCAGCCCGGCGCGCTTCTTCCTCGGCGGCGAGACGGGCGGCCTCGATCCGCTCCTCCTCGGCCCGGCGATTCTCCTCGGCGCGGCGTTTCTCTTCCTCGGTCGCCTCGGCGGCCTGCCTGTCCTCGCGCCGGCGCGCCTCCTCGAGCGCGGTGAGCCGCGCTTCCTCGGCCTCGCGGAGGAGCTTCTCCTGAAGCTCGCGCCGGGTCGCGGCGTCGTTGACGGGCCGCTGCGGCGCGGCGGGGCGCGCGGCGGCCGGCGGCGGAGCGACGGGGGCGGCGGGCCTGGGCGCTTCGGGCGCCGGGGCGGGCGCGGCTTCCTGGGCGGACTGGGGCCCGAGGATCCGGCGCTTCTTGACCTCGACCACCACCGTGTTCGAGCGGCCGTGGCTGAAGCTCTGCTTGACCTTGCCGGTCTCGACCGTGCGCTTCAGGCCCAGCGGGGCGCGCGCTCCGAGCTTCGGCTTATCTGACGTCTCGCTCATTATTATCCTTCACTCACATTCCCAGCCGACGCGTCCGGCGTGCCCGCCGCGGCGGCGCTTAGCCCAGCTTCAGATCCGATAAAAGCGCGCCAGCGCCCGAGCGCATGCTCGACACGCGCGGCGGCGGCACGATCAATTATTGCTATATGTACCACATTCTGGCGCCCGAGCGCCAACGACAATATGGCCCTTTCGGCTGGAATCACCAGACCTTGGGGTCGTCCTTCGCCGACCCGCCAGGCCTGGTCCAGCTTGCGGTTGCCGTCCTCCCCCGCATCCGCGGCGTGGAGGAGGAGATGGACCTCCCCCTTGCGCGCGGCATTCTCGATTCGCTCCGAGCCGGTGAGCAGCGTCCCCGACCGGGCCTCCAGCCCGAGCCGGTCGAGCGCGGCCTGGCGCAAGGCGGACTCGATCCGCTCGCCCAGATCCTCGGGGATGGCGAGCGGAGCGCCCTTGAAGGCTCGCGCCAGGGCGCCGCGCAACTTTCCCTTGGTGCGGGCCGCTTCGAGAGTCTGGCGGTCGACCCCGATCCACGCCCCCCGCCCGGGAGCCTTGGCTCGAACGTCGGGAAGCACCTCGCCGTCCGGCGAGAGGGCGAGCCGGATCAGCCCGTCCCGCTCGCCATGCTCCCCGGAGAGGATGCACTTGCGCTCGGGCACATGCCTCCCCTCCCTTGGCAGGGAGGGGAAAGCAGACGGCGCAGCCTTACGTCCTACGCTCTCATTGGGAGGTTTCCGCAACCGCGTCCTCCCCTTCGTCCTCGAACCAGTGGGCGCGAGCGGCCATGATGATCTCGTTGCCCTGCTCGTCGGAGAGGCCGTATTCGGCGAGGATCCCGCCTTTGTCCTCAGGCCGGTTCGACTCGCGCTGGCGGCGCTGCTCGGGGCGCTTCTTCTGGACGAGCTCGTCGGTGGCGAGGTCGGCCAGGTCGTCGAGAGTCTTGATGCCCGCCTTGCCCAGGGTCACCAGCATCTGCTCGGTGAGATAGGGCATCTCGGCCAGCTCGTCGGACACTCCGAGCGCCCGGCGCTCCTCGCGGGACGCTTCCTCGCGACGCTCGAGCGCCTCGGCCGCGCGGCTCTGGAGCTCGGTGGCGAGATCGTCGTCGAAGCCCTCGATCGAGGCGAGCTCGTCGAGCTGGACGTAGGCGACCTCCTCGAGCGCTCCGAAGCCCTCGGCGACGAGCAGCTGGGCGAGGGTCTCGTCGACGTCGAGCTCCTTCTGGAACAGCTCCGAGCGCTCGATGAACTCGCGCTGGCGCTTCTCGCTGGCGTCGGCCTCGGTCATGATGTCGATCGCCGAGCCGGTCAGCTGCGAGGCGAGCCTCACATTCTGTCCGCGCCGGCCGATGGCGAGGCTGAGCTGGTCGTCGGGCACGACGACCTCGATGCGGCTCTCCTCCTCGTCGATGACGACGCGGCTGACCGTCGCCGGCTGGAGGCCGTTGACGACGAAGGTGGCGAGATCCTCGGACCAGGGGATGATGTCGATCTTCTCGCCCTGCAGCTCCTGGACGACGGCCTGCACGCGCGAGCCCTTCATTCCGACGCAGGCGCCGACCGGGTCGATCGAGCTGTCGTAGCTGATCACGCCGATCTTGGCGCGGCTGCCCGGATCGCGCGCCGCCGCCTTGATCTCGATGATCCCGTCGTAAATCTCCGGCACCTCCTGGGCGAACAGCTTCTTCATGAAGTCGGGATGCGCCCGGCTCAGGAAGATCTGCGGGCCGCGGTTCTCGCGCCGCACCGAGAGGATCAGCGAGCGCACCCGGTCGCCGACCCGGACGACCTCGCGCGGGATCTGCTGGTCGCGGCGGATGACGCCCTCGGCGCGGCCGAGATCGACGACGACGTGGCCGAACTCGACGCGCTTGACGACTCCGGTGATGATCTCGCCGGCGCGCTCCTTGAACTCCTCGTACTGGCGCTCGCGCTCGGCGTCGCGGACCTTCTGGAAGATGACCTGCTTGGCGGCCTGGGCGGCGATGCGGCCGAACTCGATCGGCGGCAGCGGGTCGACGATATAGTCGCCGACCACCGCGCCCGGCTGCAGCTTCTGGGCGTCGTCGAGGCTGACCTGCTTGAAATAATCGTCGACCGCCTCGACCACCTCGACGACGCGCCACAGGCGAAGGTCGCCGGAGACGGGGTCGAGCTTGGCGCGGATGTCGTTCTCGGCGCCGTAGCGGGCGCGGGCGGCGCGCTGGATCGCGTCCTCCATCGCCTCGATGACGATCGCCTTGTCGATCAATTTCTCGCGCGCGACCGCGTCGGCGATGGCGAGCAATTCGGCCTTGTTGGCGGAAACGGCGCCGGGAGCGCCCGGGGCGGTGGTGGCCATGTTCAGTCTTCCTCTGTTTCTTCGATTTGTTCGATCTCGTCGGCGCCGTCCGCGCTGAGCGGAGCGGTCGCCTTGATGAGCTTGTCGGTCATGACCAGCTTGGCCGACTGGATCGCCGCGAAGGGCAGCCCGGTCGGGCCGAGCCCCTGCACGTCGACCAGCACGGTGTCTCCTTCAGTCCCGCTCAGCTCGCCGCTGAAGACCTTGCGGCCCTCGAGCTTCTCGGCGAGCACGATCCGGGCCTCGTGCCCCTTCCAGTCGTCAAAATCCTTGAGGCGGGTGAGCGGCCGGTCGATCCCCGGCGAGCTCACCTCGAGCCGGTAGGCGTGCGGCATCGGGTCCCGACCGGCAGCCTCCGCCTCGTCGAGCAGCTCGGACAGCCGCCGCGACAGGCGGGCGCAATCCTCGAGCGTCAACTGGCGCGTATCGGGCCGCTCCGCCATCACCTGCAGCGTCGGGTCCGAAGTGCCGCCGATCATCTTGACTCGAACCAGCGCAAGCCCCTCGGCTTCCGCCGCCGGCTCGATCAGCCTGGTAACTTCGTCGAGATCCGCCACACGCTCTCCGCAAAACCAAAACCTTCCCGCGCCGGCCCCGTCCCCGGGACCAGCCTCGACGTCTAACGATGTCAAGGAAGGTGAAGCGCATATAGGCGCGGCGGGGCGAAGGGGCAAGCGGGGATTGGCGCCGTCAGCTATCCTGGTTGGAATAAGAGCGCTCGAGGTCGCGCCTGTCATGAAGGACACGAGTCACCTCTATCTCACCGTCACGTTCGACATAGAAAATCAGATAGGGAAATCCGGAGACCCGACGTGTGCAGGTGATTAAGGCCCAGGCCCTCGCCGTGTCGCAGCGATCCAGCTCCGGGCCGCGCCGCTATTTCGCGAAACGTCGAACGCGCAGCCGTCAGGAAGCGTCTGGCCACTTCCGGTCCACCGGTATCTTCATAAAAGTCGCTGGCCCGCTCCAGATCGTGCCGGACGGCGGCGTGACGTATCAGCCGCTTCCTACTCACTCCGCCGCGCGGCGTCCCACTCTTCCGAGGAGGCTTTCGAAAAATGCGTCGTCCACCGGCCCCTCGATCGGAGAGGCCGCGCCCTCCAGGAGGAGCCGGCGAAGATGGTCGAGCCCGCCTTGCTCACGCTCGATGAGCGCTCGGAAATAGTCGCTGCTGGTGTCGTAGCCGCCGCTCCTCACTTGCTCGTCGACGTAAGCCTTGAGGTCGTCGGGCAGGGAGATGTTCATCGTCGCCATCCGGAAATCATAGGATGTTTGGGAAATTTCCCAAACCGCTTCTGCCCGTTCATCGCTTTACCGGCAAAAAGGCGGTTAAACTAGATGGTTTTCGCTTAGTTCTCGCGCCCGGTGCGACAGTTGAAACACTTTTCCCTCGTTCGCGACATCCGGCGGAGACGGCGGGCGGGCAACCACCCGGCCCGGCCCAAGGAGACAGATCGTGCACGCTCCCCTTTCTCCCGCTCCCATCCTCCAGATCGGGATGGGCTTCTTCGCCTCCAAAGCCCTGCTCAGCGCCGTCGAGCTGGGCCTGTTCACCGAACTTGGCGGCGAATCCCGGACGGGCTCGGAGCTCGAGCAGGCGCTCGGCCTTCACCCCCGCGCCACCTACGATTTCCTCGACACCCTGGTCGCCCTCGGGATGCTCGAGCGCGACGGCGACGGCGCCTCCGCCCGCTACGCCAACACGCCGGCCACCGCCCTCTATCTCGACCGCTCGAGCCCGCGCTATGTCGGCGGAATCCTCGAAATGGCCAATGCCCGCCTCTACCGCTTCTGGGCCGACCTCACCCCGGCCCTGAAGACCGGCCAGCCCCAGAACGAGGTCCGGCACTCGGGCAAGCCGATGTTCGACGAGCTCTACGCCGATCCCGCCCGGCTCGAGCAGTTCATGGACGCGATGCGCGGGGTCTCGATGGCCAATTTCGAGGCCTTCGCCGACAAGTTCGACTTCGCGCCCTACCGGACGATGGCGGACATCGGCGGGGCCACCGGCCAGCTCTCGGCGATCGTCGCGGCGCGGCATCCGCACCTCGTCTGCGCGTCCTACGACCTGCCGGTGGTGAAGCCGATCGCCGAGCGCCGCCTCGCCGAGGCCGGGCTCGGCGGGCGGGTGAGCGCGGGGGAGATCGACTTCTTCAGGGACGAGTTCCCGAAGGCCGACCTGATCACGATGGGGATGATCCTCCACGACTGGAATCTCGATCACAAGAAGATGCTGATCGCCAAAGCGTACCGAGCCCTGCCCGAGGGCGGCGCCCTCGTCGCCATCGAGAACCTGATCGACGATCCGCGCCGCGAGAACGCCTTCGGGCTTCTGATGTCGCTCAACATGCTGATCGAGTTCGGCGACGCCTTCGACTTCACGGGCGCCGACTTCACCGGCTGGTGCCTGGAAGCAGGCTTCAGCCGCTGCGAGATCCTTCCCCTGGGAGGCCCGGCCAGCGCGGCGATCGCCTTCAAGTAAGGCTCGCGGAGGTCGCTAGTCCTGATCTCGCTGCCTGGTCTCGACGCCGTCCGGCTCCTGCACCAACTCCGTCTTGAGCGGCGAGAGGACCCACAGGGTGAGAAGCGTGATCAAGGACAGCACGACCGCGACGTCGTAGCTGCCCAGACCGACCGCCGTGCCCATCGCCCCCGTCGCCCAGAGGCTGGCCGCGGTCGCGGTGCCCTTCACGCTGTCCTTGAGGCGCAGGATGGCGCCGCCGCCGATGAAGCCCATTCCGGTGATGATCCCCTCGACGATCCGGGCCATCGCCTCGGGATGCTGGTGGGTGAGCCCCTCCGCCGCCTGGACGAAGCCGCAGGCGGCCACCGCGACGAGCGGGAAGGTGCGAAGCCCGGCGCTGCGCTCCTCCTTCTCGCGATTCCACCCCACCGGAAGGGCGAGCAGGTAGGCGACCGCCAGGGCGACGACATGAGGGACGATGTCGAACGGGTTCGAGGAGAAGATGTCGGCCATGGCCAAGCCTAGCAAAAGGCCGGCGTGAATGCCTAATCGGCGTTTCCCGAAGACTCTGTTCCCGCCATGTTCGAACGATGGGAATCGACTCGAGCGACTCGCGAAGATCGCGCGCCTTCCTGCAGCAGACCGGCGGAGCCCGTTCGGGCGGCTCGCGATCCGCGCCGCCCACGCGGCCGCTGCCCGGCCTTTCCGGCCGCCGCGCGCGAATGGTTCTGCCGGAAGGTTTTTCGTTCTATGGAAGCTGAAACAATGAAACTTCCGGACGAATTTCCGGTCCCCATGGCCGGTGCACGGCCCGGCAGCGGCCCAAGGAGCTCCCCATGCGAATCCTCATCCCACTTATCCTTCTCGCCGCCTGCGGCACCGGCGGCGAGGCGGCCCAGGGCAATGCCGCCCCCGCCGCCAGGGCCGCCCGGCCGTTCACCGTCCGCCAGATCACGATGTTCGACGAGCCCTGGGCGATGGCCTTTCTCCCCGGCCCCGGCCCGCGCGCTCTGGTCACGGAGAGGAAGGGGAAGCTGAAGCTGCTGTGGAGCGACGTCGGCCGGGTCGGCGACGTCGCCGGAGCGCCGGCGGTCGACTATGGCGGCCAGGGCGGCTTCGGCGACGTCGTCCTCCACCCCCGCTTCGCCCAGAACCGGCTGGTCTATCTGAGCTGGGTCGAGGCCGGCGAAGGCGGCAATCGCGGCGCCGTGGTCGGCCGCGCCCGCTTCCTCGAGGACGGCAACCGGCCCCGGCTCGAGGGCCTTCAAATCATCTATCGCCAGTCTCCGAAGCTGAGCGGCCGGGGCCATTTCGGGCACCGCATCGCCTTCGGTCCGGACGGCAAGCTCTACATCAGCAACGGCGAGCGCCAGGAATTCACGCCGGCGCAGGACATGAACGCCAATCTCGGCAAGATCGTCCGGCTCAACGACGACGGCACCGTCCCCGCCGACAATCCGTTCGCCCGGCGCGGCGGAGTGACCGCCCAGATCTGGTCGCTGGGCCACCGCAACCCGCTCGGCCTCGCCTTCGACGGCTCGGGCCGGCTGTGGGAGATCGAGATGGGGCCCAAGGGCGGGGACGAGCTCAACCTGGTCGAGCGCGGCAGGAATTACGGCTACCCGATCGTCTCCAACGGCGACCATTATGACGGCAAGGACATACCCGATCATCCGACCCGGCCCGAATTCGCCGCGCCCAGGGTCTGGTGGACTCCGGTCATCTCGCCGGGCGACATGATCGTCTATTCCGGCTCGGCCTTCCCCAGCTGGCGCGGCGACATCCTCGTCGCGGGCCTGTCGAGCAAGGCGCTGATCCGGGTCGACGTCAACGGCGCCAATGCCCGCGAGGCCGAGCGCTGGGACATGGGCAAGCGCATCCGCGTGGTCGAGCAGGGCCCCGGCGGCTCGGTCTATCTGCTCGAGGACGGCGAGGGCGGACGGCTGCTCAAGCTGATACCGTCGAAGTAAGCCCCGCCTAATTCCTCCCCTGCATTTGCAGGGGAGGGGGACCATGCGAAGCATGGTGGAGGGGCTATTCCGAAGCCGAAGGACCCCTCCACCGCGCTTCGCGCGGTCCCCCTCCCCCGGAAATCCGGGGGAGGATCAGGACACCCGCCTATACCGGAAGTACCACACCTCGTGCCCCTTGCGCCTCGCCTTGGCCTCGTAACGGGTCTCGGGCCAGCCGCCGGGGCGGGTCAGGAAGTCCTTCGCGCTCTCCGCCAGCCATTCGAAGTCGCGGCGGCCGTTCATCACCATCATCGACCAGCGGCAGTAGGTGGGATCGTCGGTGCCGAGGCGGAACTCGCCGCCGGGCTTGAGCTTGGCCGCGATGAGGTCGAGGGGGCCGGGGTTGACCATCCGCCGCTTGGCGTGCCGCGCCTTCGGCCAGGGGTCGGGATGGAGCAGGTAGACCATGGTCAGCGCCCCGTCCGGAACCCGCTCGAGCACGTCGAGCGCGTCGCCCATATGGACCCGGACGTTCGCCAGGCGGCCGTCGCGAATGTGCTGAAGCGCCCCGACCACGCCGTTGAGGAAGGGCTCGGCGCCGACGAAGCCATGGTCGGGAAGAAGGTCGGCCCGGTAGGCGAGATGCTCGCCCGACCCGAAGCCGATCTCGAAATGGAGCGGCCGCGAATCGCCGAACAGGGCTTCGGAGGTGACCGGCCCCTCCTCGGAGACGGCAACCGCCGGAAGCAGCCGTTCGAGCAGCGCCTCCTGCCCCTGGCGAAGCTTGTGTCCCGACCGGCGGCCGTAGAGCCGGCGAAGGGTGGTGGGGTCTCCCATGGCTTCCGCTGACGGCCCTTCTACGCGCTTCGCCGAAGCCTAGCGGCCGGCTTCGTGCACGAAATTGATCGCGCCGCCCTCGACCCACCAGCTTCGCCCGTCCTTGGTCCCGACGATGACGGGCAGGTGGGCGGCGAGCGAGGAGAAGACGTGAATCTCGGTGGGCAGCGGATCGAGCAGATGGGTCACCGCGAGCGCCGCCACCCGCTTGCGGTCCCTGGCGCCGGGCAGGGGCAGCTCGAGACACGAATTGGTGAAGCGCCGGACCGCGCCGGCCGTGCCCGCGGAATTCACCGGGACCATGTAATGCCCGCCGAACGGCAGAGCGCTCGTCACCCTTTGCGGGGTGAGGAAATATACGAGTACCGGCTCGCCGGGCGCGGCGGGAGGGAGCACGACGCTGTTCATCGGAGCGTCTGAGCACCCTTTCGATCCGGACCGGCCAAAGGCCTCCAGCGCCGCCTTGCGGGCCGCGACGAGGCTTCGGCGGGGTGCGCTGAGCTCTCCCGCGCCGGGGCCGGCCACCTCGCCCGACACCAGCTTGCCGTCGCGGAAGCGGGCGACATAGACGGGGCGCGAGGCCTCCCTGTCGAAGAATATCAGCTCGGGCGCATCCGCGGGGCCGTCGACGATCCACCCTCCCACCCGCGATTGATAGTCGGGCAGCTTGGCGACCATATCGTCGGTCCCGTGCCAGGCCGCCTGGTCATAGGCGTAGAGCAGCGCGCCGCGCCTGCCGATTTCCTTCAATCGCGCCTGCTCGGCGGGTGAAACGGCCGCGGCCGACGCAGGCGCTTTCGGGCGTGCCGGAGCGGCGACCGGCGCGAGCAACGCCAGGGCTGCCGCCGCGACCGCGCATATCGACTGCATTGGGCGACCTCCTCCGGCCCACCCTGCCACCGCGGCCGGCAAGCGGCAATGAGTGGCTGACGACAAGGGGTGGATCAAAGCAGGCGGAACAACCTTCAGTCGCGCAGCATCCACGCCTCATATTCCCTCTGTGCCCGCTTGGCCGCCTCGGTTTCCCCGATATCCTCGAGCCAGAATGCCCGGTTCGCATAGGCGTCGTCGACCTTTCCCCTGACCAGGAGGTCGCGGCTGTTCGAGTAGCGGCGGATGATCTCCTCCCAAAGCGCGATCTCCCGGCGCCGGTCGGTCTCGAAATGCGCCAGGGTCGCGAAGGCGTCGGCTATGACGTACTGGATCGAAGGGTCGGCGGACCCGTCATAGTCCCTGACGATGGCCAGGAACGGCGCCGAGCCCTTCTTGAAATCGTAGGCGATCGCCTCGCCGGTCGCGATGTTGAGCCGCTCCTGGGCGACCACCCGGCGGATTGCGGGCTCGGTCCGCCGGCCATAGATCTGCACGAGCTCGCGGCGAAGCCGGTAGGCGAGCGAGTCGATCCGGATCGTCTCCGAAGTGACCGGTTGCAGCGGCCCCGACAGGTCTCCCGCCTCGATCAGGTCCTGCGCCTGGGCCTGGCCCTGGATCGCCCGGGCCACCTCCGCCTGGATGTCCGGATCGCCGTTGCCGGCAAAGGCGCCGCGCACTTTCGTGAACCGGCGAAAGGCGCCGGGGCCGTCGAACCGGTCCAGCGCCGCGGTCGCCTCGGCATTTTGAGCGAAGGCTTCGACGGCGGCGGAGCCGAAACGGCGGCGAAGCTCCCGTAGCGCCGCTTCCAGCTCCGCCGGCCAATGGCGGCCCCGTTCCAACACCAGTGCCCGAAGGCCCTTCTCGTCGAGCGTTTTCAGGTCGACGGACGCTCGCTCGGGCGCCCCCGGCATCTCGACCGGCTCGGCGATGACCTGCGCCGCAACGGCCTGCGGCGCCGCGCAGGCGAGTAGGAGGCCGGCGCGAAGCGGGTTCATCCGGCCTGCAGCGCGGCCTTCAGCTTCTCCACCAGGTCGGTCCGCTCCCAGGTGAACCGGTCGCCGTCGGGCTGGCGGCCGAAATGGCCGTAGGCCGCGGTCGACAGATAGATCGGCTTGTTGAGGCTGAGATGGGTGCGGATGCCCTTGGGCGTCAGGCGGACCAGGGTCGGAAGCACCTCTTCCAGCCTTTCGGCGCTGACTCCGTCGCTCTCGGTGCCGTGCAGGTCGACATAGAGCGAAAGCGGCTCGGCGATCCCGATCGCGTAGGAGAGCTGGATGGTGCAGCGCTTGGCGAGCCCGGCGGCGACCACGTTCTTGGCGAGGTAGCGGCTGATATAGGCGGCCGACCGGTCGACCTTGGTCGGGTCCTTGCCGCTGAACGCGCCGCCGCCGTGCGGCGCCGCGCCGCCGTAGGTGTCGACGATGATCTTGCGGCCGGTCAGGCCGGCGTCGCCGTCGGGCCCGCCGATCTCGAAGCGTCCGGTCGGATTGACGTAGATCCTGGTCTCGTCGGTGATGAAGCCCTCCGGCAGCACGTCGTGGAACACTCCGACGACATAGTCGCGAAGCTCCTTGTACTTGGCCGGATCGGCGCCTTCGCGGCCGTCGTCGCAATAGCCCGCCCGATGCTGGGTCGAGACGACGAGGGCGGTCGCCCGGACAGGCTCGCCATTCTCATATTGGAGCGTCACCTGGCTCTTGGCGTCGGGAAGGAGGAAGGGCGCGGCGCCGCTGTGGCGGTCGGCGGCGAGCCGCTCGAGGATCCGGTGCGAATAATAAAGGGTCGCGGGGAGCAGGTCGGGCGTCTCGTCGGTCGCATAGCCGAACATGATGCCCTGGTCGCCGGCGCCCTCGTCCTTGTTGCCGCTCTCGTCGACGCCCTGCGCGATGTGCGCCGACTGGCCGTGGAGATGGTTCTCGAAGCTCGCCGTCTGCCAGTGGAAGCCGTCCTGCTCGTAGCCGATCTTCTCGACGACGTGACGGACCGCCTGCTCGATCTCGTCGCGCACGCCCGGCGCCCAGCCGTGGGTGTCGGCATACTGTTCCTCGTCATAGACGCCCTTGCAGCGGATCTCGCCGCCGATGACGATGCGCTGGGTCGTCACCAGGGTCTCGCAGGCGACCCGCGCCTCCGGGTCCTTGGCGAGGAAGAGGTCGACGACGGCGTCGGATATCTGGTCGGACACCTTGTCGGGATGGCCTTCGGACACGGATTCGGACGTGAAGAGGTAATTGCTGCGCATCGGGAGAAACCGGCCTTCCTGGATTCGGGGGAGGAGAGCAGGATATAAAGATATCCTTATATGTGCGCTCCCTAGCCGTCTTTGCGCCGCCCTGCAATGCGCTGTTCGACCATCGCCAGCGCGGCCAGGAGCAGCGCGAGCAGCAGGGGCAGGAGATTGCCGACCCGCGCGAACGGGGTCGGCGTCCTGGGCGCCGGCAGCCTCGTGTCGATGACGCCCGCGGTCCCGAGCTTCAGGCTATGAAGCAGGCTCCCGTCGGAATCGATCACGGCCGAAATCCCGGTCGGGGTCGAGCGCAGAACCGGCAGCCCTTCCTCGAGCGCGCGCAGCCTCGCCTGGGCGAGGTGCTGCGGCGGGCCCCACGCTCCGAACCACGCGTCGTTGGAGGGGTTGAACAGGAAGGCGGGCCGGTTCCTGCGGTCGACGACCTCGCCCGAGAAGATGATCTCGTAGCAGAGCTGGAAGCCGGCCTTGCCGACGATCGGGAGGTCGAGAGTGCGCGCTCCGGGCCCGGGATCGAAGTCGACGTCGCCCGGCGCCAGCCGCGAGAGGCCGAGCGTGGAGAGGATAGGCCGCATCGGCAGATACTCGCCATAGGGGACGAGGTGCGCCTTGTCGTAGCGGGCGAGGATTCGTCCCGTCCGGTCGATCGCGAACACGCTGTTCGTCGCGCTCGTCACGTCGCGGCCGTCGGCCGAGCGCCAGGTGACCCCGCCGGTCAGCAGCAGATCCTTCTCGCCGAGCATGGCCGCGACGTCGCGGCGGAGCTCGAGCATCTCGATGATGTGGCCGGGATCGCGAAGGCCGTTCTCCAGCGGCCTCGTCACCGCCGCTTCGGGCCAGAGCAGAAGCCGGGGTTCCGCTTCGCTCGACGCGGAGAGACGCCTCAGCCGGGTCATGCTCTCTTGCTGGAAGCCCTCCCGCCATTTGTCCTGCTGGCCGATATTGGGCTGGACGATTCGCAGCGACCGTCCGGCGGATTCCGGAGCGGCGCCTCCGGCGAGCCAGCCCGCCAGGCCGAGCGCGGCCACCCCGGCGGCGGCGGCTCCGGCCGGCCGCAACCGGCGCCGGGCGAGGAGGAGAAGGATGCCGGCAAGCAGGACGGTGAGCCCGGAAAGGCCGTAGGTGCCGACCAGGCGCGCCGAATAGGAGAGCGGGGTGGGCAAGATCGCCACGCCGGCCGGGTTCCAGGCGAAGCCGGTGAACAAGTTGGCTCGAAGCCATTCGGTGACGATCCAGGCGGCGGCGAAGACCAGGACGAAGCGAAGGTCGCTGCCGACGCCCAGGCGCCGGGCGAGGCCGGCCGCGACCGCCGGATAGACGGCCAGGTAGAGGGCGAGCAGGACCACCGCCAGGTAGCCGAGCGAGGCCGGCATCTCCGCCTGGTAAGTGAAGGCGGTGGCGATCCAGTTCAGTCCGAGGATGAAATGCCCGACCCCGAACCACCAGCCCCGGGCGAGGGCGCTCCGCAGGCCCGGGGCCTCGCGGACGAGCCACAGAAGCACGGCGAATGCCGCCAGGGTCAGCGGCCACAGCCCGATCGGCTCGAAGCCGCAGGCCGCGGCCAGGCCGGCGAGGAAGGAATAAGCGAGAAGCTTCACCGGCCGCTCCATCGACGGAAAATCGCGAGTTTACAATCCACCGAAACCGTTCGGGCCGAGCCTGTCGAAGCCGCCTTCCGTTTTTCCGACCCGGACGAAGTGGCGCTTCGACGGGCTCGGTCCGAACGGAGTGGCTGGCTCAATCCTGCCCGCGTCTTTAGGGAGGATCCATGACCCTTCCCCCCTTCCATCTCGCCTTTCCCGTCCACGACCTCGACTCCGCCCGCGCCTTCTACGGCGGGCTGCTCGGCTGCCGCGAGGGGCGCAGCTCGGACGACTGGATCGACTTCGATTTCTTCGGGCACCAGATCGTCGCCCATCTCGATCCCGGCATGACTCCGCGGCTCCATCGCAATCCGGTCGACGGCCACGACGTGCCGGTCCCGCATTTCGGGGCGGTGCTCGACATGGCCGCCTGGGAGGCGATGGCGGAAAGGCTGAAGGCGGCGGGCACCGAGTTCGTCATCGAGCCCGCCATCCGCTTCCGCGGCCTGCCCGGCGAGCAGGCGACGATGTTCTTCCTCGACCCCTCCGGCAATGCCCTCGAGATCAAAGCGATGGCCGACCCGGAGAACCTGTTCGCGAGGTAAATCCTCCCCTTCGGAGATGGGGAGGGGCCCCTCCACCGCGCTTCGCTGGTCCTCCCCACGGCTTCGCGCGGGGAGGACGCCCTATGCTGCGCGCGCCGCCGCCAGCACGGGGTGGCGAATCGCGGGTAGCAGCGAGCGATAGATATTGGCCATCTGCGCGGCCATCGCGTCGGGCGTGTAGCGGGCGGCGCGCTCCCTCGCCGCGCGGCCGAGCACCGCGCGCTCGAAATCGTCGCCGGCGAGGTCGCCGATCGCCCGGGCGAAGCCGTCCTCGTCGCGCGGGTCGACGAAGATCGCGACTTCGTCCCACAGCTCGCGGAAGGTCGGGATGTCCGAGAGGACGAGGGCGCAGCCGGCCGAGGCGGCCTCGAGCACGGCCAGGCCGAAGGGCTCGTACAGGGCCGCGGACACGAAGACCGGCCGTGCCGAGAGGCAGCGGCCGAGCTCGGCCTCGTCGAGGGTGCCGAGGCAGTGGATGTTGTCGAACATGACCGGGCCGCCATTGGGCCCGGCGATCGGGCCGGCGGCCCGGACCGGAACGCCGATTCGAGCCGCGGCCGAGTCGAGCAGGCCCAGATTCTTGCCCTGGTCCCACAGCCGCCCGGCGGTGAAGACGAAATCGTGCGGGACCCCGGTCGGAACGGCCAGGGGCGAGCGGCCGTGATGGACGGTGCGCGGGGCCGACTCGAGACGATAGCGCCGCCTGACCGAATCGCCGAAGGCGGCGGTCGGAACGACGACTTCGCCCGCGGCTCGCAGGCCGCCCGCGACGAGATCGGTTCGCCAGGCGAAATCGTCGGGAAGCCTGGTGCCCTGCACCGTCTCCCACCAGGTCGCGACGCAGCTGTGAAGGACGGCGACGACGGGCTGTCCGAAATCCGCGAGGGCGGCGAGCGCGGGGGTGTTGAGCTGGACGACGTCCGCCCCGACCTCGTCGGCGAGAAGAGCGATTCCTTCCGCCGTCCGGACCAGCGAAGCTTCGTCCTCGGCCGTCCGGTCGAGGGCGAGGCCGGTGTCGACCAGCCGCAGCCCGGGGATGGCGGTGGCGGACCGGATCTGGGCGTCCGTCGCCGCAGGCCCGGTCAGGGCGAGGACGGTCTCATGGCCGAGCCGCGAAAGGCCGCGGGCGAGATCGAGGCCGTAGGGCCACAGGCTGCCCGCCGAATCGGCGGTGACGAGGATTCGCAGGGAGGGCCTCATCGGCCGGCCCTCGCCGCGCGGAAGCGGGCGATTCCGCCCGAAATCGAAAGGCGTTTCGGCAAACCCTTTGTCTTCCTTCGCTTTTTTTGGTAAATATCGGGAGGAAACAGGAACCGGGACGCTTGGCTGCGTCTCTTTGCTAAACCGATCGGCCCGGCGCATTGTTCCGGGCCGGGAAAGGCGTTTTAGGGCATGTCCGCCATGCGGTTAGCGCCGCGGCGGCACACGCCGAGCTTGCACTCCGGGCTCGGGCGAGGCAGAGCCCGCACTTATGTGCCCATTAAGCGGCTCCACGCGTTTGGAGGCCGCCGCAGGACCTTCGAGGTGAACGTGACAATCTGCTTGAACCGCGTCTTTTCGGAGCGCGCCCGATGAGTCTCCACGACCCCAAGGCGATCAATGTCGCCATCGTCGGCGTCGGCAATTGCGCGAGCTCGCTCGTGCAAGGCCTCGCCCACTACCAAAACGGCGGCGCCAACGACCAGATCGGGCTGATGCACTGGGATCTGGGCGGCTATCGGCCCAAGGACATAAGGATCGTCGCCGCCTGGGACATCGACCGCCGCAAGGTCGGCAAGGACGTTGCCGGGGCGATCTTCGAGAAGCCGAACTGCACCGCCGTCTTCTGCGACCACGTCCCCGAGAGCGGCGTCGCGGTCGAGATGGGCCGGACCCTCGACGGCTATTCCGAGCATATGGCCGAATGGCCCGACGACCGCACCTTCCTTCCGGCCGACGCCCCGCAGCCGGACAAGTCCGACGTCGTCCGCCGGCTCAAGGAGACGGAGACCGACGTCCTGTTGAACTATCTGCCGGTGGGCAGCCAGGAAGCGACCGAATTCTACGCCGAATGCGCGCTCGAGGCGGGGGTCGCCTTCGTCAACAACATCCCGGTGTTCATCGCCTCCGACGAGGCCTGGGCGGAGCGCTTCCGCAAGGCCGGAGTGCCCATCATCGGCGACGACATCAAGGCGCAATTGGGCGCGACCATCGTCCACCGCGTGCTCACCGACCTGTTCAGGAAGCGCGGGGTCCGCCTGGAGCGGACCTACCAGCTCAACACCGGCGGCAACACCGACTTCCTCAACATGTCGAACCGCAAGCGGCTGGCCTCGAAGAAGATATCGAAGACCGAGGCGGTCCAGTCCGTCGCCGAGCGCCGGATCGACGACGAGAACATCCATGTCGGTCCGTCCGACTACGTCGCCTGGCAGAACGACAACAAGGTCTGCTTCCTGAGGATGGAAGGCTCGATGTTCGGAGGCGTTCCGATGAACCTCGAGATGCGCCTCTCGGTAGAGGACAGCCCCAATTCGGCCGGAGTCGCGATCGACATGATCCGCTGCGCCAAGATCGCCAAGGATCGCGGCCTGTCGGGACCGGTCCATCCGGCGGCCGCCTATTTCTGCAAGCACCCGCCGATCCAGACCACCGACGACGAGGCCCACGAAGCCCTGGAGCGGTTCATCAGGGGGTGACGCCCGGAACAATTCCTCCCCGGCATTTGCCGGGGAGGGGGACCAGGCGAAGCCTGGTGGAGGGGTTCTTTTCCCGAGATTTCCAAGAACCCCTCCGCCGCGCTTGGCGCGGTCCCCCTCCCCGAGAAATCTCGGGGAGGAATTAGGAGCCTGCCCCCCCGTACCGCCCGTCCACATAGACCAGCGGGTCGACGTCTTCCCTCGCCTTCACTTCCTCGACCTCGCCGACGAAGATCGAGTGGGTGCCGTACGGAAAGTGGCGGATGCGGCGGCACAATATCGCAGCCTGGGCGTCGGCGAGCCGGGGCGGGCGGTCGCAGTCGACCTGCCAGCCCGAGGCGAAGCGAAGGGCCTGCTGGCTCCGGTCGGCGAACATCCGCGCGATGTCCTCCTGGCTTCGGTGGAGGACGTTGACGCAGAAATGGGAGACGTCCTCGAGCGGGCTGTGCAGCGAGGCGGTCCGGTTGATGCAGATGAGCAGGCTCGGCGGATCGAGCGAAAGCGAGGACATGGCGGTCGCGGTGATCCCCATCGGCTCGCCGCCGACGCAGACGGTGATGACGTTGACGGTCGAAGCGACGCGGCGCATCGCCTGCTTGAAGTCCCGGGTGAGCTCGCCAGCGTCGGTCGCCATGTCGCCCGCCCATGGCCGGGAAGCGGCGCGCTGGCAATGGCTTAGCCCTCCGCAATCGATCGGCAGTGCGGGCAAACCTCGGAATTTCCTAGGAATTTACGCAAACTCCGATTATTGGCGACTCAAGGGGTTGGGGAATGCTCGAAATCATCGCCGCTCCGGCGAACCTGCCGTTTTCGGTGGCGCTTCTGGTCATGCTGATGATCGGCGTCGTGGAGGCGCTCGGCCTCGGCGCGTCCGCGATCCATCTCGACTCGGATGTCGGTCTGGACGGTCACGGCGGCGACCTGCTCGGCTGGCTCGGATTCGGCCAGGTTCCGCTGCTGATGCTGCTCGTCGTCTTCCTCGCTGTCTTCGGGCTCGTCGGGCTCGCCGTCCAGCAGTTCGCCGGCCCGCTTCCGCTGTGGATCGCGGCGCCCGCGGCGGCGGCGGCGGCGCTTCCGCTGACGGGCATCGGGGCCCGCGGGCTGGCCCGGATCATGCCGGGCGACGAGACCACCGCGGTCAGCCTGGACAGCCTCGTCGGCCGCAGGGGCACGATCACGGTCGGGACCGCTCGGCGAGGCTCGCCCGCCCAGGCGCGGGTCGCCGACATCCATGGCCAGCCTCATTATGTGATGGTCGAGCCCTACGACGACGACCAGGCCATCGGCGAAGGCGAGACCGTCCGGCTCGACCGGCGCGACGGCAACATCTTCATCGCGGTCGGAAGATCCGACCGTATCCCCTCGGGCCTGGACGCGCTCGCCGCGACGGGCCTGCCCAGTTCAACCAGGAGAGACTGACATGGTCCAGATGGCCATCTATGCGGGAATCGTTCTAGCCGCCCTGCTCGTTTTGGGGCTGATCATCACCCGCCTCTACCGCCGGGCGACCAAGGAGATTGGCTTCGTCCGAACCGGCTTCGGCGGCGAGAAGGTCGTCATCAACGGCGGCGCCCTCGTCCTGCCCGTCCTCCACGAGACGATGCCGGTCAACCTCAACACCGTCCGCCTCGCCGTCGAGCGCAAGAACGTCGACGCGCTCATCACGCTCGACCGCCTCCGCATCGACGTGAAGGCCGAATTCTACGTCCGCGTCCGCCCCGACCGCGAGTCGATCGCCATCGCCGCCCAGACGCTCGGCCTCAGGACAATGCATCCGGAGAACCTGAAGGAGCTGATCGAAGGCAAGTTCGTCGACGCGCTCCGCTCCGTGGCCGCCGGAATGACGATGAACCAGCTCCACGAGCAGCGCTCCGAGTTCGTCCAGAAGGTGCAGCAGGTCTCCTCGGCCGACCTGGCGATGAACGGCCTCGAGCTCGAATCGGTGTCCCTCACCGGGCTCGACCAGACCTCGATCGAGCATTTCAACGCCAACAACGCCTTCGACGCCGAGGGCCTGACCAAGCTGACCGAGCAGATCGAGCTGCGCCGCAAGGCGAGGAACGACATCGAGCAGGAGACGAGGGTCCAGATCGAGGCGAAGAATCTCGAGGCGGCCCGCAAGAGCTTCGAGATCGGCCGCGACACCGAGTTCGCCCGGCTCGAGCAGGAGCGCGAGGTCGAGGTCAGGCGCGCCGCTCAGAATGCCGAGGTCGCCCAGCAGCAGGCCGAGCGCCAGCGCGAGGCCGACGAGGCGAAGATCACCGCGAAGCGCCAGGTCGATTCCGCCCAGATCGAGGCCAACAAGGTCGTCGAGCAGGCCAAGATCGCCCAGACCCAGGCGGTCGAGATCGCCCGTCAGGAGCAGCAGATCGCGATCCAGAACAAGAGCCGCGAGGAGAGCCAGGCCAAGGCCGAAGCGGACAAGGCGCGGGCCGAGGCGGTCGCCGCGGAGGAAAGGGTCGGGACCGCCCGCGAGACCGAGGTCGCCGAGCGCGTCAAGCGGATCGAGCTGATCGACGCCAGCCGCGAGGCCGAGCGCAGCGCGATCGGAATCAAGGTCCAGGCCGATGCCGAGAAGCAGGCCGCCGCCGACCGGGCCGAGGCGATGCGTCTCGCCGCCGAAGGCGAGGCCGAGGCCGAGAAGCTCCGCGCCGAGGCGTCGCGGGTCCGCTTCGAGGTCGAGGCCGCCGGCCAGCGCGCGATCAACGAGGCGGCGAACCTGCTCTCCTCCGACCAGATCTCGCTGCAGACCAAGATGGCGCTGCTCAAGGTGCTTCCCGAGGTCGTCCGCGAGGCGGCCAAGCCGATGGAGGCCATCGATTCGATCAAGATCGTCCAGGTCGAGGGGCTGTCCGGCGGCTCCAACGCGGGCGGCAACGGCACCGGTGCGGGCGGCGAGGGCAATCTCGCCTCCAGCGCCGTCGCCGCGGCGCTCCGCTATCGCGCCCAGGCCCCGATCGTCGACGGCCTGATGAAGGAGCTGGGCTTCGACGGGTCGACGCTCGAGAATCTCGTCGCCGGCGCCGGCAATGGCGCGGCGCCCGCGGCGCCCGAGGCCCACCAGCCGCTCGTCGCGGTTCCGGTCGAGCCGAAGGAGTGATCCCTGAAATCCTCCCCGGCATTTGCCGGGGAGGGGGACCATGCGAAGCATGGTGGAGGGGTTCTTCCTCTTGACCCGGAAGAACCCCTCCACCGCGCTGCGCGCGGTCCCCCTCCCCCGGAAAATCCGGGGGAGGATTTAGGAAAGTAAAGTCAAGTGACCCACCACGACATCCTCATCGTCGGCGCCGGCCATGCCGGGGCCCAGGCCGCGATCCAGCTCCGGCAGCTCGGCTTCGCCGGCTCGATCGCCCTGATCGGCGCCGAGCCCGAGCCGCCTTACGAGCGGCCGCCCCTCTCCAAGGAATATCTCGCGGGAGAGAAGGAATTCGAGCGCATGCTCACCCGGCCGGAATCGTTCTGGGCGGAACGGGGCATCGAGCTCATCCTCGGGACCGCCGTCGCCGCGGTCGATCCCGAAGGGCGGACGGTGACCGCTCGGGGCGGCGAGCGCTTCGGCTACCGGACCCTGGTCTGGGCGGCCGGAGGCGAGCCGCGCCGGCTCGGCTGCGAAGGGGGCGACCTCGCCGGAGTCCACCTCGTCCGGCGCAAGGCCGACACGGACGCGATCCGCGCGGAGCTCGATTCGGTGGAGTGCGTCGCGGTCGTCGGCGGCGGCTATATCGGCCTCGAGACCGCGGCCGTTCTTCGCAAGCTGGGCAAGAAGGTGGTTCTGCTCGAGGCGCTCGACCGGGTCCTCGCACGAGTGGCGGGTGAGGAGATTTCGCGCTTCTACGAGGCCGAGCACCGGGCTCGGGGGGTGGACGTCAGGCTGGGGGCCACCGTCGCGTCGATCGCCGGCGAGAACGGCCGGGTCGCCGGCGTCCGGCTTCAGGGCGGCGACCTCGTCGAGGCGCAGATGGTGGTCGTCGGCATCGGAGTCGAGGCCGCGGTCGAGCCGCTGCTCGCCGCCGGCGCCGCCGGGGCGAACGGGGTCGAGGTCGATCCCTGCGGCCGTACCAGCCTCCCGGACATCTACGCCGCCGGGGACTGCGCGGCTCACGAGAACCCCTTCGCCGGCGGCCTTCGGATCCGCCTCGAATCCGTCCAGAACGCCCACGATCAGGCGGCGGCCGTCGCCAGGGCGATCGTCGGCCGCCCCGAGCCCTATGACGCCGTCCCCTGGTTCTGGTCGAACCAGTACGACCTTCGGCTGCAGACGGTGGGGCTGTCGGTCGGCCACGATTCCACCGTGGTCCGCGGCCGGCCCGAGGAGCGGAGCTTCTCGATCCTCTACCGGCTCGACGGGCGGGTCATCGCCCTCGACTGCGTCAATGCGACGAGGGATTATGTGCAGGGGCGCAAGCTGGTGCTGGAGCGAAGGGCGATCGATGCGGATAAGCTCGCGGACACGGAAGTGCAGCTGAAGACGCTCTGACCCTCCCTTCGAGAATAGTCGGGGAGAGGATTATCGCCCCGCAAACCCCGCGAGCACCTCGCACACCCAGCGACCCGCGGTCAGGGCGGTGACGTCGCTGACGTCGAGGCTGGGGTCGAACTCGGTCAGGTCGACAAGCTTGACCCTCGGCTCCGCCGCCAGCCGGCGGGCGGCGGCGAAGAACATCGAGACCGGCATTCCGCCGGGCCGGGCGCCGGGCGCGCCGGGGCATTGCGAGCGGTCGACGACGTCGATGTCGAAATCCACCATCAGCGCGTCGAGATGGACGAAGCGGGCGAGGGCGTGGTTGAGAACGGCGAGGATCCCGCGCTCCTGGCAATCCGCCATCGTGTAGATTCCGATCCCGAAGGCGCGGGCATCGGCGTGCATCCTGGCCGTGTTGGCGAAGGGGGCGAGCCCGATCTGGCAGATATTGGCGCCGGGCAGCCCGTCCTCGATCAGGCAGCGTATCGGATTGCCGTTGATCGGGCCGCCGTCGGTCTCGCGAAGGTCGAAATGGGCGTCGAGGGTGATCAGCCCAACCTTGGCGAGGGGCACTCCGAGCCCGTGCGCGGCGGGGCGGGTGACGGCGTTGTTGCCGCCGATGAGCATGGTCAGCCGGTGGCCGGCGACGGCCGCGGCGGTGGAATCGCGGATCGGCTCGAAGCCTTCGGCCGGGCTCTTCCCCTGGACCGGAACGTCGCCAAGGTCGCGCACGGCGAAGAACAGCTCCGAGCTTCGCTCGACGTCGTAGGTGCTGAATCGGCGGAGGGCCCGGCGGACGGCGTCGGGGGCGAGGTCGCAGCGGCCCGGGGTCACCGAACCTGCCTCCATGGGTGCCCCCAGGATCGCGACCTGGCCCTCGCTGCCGATCAAGTCAGCGATGGATTTCCAGCTCATGGCGTTGCTCTTAATCGGACGAAGGTTAAGAAGCGACCTATGTGGGACCGACTGCTCACGGATTGCCACGTCGCGACGATGGACCCGGCCTCGCCCGGCCCGTTCGGCGCGATCGAGGACGGCGCGATCGGGATCCAGGACGGCCGGATCGTCCGGGTCGGGCGGCGCATCGACCTCGCCGGCTACCGGGCCCGGACGGTGGAGCCGCTGGGCGGCGCCTGGGTCACGCCGGGGCTGATCGATTGCCACACCCACCTCGTCTTCGGAAGCAACCGCTCGGGGGAGTTCGAGCGGAGGCTGAACGGCGCGAGCTACGAGGAGATCGCCCGGGCCGGCGGCGGAATCGTCTCCTCGGTCAAGGCGACCCGCCTGGCCTCGCTCGACGACCTGGTCGAGCAGGCGAGGCCGCGCCTGCGCGCCCTGATGAGCGGCGGCTGCACGACGGTCGAGATCAAGTCCGGCTACGGCCTCGACGTCCCGAGCGAGATCAAGATGCTGGAGGCGGCCCGGGCGCTGGGCGAGAGCGAGCCGGTGCGCGTGGTGCCGACCCTGCTCGCGCTCCACGCGCTTCCACCCGAGCACAGGGACAGCCGCGACGCGTTCGTCCGGCTCGCCGTCGAGGAGATGATCCCGGCGGTCGCGGATTCCGGGCTCGCGACCGCGGTCGACGCCTTTTGCGAGGGGATCGGCTTCACGCCGGACGAGGTGCGGTCCGTGTTCGAGGCGGCGGACGAGCACGGCCTAAGGGTCAAGCTCCACGCCGAGCAGCTCTCGAACCTCCAGGGCGCCGCGCTCGCAGCCGAGTTCGGCGCCTTGTCGGCCGACCATCTCGAGCATGCCGACGAGGCGGGGATCGGGGCGATGGCCCGCGCCGGAATGGTCGCGGTGCTCCTGCCCGGCGCTTTCTATGCGCTTCGCGAGACCCGCAAGCCGCCCATCGACCTGCTCCGCCGCCATGGAGTCCCGATGGCGGTGGCGACCGACTGCAACCCCGGCACGTCGCCCGTCCTTTCGCCGACGCTGATGCTGAGCATGGCCTGCACCCTGTTCGGGCTCACCCCCGAGGAGGCGCTGGCGGGGATGACGGTCAGTGCGGCGAAAGCCATCGGCTTGGAAAAGGAGGTCGGCACTGTCTCGACCGGCAAGGCGGCGGACCTGTGCGTCTGGCGGGTCAGCCGGCCGGCGGAGCTCTGCTACTGGATCGGCCTGCCCGGGCCGGAGCGGCGAATCGTGGCGGGGTTGGACGCCTGATCCGTCATCCGGCGGAAGCCGGGACCTCTGACAGACCCGCCGGGACGTCTTGGCCCGAGGTCCCGGCTTTCGCCGGGATGACGGGGAGGCTAGAGACCTCCGCATGCTTTCACGCCGCGACAACAGCCGATCCATCCGCGCCCGCACCGGACCGGACCTCGTCGCCCGCAGCTGGGCGACCGAAGCCGCGGTCCGGATGCTCCAGAACAACCTCGACCCGCGCGTCGCCGAGGCGCCGGAAGAGCTGGTCGTCTACGGCGGCATCGGCCGGGCGGCGCGGGACTGGGCGAGCTTCGACCGGATCGTCGAGACCCTCGAGCGGCTCGAGGACGACCAGACCCTCCTCGTCCAGTCGGGCAAGCCGGTCGGAGTCTTCCGCACCCATTCGGACGCTCCGCGGGTGCTGATCGCCAATTCCAACCTGGTCCCGAAATGGGCGACGTGGGAGCATTTCCACGAATTGGATCGCAAGGGGCTGATGATGTACGGCCAGATGACGGCCGGGTCGTGGATCTACATCGGCACCCAGGGGATCGTCCAAGGGACCTACGAGACCTTCGTCGAGATGGGGCGCCAGCATTATGGCGGCGACCTTTCGGGCAAGTGGATCCTGACCGCGGGGCTTGGCGGGATGGGCGGGGCGCAGCCGCTCGCCGCGGTGATGGCGGGGGCGCATTGCATCGCCATCGAGTGCCAGGAGAGCCGGATCGAGAAGAGGCTGGAGACACGCTATCTCGACCGGCGCGCTTCCAGCATCGACGAGGCGCTGGAGATCGTCCGCACCGCTAGCGAGCCGACCTCGGTGGGGCTGCTCGGCAATGCCGCGGAGATCCTGCCGGAGATGGTGAGGCGCGGCATCCGGCCCGACGCGGTGACCGATCAGACCTCCGCCCACGATCCCGTGAACGGCTATCTGCCCATCGGCTGGTCGGTGGAGAAATGGGTGGAGATGCGCGAGCGCGATCCTGCCGCGGTCGAGACTGCCGCGCGGGCCTCGATGGCGAGCCACGTCGAGGCGATGCTCGCATTCCGCGAGCGGGGCATTCCGACTTTCGACTATGGCAACAACATCCGCCAGGTGGCGAAGATCGAAGGCGTGACCCACGCCTTCGACTTCCCCGGATTCGTGCCGGCTTATGTGCGGCCGCTCTTCTGCCGGGGTATCGGGCCGTTCCGCTGGTGCGCCCTCTCCGGCGATCCGGAGGACAT
>DASTLX010000053.1:0-24073 GCA_035714565.1 Allosphingosinicella sp.
GGCGGAACGGCGGCGGCTCGTCGAGGCCGCGCGCGACCGGGAGGACGTGCGCGAGAACGAGATGGAGCAGCGCGAGCAGAACTACGCCGAGCAGCCCGACTGAGCAGAGCCGCGAAGGCCGGGTGCGCTAGTCGCCGGCATGCTCCGGCTTGCCCTTCCGCTTCGACGAGGCGAGCTCTTCGAGCTGCTTTTCGCTCATCGACTCCGCCATATCCTTCGATGGGCCCTTGAGCTGCGACTTCGGCGTATCGCCGCGCTTCGCCGACAATGCGACGCCAGCCGCGCGCTGCTGGGCTTTGGACTTTGCAGGCATGTCTTTTCTCCCTTCGACATGGCCGGAACGCGTCTTGCCGCCGCCGGGTTGCGGGGATGAACCCGCATCGGCGGCTCAGCCGCCGGCGCGGTCGGGCAGGCGGAACTGGATGCGCCGACGGTAGGTCGCGCAGGCGCTTCCGCCGCGCACCGGTGCCGGCGCGAAGCGGAAGCGCCCGATAATGCCTTCGGCTCCCTCGCCGAAAACGAAGGGTGGATAGGACATGACCGTCCGGACCGCATCGGGGCGGCCCGGCGTGCCGACCTGCGTCTCGGCGACCGCCCACCCGGCGAAGCCCCAGGCCATGGCCGTGTTGGGAAAGTCGTTGTTCGTCGCGCTGCCGCGGCGATGTTGCGGAGGCACTCGGCAGGCTGCTTCCGTGATCGATCCGTCCACGGCAAGCGCTGCCGAAGCCGCCGCGTCTCCCTCCACGAGCGCGAGGAGCGCGCGGCGCGCATCGAAATCGGTCTTGGCGGGATGGCTCGCGCCGAAGCCCGGCACGGCTTCAAGCTGCGTGAGCACGGCGGCGGCCTCCCTGTTGCGCTCCGTCGTGAACAGCCGGTCGAACGCTTCGAGATGGACCGCTGCCGCCAGAGCGGGGTCTGCAAGGAGCGCGGGCGAGCGCAGTACCTGTGTGACGGTCGTCGCCCAGGCGTCGCCGCGATCGCCGTCGGAACGCGCCCAGGCCAGATCCATGGCGATGGCGGCGACATAGAAGCCGGGCGCGCGCGCGGCGGCGGCGATCGTCAGGGCACGCTCGAGCACCTGCGCCCGCTCCGCGCTTGGCAGGCCTTCCCGATCGGAAAGGCGCATCATGTAGCGCAGCAGATGCGGCGACGTCGCGCCGTACTGCGCTTCCGCCGCAGCCAGCTCCGCACGCATCTGCGGCAGCGTCAGGCTGCGGGACGCGCTGAACTCCGTTTCCACGCGATTGGCGGCGGACCACCGCGCCAGCTCCTCGCGGGTTGCGGCTGCATGTTCGGCGGAGTCGAGGAGCGAGTTCGTGCACCGCATCTCGAAACGAACGCCGGCGCGGAAGAGCGGCTCAAGGGCCGACACCTGCTCCGGGAGCCACGCCCATGCGAGCGCGGCGCGCGCCAGCCGCACCGCTGCGTCGCCCTGCACCGACGCGTAGACAGGGCTGGCAGAAGCGACGGTCCCGTCGTCGCGCAAGGCCAGCTCGACGACTCCGACATCCGTCGGAGAGAGGCCGTTGCCGCAGCGCGGTACCGGATTCCGGCGGGGAACAGGGACGTCCGCGCCGGGCATGCGCCCGGCACCGGTCAGAGCGATGTAGCGCCGCGCCGCCTCGCGGTCGCCGGCCAGGAGGGCGGCAATGGCGAGATCGGACCGCGCGACGACGTCGCGCAAGTTCACGCGCAGGCCGAGGCCGCCAAGGTGGCGGGTCGCCCGCTCGAGTTCCGAGCGCGCTTCCGGGAAGCGGCCCATGTTGAGGAGGACGCGGCCGCGAAGCGTGCGAGCCAGTCCTTCGACTTCGCCGTCGCCCGGCGCAACCCGAGCGGCGAGCCTGATCGCTTCGTCGGCCGCGGCGAGGGCGGCCGGCGCGTCGTGGAACATCTGCGTCTGGACGAGGCCGCGATAGACGGCGAGCTTGACGACGGGCTCGACCTCGATCGACGCCGCCGTGCGGTACTGAGCGGCGGCCTCGCGATAGTCGAGGCGGAGCTCGGCGGCGCGGCCCAGGCCGGCATAGCCGAGGAACCGGTCCTCGTTGAGCGAAGCGTCGTCGGCGGGAAGGAGCGGGAGCGAGGTGCGCAATGCCGCTTCGGCTTCGGCAATGCGGTCGAGGCGGATGAGCGCCTCGCCCTTGCGGACCCGGACGATGGCGAGGCTGCGTACGTCCCGGGTACCCGCGAGGCGCTGCTCGATCAGTTCGAGCACCCCCAGCGACTCCGCGAAGCGCCCGGCGTCGAAGGCGGCGCTCGCCGCGTCGAACTGCTGCTGGACGGTGGGAGCGGGCCGCGCCGGCTGCTGGGCGCTCGCGGGCGCGGCGAGGGCGGTGGCGGCGGCTGCCGCAGTCCACAAGGTCTTCATGATCATCCCCTTTTTTCCGACACTTAGACGGACTTCGGGCGCAATTGGCAAGCGGCGCTTCAATCGAGCTCGGCGAGGCCGAGCGCGGCGTTCAGGGCGGTTCGCGCCTCCTCCATTCGCGTCCAGAGCACGGGGTCGAGCAGGTCGTCGGGGGCGATACGGTCCGGCCATGAGCGGGCGATGACGTCGGACATGAGATCGAGCTTCGCTTCGTCGGCAAGGAAGCGGGTGTCGATCGCAGCCGGATCGGCGGCGACGCGCAAACGGAGGCACGCGGGGCCGCCGCCGTTCGCCATCGACTGGCGCACGTCGACCACGAAGAGGCGGCGGATCGGTCCGTTGCCGGCGACCATCGCCTGCAGCCAGGACCAGACGTTCGGAGTCTCGCGCGCTTCCTCCGGCAGGATGAGGCCCATGCCGCCGCCGTCGGGCAGCGTCACGAGCTGGGCGTTGAAGAGGTAGGATTTTATCGCGTCAGCGAGCGGGACGGCGGCCTCGGGTACTTCGACGATCTCGACTTCCGGGAGCAGGCGGCGCAACTCGGCGTAGAAAGCCGGCCTGTCCTCGAACGCCTTTTCATGAGTGAAGAGGACGTTCTCGTTCGCGACCGCGACGACGTCGTTGTGGAAGGCCCCGGCCGCGACCGCTTCCTCGGACTGGCAGACGAACAGGGTCCGCTCCGGATTGAGCCGGTGGAAGCGGGCGACGGCGCGACTCGCCTCCGGATGCTGGCGCGCGGGGAAGTCGCCGCCGCGCTCGCCGTAGACGAAGACCTCCACCCCGGGCGCGTCGTGGCTCGGGGCGAGGCGCATGTGGTTGGCCGCGCCTTCGTCGCCGTAGGTGCCGGGGATGGGCGCGTGAACCGCGAAGTGGCGATCGTCGGCGAAGGCGAGGCGGAGCTGCCGGAGCGTCGCCGGCCATTCGTGGCTGCGGTGCGCCATGGTGTCGAGATTGGCGGCGGTGAGGTGCGTGCGGCCGTCGGCGCAGTCGGGCGCGGGCGAGACTGTGGCGGCGTTTGCGGCCCACATTGCGGAGGCGGAGAAGGCGGCGGGACGGAGCGAAGGCGGCACGTCCTCGGGTCCGGTGCCGAGCGCGGCGAGCCAGGCGCGGTCGGGCCGCGGGTGGGGGAGGAAGAAGCCCTGGGGCAAGCCGAGGCGCAGATTGTGGCGCATCTTGTCGACGCCTTGCAGCGCGGCGGCGCGCGGGTGCGAGACGCTGCCCTTGTTGCCGGTCGAGGCGAGGTTGCCGAGGCTGAGGCCGCTGTAATTGTGGCTCGGGCCGATGATACCGTCGAAGTTGATCTCGCGCATGGTCATCGGCCGATCGCCAGGAAGGTGTCGCCCGGCGCGAGACCGAGTGCGGCGGCGCTCTTCGCATCGAGCGCGACCCCGCCGTCGCTCTGCGCTTTCACCTGGGCCCAGCAGCAGGCGAACTTCATCCGCTCGCCCGCCGCGACGAGCATCGTCTGTCCGCCCTCCTCGTGGTCGATCAGGGCGGAGAGCCTCTCCTCGCGGCTGTCGCGGACGGTGCGGATCTGATCGGTCTGGACGGCCATCGTCGGGCCGCCGTCGAAGATGTCGACGTAGCAATCGTGGACGAAGCCCTCGCGCTCCAGCATCTTCATCGCGGCGCGGCCCGAGGGGTGGGGGACGCCCATGACGGCGCGGGCGCTGTCCGGGAGCATCGCGGTGTAGATCGGCGTCTTGGGCATGAGATCGGCGATGAACTGCGTGCCGTGCGTCGCATTGAACTCGTCGGCCTCGCGAAAGCCCATGCCGAAGAAGCGGCCGGCGATCGCATCCCAGAAAGGCGAGCCGCCGCTTTCGTCGATGACGCCGCGAAGCTCGGCGAGGACCTTGTCGGCGAAGCGCTCGCGGTGGAGCTTGATGAAGAGGTAGCGGCTGCGGGCGAGCAGCATGCCGAGGCCGCCGGCGCGCTCGCCCGGATGGAGGAAGAGGCCGCCGACTTCGGAGCAGCCGTCGAAATCGGTGACGAGGGTCAGCATCTCGTTGCGGAAGGTGCGGCCAAGACCCTTGGAGGTCTGGGTCAGCGTCGACTTGCGGTAGGAGTAGAAGGGGTTTTCGGTGCCGACCTGGCCGAAAACCTGGCAGGTGCCGCGAATCTGGCCGGTGTCGACGTTTTCAAGGACGAACATGAAAAGGTCGTCTGAGGGGCCGCCGCTTTCGCGGGCGAAGGCGTGCTCGGAGCGGATGATCTTGTCGACGAGCACGCCGCGATCGGGCGGGAGGTTGGTGAAGCCGCCGCCGGTCAGCTTCGCCATCTCGTAGACGGCGTCGAAATCGTCGCTGCGGACGGGACGGACCCTGAAGCTCACAAACTCTCCCCCGATGCGAGCCTGAGAATGGCGAGCGCGGACAAGGACGCGCGCTCCGCGAGGCTCTCGACGATCAGATATTCGGCGTCCGAGTGGATGGCGCCGCCTCGGACGCCCATCGTGTCGACGACCGGGACGCCGCAGGCGGCGATGTTGTTGCCGTCGCAGACGCCGCCCGTGCTCTGCCAGCGGATCGCCTGGCCGAGATCGGCGCCGGCGCGGGCGACGAGGCCGAAGAGGGCTTCGGCTTCGGGCGTCAGCGGCTTGGGCGGCCGGCCGAAGCCGCCGTGGACGTGGACGGCTATGCCGCGCTCGGCTTCGACTTCGGCAACGGCCCGGCGGATGGCGTCGCGCGCGGCCGCCTCGAGCTCAACCGTCGCGGGCCGCATGTTGACGCGCAGGACGGCGCGATCGGGAACGACGTTGTTCGGCGACCCGCCGTCGATGCGGGCGGGATTGACGGAGAGGCCGGGCGCCCGCGCTCTTTCGAGGCGGAGCGCGAGGTCGGCGGCGGCGAGGAGAGCGTTGCGGCCGTCCTCGGGGTTGCGGCCGGCATGGGCGCTGCGGCCTTCCACGACAAGCGAGAAATTGCCGCTGCCGGGGCGGGCGCCCGCCAGGGTGCCGTCGGCGAGGGCGGAGGGCTCGTAAGTGAAAGCGCCGCGCTTGCCTCGCGCGGCGGCGGCGATGAGCGGGGCGGAGCCGAGGGAGCCGACCTCCTCGTCGGCGTTGATGACGATTTCGTAGCCGAGCTCGCCGGCCAGCGGCGACGCTTCCACGGCCTTGAGAGCGGCGAGCATGACGGCGAGGCCGCCCTTCATGTCGGCGACGCCGGGGCCGCCGAGAACCTTGCCCTCCTCGCGCCAGAAGACGCTCTGGAACGGGTGATCGGCGGCGAAGACGGTGTCCATGTGGCCGGTGAAGAGGAGCTGGACCGGGGCGTCGGGGCGAACGCTGAGGTGCAGGTTGCGGCCGTGCTCCAGCGGGTGCGCGGCGCCGGCCGCGTCGACCTGCTCGGCGGGTGCGGGCTCGCGCAACGTAAGGTCGCCTGGAAGAGCGGAAAAGGCGTCCGCGTAGATGGCCGCCATGCGGGCGAGGCCGGCGAGGTTGCGCGAGCCGCTGTTGACCGCGGACCAGGCGAACACCTGATCGAGCATCGGCTCGCCCGCCGCCCGCTCGACCGCCGCAGCCTCGATAAGGTTCAGCCCCCGCATGGGGCAGGCTCTAGCGACGGAGTCGCCGCGATGCCAGAGGCGCGGAAGTTGATGAAGTTCGCGGTACGTCAGGGGGGCAGAGGGGGGTTGCGGAGGCGGAAGTTGATGGTTGAGCGGCTGGGGCGAGGCGCGTTCGGGCGGCACGGCGGAGAGGGTGGCGGACGAAATCCTATTTTGAAAGCGGTAGGCTCAACCTGCCGTTCGTCCCGAGCAGCCGTCGAGCTTGTCGGGACGGCCGAGCGACCTGCGCGGCAGGGGTCCCTCGACCCGGTTTTCTCGATACGGGCTTCGCCCTACTCGATCCCTGCTCGGGGCGAACGGGGCTAGCGCAGGTGTTCGCGGAATACGTCCAGCACCGCCTGATATAGCTCGCGCTTGAACGGGACGATCATCCTGGGGAGGTCGTCCGGGTCGCACCAGCGCCAGGCGCGGAATTCCGGGTGCTCGGTCTCGATGTTCACGTCGCCGTCCTCGCCGAGGAAGCGGGCGAGGAACCAGTGCTGCTCCTGGCCGCGCCATTTGCCCTTCCATAGCTTGCCGACGAGATCGGGCGGGAGATCGTAGGTGAGCGGTTCGGGCGCGCGGGCTATGACTTCGACCTTGCCGCGGGGGATGCCGGTTTCCTCCTCGAGCTCGCGCAGCGCCCCGTCCTCGGGCTCCTCGCCTTCGTCGAGGCCGCCCTGCGGCATCTGCCAGGCCTCGAGCGTCGAATCGATGCGCTGGGCGACCAAGACCTTGCCCTCGCGGTTGATCAGCATGACGCCCGCGCCGGGGCGGTAGGGGAGGGAAGAGGGATCTGCGGTCATATTTTCCCCTAACCGTTCGGCCTGAGCTTGTCGAAGGCCCGCCCTTCTTTTGATTGCGGCCAGGAAGGACAGGGCTTCGACAGGCTCAGCCCGAACGGCTTTCGGGACTCAGACTAGCTCGTTTCGTCCCAGCAGCAGCTTCAGCGCGGCGATGCAGCGTGCGATGTCCCGCTCGGACGAAGGGATCGCCTTCCTGAGATTGGCGAAGCCGTGGATGTTGCCCTCGGCCTCTATGTAGACGGTGTCGACGCCTGCCTCGATGCAGGCGGCGGCATAGGCGCGGCCCTGGTCGCGGATCGGGTCGAGGCCGGCGGTGAGGACGAGGGTCGGCGGCATGCCGGCCTGGCTCTTCACCATCGGCGAGTAGCGCCAGTCCGGGGCGTCGGCGGCGTAGCAATCGTCGAACCAGCGCATGCCGTCCTGAGTGAGGAGATAGCCTTCGCCGAAATCGGTGAAGCTCGGATAGCCCTGGGCGGGATCGGCGGCGGGGTAGAGCGGCCACTGGGCGAGCACCGGCACCGCGGCCGGCTCGTCGCGCAGCGCCAGGGTCGCGACGATGGCGAGATTTCCGCCGGCGCTGTCCCCGCACGCGACGAGTCCGGTGACCTCGCGGCCGAGCGCGGCGGGGGACGCCGCCGCCCAGCGCGCGCCGGCGATGCAGTCCTCGGGGCCGGCGGGGAAGGGGTGCTCGGGCGCAAGGCGGTAATCGACCGCCAGCACCGGCAGGTCGAGCTGCCGCGCCAGCTCGGCGCAGAAGGGCTCGTGGGTGTCGAGATCGCCGAAGACGAAGCCGCCGCCATGGAAGAAGAGGAGGAGCGGGCCGGCCGGGCGGCTCTCCCTGGAGTCGTAGAGCCGAAGCCCGATCTCGCCGGCGGGACCCGGGCAGGCGAGGTCGCGGATCACGGCCAGCGGGCCGACCTCGGCGTCGGCGACGTAGCGGGAGGCCAGGATCATGGCCCGAGCCTGGTTCGGGCCGGCCTCGTGGGCGCGCGGGCCCGGCAGCTTGTTGTAATAGTCGAGGAATATCCGCACGTCGGGCCGCACATAAGGGTCGGTCATCGTCTCTCCGTGAAGGGCTCCGGGGGCATCGAGCGGCGCTATAGACCAGGATTGCGCAAAACGGCAGCGGGCTCCGGGAGTCCGTCCAAGTCCCTATTTCCGCTTGACTTTTTCGGGTCGATTGAGCAATAGCCCGCGCTTACGGAGGGTCAAAACATGCGCATTATCAGCATTGTAGCGGTGGTTGCCGCCACCGCGATGGGCAGCGGCGTCGCCATTGCCAAGGAAAAGTCGGATGCTCCCGGCGAGAAGAAGGTCTGCCGCGTCGAGATGCCCGCCGTCGGCCGGATCCCGGCCAAGAAGGTCTGCCGGACCAAGGCCGAGTGGGAGCTCGTCTCCGCCGAAGGCCAGCGCGACGCGGCCCGGACCGTCGGGAACGCGTCGGGCCGCAACTAAGCCGGATCGGGCTCGGCCCGTTGGGGCGCGGGTCTCGGTCCGGTCATGCCGTCGGGGAGGGAAAATGCTCGGGTTCAACATGATGGCCGCGGCCGCAGCCGCCCTGATGCTGGCCCCGGCCGCGTCCGCCGAGGAAAAGACCGAGGCTCCCAAGGAGAAGAAGGTCTGCCGGACGGTCCAGATGTCCGGCCGGATCACTCCTGAGCGCGTCTGCCGCAAGGTCGAGCGCAAGGCCCGACAGGAGCAGAGCGCGCGGCCCGATCGGCCCGCGCCCGAAACCGGCGACGACTCCGACTGAAGCGAGCCGTCGGCCCTCAGGCTCGCCAGCCGGATCGCCTTTTCACCTATTCGCGAACCGACGACGGGCGGCGGCCACCCCGTTGTTAGCGCGCGCTCGCGCCGCTAGGGTAATCGGGCAACCCGCGACGAAGGAAGCCAGATTGGCGACGGCAACCCATTATCTGACGCCAGACGAGGCGAACGCCGATACGGCGTGCGAAGCCGTCGTCGTCCGCTTCGCCGGCGACAGCGGCGACGGCATGCAGCTGACCGGCGGTCAGTTCACCTTGTCGACGGCGCTCGCCGGCAACGACCTCGCCACCTTCCCCGATTTCCCGGCCGAGATCAGGGCGCCGCAGGGCACGACCTTCGGAGTCTCCGCCTTCCAGATAAATTTCGGCTCCGCCGCCATCGAGACGGCGGGGGACTCGCCCGACGTCCTGATCGCGATGAACCCGGCGGCGCTGAAGACCAATGTCGAGGATCTGAAGCCGGGCGGCCTGATCATCGCCGACGAGGGCGAGTTCGGGCTGCGCAACCTCGCCAAGGCCGGCTACCAGGCCAATCCGCTGGACGACGGAAGCCTCGGCAGGTGGCAGGTCATCCGCTTCAACATCTCGCAGCTCACCCTCGACGCCGTGAAGCCCTTCGGCCTCGGCAACAAGGAGGCCCTGCGCTGCAAGAACATGTGGACGCTCGGCCTTGCGCTCTGGATGTTCGACCGCGACCGCGAGCCGATAATCGAATGGCTCCGGACCAAGTTCGCCAAGGCCGCCGAGCTGGCCGAGGCGAATATCGCCGCTCTGAACGCGGGCCACGCTTATGGCGAGACCGCCGAGATAGGCGGCCAGATCCCGCAGCGGCACATCGATCCGGCGCCGGCCGAGCCGGGCCTGTACCGGACGGTGACCGGCGCCGAGGCGGTCTCGATCGGACTCGTCGCCGGAGCCCAGCTCGCGGGCCTGCCGATGTTCTTCGGCGGCTATCCGATCACTCCGGCCTCCGCCATCCTCCATCACCTGTCGCGCCTGAAGGAATATGGAGTGACGACCTTCCAGGCGGAGGACGAGATCGCGGCGATCGGTTCGGCGATCGGTGCGAGCTATGCCGGAAGCCTCGGGGTCACCTCCTCATCCGGGCCGGGGATCGCCCTCAAGATGGAGGCGATGGGGCTTGCGATCATGGCGGAGCTCCCGCTCGTCATCGTCAACTCGCAGCGCGGCGGGCCCTCGACCGGCCTTCCCACCAAGACCGAGCAGTCGGACCTTTACCAGGCGGTCTACGGCCGCAACGGCGACGCCCCCCTTCCGGTGATCGCCGCCCGCTCGCCGGCCGACGCCTTCGACTGCGCGATCGAGGCGTGCCGGATCGCGGTCCAGTACATGACCCCGGTGATGCTCCTCACCGACGGCTATATCGCCAATGCCGCCGAGCCCTGGCGGGTGCCCGACATGGCCGGCTTCGAGCCCTTCCCGGTCGCCTTCCACGACGAGCCGCCCGGCGAGGGGCAGGCGGTCAACCCCTATGCCCGCGACTCCAAGCTCGCCCGGGTCTGGATAAGGCCCGGAAGCCCCGGCCTCACCCACCGGATCGGCGGCATCGAGAAGAATGTCGGCACCGGCCACATCGATTACGCCCCCGCCAACCACCAGGCGATGACCGACATCCGCGCCGCCAAGGTGCTCGGAGTCGCCGATTCGATCCCGGAGCAGGAGGCGTGCCTGGGCGAGGCGGGGGCGAAGCTCGCCGTGGTAGGCTGGGGATCCACCTTCGGCCCCATCCACCAGGCCGTCCGCCGGGCTCGGGCGAGCGGGCTCGACGTCGCCCATATCCACATCCGCCACATCTGGCCTCTGCCGAGGAACCTGGGCGACCTGCTCCGCTCCTTCGGGCGGATCATCGTTCCGGAAATGAACAAGGGCCAGTTGAAGACCCTGCTGCGCGACCAGTATCTGGTCGACGCCCGGCCGGTGAACAAGGTGTCCGGCCAGCCCTTCAAGATCGCGGAGATCGAGAAGGCGATCGAGGAGGCGCTGGCATGAGCCTGCGGCCCGCCCTTGGCCTGGCGGCGTTCGCCGTCGCGAGCGCGACGCTCGCGTCCGGCGCGCGCGCCCAGGAGACGTCCTCGCCGGGCGCCGCCTTCGCCCTCCCGTTCGGCCCCGTTCCGAAGGAGATTTTCGGAGTCCCCTGCGAGGCCCGGCCCGGCGATGCCGAATTCGCTCCGTCGCTGAAGTGCAATGGAAAGGATGCCCTGAAGGAGCCGGGGATCAGCGTGGCGGTGTCGGATCTGCCGACCCGGCCCACTCGGGCCGACCTGATCGCCCGCGAGCGCAAGGCGTTCCAGTACCGGCCGATCTTCAACATCATCCGGGAAGAGGATTTCACGCCTCCCGGCGACCCCGGGGCGATCGGTTTTCGGGCTTTGTACCAGACCGATTTCGGCAATCGCTATGTCTGGGCGGTGCACAGCCGCGGCAAGCTGATCCGGGTCCTGGTGCTCGTCTTCTCTCCGATGGACTTCGCCGCGATGACCGCGGACGTCGAAGCCAAAGTCTTCGGGCTGCCGCCCGCGCCCGCCGCCGCCTGGAAGGACAAGTGACATGAACGGCCCCACGACCTTCCTCGCGGCACCGCTTCTGGCGCTCGCCCTCTCCGCCGCAGCGCCCGCTCCCGCGCCCGCCCGGGACGCCGGCCGCGCCGAGGAAATCCTCGGCCAGATGCCGAAGGATCTGGACGGCGCCCGGTCGATGAGGCTGGCGGACGGCATCATCACCTACTTCCCCAAGCGCCTCGGCCAGGATCCGATGTTCGGGGTGATCGTCGCCGGGAACGACGATGTCGACCCGCCGGAGAAGATCCGCGAGTTCGTCCGGGACACCTTCCACGAATCGGGCATTCGCGAGGTCGTTCGGGAAGGGACGTTCACGACCGCCCGATGGCCCGGCGCAGCCACCTTCTTCGGTGAATATGTAACCGGAGCGGGCTTCAAGCAGAGCTGGACGGTGATGACCGGCAAGGAGCATGTCACGGTCCTCACCACCTATTTCAACAGGAAGGACGCCAAGCGGGTCGAAGCGCTCGTGGCGGAGAATATCTTCGGCGGCGCCGTGATCAGCGCGACGCAGGGGGGATCGGCGAAATGAGGATGTTCGGGCCGAGACCCGCACCGTTCGCCCTGAGCCTGTCGAAGGGCTTTCCTTCTTCCGGCGCCGGGGAAAGGGAGGGCTTCGACAAGTTCAGCCCGAACGGTTTCGCGCCGGACCATTCCACGATGCGTTTCGAGGCCGCCCGATGAACGAGATCGTCAAGCTCACCGCCAAGGACTTCGCCACCGACCAGGAGGTGCGCTGGTGCCCCGGCTGCGGCGACTACGCGGTGCTGAAGGCGGTCCAGCGGACCATGCCGGAGCTGGGCGTCCGCCCCGAGAACACGGTGTTCGTCTCGGGCATCGGCTGCTCGTCCCGTTTCCCTTATTACATGGAGACCTACGGCTTCCACACCATCCACGGCCGGGCGCCGAGCTTCGCGACCGGCATCAAGCTGGCGAGGCCCGAGCTCGACGTCTGGATCATCACCGGCGACGGCGACGCCCTGTCGATCGGCGGCAACCACACGATGCACGTGCTGAGGCGCAACCTCGACTGCCAGATATTGCTCTTCAACAACGAGATATACGGGCTCACCAAGGGCCAGTATTCGCCGACCAGCCGGGCCGGGACCCGGAGCCCTTCCACCCCGTTCGGCTCGGTCGACCGGCCGGTCAGCCCCTGCGCCTTCGCCTTGGGTTCGGGCGCCCGCTTCATTGCCCGGGCCATCGACGTCCACAAGAACCTGCCCGAGGTCCTCAAGGCCGCCCACGCCCACAAGGGCGCGAGCTTCGTCGAGATCTACCAGAATTGCATCGTCTACAATGACGACGTCTTCGCGCCTTTCACCGCCAAGGAGAATAGCGGTCGGCAGCTCTGGCTGAAGGCGGGCGAGCCGATGCTGTTCGACGGCGGGGCGAAGGGCATCGCCCTCGACCGAGAGGCGCTGGCGCTCCGCGTCGTCGACGTCGCCGGCGGCGACTGGCAGGCCGCCGGAATTCTGGTCCACGATCCGAGCAATCGCTCGGTCGCCCATATGCTGGTCGAGATGCCGTTCGGCGCCTTCCCCACCGCTCTGGGCGTCCTCTACGAGGATCCTGCCCCGACCTTCGAGAGCGCCGTGGTCCGCCAGAACCAGGAAGCCGCCGCCGGCAAGAAGGCGGACCTCCAGGCGCTGGTCTCGAAGGGCCAGAGCTGGATGGTCACCAAGGAACCGCACGTCATTTGACGCGATGGGCCTCATTCGCAGCGCTTATGGCGTGTCTCTGTCTTGCCGGCGCTGCCCAGGGCGCCTCGAAATCGGGCTATTCGCTCGTCGCAGGACGAATTCTGGACTTTCAGGCGCTCGGGCCGCCGCCGTGCGACCCGGAAGAGCTCTGCCTCGACTGGATCTACCGGTTCCGGATCTCCGCCGAGACTCTCTCCGGGCCTCGGGTTCCCTCGCCGCTCACGACGGAGCTGATGGTTCACGGGCCGCCGTCCCGAAACATCCACGTGGTTCTCCTGGTCCGCCGAGCGGGGCGAGGGGAGCCTTGGATCGCTCAGGCCGTAACCTCCGCTCGCCCCGGCGACCGGGCCTGCGTCGAAGCGGCGTTGCTGCAAGGCGTCGATCTTGCTCCGCCGCGAGGCGCCCGACGGAAGGGCGACCGGCTGTGCTTCACCGTCTGAAGCCTCGCCGGCGCGCTGCAGCCCGCTCGGGACCGGATGGCGGCCAGGGACCGCAAGTCATCTGACGGCTCGTCGCCCAAGCGCAGGCCGGGGCCCCGTGGCCTGAAACGCGCCGTCCGCCTCTCACCCTCCGCGATCCCGGCCGTCGCCGGGATGAGGGTTGGGGAGACCCGCCGGGAAGACGGATTGCGCTCGGCCTCCAATCCCGCCACCAAGCGCGCCATGAACGACCATCCCCGCGGGCGCCACCTCGTCGCCGCCGACCGCCGTTTCGCCACCGGCGGAGGCCTTTTCGCGCATCTGCTGTCGGGGAGCTTCTCGAGGATCCTCGACCGGATCGACCGCGGGCTCGAGCGCGGCGCGATCGAGGCGACCCTTCCGGACGGCTCGACTCGACTGCTCGGCGGCCGCGGCGCCGGCCCCCGCCCCGTCGTCCGCCTGCACAGCTGGCGCTCGCTCGCCCGGCTGATCAATTCGGGCTCGGTCGGCTGGTACAAGGCCTGGGAGAAAGGCGAATGGTCGTCGCCGGACCCGGTGCCCCTGTTCGAATTGTTCATGCTCAATGCCGAAAGCCTCGGCGCCACCGCCCGAGCCAAGGGGCTGTTCCGGCTGGTCAACAGCGTCGCCCACCGTTTCCGCGACAACGACAAGGCGCGGGCGAGGGAGAACATCTCCCATCATTACGACCTCGGCAACGATTTCTACCGCGCCTGGCTGGATTCCGGAATGACCTATTCCAGCGCCGTCTTCGCCGAGGCCGTCCCTGCCGGCGAGCCTCTCGAAGCCGCGCAGGACCGAAAGCTCCATCTTCTCCTCGACCGGCTCGGCCTGAAGCCCGGGCAGAAGTTGCTCGACATAGGCTGCGGCTGGGGGTCGCTCGCGGAGGCGGCGGCGAGGGATTACGGGGTGGAGGTCACCGGCCTCACCCTGTCGGAGGAGCAGAAGGCCTATGCCGAGCGGCGGCTGGAGGCGGCGGGCCTCGCCGGCCGCTGCTCGATAGAGCTCACCGATTACCGCGACTCCCGGGGCGACTATGACGCCGTCGCCAGCGTCGAGATGGTCGAGGCGGTCGGCCAGGCCTACTGGCCGGCTTATCTGGATACCGTCGCCCGTCTTCTGAAGCCCGGCGGCCGGGCCGCGATCCAGTTCATCTCGATCCGCGAGCCACTGTTCGACGATTATGCGGCCAATGCCGACTTCATCCAGACCTACATCTTCCCCGGCGGAATGCTCGTCAGCGAGTCCAGGCTGGAGGCTCTGGCGAGCGCGGCGGGGCTGAGCTGGCAGGACCGCCGGGGCTACGGGCTCCATTATGCGGAGACCTTGAAACGGTGGCGGGCGCGCTACGATTCGGCGGTCGAGGAGGGCCGGCTGCCCTCCGGCTTCGACGAGCGCTTCCACCGCCTCTGGCGCTACTACCTCATGTATTGCGAAGGCGGCTTCCGCGGCGCCGGCATCGACGTCGCCCAGGTCACCCTGGTCAAGCGCTAGGCGCTTCGACGGGCTCGGCCCGAACGGATCGGGCTTCGACAGGCTCAGCCCGAACGGGTTCTGGAGATACGATCTTCCAATTCCGTTCGGGCTGAGCTTGTCGAAGCCCCCCTTCTCTGCTTTTATTCGAAAGCGATGGGTTTCTGGGCCTATATGCTGCATTGCGCGGACGGCAGCTTCTACGTCGGCCATACCGACGACCTGGAGGTCCGCATCGCGACCCACAGGTCGGGCGAATTCGGCGGCTACACGTCGACCCGGCTTCCGGTGGCCCTGGCCTGGTGCGACGAGTTCCCCAGCCGCTACGAGGCCTTGTCCGCGGAGCGCCGGATCAAGGGCTGGAGCCGAGCCAAGAAGCTCGCGCTCGTCCGGGGGGACTGGCCGCTGATCAGCCGACTGGCGAAAAACCGCTCGGAAAGGGAGAAGGAGAGGGCTTCGACGGGCTCAGCCCGAACGGAGGGGGAGGCGGGCTCAGCCCGAACGGAGGGGGAGGCTTCGACGGGCTCAGCCCGAACGGAGGGGGCTTCGACAAGCTCAGCCCGAACGGACGGGGCTTCGACGGGCTCAGCCCGAGCGGACGCTTCGACGGGCTCAGCCCGAGCGGAGGGGGCTTGGACGGGCTCGGCCCGAACGGAATTGGAAGATCCTGTCTCCAGACCCCGTTCGGGCTGAGCCTGTCGAAGCCCTCTTCCTAGCTGCGCAGCTCAAGCCTCTCCCCGGTCTCGAAATCCCGCTCCAGAAGCGCCGCAACCGCCTCCGCCACCGCGCCCGGCGACTTGAGCGTCGCCGGGTCCTCGCCCGGATAGGCGCGAGCGCGCATCGTCGTGGCGGTCGCGCCGGGGTCGACTATCGCGACTCGGACCGGAGAGACGTTCCTCACCTCCTCCGCATAAGCCAGCGCCAGGGTCTCGAGCGCCGCCTTGGAGGCTCCGTAGGCGCCCCAATAGGCCCGGGGCCGGCGGCCCACGCTCGAGGTGACGGCGATGAGGCGCCCCGCCTCGCTCCTGCGCAGTAGCGGGTCGAAGCCCGCGATCAGCGCCTGGCTCGCGAGCAGGTTCAGGGTGAGGACCCGGCTGAACTCCTTGCCGTCGATCTGGGCGACGGGGGTCAGCGAGCCGAGCGTCGCCGCGTTGAGCATGAGGATGTCGAGCCGGCCCCAGCGCTCGGCGATCGCGGCCGCGAGCTTGGCGATTGCGTCGGCCTCGAGGAGGTCGACCGGGGCGATGGTGGCGGTTCCGCCGGCCTCGTGGATCCGCTCCTCGGCCAGCTCGAGATCGGCGGCGGTTCGGGCGGTGAGGACGACGTGGGCGCCGGCCGCCGCGATCGCCTCGGCGGTCGCCGCTCCGATGCCGCGGCTCGCGCCGGTGACGAGGGCGATGCGATCTTTCAGGAAAAGTTCGGCCATGCCCGGCCTGTAGGAAGAAAGGGAGGGCTTCGACAAGCTCAGCCCGAACGGTTTGCAGCTCAGGTCCGAGCCCCACCCGTTCGGGCTGAGCCTGTCGAAGCCCTATTTTCCCTTACGCGTATCTCTCCGCGAGCAGCGCGAGCTGGTCGGGCGCCTCCAGATCCTCCTGGTCGGTCAGCCGGGTCGGATAGGCGCCGGTGAAGCAGGCGTCGCAATATTGCGGCTGGGCGTCGTCGCGAAGATCCTCGCCGAGCGCCCGGTAGAGGCCGTCGATCGAGATGAAGGCGAGGCTGTCGGCCTTGATATAGTCGTTCATCTGCGGGACGTTCATCTGCGCCGCGAGCAATTTCGCCCGGTCGGGCGTGTTCACCCCGTAGAAGCAGCTGTGCCGGGTCGGCGGCGAGGCGATCCGCATGTGGACCTCGCGGGCGCCGGCCTCGCGCAGCATCTGGACGATCTTGAGCGACGTGGTGCCCCGGACGATCGAATCGTCGATCAGGACCAGCCTCTTGCCCTGGATCAGGGCGGAATTGGCGTTGTGCTTGAGCTTGACCCC
This sequence comes from Allosphingosinicella sp., assembly GCA_035714565.1. Classification (GTDB taxonomy): domain Bacteria; phylum Pseudomonadota; class Alphaproteobacteria; order Sphingomonadales; family Sphingomonadaceae; genus Allosphingosinicella. The sequence continues at coordinate 16,661 of DASTLX010000053.1, forward strand.
GAGGTGCCGGACGGCGTCGCCGGGCTGGATGAAGGTCCGGCCGACATAGTGCGAGCGGATGATGCCGAGCTCGAACGGTATCCCGCTCTCCTGCGCGTAGCCGATCGCGGCGGGCACGCCGCTGTCCGGCACCGGCACGACATAATCGGCCTCGACCGGATTCTCGCGCGCCAGCTGGGCGCCGATCGCCTTCCTGACCTGGTAGACCGAGGCGCCGTCGAGCACGCTGTCGGGCCTCGAGAAATAGATATGCTCGAAGATGCAGGGGCGGGGGCGGACGTCCTGGAACGGCCGGTGGGACCGAACGCCCTGCTGCGAGACGATGACGATCTCGCCCGGCTCGACGCTGCGCAGATAGGTCGCGCCGACGACGTCGAGGGCCACCGTCTCGGAGGCGAAGATGTAGGAATCGCCGAGCCGGCCCATGACCAGCGGCCTGACGCCGAGCGGATCGCGGCAGGCGATCATCCCTTCGCTGGTCAGGCAGATCAGGGAATAGGCGCCCTCGACCTGCTTGCACGCGTCGATCAGCCGGTCGAGCAGGGTCCGGTAGGTCGAGGTCGCGACGAGGTGGATGATGACCTCGGTGTCGGAGGTCGACTGGAAGATGGAGCCGCGGCGGTTGAGGTCGCGCCTGAGGCGGACGGCGTTCGATATGTTGCCGTTATGGGCGACCGCGAAGCCGCCCGAGGCGAGCTCGGCGAACAGGGGCTGGACGTTGCGCAGGGCCGTCTCCCCGGTGGTCGAATAGCGGACGTGGCCGATCGCGGCCGGGCCGGCGAGCCGGCGGATGACCTCGGCCGTGTCGAAATTGCCGGCGACGTGGCCCATCGCCCGGTGCGAATGGAAGTTGCGGCCGTCGTAGCTCGTGATTCCGGCCGCTTCCTGGCCGCGATGCTGGAGGGCGTGGAGGCCGAGCGCGACCACCGCCGAGGCGCTGTCCGAGCCCCAGATCCCGAACACCCCGCATTCCTCGCGAAGCTTGTCGTCGTCATATGGATGCGTGGTCGGCATGAATGAAACGCCCGCTCGCTCGCTTGATTTGCCCCCGCGTCATATAGGCAAGGCGCCGGCGCTTGTCGCCCCGCGCGCCTTAATTTGATGTGGATAATGGAACGGCTTGCCCCGTCGCGAATCTTGCCTTTGACAGCCGTGAAGAAGACGCTCCTCCTTTTCCTCCTTCTGGCCGCCTGCGGGCGCCAGGATCCGGCCGCGAATGGCCAGTCGGCCGCCGCCGGGCCGGCCGGGCGCGAATCGGCGAGCCGGCCGGCCCCCGCTGCGTCCGGCGACTCCAGCGCCCGCCTCGCCGGCCTCTACGAGGGCGGGTCGGGCGCCACCAAGAATCAGATGTGCATCGTCGAGAAGGGCGGCGAGGCCCAGTTCGGGATGCTGGTCTGGGGCGCCAACCTGCACAGCTGCTCGGGCGCCGGTCGCGCCGTCCGCGAGGGCGATCGCCTCACCCTCACCATGACCGGCGACGAGACCTGCACGATCGCCGCGACCTTGAAGGACGGCAGGATCACGCTGCCCGAATCGCTGCCGCTCGGCTGCGAATATTATTGCGCCGCCCGGGCCAGCTTCGCCGGCGCCGCCTTCTCGCGCACCGGCGACGACGTGAAGGCGGCGAAGGACATAGCCGGAGACCCGCTTTGCGATTGAGAAATCCTCCCCTGCATTTGCAGGGGAAGGGGACCATGCGAACCATGGTGGAGGGGCCTTGCCGACTCGGAAAAGAACCCCTCCACCGCGCTTCGCGCGGTCCCCCTCCCCGACAAATGTCGGGGAGGAATTGACGTTGACGTGAACGTAAACTAGTCCGCCGTCATGCCGCAGGCGCTCCATTCCGACTTCGACGCTCCGCCGCGCACCGCTCGGACCTGGTCGATCACCGATCTGTGCGAGGAATTCGCGGTCACCCCGCGGGCGCTGCGCTTCTATGAGGACGAAGGGCTGATCACCCCGGAGCGCCACGGGCTCGCCCGAATCTATTCCTGGCGCGACCGCGCCCGGCTCGCCTGGATCCTTCGCGGCAAGCGGGTCGGCTTCAGCCTCGCCGAGATCCGCGAGATGATCGACCTCTACGACCTCGGCGACGGCCGCGCCTCCCAGCGCCGCGTGACGCTCGAGAAATGCCGCGGCCGGATCGACCTCCTCACCAAGCAGCGCGCCGACATCGACGCCACCATCGCCGAGCTCGAAAGGTTCATCGCCATGGTCGAGGCGGCGGATTCGGGCGGGAAGTAGGATCGGTGGATTTCTTTTCCCGTTCGGGCTGAGCCTGTCGAAGCCCTTTCCTTCGGGGAAGCAGAACAAGGGGAGGGCTTCGACAAGCTCAGCCCGAACGGTTTTTGGTTTGATCGAGACAGCTCTAAGAGGAAGCCCATGCCCAGCTACACCGCCCCGGTCCGCGAGACCCGCTACGTCCTCGAGGAGGTGCTCGGGATCGACCGCTACTCGAACCTGCCGGGCTTCGAGAATGCGACCCCGGACATGATCGAGGCGATCCTGACCGAGGGCGGCCGTTTCGCCTCTGAGGTGCTGGCGCCGCTCAACCGGATCGGCGACGAGCATGGCTGCGTCCGCCACGAGGACGGGAGCGTCTCCACCCCGCCGGGCTTCAAGGCGGCCTGGGACCAGTTCACCGCCGGCGGCTGGACCACCCTGTCGGCGCCCGAGGAATATGGCGGGCAGGGCCTGCCGCAGACGGTCGGCACCGCCGTCACCGAATATCTCCTTTCCGCCAACCAGGCCTTCGAGATGTATCACGGCCTCACCGCCGGAGCCGTCGCCTCGATCCTCACCAAGGGCTCGGACGAGCAGAAAGCGAAATATCTTCCCAACATGGTCGCCGGCAAATGGACCGGGACGATGAACCTGACGGAGCCGCATTGCGGAACCGATCTCGGCCTGCTGCGCACCAAGGCCGAGCCGCAGGCGGACGGAAGCTACCGGATCAGCGGCACCAAGATCTTCATCTCGTCGGGCGAGCACGACCTCAGCGAGAACATCATCCACCTCGTCCTCGCCAAGATCGCCGGCGCGCCCGACAACGTCAAAGGCATCTCGCTCTTCATCGTCCCCAAGTTCCTCGTCGACGAGGACGGCAGCCTCGGCGAGCGCAACGGCGTCTCCTGCGGCTCGATCGAGGAGAAGATGGGCATTCACGGCAACTCGACCTGCCTGCTCAATTACGACAATGCGGTCGGCTATCTCGTCGGCGAGCCCGAGAAGGGCCTCGCCGCCATGTTCATCATGATGAACGCGGCCCGTCTCGGCGTCGGCCTGCAGGGCCTCGCCCAGGGCGAGGTCGCCTATCAGAATGCGGTCGCCTATGCGAAGGACCGGCGCCAGGGCCGCGCCCTCGTCCCCGACGCGCGCGACCCGGAAGCCAAGGCCGATCCGATCATCGTCCATCCCGACGTCCGCCGGATGCTGATGGAGATGAAGGCGTTCAACGAGGCGTCGCGCGCCCTGGTCCTGTGGGGCGCGCTCCAGGTCGACATCTCCCGCCGCGCCCAGACCGAGGCGGAGCGCGAGGCCGCGTCCGACCTGCTCGGGCTGCTCACCCCGGTCATCAAGGGCTATATGACCGATCAGGGCTTCAAGGTCGCGGTCGACGCCCAGCAGATCCACGGCGGCCACGGCTACATCCGCGAATGGGGCATGGAGCAGTTCGTCCGCGACGCCCGAATCGCGCAGATCTATGAGGGCACCAACGGCATCCAGGCGCTCGACCTGGTCGGAAGGAAGCTCGGCGCCAATGGCGGCCGGGCGATCCAGGCCTTCCTCAAGCTCCTCGCCGAGGAAATCGCCGACGCCAAGGGCGGGGAAGGGGAGGCCGCCGAAGTCGCCGCCGCCCTGGAGAAAGGCGTCGCCGACCTCCAGTCCGCGACGATGTGGCTGATGCAGAACGGAATGGCCAATCCCAATCACGCCGGCGCCGCGGCCTATCCCTACATGACGCTCACGGGAATCGTCTGCCTCGGCCTGATGTGGCTTCGAATGGCCAGGGCGAGCCGCTCCGCGCTGGCCAATGGCGGCGACAAGGCCTTCCACGAAGCCAAGCTCGTCACCGCCCGCTTCTTCGCCCAGCGCATGATGCCGGAAACGGGCTCGCTGAGGCGCCAGATCGAGGCCGGCTCGGACACCCTGATGGCGCTTCCGGCGGAGGCTTTCTAGCTTATCCCCTCCCTGCAAGGGAGGGGCTAGGGGTGGGTCCGCCGAAGGCGGCCGAAACTCCGACCGCCGTTAAAGTCTCGCTGCGCTCGCCTACCCCCCCCGGCCCCTCCCTTGCAGGGAGGGGAGCGTGGAGCACTGACCCGTGTTATGCTCCCCGCCGGGGGAGGATTTGCACGATGACTCGCGACCAGAAGATCGTCGCCGCCGGCGCCGTGAGCGGAATTGTGTCGATGCTGGCCGCCATGTGGCTCCTGACGACGCAATTGCCCGTTCCAATGGGCGTGGAGGCGCTCGCCGAGCGCCTCGCCTATGCCGCGCGCTGGCTCGCCTTCGCCGCCCTGCCCCTGTTCGCGATGGTCGCCGCGGTCGGCAATGCGCGCTTCGCGAGCGAGGCGATCGATCCGACGCTCGGGGCCGAGGACAGGACCATCGTCGTCAACGGCCGCGTCGCCGACAACACCACCCAGCAATTGCTGATCTTCGCCTGCGCCCTGCTCGGCCTCGCCGCCAGCCTGCCGCCGGAATATATGGGCGTCGTCCGCGCCGCCGCCCTCTGGTTCGTCGCCGCCCGCACGGCCTTCTGGATCGGCTACCGAATCCACCCCCTCTACCGAGCCTTCGGCTTCGCCTCGACCGCCTACCTCAACCTCGGGCTGCTGCTCACGGCAGTCTGGCAGGCCGTGACCTGATCGACGCTGTCGTCACCCTGAACTTGTTTCAGGGTCCAGGGTCGAGCCTCGCAACCTTCATCGAACCGGATGTTGAAACAAGTTCAGCATGACGATCAGCGACGGTCCGGAGCGTTGCGAAGCGCGGCCAGCCGCGCCTGCCTCTCCTCCCTCGTCATCGCCAGCGCCCAGGTCCAGGCCGAGTCGTAGGCCGGGCCGATCCGCCGCTCGATCGAGACCATCCGGTCGGCGAAGGCCTGGCCGTAGAGGTCGGTCCAGACGTCGTAGAGGAAGAGGTAGAGCAGGCGGTGGTCGTCGAGGCCGTCGCGGCGGGGGAGGGTGAAGGCGAGTCGGTGGCCGAGCTCGTGGGCGAGGGTCGCCTTCTTGTAGGCGGGGGAATAGCTGGCGCGCAGGCGGATGGTTCGGCCGTCGAAGCTCGCCATCGGCCGGCCCTCCGAGACGATCGCGTCGACCCGAGCCGCCGGAAAGGCGAGTCCGGTCGCCGCCTCCATCGCCGCCACGATCCGGTCCCCCTCGGCCCGCCACAGCCGGCGATATTCGCCCGCGGCCTCGGCAAATTCCGGCGAGACCGGGGTGAAGGACACCGGCGGAGCGGCCGCGCCGAGCAGGAAGCCGGCGGCCGGAGCGAGGAGGACGGATCGCATCGCGGACCGGCATAAGCCGGTCCGGAGGGCTTGCCAATCCAAAATGTTCTTGACTTGTTCTCACTCGCCTGCCATAGCGGAAGCCTGCCCGAGTCGGCTTGCGCAACCGATACAGGGTGGAAAGCCGGTAAGGGGCTGGTCCCCGAGCCGGACGGCCGGCGCGAAGTCATCCGGGAACGTTTGAGCTCGCGTCTACCGAAGAGCCGGACTGGCGTAGTCCCGTCCGGAAAGGGGCCTTGAGGCCTCGACCGGCCGGCTCCCGATCCTCACCGGAAAGGGCGCCGCGGCCACCTGGAGCTTCGAATCGACGGAGGCAGGGGGACCCGCCGGCTCTTCACGACAAGACTGGACGCTTTCGAGTAACGACGAAAGCAGCACAAAGTCGTCCAGCCCCGGGTGCCCGTGGCAAGGACGCGCCGGCCGTTTCTTCCCATCCGGCAACGGAGGTCCCCGTTCGCCCGCGCGAGGCCGGCTGCCGGCCGTCATTCTGAACTTGTTTCAGCATCCGGGGCAGGGCCGGCTCCCCAAATCTGCCGTAACCCTCGGACTCCGGACCGTTCTCCCCGCCGGACCCTGAACCGGGTCCAGGGTGACGGGCAAATCCATGCCCCCTCGCGTCCGGGTCGTCCGCTTCGTCCGGTGCTGGACGCCGGGTTCAAGCCTGGCCCGCCCGCTTGCGCACCATCCCCGATTCCCCCCCGCGATCCATGACCACGCCCTCGAAATGGGCGATCGGGCCGGGACGGCTGATCCAATAGCCCTGGACCTGGTCGCAGCCTTCGGCGCGAAGCGCCTCGAGCTGCTCGGCGGTCTCGACGCCCTCGGCGACGACCGGCATGCCCAGCCCCTGGCCGAGCCCGATCACCGAGCGGATGATCGCCCGCGCCTGCGGATTCTCGATCATGTCGCGGATGAAGCTCTGGTCGATCTTGACCTTGTCGAACGGGAACATCCGGAAATAGCTGAGCGACGAATAGCCGGTGCCGAAATCGTCCAGCGCGACCCGGACCCCAAGGCTCCTGAGGATGTTCAGCGTGTGCGAAACCTTATCCGTATCTTCCAAGAGCACCGTTTCGGTGATCTCGATCTCGAGGCGGCGCGCCGGAAGGCCCGATGTCGACAGGGCGGAGAGAACGGTCTGGGTCAGGCCCCCGCTCTGGAACTGCACCGCCGAGACGTTCACCGCCACCGTTGTGTGGGCCGGCCAGGACATCGCCTCTCGGCATGCTTCGCGCAGCACCCACTCGCCGATCGGGACGATGAGCCGCAAATCCTCCGCGATCGGGATGAACTCGGCCGGGGAGATCATGCCTTCGGTCGGGTGAACCCACCGAAGCAGCGCCTCGAACCCGCTGATCCTGCCCGTGGCCGCCGTGACGACGGGCTGGTAGTGAAGCTGGAACTCGCCGCGCGGGAGCGCCTGGCGCAAGTCGGTCTCCAGAGACTGGCGCCGGCGGGCTGCCGTATCCATCGCGGCTTCGAAGAAGCGGACCGTGTTCCGACCCTCGTTCTTGGCCCGGTACAAGGCGCGGTCCGCGTTCTTGAACAGCTGGTCCGGGTCGGTGCCGTCGTCCGGGCTGATGGCGACCCCCACGCTGACCCCGACGTCGACATTGTAGGCTTCGACCTGGAACGGGCGGCCGAGTGCCTCGATCAGTTCCCGCGCCATGGTGGCGGCGCCATCCGGCTGGTTCGGATCCGAAGCGATGATGGCGAATTCATCCCCGCCCAGTCGCGCCACCGTGTCGGAGGGGCGGACGATCGCTCGAACGCGGTCCGCCACCGCCTTCAGAAGGGCGTCGCCTACCGGATGCCCGAGCCTGTCGTTGACCGCCTTGAACCGATCAAGATCGAGGCACAGAACCGCGAACTTATCTGTCTGTGCCCCGTCGGCGCCGGCC
>DASTLX010000054.1:0-26262 GCA_035714565.1 Allosphingosinicella sp.
CTCGGGCCCTCCGCAGGAAGCGAGCAGGACCGCGAGTGCAAAGCTCATCCGGACGCCAACCATTATGTCCTCTCTCTAACTGTTACGGAGGCAGAACGGAATGGGCGGAGGGTTCGTTCCTCAGACGTGGATCGGCAGCCCGTTCACCGCCATCGCCGCTTCCTTGACCGCCTCGGAGTGGGTGGGGTGGGCGTGGCAGGTATAGGCGATGTCCTCGCTGGTCGCACCGAACTCCATCGCCTGGGCGGCCTGCGCGATCATCGTTCCGGCGACCGAGGCGATAATGTGAACGCCGAGCACGCGGTCGGTGCGCGCGTCGGCGATCACCTTGACGAAGCCGTCGGTCTCACGGTTGGTCTTGGCGCGGCTGTTGCCGAGCATCGGGAACTTCCCGGTCTTCACCTCGACTCCGGCTTCCTTGAGCTCTTCCTCGGTCTTGCCGACCGAGGCGATCTCCGGGAAGGTGTAGACGACCCCGGGGATGACGTCGTGGTTGACGATCCCGACCTGGCCGGCGAGGATCTCGGCGACGGCGATCCCCTCGTCCTCCGCCTTGTGGGCGAGCATCGGGCCGGGAGTGACGTCGCCGATCGCGTAGACGCCCTCGACCCCGGTCCGGAAATCATGGTCGACCTCGATCTGGCCGCGCTTGTTGAGCTGGACGCCCGCCGCTTCGAGATCGAGGCCGTCGACGTTCGGCCGCCGGCCGATCGAGACCAGCACGACGTCCGCCTCGATCGTCTGCGCCTCGCCGCCCTGCGCGGGCTCGACGGTGAGCGCGACGCCCTCGCCTTGCTTCTCCGCCTTGGTCACCTTGGTCGAGGTGCGGATCTCGAAGCCCTGCTTCTTGAAGATCTTCGCCGCTTCCTTGCGCACCTCGCCGTCCATTCCGGGCAGGATCTGATCGAGATATTCGACGATCGTCACCTTCGCCCCGAGCCGGCGCCAGACCGAGCCCAGCTCCAGCCCGATAACCCCGCCGCCGATCACGACCATGTGGCCGGGCACCTTGGCTAGCTCGAGCGCACCGGTCGAATCGACGATCCGCTCCTGGTCGATCTCGACCCCGGGAAGCGGCGTGACGGAAGAGCCGGTGGCGATGACGATGTTCTTCGCGGAATAGGCCTGGCCGGCGACGTCGAGGGCGTTAGGCCCGGTGAACCTGGCGTGGCCCTTGAGCCATGTCACCTTGTTCTTCTTGAACAGGAACTCGACCCCGCCGGTCAGCCCCTTCACCGCCTCCCTGCGCCCGGCATGCATGGCGTCGAGGTCGAGCTCGACGCCCGTCGCCTTGATCCCCCATTTCGCCATCGTTCCGTGCGCCGCTTCCTCGAACATCTCGGAGGCATGGAGCAAAGCCTTGGACGGGATGCAGCCGACGTTGAGGCAGGTCCCGCCGAGCGTCTCGCGGCTCTCGACGCAGGCCGTCCTGAGCCCCAGCTGCGCCGCCCGTATCGCGGCGACATAGCCGCCGGGCCCGGCGCCGATGACGATCACGTCGAAATTAGTCTCTGGCATTCCAAAACTCCGTTCGCCCTGAGCTTGTCGAAGGGCTTTCCTTTCTTCCTCCTTCACCCGCGGAAGGAGAGGGCTTCGACAAGCTCAGCCCGAACGGTTCACAGGTCGATCAGCAATCTCGTCGGGTCTTCCAGGGCTTCCTTCATCCGCACGAGGAAGGTGACCGCCTCGCGGCCGTCGACGAGGCGGTGGTCGTAGCTCAGCGCCAGGTACATCATCGGACGGACCACGACCTGGCCGTCGCGGACCACCGGCCGTTCCTCGATCCGGTGCATTCCGAGCACCGCCGACTGGGGCGGGTTGATGATCGGTGTGGAGAGGAGCGAGCCGAAGACCCCCCCGTTGGAGATGGTGAAGGTCCCCCCCTCCATGTCGGCCATGGTCAGCGAGCCCTCCTTGGCGCGCCTGCCGAAGTCGGCGATGGTCTTCTCGACCTCCGCGAAGCTCAGCGCCTGGGCGTCGCGGATGACCGGGACGACCAGCCCGTTCGGCGCCGAAACCGCGACCGAGACGTCGACATAATCGTGATAGACGATCTCTTCGCCCTCTATGTAGGCGTTGACCGAAGGCACGTCGCGCGCGGCCAGAACGGCCGCCTTCACGAAGAAGCTCATGAAGCCGAGGCGGATGCCGTGCTTCTTCTCGAACAGGTCCTTGTAGCGGCTCCTCGCCTCCATCACCGCCGTCATGTCGACGTCGTTGAAGGTGGTCAGCATCGCCGCCGTGTTCTGCGCCTCCTTGAGCCGGCGGGCGACGGTCTGCCTGAGGCGGGTCATCCGCACCCGCTCCTCGCGCCGCTCGCCCGAAGCGGGGCGCGGCGCGGGCGGGGCGGGCGCCGCGGCGGGCGGGGGCGGCGGCGGGCTCGCGGGGGCTTCCTTGGCCCTGGCGGCGGCGGCGAGGACGTCGTCCTTGGTCAGCCGGCCGTCCTTGCCGGTGCCCTTGATCCGCGACGGGTCGAGATGATGCTCGAGCACGATCCGGCGCACCGCGGGCGACAGGGTGAGGTGGGGGCTGTCGTCCTCGCCGTCGCCGGAGTCCTGGGCCTCGCCCGGGCGAAGCTCGACATTCTCGCCGGCGCCCTCCGGATTGACCGGCACCTGAGCGGGGATGGCCTGCTCGGCCTTCGGGGTCGCAGGCATTCCGGAGCCGCTCTCGATCCGGGCGATGGCCGCGCCGACCGCGACCGTGTCGCCGACGGCGACGAGCTGGTCGCCCATCACTCCGTCGACCGGCGAGGGCACCTCGATCGCGACCTTGTCGGTCTCGAGGCTGGCGAGCGGCTCGTCGGCCTTGACCGGGTCGCCGGGCATCTTGAGCCACTGCCCCAGGGTCGCCTCGGTGATCGATTCGCCCAGGGTCGGGACTTTGACTTCGGTCGCCATGAAAGTTCCTCTATCCGGCCTTGCGCTGAGCCGGCGCGTTGCTGCTATGGCCGAGCGCGTCGGCGATCAAGGCCGCCTGCTCGGCGGCGTGGCGCTTGGCGAGCCCGGTGGCCGGCGAGGCCGAGGCCGGACGGCCCGCGTAGAGGGCGCGCCGGGGCTTCGCACCCGCTTCCTCGAGGCAGCGTTCGATCCGCCAGTCGAGGAAGTTCCAATAGCCCTGGTTCTGCGGCTCCTCCTGGGCCCAGACCACCTCTTCCAGGGCGGTCATCCGCCGGAGGCGAGCCGTAAGCGGCTCGGACGGGAAGGGATAGATCTGCTCCAGCCGGACGATCGAGGTGTGGGCGTCGCCCGTCTTGTCGCGCGCCTCCATGAGCTCGTAGGCGACCTTGCCGGTGCACAGGACCAGGCGCCTGACCGCCTCGTCGGCCGGGCCGCCGACGTCCGAGAGGATGCGCTTGAAGTGGCTCTCCCCGGTGAAGTCGGCCACGCTCGAGACGGCGAGCTTGTGCCTGAGCAGCGACTTGGGCGTCATCACGATCAGCGGTTTGCGGAAATCGCGCTTCATCTGGCGGCGCAGGAGGTGGAAGTAATTGGCCGGGGTCGTGCAATAGGCGACCTGCATATTGTCCTCGCCGCACAATTGCAGGAAGCGCTCGGGGCGCGCCGAGCTGTGTTCGGGACCCTGGCCCTCGTAGCCGTGCGGAAGGAGCAGGACGAGGCCGCTTGCGCGAAGCCACTTGGCCTCGCCGGCGGCGATGAACTGGTCGATGATGACCTGGGCGCCGTTGGCGAAGTCTCCGAACTGGGCCTCCCACAGCACCAGGGTGCGCGGATCCGCGATCGAGAAGCCATATTCGTAGCCGAGAACCCCGAACTCGGAGAGAGGCGAGTCGCGGACCTCGAAGCGGGCGCCCTCGACCGTCGTCAGCGGGATATATTTGTGGCCGCTATTCTGGTCGACCCAGGCGGCATGGCGGTGGCTGAACGTACCCCGGGCGCTGTCCTGGCCGGAAAGGCGGACTCCGCAGCCTTCCTTGAGCAGGGTGCCGAAGGCGAGGGCCTCGGCGGTCGCCCAGTCGAAGCCCTGGCCGCTCGCGAACATCTCGCTCTTGGCATCGATGATTCGCTGGAGCGTCTTGTGGACCGTCAGCCCCTCGGGAATTCCGGTCAGTATCGCGCCCACCTCGCGCAGGGTCTTCTCGTCGATGCTGGTGGAGACGTTGCGGCGCTCCGTCTCCGGAGTCTCGGGGCGGCCGAGGCCCGACCAGCGGCCCTCGAACCAGTCGGCCTTGTTGGGCAGATAGGATTTGGCGGCCTCGAACTCGCTCTCGAGCAGGGCGGTGAACTCGCCGACCCGCGCCTCCGCCCACGCGCCGTCGATCACGCCCTCCTGGCGGAGCCGGGCGCCGTACAGCTCGGAGACGGGCGGGTGCTTGCGGATCTCCGCATACATGAGCGGCTGGGTGAAGCTCGGCTCGTCGCCCTCGTTGTGGCCGAAGCGGCGGTAGCACCACATGTCGATGACGATGTCGCGGGCGAATTTCTGCCGATACTCGATGGCGAGCTTGCAGGCGAAGGTCACCGCCTCCGGATCGTCGCCGTTGACGTGGAGGATCGGCGCCTGGACGGACTTGGCGATATCGGACGGGTAGGGTGACGATCTGGCGAACTGTGGGCTTGTCGTGAAACCAACCTGGTTATTGATGACATAGTGGATCGTGCCGCCGGTGCCGTAGCCCGGGATTCCGGAGAAAGCGAAGCATTCGGCGACGATCCCCTGCCCCGCGAAGGCCGCGTCGCCGTGCAGGAGGACCGGAAGCACCTCGCCGACGGCCCTGCTCCCGCCGCGCCCGACCTGGAGCGCCCGGACCTTGCCGAGGACGACGGGGTCGACCGCCTCGAGATGGCTCGGGTTCGGGACCAGCGACATATGGACCTGGATGCCGTCGAACTCGCGGTCCGACGAGGTGCCGAGATGATATTTGACGTCGCCCGAGCCGCCGACGTCCTCAGGGTTGGCCGAGCCTCCGGCGAACTCGCTGAAGATCGCCCGGTAGGGCTTGGCCATGACGTTGGCGAGGACGTTGAGCCGCCCGCGATGCGCCATTCCGAAGACGATCTCGCGGACCCCGTACTGGCCGCCATATTTGATCACGCTCTCCAGTGCGGGGATCATGGATTCCCCGCCGTCGAGCCCGAACCGCTTGGTGCCGACATATTTGCGGGCGAGGAACTTCTCCCACTGCTCGGCCTCGATCACCTTCTGAAGGATCGACTGCTTGCCCTCCGGGGTGAAGCGGATCTCGGCGTCCCGGCCCTCCATCCGCTCCTGGAGGAAGCGGCGCTCGACGACGTCGTTGATGTGCATATATTCGAGGCCGACATTGCCGCAATAATTGCGCCTGAGGATGTCGACGACTTCGCGGACCGTGCCCTGCTGCAGCCCCAGCGCCCCGCCCAGCCAGACCTGGCGGTCCAGCGCGGCGCCGGTGAAACCGTGATATTCGGGAGTGAGGTCGGCCGGCATCTCGCGCTTGGCGAGACCGAGCGGGTCGAGGTTGGCGGCGAGGTGCCCGCGCACGCGGTAGGTGCGGATCAGCATCATCGCGCAGATCGAGTCGTTCGCCGCCTGCTCGACGTCGGCGGTCGATTTGCCGGCTGCGGCGGCGGCCTCCTTCGCCCTAGCCGCGACCTTCTCGATCGCCATCAACGTGGGGTCGAGCCCCGAATTCATCTCGTCGAGCTCGGCCACCGGCCAGTTGGCGCGCGCCCAGCTCGGTCCCTGCTCGCGTTCTAAGCCGATGCTGTCCAAGTCCAAAAGCCTTCTCAAGTCCGTGCGGGGAACGCTCGGCGCTCCCGCCCTATCCATTTTCGCCATGCCGGACTCGATCCGGAATCCATGAACACGAAAGGGCGTCGCTTCGTACGTCCGTGTTCATGGACCCCGGATCACGTCCGGGGTGACGGTTATCCCTTACCCCTTCAAGAGGGAGGCGAGGGTCGATCCCAACTCAGATGGGCTCGGCGAGACCGTAATTCCAGCCGCCTCCATCGCGGCGATCTTGTCCTCGGCGGCGCCCTTGCCGCCCGAGACGATCGCCCCGGCATGGCCCATCCGCCGCCCCGGCGGCGCGGTCCGGCCGGCGATGAAGCCGACCGTGGGCTTGCCCCGCCCTGCCCGCGCCTCGTCGGCCAGGAACCGAGCCGCGTCCTCCTCGGCCGAGCCGCCGATCTCGCCGATCATGATGATCGACTCCGTCTTCGGATCGGCGAGGAACAGCTCGAGCACGTCGACGAAATTGGTGCCGTTGACCGGGTCGCCGCCGATTCCGACCGCGGTGGTCTGGCCGAGGCCGGCGTTGGAGGTCTGGAACACCGCCTCGTAGGTGAGGGTGCCCGATCGGCTGACGACCCCGACCGAGCCCTTGCGGAAGATGCTTCCGGGCATGATCCCTATCTTGCACTCGCCGGGGGTCAGGACGCCCGGGCAGTTCGGCCCGATCAGCCGCGACTTGGAGCCGCTGAGCGCCCTCTTCACCCGAACCATGTCGAGCACCGGAATGCCTTCCGTGATGCAGACGATCAGCGGCACCTCGGCGTCGATCGCCTCGAGGATCGAGTCGGCGGCAAAGGGCGGCGGGACGTAAACGACGCTGGCGTCGGCGCCCGTCTCGCGCACGGCCTCCTGGACGGTGTCGTAGACCGGCAGGCCGAGATGGGTCTGGCCGCCTTTGCCCGGAGTGACGCCGGCGACCATCTTGGTCCCGTAGGCGAGCGCCTGCTCGGTGTGGAAGGTGCCGGTCTCGCCGGTCATTCCCTGGGTGATGACCTTGGTCGACGAGTTGACGAGGATCGACATTCAAAAGCCTCCAATGGCCTGCGCGGTGAGGATGTTGCCGCTGAGGCCGTATTGCTGTCCGAGCGGATGTTTCTGGGGCACGTGGCTGACCTCGACGGTGACCCCGTCGCTCCAGCCGGCCGGCTCCCACAGGCGTTTCGAGAGCCCGGGCGCCGGCTCCTGGACTCCGGTCGGCGGCTTGCCCATCCAGGCCTGGAGGAGGCCGGCGTCGAACGGGGCCGCGGCCTCGAAATGGTAGAGCCTGCACCCGGATCCCCAGAAGCCCGTCTTGTCCTGGTAGCGGGAGACGATCAGGAAGATATCCCGCCCGCCAAGGGCGCGGCGGAACGTCGCGCCGCTACTGGAGCCGTCCTTTTCGGTGGCCTCCCGACCCAGCTTGACGAGTCGGGCGACCCGGGGGTCGCCGTCCTCCGACATCGCGGTCCAGCCGGAGCGCAGGGCATCGGCCTTGGCCGCCTCGATGTCGTTGCCGATCCGGGAGCAGGCGGCCTTGAAGGCGTCGAGCATCTGGCGCTCGGCCGGTGCCGCGGGTTGCGCCGCCAGGAGTAGTGCCGCGAGGCCGAGCATCAGGGCTTAGCCGGAGGCAGGGTCTGCACGGTGAGGTGGACGAGCTGATCGTCCTTCTTCATCCCGGTGACGTCGAAGGCGACCCGCCGCCGATCGCCCGACGGCCCGGCGAATTTCCAATTGCCGTCCGCCCATCCCGTCTTGACGACGAGCTTCGCGGCCGGCCCGCCCAGCGCCTGCTCGAGCGCGGCGGCGAGTGGCGCGGCATCGTTGAGGCCGCTGGTCCTCAGGCTCAGATTGCATTGCGGCGCGTACAGGTCCTTCAGCTTGACGGGACCGGTGATGATCAGGTTCCGGGTGCGGGTCTGATAAGCGCGACCCTTGAGGGCCTCGCCGCCTTCCCCCTTCCACAAGGACGTGATGGCGGAAGCCGAACGGAAATCGGCGAATCCGAGCGGCTCCGGCTTGCGGCCGTCCGAAAGCTCAACCTCGTGGCGCTTGAACCGCCACGCCGAGCCGACCGCGGCCTGCGCATGCGCGGCGGCGTCGAAATTCGTGTCGAGGCAAAGCCGCTTGAACTCGGCGACGATCTCCGGGCCGGTGACCGGAACCGGCTCCAGCCCTTCGCGCACATCGCCGCTCGCGCCGATCTGCTTGATCAGGCCCCAATCGTCGCTGAGGATGAGCCCGGGTTCCCAGGTCTGCGCGGCCGCACCGGCGGCGGCGCCGATTCCCCCGGCCAGAGCGAGGGCCGCGATCGCCATCCTGCTTAAACGGGCCATCTCCATGCTCCTTCGAAGCCGTGAACCTAAGCCAGGCTGCCGTCGATCGCCCGGCAGGCCTCGAGCAACTCCTTCACGGCGTCGACCGAGACCTGGAAATTGGCCTTCGCGCTCTCGACCAGCTCGATCTCGACGATCCGCTCGACCCCGCCGGCGCCGATTACCACCGGGACCCCGACATAGAGGTCGTTCACGCCATATTGGCCCTGGAGATAGGCGGCAGCGGGCAGGAGCCGCTTCTTGTCCTTGAGGAAGCTCTCCGCCATCGCCAGGGCCGAAGTCGCCGGCGCGTAATAGGCCGAGCCGGTCTTGAGCAGGCCGACGATCTCGCCCCCGCCCGAGCGGGTGCGCTGGACGATGGCGTCGATCCGCTCCTGGGTGGACCAGCCCATCCGGATGAGGTCGGGCACGGGTATTCCCGCGACGGCCGAATAAGCCGGCACCGGAACCATCGTGTCGCCGTGGCCGCCGAGCACGAAGGCGGTGACGTCCTCCACCGACACCTTGAACTCCTCGGCGAGGAAGTGGCGGAAGCGGGCGCTGTCGAGCACCCCGGCCATTCCGACCACGCGCTCGTGCGGGAGGCCCGAGAATTCGCGGAGCGCCCAGACCATCGCGTCGAGCGGGTTGGTGACGCAGATGACGAAGCTGTCCGGGGCGTGCGCCTTGATCCCCTCGCCGACGGCCTTCATCACCTTGAGGTTGATTCCCAGCAGATCGTCGCGGCTCATCCCGGGCTTGCGGGCGACGCCGGCGGTGACGATGCACACGTCCGCGCCCGCGATGTCGGCATAATCCTGGGTTCCGGTGAGCAGGGCGTCGAAGCCTTCGACCGGCCCGGCCTGGGCGAGATCGAGCGCCTTGCCCTGGGGAATGCCCTCGGCGACGTCGACGAGGACGATGTCGCCCATCTCGCGGATCGCGGCGAGGTGGGCCAGGGTGCCGCCGATCATGCCGGCGCCGATGAGCGCGATTTTCGTGCGAGCCATGGGGCTGCTCCAGCCTTTCTAAGTCAGTCAAAGCGGGGCGGCCGCGGGAACGGCCGAGGGGTGCGGCGTCCGCTTAGACCCGTAGGACCGGCCCCGCAACCGCTGCCCCGGCTCTTTTTGAGCCCGACAACGCCACCGGCAGGCTCGATCCGGAACGACTGGAGAATGCGGCCCGTTTACCCTCCCGTTCCCCCCTTCCGAGGAAAGGATGACGTATGCGTAAGCTCCTTCTGATCGCGAGCATGGCGGCGATGGCCGCCGCGATGCCGGCCCTGGCGAAACCCGGCGGCGGCCACGGCGGCGGCCATGCCGCAGGCCATGGCAATCCCCACGGCACCGTGAGCGGCGGGCATGCCCGCACGGATTCCCGCGCCAATGTCCGCGCCCGCACCCGGACCGGCGCCAGCGTCGTCCGCACCCGGACCGACGCGAGCTCCGGCGGCCGCTACGGCGCGCACGATTGCCCGCCCGGCCTCGCAGCGAAGGGCAATGGCTGCCTGCCTCCAGGCCAGGCGCGCAAGCTGTTCAGCGTCGCCAGAGAATCCCGACGGGCTATGATTACTACACGCCCTACAGCCAGATCCCCATGTCCTATCGGGATCAATACGGGCTCGCACCCGACGCCCGGTACATCTACCGCGACCAGTCGGTCTACGTGGTCGACCCCAGGACGAGCCTGGTGACCCGGATCCTCGACGGCCTCCGCTAGCGGCGGGCCGACGATCCTCCCCTCCCCGCGGAACCGCGGGGAGGGTTTATCGAGTCACTTCCCCGCCAGCGCCGTCAGCATGGCGACCCAATGGTCGACGTCGTCGTACAGCGCCTTGACCGGGAGCCTTTCGTCGCGGCCGTGAGCGCGAAGGTCGTCCGGGACGATTCCCCAGCTTCCGTCGACCCCGTAGACGGGAATCCCGGCGACCCGGAAGGGGCGGGCGTCGCTCGCGCCGGTGCTCATCTCGGGCATGACCGGAGCGCCCGGGTGGCGGGCGCGGACCGCCGCCGTGTAGGCCGCGGTCACGTCGGGCCGGAGCGGCGAGGCGAGCGACATCTTCTGGTCGTCGGTCCGTTCGACCTTGACCTCGGCGTCGTCGACGACCCGCTCGAGCTCGTCGCGGATCGCGGCCGGCTCGACGCCGGGCATGATCCGGCAGTTGACCGTCGCCCGGGCGAGCTGGGGAAGCGCGTTGTCGGCATGGCCGCCCTCCAGCCGGGTCGCGACGCAGCGGGTGCGGGTCAGCCCGACCTCCCCTTCGTCGGCTTCTATGAGGTCGGCGGCGGCGCCGTCCTTCGGGTCCTTCAGCCAGGCGCGCATGGCGTCGCCGAGCGGCCCCTTCTCGCCTTTCTCGCGGACGCTGAAATATTCGCGCGTGGTCTCGTTCATGACCGGCTCGAACCGATAGGCCTGGAGCTTTCGAAGCGCCTCGGCGAGCTTGTAGATGGCGTTGTCGGCGCGCGGCTTGGAGCTGTGGCCGCCGCGGTTCCGGACCGTGAAGGTGTACATCGAATAGGTCTTCTCGGCGGTCTGCATAGCGAAGCCGAGGGGGCGGCCGTCCTTGGCGAAGCCGCCGCCGCCGCCGTCCGAATTGAGGGCGCATTCCGCGTCGGTCCACTTGCGCCATTCGGTCGCCCCGAGCCGGGCGCCGTTGCCCTGGGTCTCCTCGTCGCCGGTGAACAGGACGACGATGTCGCGGCTCGGCCTGAATCCCTCCGCCCTCAGGCGGAGCAGGGCGGTGGTGACGGCGGTGATGCCCTGCTTGATGTCGCTGGTCCCGCGGCCGTAGAAATAGCCCTCCTTCTCGGTCAGGACGTAGGGGTCGAGCGACCAGTCCTCACGGCTCGCCGGGACGACGTCCATATGGGCCATGAGCAGGATCGGCTTCTTGCCCGAGGGCCTGGCGGCCGGCCAGCGCGCGATGAAGGCGGCGGTCTTGTCGCCCGGCGCGCCTTCGTAGGGCACGACATGGATGTCCGACTCCGCCCAGCCGCCGGCCTTATATTGCTCGGCCAGATATTGGGCGAGCTCGGGCACCTTGCCCTGGCCCATGGCGGTCGGGATGGCGACCGAGCGGGCGAGGATCTCGCGCGCCTTCAGGTCCCACTTGTCGGGCGCGGGATCGGCGGCGAGGGCGGTGGTGGACATCAGCCCGAGGGCAAGGGCGAACGCGATGCGCATGAAGGAGGCTCCCGCTTATGAGGCGGCGCGGAAGCTGGACCTGGAGGGGCGGGGCGTCAACGTTGCAATCCTCCCCGGCCTTTGCCGCGGAGAATGACCAGGCGAAGCCTGGTGGAGGCGTTCTTTCCAGACTCCGAAGGACCCCTCCACCGCGCTTCGCGCGGTCCCCCTTCCCCGGAAAATCCGGGGGGAGGATTTCAGTCAACCGCCATGCCCTGCCGCCAGATAATCCTGCGACTGCATCTCGATCAGCCTCGACACGGTGCGCTGGAACTCGAACGACCCGTCGCCGGCCGGGTAAAGCTGGTCCGGAAGCGCGTCGGCGGCGGCGAGCAGCTTCACCTTATGCTCGTAGAGCGTGTCGATCAGGGTGACGAAGCGCGCCGCCTCGTTGCGCCGCTCCGGGCCCATGACCGGGATCCCGACGAGGATGACGCTGTGGTAGCGGCGGGCGACGGCGAGATAGTCGGCGGCGCCGCGGGCCTCGCCGCACAGTCTCTTGAATGAGAAGACGGCGACGCCCTTCAGGCTCTTGGGCACGTGCAGGGTCCGACCGCCCTGAACCTTTATGTCCTCGCTCGGCACCTGGGCCCTGTCCTCGACGGAGAAATCGGTGAGCCGGAAGAAGGCGTCGCTCAGCGCGCGGGTCGCTTCCGGCCCGTTGGGAACGTACCAGGTCGGGAAGCCGCCGAGCCGCTCGAGCCGGTAGTCGGTCGGCCCGTTCAGGGGCACGACGTCGAGCTCGCGCTCGACCAGGCCGATGAAGGGCAGGAACAGCTCCCGGTTGAGCCCGCCGAGATAGAGGTCGCCGGGCGGCCGGTTGGAGGTGGCGATGACGGTCACCTCCCGCTCGAGCAGCTGGCCGAACAGCCGCGACAGGATCATCGCGTCGGCGGCGTTGTTGATCACCATCTCGTCGAAGGCGAGCAGCCGGGCCTCCGCCGCGATCGCCCGGGCGACCGGCGGGATCGGGTCCCCCTCCTCCTTCTCGCGCTCCGAGCGGAGCCGCTCGTGGACCTCGATCATGAATTCGTGGAAATGGACCCGGCGCTTGGGCTCGGCCGGGATGGCGGCGAAGGCGAGGTCCATGAGCATCGACTTGCCGCGCCCGACCCCGCCCCACAGATAGGCGCCTCGGGGCGCGGCCCTCGCCCTGCCGAACAGCCGCGCCCAGGGCGGCCTCTTCGGCGCCGGCCCGAAGTCGGCCGCGATCCGGTCGAGCACGGCCACCGCCCGCGCCTGGTCCGGATCCGCCCGAAGCTCCCCGGCCGCCACCAGCGCCCGGTAGCGCTCGGCGACCTCGCTCACTTCGACAGCTTCCTCAGCGTCCCGGACCAGGACGCCACCACCTCGCCCTCCTGCTCGACGAGGCCGCGCATCACCGCCAGCCTCTTGCTCTCGCGGAGCAGTTCGACCGAGCAGTCGAGGGGAAGCCCGAGCTTGGCGGCCGACAGGAACTGGGCCGACAGATCGAGGGTCACCGACGGCCCGACGCTCGCCCCCGCCGCATAGCCGCCGGCGAACATCGCCATGTCGACGAAGGTGAGGATCGCCCCGCCATGGACGATGTTGCCGAGGTTGCTCTGGCGGACCTCCGGGAACATCCGGCAGCGCGCCTTCCCCTCCCCCTCGCCGCGGACGAGCAGCTTGCCCAGAGTCGCGTTGAAGCGGTTGTCGGCGGCCGGAAGGTCCCAGGTCCACCAGCCGGGATGGCCGGGATCTGGCTCGTGACGGATCAGCGGATGGAGACGGCGTTCGGTCATGGCGGCGTGCGTGGCGGGAAAAGACCGGCCGGG
This sequence comes from Allosphingosinicella sp., assembly GCA_035714565.1. Lineage (GTDB taxonomy): Bacteria > Pseudomonadota > Alphaproteobacteria > Sphingomonadales > Sphingomonadaceae > Allosphingosinicella. Next base: position 13,007 of record DASTLX010000054.1, read on the forward strand.
CAAGGGACCGCCGACACATTCTCGCCAATCCATTTTTCCGATCTGGACTCGCGCCCCGCACCGAGTCACTCTGGCTCCGGTAGGCAGCGTCGGGGGGACGAGTCGCTACGCGAAGACGCCAGAGAACGGCCCGCGTGTTCCGATCTTCCAGGTCCAATCGGTTTCTGCAGAACGGGGATTAGATCGGGGGCGGCGGGGCCGGCATCAATGCAGTCTTGATGGGCACGTCTCGCGGAAATGCGCTGCGCCTGATCGTCGAGAGGGGAAGGAATTCCACGTGACGATTCATACCGGCACCAACGGCAACGACTTCATCGACGGTGGCAACGGCACCGATTCGATCTACGGCCTCGGCGGCGACGACATCATCCTGGGCGGCAATGGCGGGGATACGCTGGACGGCGGCGCCGGCAACGACCAGCTCTTCGGCGAGAACGGCAACGAGCATCTCTACGGCGGCGCCGGAGACGATCTCATCGACGGCAACAACGGCTTCGACACCGTTTATTATTCCGGGCCGATCAACAAATACACCTTCTTCGCCAGCGCCGGCTATCTTCACATCGTTCACGAGGGCGGCGCCGGCGCGGACGGCCACGACCGGGTGGCCCGGGTCGAGCGGCTGGTCTTCGCCAACCGGGTCATCGAGATCGGCAGCGGCAAGAACAGGCCGGTCGCGGTCGACGACTATGTCATCATCACCGAGGACGACGGAAGCTACAACAGCGGCGCCCTGGGCGTGCTGGCCAACGACTTCGACTTCGACGGCGATGCGATGACCGTGGCCGGCGGAGTGTTCGTCGGCACGTACGGCACCCTGACGCTCAGCTCGAACGGCACCTACAGCTACGCCCTGTCCGCCGCGGCCCAGTCGCTCGGCCTCGGCGACAGCGCCCAGGACAGCTTCAGCTACACCGTCTCCGACAATGACGGCAGCGACACCGGGACGCTCGTCGTCACCATCACCGGGCGCAACGACGCCCCGGTCGCCGACACTGATTCGATCGAGGCCGGCGAGAATGAGATCGTCTCGATCGACGTCCTCGCCAACGACACCGACGTCGACAACGGCGCCGTCCTCACCGTCGCCGCGGCCTCCGCGCCCGCCGGCAAGGGCAGCGCCTCGGTCGTCGACAACCAGGTCCAGTTCGATCCGGGCGGCGACTTCGAGACCCTAGCGGTCGGCGAGACCGAATATGTGGTGGTCAGCTACGACATCTCGGATGAGCACGGTGCAACCGGTTCCTCGACCGTGACCGTGACGGTGAACGGGGCCAATGACGGTCCCGTCGCCAATCCCGACATCGCGGGGGGCGGCGAGAATGAGACCCTGCTGATCGACGCGGCCGCCAACGACACCGACGTCGACAACGGAGCGGTGCTGACCGTCGCGGCGGCGTCCGCCCCGGCCGGCCAGGGGACCGCCTCCGCTTCCGGCGGCCAGCTCGAGTTCGACCCCGGCGCCGATTTCGACGACCTCGCGGTCGGCGAGACCGAGGAGGTGGTCGTCAGCTACACCGTCCAGGACGAGCATGGCGCGACCGATTCCTCGACCGTGACGATCACCGTCACCGGCGCCAATGACGGGCCGGTCGCCAGTCCGGACGTGAAGACGACGAGCGAGAACTCCGCCGTCGTGATCGACGTCCTCGCCAATGACGGCGACGTCGACCACAACGCCACCCTGTCGGTCACCGCCGCCGCCGGCCCGGCCGGCAAAGGCACGGTCTCGATCGTCGAGAACGAGGTCCGCTTCGATCCGGGCGACGATTTCGACTATCTCGGCAGCGGCGACAGCGAGGTCGTGGAGATCAGCTACACGATCGCGGACGAGCATGGCGCGACCGCCACGTCGACGGTGACCGTCACCGTCCAGGGACGAGACGAAGGGACCACCACCACCGGCACCAATGACGGCGAGACCCTCTTCGGAACGCCCGGCGACGACACGATCGACGCGCTCGGCGGCGACGACAATGTCTTCGGCCTGGCCGGCGACGACCTGCTCATCGGCGGCGACGGCTCAGACTTCCTGAACGGCGAGGAGGACGAGGACACTCTCGAGGGCGGCAACGACAACGACTTCCTCTCGGGCGGCGAGGGCAACGACCTGCTGTCGGGTCAGGCCGGCAGCGACAATGTCGCCGGCGAGAATGGCAACGATCAGCTGTCGGGCGGCGACGGCACCGACACGATGAGCGGCGGCGGCGGCGACGACGTCATCGAGGGCGGCGCCGACGACGACTTCATGGTCGGCGAGGACGGCAATGACGTGATTTCGGGCCAGTCGGGTTCCGACATCCTCTCCGGCGACTCCGGCGACGACGAGCTGTCGGGCGGGATCGGCAACGACAGCCTCGACGGCGGCGAGGGCGACGACTCGCTCGACGGCGGTGACGGCGACGATTTCCTGTCCGGCGGCGCCGGCACCAACTCGCTGAGCGGGGGCGAGGGCAACGACCAGATATTCGCCACGTCCTCGGACGGGCCGCAGACGATAGACGGCGGCGCTGGCAACGACACGATCCGCCACACTTACCGGTCGGCCGCGAGCACGATCACCACCGGCAGCGGCAGCGACTCCATCGAGATCGCCCATGCCGATGTCGGAGCGGCGGCGATCGTCGTCACCGACTTCACTACCGGCGCCGGCGGGGACGTCTTCGGGCTCTCGGGCGACGACGGGTCGCTCCTCAGCCTGCTGTCCGGCTGGGACGGCGGCTCCAACCCGTTCGGATCGGGCTTCCTGCGGCTTCAGCAGGACGGCGCCGACACCCTTCTCCAGTGGGACCGGGACGGCGACGGCGCCGACTCGGACTGGGAGACGCTCGTCGTCTTCCAGAACACCGATCCCGACGACTTCACCGAGGCCAATTTCACCCCGGCCTACCATCCCGACGGCTCCGCGCCCGCGGGCCAGACGATCACCGGCACCGACGACAGCGAAGCGCTGACGGGGACGTTCGGCAATGACGCGATCACCGCGCTCGCCGGCGACGACAGCGTCTCGGGCCTCGCCGGCGCGGACAATATCGACGGCGGCGACGGCTTCGACTCGCTGAGCGGCGGCGCGGGCGACGACGTCATCGTCGGCGGCAATGACGACGACTTCCTGGCCGGCGGCGCCGACGACGACCAATTGGCCGGCGATTCGGGCAACGACGTCCTCTTCGGCGAGCTCGGCGACGACCAGCTGGCCGGCGGCGGCGGCGACGACAGCCTCGATGGAAGCGACGGCGACGACGTGCTCGCCGGCGGCGACGGCCAGGACTTCCTGTCGGGAGGGCTCGGCACGAACACCCTCGCCGGGGGTCTCGGCAACGACCAGATCCTCGCCGATTCCACCGACGGAGCACAGACGATCGACGGCGGCGACGGCGACGACACGATCCGCCATCTCTACCGTTCGTCGGCGAGCTCGATCACCACCGGAAGCGGAAGAGACTCGATCCTGCTCCTCCACGCCGACGTGGGCGGGGCGGCGATCGTGGTGACCGACTTCACGCCCGGCGCCGGCGGCGACGTCATGCGGCTCTCGGGCGAGGACGGCACGCTTCTCGGCCTGCTCTCGGGCTGGGACGGAAGCTCCAACCCCTTCGGCGCCGGCTTCCTGCGGCTTCAGCAGAACGGCGCCGACACCCTGTTCCAGTGGGACCGGGACGGCTCCGGCGCCGAATCGGACTGGGAGACTCTCGCCGTCTTCGAGAATACCGATGCCGACGACTTCACCGACGCCAATTTCGTCCCCGGCTACGGCCCCGGGGGCGGCGCGCCGGGCGGAGCGACGATCACCGGCACCGGCGATGCCGACTCGATCGCCGGAACGATCGGCGACGACACGATCGACGCCCTGGGCGGCGATGACGTCGTCGCCGGCGCGGCCGGCGCCGACCATATCGACGGGGGCGACGGCTTCGACTTCCTGAAGGGCGAAGGCGGCAACGACGTCGTCGAGGGCGGCAATGACGACGACATATTGCTCGGCGGCGACGGCAACGACCAATTGTCGGGCGAGGCCGGCAACGACGTCCTCTTCGGCGAGCTCGGCAACGACTCGCTCCTCGGCGGCGACGGCGACGACAGCCTCGACGGAAGCGACGGCGACGACACGCTGGGCGGCGGCATCGGCTCGGACTATCTGTCCGGCGGGGCCGGCTCGGACGTGATGAGCGGCGGCGCCGGCGCGGACCTGTTCGACATCCAGTCCTCCTCCACCGGACCGGACCAGATCACCGACTTCGCCGGCGGAAGCGACAAGATCCGGGTCTGGAAGAGCGGCTTCGACGGGCTCTCCGGCAACTCCGTATCGCTGGTCAGCGGCTCGGACCCGGCCGCGACCCAGGCGAGCGGCCAGTTCCTCTACGACACCGACAACGGACAATTGTTCTGGGACGCCGACGGAACCGGCAGCGGCGACGCGGTGCTGATCGCGACCTTCACCAACGTCCCGTCGCTCGAAGCCTCGGACTTCATCGTGCTGTGATTAATGAATTCCTCCCCGCAAATGGCGGGGAGGATTTGGCTCAGCTCATACCGCCCGCTCGACCAGCAGCTTCTTGGTCTCGGCGATCGCCTTGGCCGGGTTGAGGCCCTTGGGGCAGACGTTGGCGCAGTTCATGATCGTGTGGCAGCGGTAGAGCCGGAACGGGTCCTCGAGCTCGTCGAGCCGCTCGCCCGTCATCTCGTCCCGGCTGTCGGCCAGCCAGCGGTAGGCCTGGAGCAGGATGGCCGGCCCCAGGAATCGGTCCGAATTCCACCAGTAGCTCGGGCAGGAGGACGAGCAGCAGGCGCACAGGATGCACTCGTAGAGCCCGTCGAGCTTGGCCCGGTCCTCGGGCGACTGGAGCCTCTCCTTGCCCGACGGGTCGGGGGTCGCCGTCTTCAGCCACGGCTCGATCGAGGCATATTGGGCGAAGAAGTGCGTGAAGTCGGGCACCAGGTCCTTGATCACGTCCATGCTGGGCAGCGGAGTGATCCTGATGTCGCCCTTGTAATCCTCGATCGCGGTCGTGCAGGCGAGCCCGTTGCGGCCGTTCATGTTCATCGAGCAGGACCCGCAAATCCCCTCCCGGCACGAGCGCCGGAACGTCAGCGTCGGATCGATGTCGTTCTTGATCCGAAGCAGGGCGTCGAGAACCATCGGGCCCGTCGCGTCGAGATTGAGCTCGTAGCTGTCGTAGCGCGGATTCTCGCCGCTATCGGGATCGTAGCGGTAGATTTTGAACTTCCGGATCCGCCCCGGGCCGGCGGGGTCCGTGAACGAGCGCCCCTTGCCCTTGATGACGCTGTTTTTGGGAAGGGTAAACTCGGCCATGCTACGTCCTTTGCTGCGGGCGAGATAGCGACTCCCGCGGGCCGGCTCAACCGCTGGGCGTGCTAAATCCTCCCCCGCTTTTGCGGGGGAGGGGATTAGGCGGAGCCTAGTGGAGGGGTCCTTCGGCCTCGGCAGAACCGCGCTTTGCGCGGTCCCCCTCCCCGATAAATCTCGGTGAGGGGTTTCGTCAAAGCAATCCGTGGCGCCGCAGGCTCTCCGCCAGGATCGTCTCGATCAGCTCTTCCTGCGCCAGCCCCGCCAGCGCCGCCGAGCGGCCGTAGACCTTCTGGGACCAGAGATTGGCGTTGAGGTTGACCTCGAGGAACTGGACCTTGCCGCTTTCCCTGTCGAAGCGGAATTCGTAGCGGCCATAGTCGAAGGGCCGGAATTCCTCGGCGATCCGGCGGGTGTATTCGGCGATCACCGGAGTCCAGTCCTCGTCGGCGAACTCGACCAGCTGATATTTCTGGCTCCGGTCGACGAGGTCGCGCTTCTCGTAATAGGTGCGCAGGTGCGAGGGGTCGGCCTGCTCGAACAGCATCATCGGCATGATCACGGGCTCGCCCTCGATCGTGATCACGGGCACCTCGACGTCGCTTCCGTTGAGGAAGGGCTCGACGATCGCGTCATGGCCCTCGGCGTGGATCCCGGCGATGGCCGCCTCGACCCCCGCCCAGTCGTGAGCGTCCTGCACCCCCCAGCTCGCCGATGAGGCGTTGGGCTTGATCACCATCCGGTCGCCCTCGGGGCAGCGCGAGCGCTCGACTGGAGCGCCGCGGCGGTAGATCGCCCAGGGCGCGGTCGGAATCCCGCGCGCGGCCACGGCCATCTTGGTCAGATGCTTGTCGTCCGACATGCCGCGAAGGATAGGGCTCGCCCCCAGGAAGGGGAGGCCGTGCCGGGTGCAGAGCAACGGCAGCATCATCTCGCTGTTGAGGAATCCGCCGCGGTTGAGCAGAGGGAACACGAAGTCGACGTCCGGCCTCTCGAACAGCGCCTCATATTTGTCGGCAAGCTCGAGGTTGAGCCCGAGCCCCTTCAAAATCTCGCGCACCTCGACATGGTAGAGGGCGTGATTGCCGTCCTCGGGATGGAGCCCGCCTTCCCACAGGGCGTGCTTCGCGATGAACAGGATGCGCAGCCGCTCCCTGGCTTCGGGCGGGATGCTGAGCGGACGGATGTTTGACACGCGGGACTTCGCCTTTCAGGGAGGGGCGCGGCGGACATAGTGCCGCCGCCAGCGAAGGCCAAGAGCGTAACCCCGTGACCGTCCAGAGCCCGATCCGAAGCGCCGCGGCCTTGCTGATGACCACCGGCGGGGACGCCCGGATCGTGATCGCGCCCGACACCGGCCTCAACCGTTATTATTCGGCGCCCCGCCCGAGCGCGGTGCTCGCTTACGCCTCGTCGACGGCGAACGACATATCCGCGCCGGCCTTCGCCCATGTCGAGGGGCTGCTCGCAGCGATGGGCCCGGACCTCTCGGGCGCGGACTATTCGGCCCGGCTCGAAGCCCTGCGCGGCCGGATCCGCCGCGCCTACGCCGTCCCCCGGGACGTCGACATCGTCTTCGCCCCGTCCGGGACCGATCTCGAATATGTCGCCCTCGCCTGCGCGGCGGGGCGCGGCCGCGGCGGCACCCACAACATCCTGCTCGGCGCCGACGAGGTCGGAAGCGGCTGCATCCACTCCGCCTTCGGCCGCTATTTCGCCCGCGAGACCGCGCTCGGCCTCACCACCGTGCCGGGCGATCCGGTGCCCGGGGTCGGCGAGATGCATGTCGAGATGATCGACGTCCCGGTCCGCGACGGCCGCGGCCGGGCCCGCCCGTCGGCCGAGATCGCGGCCCTGATGGACCGGGCGATCGCTCGATCCGCGGCGGCGGCCCTCCATGTCCTCGTCCATGTCGTTCACGGCTCGAAGACGGGCCTGATCCTGCCGTCGCTGGCGGATATGGATCGATTAGTCGCAAAAAATGGCGAGTCCGTCACATTCGTCGTCGACGCCTGCCAGGCCCGGATCACGAGCCCGGCCATCGCCGACTATCTCGGCCGCGGGGCGATCGTCTTCGTCACCGGCTCGAAGTTCATGGGCGGGCCTCCGTTCAGCGGCTTCGCCCTCGTCCCGAGCCGTTTTCGCGAGCAATCCCAGCCGCTTGCCCACGGCCTCGCGACGATCTTCCGGCGCGGCGAATGGCCGGAAGGCTGGCCGGGCGCCGAGGCGCTCGAGGACGGCGCCAATCCCGGCCTCCTCCTTCGCCTCGAAGCCTCGATCTTCGAGCTCGAGCGCTTCCAGCGCCTCGACCTCGACCAGGTCACCCGGATCATCCTGTCCTTCCACCAGGCGGTCCGCGAGGAGATTATCGAGAAGACCCCGGCGCACCGCGTCGCCCCTTATGCGCCGGGCGAGAAGGAGACGGCCGACACCCACCCGATCGAGATGCGCACATTGTCCACCCTCGATCTCAGCGAATATGGCGGCGGCGCGACGTTCGAGGATTCCACCCGCTGGCACAAGGCGATGCTGGCCCACTCGGTCCGGCTCGGCCAGCCGGTCAAATGCGTCAGGCTCGCCGACGGAAGGTGGGGCGCGACCCTGCGCATCGGCCTCTCCATGCCGATGGTTGTCGAGCGCGCCGGGCTGGGGGAGGAGGCCTTGCGGCGATCGTTCGCCGACGACATGGCGCGCGTGCGCGCGGCCCTGGAGGCGGTCGCGACCTGACCGTCGTTCCAGCGAAAGCCGGCCGACCGAGCCGAGCGTCCCGGGATGACGATCATCTGAGCGGCCGGCAATATTTCTCGCGCTCCGCCGGCGCGGCCCTCAGCCTCGTGTCGAGATAATAGCCGACCATCCCGTCGATGCGCCGGTCGGCCGCCGGGATGAACGCCGCGGCGTCGCGCTTCCAGCCGGCGACGCACGCCTGCTTCGCCTGCGAAGAAGCCGCGCAGTCGAGCAGATTGTCGAACGCCCGCCGCCACCGGAGGAATTGCGGCCGGCTCATCGGCTCGCCATGGCCCGGCACGAGCGTGGCGAAAGGCGTCGCCGCGATCTCGCCCAGCGCCTTGCGCCAGCCCTCGGGGCAACCCGTGTCGAAGAAGGGCACCGGACCGACGACGAGGTCGCCCGCGACGAGAAGCCTCGACCGCCGGTCATAGACCCACACGTCGCCCTCGGTCGCCGCGAAAGGCGCCAGGTTCAGCCGAAGGTCGCGCCCCGCGAGCCGGACCGTCGCGGAGCGGGTCACCGGCCGCGTCGGCCGAAGCGACGCCACGTCCTCCATCGCCGCTAAATCGCCCCGGATCTCCGTCTCCTGCGCCGGCGCCGCCTGGCCCGAGGCGAGGTAGGCCTCCGCCGACTTGCGGCTCTGCGGGAAGAAGCCGGTCAAGGCCCCTTCGACGGCGGCGCTGCCGTAGACCGGAGCCTCCGGATAAGCGGCGCGAATCTGAGAATTGCCGCCGGTGTGGTCGAGATGCCAGTGGGTGTTGACGATGGCCGCGATCGGCCTCCCCCGCGCCCGGGCATAGGCCAGCAGCTTGGCCTGATGCTCGGGATGCCGGCCGGTATCGACGAGGATCAACCCCTCCGGCGCATCGAGGAAGACGCTGTTCCCGTCCGGCTGCCGTCCCGGCTCGAAGCTTCCGGAGACGAGGTGCCAGCCGGCCTCCCCGCTCGGCGCGGCGGCGCCGAGGGCGAGTGCCAGCGGGAGAATGAACCGGCGCATTGCGGGATTGTGGAGCGCCGGCCGCCCCCAGGCAATGCCGGCCGCCAATCATGCAACTTCCGGCAAGCCCCTCCACAGGCGCAGCGCAAGCCACAGGCCTAGGCCGATCAGCGCCGGCGCGGTCGCCAGTCCCGGGAAATAGCCGCCGGCCATCGCCGCCAGCGCGACATGGGCGAAGCCGTTGGCCGTCTCGAGCAAAGCCCAGAACCAGGCGAGGCCGCGACCGCGCGCCTGCCGCACCCGCGCGTGCCAGCACCAAAGGCCGAACAGCACCAGCGCAGCGTTGACGATGATGAAGCCCACCGGCCGGTCGACCCCGAACAGCGAGCTCACGTAGCGCGCCGGCGCCAGCACGTCGTAGAGGCGGAAGACATATTCCTCGACCGAATGCGCCGCCTGGGCGAGGATGAGGGCGAGGAAGGCGCGCCCAGGGTAGCGCATTGCCTAGTCGAGGCCTCCGACGCAGCGCCGTTCTCCGAGCCACAGATCGCCGACGGGGGCTCCGGGCGCGGCCTCGAAGCGGGTCGCGGCAAAGCTTCGATCCAGCGACCGCCTGGAGAACATGTCCTGCGCCGGCAGCGATCTTTCGATCGCCAGCGGCTCCTGCTGCACGCAATAGCCGGCGGCCGGGTCGCGCGGAAAAATCTCCGAGGCGACGAGCACTCCGGAATCGTCGACCGCGTAGAGGCGCTCATCCGCGGCATCCCGGATCCGAAGGCGGTCCAGCTTTCCGAACCGGCTGTCGACGCGCCCCAGATATTCCAGATTCCGGATCGGGGAATTGGAATTTATCCCGCAGGCGGCGCGGGCCGGGGCGGGCCCCGTCTCGCTCCGGCCGGTTGCGACGTTGAGGAGCGTTCCGGTGCCGGCGGCGCAATCCGCCACGACGCGAATGTGCGGAGTCTCCACCCGGTGCAGGCGGCCCCGATGGAATTCGGCGGACCAGTGCGGCCCGGTTTCGAATCCGGCCCCCTTTACCCAGTTCCACGAATAAAGGGCATAAGTCGCGTCGGTTCGCTTCGTCCGGTCGAAGGCCGCCCGCGCCCGGGCGTCATCGGCCCCTTCGGCCGGACTCGCGCCGGCGTCGCCGCTCGCCGCCAATCCGAGGAGAAGCGCGGCGGCGATCCGCACGCTCAATAAACCCGCGCCTTGGGCTCGATATATTTGATCTCGTCGGTCAGCGTATATTCGTGGACCGGCCGGTAATCGATGCGGACCGAGCCGCCCTGCCCGCCCCAGCCGTCGAACCAGCTGACCGTGTGCTTCATCCAGTGGGCGTCGTCGCGATTGGGATAGTCCTCGTGCATGTGGGCGCCGCGGCTTTCCTTGCGGTTGGCGGCGGAGTGCATGGTCACCACGGCCTGGGCGATGAGGTTGTCGAGCTCGAGCGTCTCGACGAGGTCGGTGTTCCAGATCAGGCTCCGGTCGGTGACCTTGACGTCGGCCATCTCGCGATAGACCTCGTCGATCCGGCCCTTGCCTTCCTCGAGCGTCGCCTCGGCCCGGAAGACGGCGCAGTCGGCCTGCATCACCCGCTGCATCCGGTTTCGGATCTGCGCCGTCGGGCTTCCGCCCGAGGCGAAGCGGAACCGGTCGAGCCGCCCGAGCGCCATCTCCTCCGAGCCCTTGGGCAAGGGCCGGTGGGCGCTGTTCGGGCTGATGATCTCGCCGACGCGGTGGCCGACGGCGCGGCCGAAGACGACGAGGTCGATGAGGCTGTTCGAGCCGAGCCGGTTGGCGCCGTGGACCGAGACGCAGGCGGCCTCGCCGACCGCGAACAGCCCGGGCACGACGCTGTCCGGATTGCCGTCCTTCAGCGTCACCACCTCGCCGTGGAAGTTGGTCGGAATCCCGCCCATGTTGTAATGGACCGTCGGCAGCACCGGCAGCGGCTGCCGAGTGAGGTCCACGCCCGCGAACACCTTCCCCGTTTCCGTGATTCCGGGGAGCCTTTCGGCCAGGATCCTGGAGTCGATGTGGTCGAGGTGGAGATAGATGTGGTCCTTGTCCTTGCCGACCCCGCGGCCCTCTCGGATCTCCATCGCCATCGAGCGCGAGACGACGTCGCGGCTGGCGAGGTCCTTCGCCGACGGCGCGTAGCGCTCCATGAAGCGCTCCCCTTCCGAATTGGTCAGGTAGCCGCCCTCGCCTCGAGCGCCCTCGGTGATGAGGACCCCCGCCCCGTAGATCCCGGTCGGGTGGAACTGGACGAACTCCATGTCCTGGAGCGGCAGGCCCGCGCGGAGCACCATCGCATTGCCGTCGCCGGTGCAGGTATGGGCCGAGGTGGCGGTGAAATAGACCCGGCCGTAGCCCCCCGTCGCGAGGACCACCGCCTGACTCGAGAAACGGTGGATCGATCCGTCCTCCAGGCAGAGCGCGATCACCCCCCGGCACTCGCCCCCCTCCATGATCAGGTCGATGGCGAAATATTCGATGAAGAAGTCGGCGTCGTACTTCAGCGACTGCTGATACAAAGCGTGGAGCATCGCGTGCCCGGTCCGGTCGGCCGCCGCCGCGGTGCGCTGGGCCGGCGGTCCGGCGCCCATGTTCTGCATCATGCCGCCGAAGGCGCGCTGGTAGATCTTCCCCTCGGCGGTCCTCGAGAAGGGCACCCCGGCATGCTCCAGCTCGTAGACGGCTGCCGGCGCCTCGCGGCACAGATATTCGATCGCGTCCTGGTCGCCGAGCCAGTCCGAGCCCTTGACGGTGTCGTACATGTGCCAGGTCCAGTGGTCCGGCCCCATGTTGCCCAAGGAGGCCGCGATCCCGCCCTGCGCCGCGACCGTGTGCGAGCGGGTCGGGAAGACCTTGGTGACGCAGGCCGTCTTCAGCCCCTGCCCCGCCGCCCCCATCGTCGCCCGCAAGCCCGACCCGCCGGCGCCGACGACGACGACGTCGTAGCTGTGGTCTATGAGCTTGTAGGCTTTGGGGGTGGTGGCCATGGGGGGCGCTCGCGGGCTGGTGGGGAGGCTTTGGCGGCGCTTTTAGGCTCGGCGCGGGGGGATGCAAGGGCGGCGGTGGGCATGGGTTCACAGGAAGGCGCGAAGGCACGAAGGGGCTTGGCGGGTTCTAGAGCGAGGCGCGTTCCTCGACGACGGCGCCGGTTCGAGCGTCGTAGCAGGCCTTGTAGCCGCTCCGCCCGTGGAAGGGCTGAGGATGCCACGCCAGGATAACGACACAGGCCCGGCCCCGCGACCGGACCACCGCCGGCCGGGCCATCCAGCGCCAGTCTTCGGGCGTGGTGTTGCTGAAATTCGCGGCGGCGCCGGCCAGGGCCCGCTCCACCACCGCCCGGTCCCGCGTCGCGATCAGGAGCCACGCGGCGCGCGGCCACAGGAAGGCGTAGGCGATCAGCAGGGCCAGCAGCAGCGAAAGGACGATCGCCGCGGCGCGGGGCGGGCCGGCGCCCGGCCGCCGCTCGGAGGCCGCGGGAGCGAAAGGCGTGGTGGCCATGGCGGTCGCTCGGTCCGGTCAGGAGGCGTTGGCGGCGCTTTTAGGCTCGGCGCGGGGGGATGCAAGCTTGACCGGCGGGGCGCGGGCGCCGGCGCGGGAGGGATGGGTTCGACGCGAAGGACGCGAAGGACGGGAAGGACGCGAAGGAGTGCGATGCGATTGACGGCCCTTTCCGTGGAATCGACTCGTATTGCACTCCGAATTGCGCTAAACGAGGAAGGGATGGAGCGAACGGCCGCCGACCGACTGCGCATAAACGGTCGCCATCTACGTCTGGGCGCTCGGCGCCCACCGGCGGGCGCGCGCCCGTGCGCGGCGCGAGCCGCATCGCGGCCGAGTGAGGCCGGACGCGGACGGCCAAGGCCGTGACGGTCGGGTTGAAGAAACTCCTGAAGATGGAGCCCGCGATTGGATGAGATAATGCGGAATCTGGCGCCGGCGCTGGGCGTCTTCCTGGCTGCGATCATGCTTCATCTCTGGGCTCGCGGTCTGCATAAACGGACCGCCGAGCGCTCGCGCCGGCGCGCCCAGCCGGCGAAATGATCCACTGTGCGAGGCGCGGCGCTGCGCCCGCGCCGGTCTAGCCGGCTTCGCTGGCTTGGTCGGGCAAAGGCTGGAGGCAGAAGCCGGAGGGCAGGTTCTCGGTGCGGTGGTCGGCCGCGATCCGGAAGCAGCCGTTGCCATACGCCCTGGCCGCTTGTGACCGAATAGGGACGTCGACGCGCGCGATCTTCACCGCGGCCTGGGTGGTGGTCGCGTCATAGA
>DASTLX010000055.1:0-22406 GCA_035714565.1 Allosphingosinicella sp.
GACTCGACGGATTGATGTTCCGCCGCCAGCATCCCTTCGAGCGGTGCACGGCGGATTTTTACTGCGCCTCGGCGAGGCTCGTCGTGGAGGTGGACGGCGATGGCCATGACATGGGTGACAATCCCGAGTTCGATCTTCGCCGCGACGAATGGCTTCGGCAACGGGGTCTGCGGGTGCTGCGATTCAACGCAGCGGATGTGATGAAGGATCTGGAATCCGTGGTTACGGCGATCGTCCTCGCCGCCCGGCGCTGATTACCCCTCCACCATGCTTCGCATGGTCCCCCTCCCCACGGCTTCGCCGCAGGGAGGATTTGCGTCGACCACCCACGCCTCGAGGGCCGCCTTCGCCCTCTCCGTATAGGCCCGTTTCCGATCCGCCTTCCTCGCCTTGCCCTCGACCGGCGGGAAGAGTCCGAAGTTGACGTTCATCGGCTGGTAGGTCGCCGAGTCCGCGCCTCCGGTGATGTGGCCGAGAAGGGCGCCCAGCGCCGTCTCCGGAGGCGGCGGGGCCAGTAATTCGCCCTTCACCTCGGCGGCGGCGAAGCGGCCGGCGAGGAGGCCGATGGCGGCGGACTCGACATAGCCCTCGCAGCCGGTGATCTGGCCCGCGAAGCGGATGTGCGGCGCGCTCCTCAGCCGCAACGTGCCGTCGAGAAGCTTGGGCGAGTTGATGAAGGTGTTGCGGTGGAGCCCGCCCAGGCGCGCGAACTCCGCCTTCTCGAGGCCCGGAATGGTCCGGAACAGCCGGACCTGCTCGCTATGCTTGAGCTTGGTCTGGAAGCCGACCATGTTCCACAAGGTGCCGAGCGCATTGTCCTGGCGGAGCTGGACGACGGCCCAGGGCCAGCGGCCGGTCCTCGGATCGTCGAGTCCGACCGGCTTCATCGGCCCGTAGCGAAGCGTGTCGACCCCGCGCCCGGCCATCACCTCGATCGGCATGCAGCCCTCGAAATAGGGCGTGTCCTTCTCCCAGTCCTTGAACTCCGTCTTCTCGCCCTCGATCAGCCCCTGGTGGAAGGCGAGATACTGCTCCTTCGTCATCGGGCAGTTGATATAGTCCTTGCCGCCTTTGTCCCACCGGGCCGCCATCCAGGCGACCTCCATGTCGATCGAGTCCCTGTGGACGATCGGGGCGATGGCGTCGAAGAAGGCGAGGGCGTCCGACCCCGTCGCGGCGCCGATCGACTCCGCCAGCTTCACCGCCGTCAGCGGACCGGTGGCGACGATGGTCGGGCCGGACGGGGGCAGGGCGTCGATCCGCTCGCGCACCAGCTCGATATTGGGATGGCGCTCGATCCGCTCGGTGACCGAGGCCGCGAAGCCCTCGCGGTCGACGGCGAGCGCCGACCCGGCCGGCACCCGGTGGGCGTCGGCGGCCGCCATGATCACCGATCCGAGCCGGCGCATCTCGGCGTGGATGAGGCCGACCGCATTGTGCTCGGAATCGTCGGAGCGGAAGCTGTTCGAGCAGACCAGCTCGGCGAGGCTGTCGGTGTGGTGGGCGGGACTCCTCTCGCCGGAGCCGCGCATCTCGGACAGCCGGACCTTCGCTCCGGCCTCGGCGAGCTGCCAGGCGGCTTCGGACCCGGCGAGCCCGCCGCCGACGATATGGACCTCGAACCTCATCGTCGCGCGATAGCCGCCATGGGCCGGCCGGGAAAGGCTCGCCTCAGTCCCAGAAGGCCGAAAGGCGGCAGATCCCCGCGCAGCAGGCGGAGGTGAGGATGAGGCCGACGGCCAGGGGCGGCGCGGCGAAGGCGCCCGTCTCGAAGCTGAGCAGGGTTCCGAGGAGGGCGCCGGTTGCGATCCAGACCCGATGCGCGCGCGCCGGCGGGAAGGCCTTGCCCAGGCGGAGCAGCAGGCGGCTTCCGACGAGATTGGGGATGATGGACAGGATCAGGCCGATCATGACCGCGGGCACGAACAAGAGGACGGAAAGGGCGGCGAGGGCCGGATCCAGGGCCACCGCCCGCGGCAGCTGCAGGTAGAGCGCGGTCATTCCGGTCGAGACGAGGAAGATCGGGCCCGCCGCCACGGAGGCGAGGGCGACCGAAGCATGGGCTGACGAGCCTTGCCGCACGGCCATTCTCCTTGCGGGCCGGGGCGCGGCCGGGAAGCCGCGCCCCTCGCGTTCAGATTCCGGCCGCGGCCCGCTGGTCCGAGAACCATTCGTTCACCTTGCGGCCGAAATGGGCGATCGCGGACATGTTGAAGAAGTGCATTCCGCCAAGGACGATCACGGCCAAGCCGACCTTGCTGCTGAGGAAGCGGATCGCCTCCGCCGGGGTCGTCGGCTCGGCGCCGATGCTGAGCGTCAGAGTGATGAAGCCGATGTTGACGAGATAGAAGCCGACCACCAGCAGATGGTTGGTCGAATTGGCGAGCTCCTCATTGTGGCCGAAGCACTGGACCAGGAAGACCTTGCCGTTGCGCGACAGGGTCCGGGCGACCCAGATCGTGATGGCGAGGGTGATGAGCAGATAGAGGGCGTAGGCGGTCTCGACCATGATGCTGTCCTTTCTCTTCGGTTGTTTCTGTAAAAACAGAACACAACAGGCGTGGAAAATGGGGCGCGGCGGCGGATCGAACCTCCTATTTTTCGGCGGGCTTGCCGGCGCCGGGGATGAAGCGGGCGACCTTGCCGCCGAGCTTCATCAGGGTGACGAGGGTCGGCTTGGGCAGGCCGCGGACCTGCTCGTACCAGGTGCCGAGCGTGGAAATGAACTCGTGCATCCGCATTATGCGCTCGCGGACATGGGGCGGCGCCGCCCCGTCCTGGGCCAGCCTGGCGGAAAGTTCGGCGAGGAGCGCGATGGTGGGGTCGACCTCGCGGCGCTTCCGCTCGGCGACGATCCGGGTCAGCATCTCCCACAAGTCCGTCTCGGCGGTGAAATGATCGCGGCGGTCGCCCTCGATATGGACTCGGCGGACGATCCCGTAGGCCTGAAGCTCCTTGAGGCCGGTGGAGACGTTGGAGCGGGCGAGCCCGAGCTGCTCGACGATGTCGTCGGCGGGAAGGGCCCGCTCGGACAGGTAGAGGAGGGCGTGGATCTGCGACACCGAGCGGTTGACTCCCCACTGGGTCCCCATCTCTCCCCAATGGAGGATGAAGGCCTTGGCGTCGGGATGATCCGTCACGCTCACCGTACCGATCCTTTCTGTAAAAACAGAAATAGCAGAATAAAGCTTGGGCGCAAGCCTTGTTTCGACTTTCCGCTTTCGCCTGGTCCGGCCGGCTGGGATAGACGGGCGGGCAGGGGAATCGGAAAAATGCGGATCGCGACAGCGCCGATCGTGGGGGTGAGCCTGGCCGTCGGCTTGTCCTATCCGCTGCTCTGGGATCAACTCCCGGGCCTGCCGGGCATGGCGCTGAAGGGCGCCGGCGTCGGCCTCCTCGCCCTCGCGGCGGCGCTTCGGGCGCGGGGCCCCGACGGATGGCTGCTCGCCCTCGTTTTAGCCCTGGGTTCGGCGGGAGACGTGCTTCTCGAGCTCAATCTCGCCTCGGGCGCGGCCGCCTTCGCCGTCGGCCACGTCGCGGCGATCCTCCTCTACCGGCGCAACCGCCGCCTCGAGCCCGACCGGATGGACATCGCGGTCGCCCTTCTGCTTCTGGCAACCGCGGCCGCCGTTCCTGCCCTGCTTCTGTGGGGGAGGCCGGAAGCCGTGCCTTTCACCCTCTACGCGCTGCCGCTCGGCGCCATGGCGGCGAGGGCCTGGCTGAGCCGGTTCCCGCGCGCCTTGACCGGGCTGGGCGCGATCCTGTTCCTCGCAAGCGACATGCTGATCGCGTTCCGGATGGCGGGCGACGCCGCGGGCCTCGCCGCTCCGATCTGGCTGCTCTATTATGTGGGCCAGCTGCTGATTTTCATCGGCGCCACATCCTCCCTGCCGGCGCGGCCGGCGGGGAGGGGGACCATGCGAAGCATGGTGGAGGGGTAGGCCGCGCCGAACCGGAGAGTCCGCGCCGGACGCCCGGCCGCCTGCGCCACACCCTCCACCACGCTTCGTGTGGTCCACCTCTCCATCTGACGATGGGGAGGATTTATTCCTGGCTGTCGGGCAGGGTCTCCGGCCCGGTGCCGTCGTCGAGCCGGACCGAGTCCGAGGCCGCCGCCGGCGGCTCCTCGCCGAGCTCCCCGGCGACCAGCTCCTCCGCCTCGTTCTCCGGCTCCTCGTCCTCGTCGATGCGGGCGGCGGAGACGACGTGCTCGTCGTCGGCGACCCGGAACAGGGTCACGCCCTGGGTGCTCCGGCCGGCGATCCTGATGTCGCCGACCGTGGTCCGGATCAGCTTCGCCTGGTCGGTGACCAGCATCAACTGCTGGCCGTTATGCGCCGGGAAGCTCGCGACGACGCAGCCGTTGCGGTCCGACGTCTCGATGTTGGTGATGCCCTGGCCGCCGCGCCCGGTCCGGCGATATTCGAAGGCGGAGGTGCGCTTGCCGTAGCCGTTCTCGGTCACGGTCAGGATGAACTCCTCGGCCGCCTCGAACTCGGCCATCCGCTCGGCGCTGAGCGTCGCCGGATTCTCGTTCTCCTTCCACGGCGCGGCGCGAAGATAGGCCTCCCGCTCCTCGGAGGTGGCGTCGAAGCCCTTGAGGATCGACAGGGAGATGACCTCGTCGCCCTCCTGCAGCCGGATGCCGCGAACGCCGGTCGCGGTGCGGGACTGGAACTCCCGCACTTCCGTCGCCGCGAAGCGGATCGCCTTGCCGTGCTTGGTCGCGAGCAGGGCGTCGTCCTCCTCGGTGAGCAGCGAGACCCCGATCAGCCGGTCGGTCGGATCGCCTTCCTCGTCGCTTCCGAAGCGCATCGCGATCTTGCCGGCGGTCGGGACGTTGGTGAAGGCGTCCATCGAGTTGCGGCGGACGGTGCCGTGCGCCGTGGCGAACAGGATGTGGAGCTTGCCCCATTCCGCTTCGTCCTCGGGAAGCGGAAGCACGGTCGAGATGGTCTCGCCCTCGCCCAGCGGAAGCAGGTTGACCATCGGCCGGCCGCGAGCCTGCGGCGCGCCTTCCGGGAGCCGCCACACCTTGAGCCGGTAGACCTTGCCGGCCGTCGAGAAGAACAGGACCGGCGTGTGGGTCGAGGTGACGAACAGGTTGGTGACCGCATCCTCGTCCTTGGTGCCCATACCGGCGCGTCCCTTGCCGCCGCGGCGCTGGGCGCGGAAGGTGGCGAGCGGGGTCCGCTTGATGTAGCCGCCCATGGTCACGGTCACGACCATGTCCTCGCGCTCGATCAGATCCTCGTCGTCGATCCCGTCCCAGGCGGGCGCGATCTCGGTCAGGCGGGGGGTGGCGAACTGCTCGGCGATCTCGTCGAACTCGGCCCGCATCACCGCGTAGAGCTTGACCCGGTCGCCGAGTATCTCGAGCAGCTCGCCGATCGACACCGCGAGCGTCCGAAGCTCGCCGGCGATCTCGTCGCGGCCGAGCCCGGTCAGCCGGTGGAGGCGAAGCTCGAGTATCGCCCGGACCTGGGCGTCCGACAGGCGATAGGTGTCGCCCTCGACCTCGTGCTCGACCGCCTCGACCAGCGCGATATACTGGGCGATCTCGGCGATCGGCCAGTCGCGGGAGATCAGCGCGGCCCGCGCTTCCGCCGGCGAGGCGGAGCCCCGGATGATCCGGACCACCTCGTCGAGATTGGTGACGGCGATGACGAGGCCGAGCAGGATGTGGGCGCGGTCGCGGGCCTTGGCGAGCTCGAACTTGGCGCGCCGGGTGATCACCTCCTCGCGGAAACGGACGAAGCTCTCGATGATGTCGCGAAGGTTGAGGGTCTCGGGCCGGCCGCCGCGGATGGCGAGCATGTTGGCCGGGAAGCTCGACTGGGCGGGGGTGTGGCGCCAGAGCTGGTTGAGGACGACGTCGGGCGTCGCGTCGCGCTTCAGGTCGATGACGACCCGCACGCCCTCGCGGTTGGATTCGTCGCGTATGTCGGAGACGCCCTCGATCCTCTTGTCCTTGGCGGCGTCGGCGATCCGCTCGACCAGGGTGTTCTTGCCGACCTGGTAGGGGATCGAGGTGAGGACGATGGAGCGGCGGTCGCCGCGGCCTTCCTCGACCTCGTGGCGGGCGCGCATGATGATCGAGCCCCGGCCGGTATGATAGGCGCTGCGCGCGCCGGCCTGGCCGAGGATCAGCGGCGCGGTCGGGAAATCTGGGCCCGGGATGATCTCCATCAGCTGCTCGATGGTTATGCCCGGATCGTCCATATAGGCTTTGCAGGCGGCGATCACCTCGCCGAGGTTGTGGGGCGGGATGTTGGTCGCCATTCCGACCGCGATCCCTCCGGCCCCGTTGACCAGCAGATTGGGGAAGCGCGCCGGAAGCACCTGCGGCTCCATCCTGGAGCCGTCGTAATTGGGGGTGAAGTCGACCGTATCCTTGTCGAGATCGTCGAGCAGGGTCATGGCGACCTTGGCCAGCCGCGCCTCGGTGTAGCGCATCGACGCCGGCGGGTCGGGGTCCATCGAGCCGAAATTGCCCTGGCCGTCGATCAGCATCACCCGCATCGACCAGTCCTGGGCGAGCCGGGCGAGGGCGTCGTAGATCGCGCTGTCGCCGTGCGGGTGGTAATTGCCCATGACGTCGCCGACGATCTTGGCCGACTTGCGATAGGGCCGGCCCGGGACGAAGCCGCCCTCCTGGCACGCGAAGAGGATCCGGCGGTGGACCGGCTTCAGCCCGTCGCGAACGTCCGGAAGGGCGCGGGCGACGATCACCGACATCGCGTAATCGAGGTAGGAGGTCTTCATCTCCTCGACGATCTGGACCGGGGAGATGTCGTGGCTGTCGATGGTCGGCGGGGCGCTGGCCAAGGGAGGTTTCCTGATTGTCTGTCGTGATGCGCCGGAGCGCGGAAAGGGTTGAGGCCTGCCTAGCGGATGGGACCGCCGGGCGCCACCCCGCGCGCACGTACGCGTACGCGCGCGAGGCTCCTCCTAGATAGTCACGAACGCGAGAACCGCCACCTTCCCGGGTCGGAATTTTGGGGGTCGAAGGCGTAGCCGTCGCTGTCGAACCCCTTGAGCGCTTCGGGCTCGTCCAGCCGGTGCTCGCAGATGTAGCGCGCCATCATCCCGCGGGCGCGCTTGGCGGCGAAGGTGTTGAAGCGCGGGCCGTCGGGCCCTTCCTCGCGGAAGTCGATCTCGATGACCCGGACGTCGGCGGGCAGGCGGCTCTCGACCGCGCGCCAATATTCCCGGCTCGCGAGGTTGACGACGGTCCGCCCGCCGGCCGCATCCAGATCCGCGGCGAGCAGGTCCGCGATCCTGCCGCCCCAAAAGCCGTACAGGTCCTTCGCCCGCCCCGGCGCCCAGCGGGTCCCCATTTCGAGCCGATAGGGACGGATCTCGTCGAGCGGCCGGAGCAGGCCGTACAGGCCCGAGAGGATGCGGAGATGGTGCTGGGCGAAGTCGACCGCCTCGGGATCGAGGCTGTGAACCTCGAAGCCCATGTAGACGTCGCCGGCGAAGGCGTAGAGGGCGGGGCGGGCGTCCTGGCCTGCGAAACCGCGGAATCGGCCCGCGTTGAGCTGGGCGAGATTGTCGGAAATGTGCATCAGTCCCGCGAGCCTGCGCTTCGGCAGCTTCGCCGCCGCCGCCGCGAGGCGGCCGGCCTCTTCGGCGAAACGCGGAGCGCTCGGCTCCACCGGCGGCAGCGGGCGGGAAAAGTCGAGACTCTTGGCGGGCGAGATGACGGCGATCATGGCCGGCCCGGTTAGCGGTCGCGGCCCGGCAGGTCAAACGGGCCAAGGTGCTGTAATATTTCCTCTTTTCCATCGAGGACGGTTCAAGGGCCGTTCAGCGCGCCGACGCTAGAAACGATCTGCTTTTGGCGGTAGAGGCCGCCCATATCCGTTTACGAACCAGGACCCGCCGGTTCCAGGCGCGGCCAATAGGAGGCAAGGCATGAAATCCATTTCCAGGATCGCGCTCGGCGTCGCCCTCGTGCTCGGCACGGCATCGGTGGTCGCGACCGCGCCGGCGGACGCGCAGAAGAAGAAGAAAGGCGAAGCCGCCGCCCAGCCCAGCTCCGGAATCACCCTGACCAAGGAGGAGCGCGCCGCGCTCGCCCCGGTGCAGACCGCGATCACAGCCAAGGACTGGGCCACGGCGCAGTCCGGGCTGACCGCCGGCGCCGCCGCGGTCACCAGCCCCGGCGGACGCTACGCCGTCGGACGCTTCCAGGTGGAGATCGGCCTCGGCACCAACAACGTCCCCCTGCAGGCGCAGGGGATAGACAACATGATCGCGAGCGGCGAGGTCACCGGCCCCGAGCTCGTCCCCCTCCTTCGCAACCAGGCGGTGCTGGCCA
The DNA here is from genome assembly GCA_035714565.1 of Allosphingosinicella sp. GTDB lineage: Bacteria > Pseudomonadota > Alphaproteobacteria > Sphingomonadales > Sphingomonadaceae > Allosphingosinicella. Next base: position 8,327 of record DASTLX010000055.1, read on the forward strand.
GCAACGCCGGCAACAAGGCGAAGGCCGAAGCCGCCTACGCCAGGGTCGTCGAGCTCAGCCCCAACGATCCCGAGTCCCTGATCAGCCTCGCCCAGGTCAAGGTCGACCTCAAGAAGCCGACGGAGGCCGTCCAGCTCATCTCGAGGGCGATCGAGATGAAGCGCGCGGCCGGCCAGAAGGTCGACGAGAGCTGGTACAAATATGCGCTGAAGCTCGCCTTCGACGGCCGCTCGAACCCGGCGCTTCGCGAGGCCTCGCAGAAGCTCAGCCGCGACCTCGTCACCGCTTATCCGACCAAGGAGAATTGGCGCGACTCGGTGCTGATCTTCCGCGACACCAACAATCTCGACGCGGCCGCCGATCTCGACGTCCTGCGCTTCATGCGGGCGAGCGGCTCGCTGGCCGGCGAGCGCGACTGGTACGACCTCATCGACGGCCTCTACAAGGCGGGCAATTACGCCGAGGCCAAGTCCGTTCTCGACGACGGCGCCGCCAAGCGGATGATCGATCCCAAGAAGGCGGCGTTCGCCGAGCTGATCCGGCTGACCAACGCGCGGATGGCCGGCGACCGGGCCTCGCTGAACGGCGAGGAGTCCAAGGCGATGGCCGCCGCCAGCGGCGCCACCGCCCTCAAGATCGGCGACGCCTTTTACGGCTATGGCGAGCATGCCAAGGCGATCGCGCTCTACCGCGCCGCCTTGTCAAAGGGCGGGGTCGACGCCAATCTCGTCAACACCCGCCTCGCCATGGCCCTGCTTGCGTCGGGCGACCGCGCCGGGGCCGAGGCGGCGTTCCGGGCGCTGACCGGGCCGCGCCAGAATCTCGGCGCCTTCTGGCTCGCCTGGCTCGCCCGCAGCGGCGCCTGAGCTAAATCCTCCCCATGCCGGGCATGGGGAGGACGAGCCTGGCCGTCCCATATTGCGACGGCGCTCGAATGGCCCTCTTCCGCTCGCCGGGAGCGCACGTTAACGATTGGCGGGGCCGGCATTCGGTCCGCCATTCACGAAGGGCTGGCCGCTTGCGTTTCGACGACATGATCGCGACGGTTCTGAGGCAGAGCGAGGCCCGGCCCTCCGCCCTCGCCGCGAAGTGGCGCCAGCTCGTCGACCTCGTCGCCCAGGGCCGGAGCGAAGGCGAATCCGAAGTCGAGGCCCTGGCCTGGCTGAGGGCGAACCGGAGCCGGGTCGCGCCCGAGGCCCGCCGCGAGGTCGCCCGGGCGCTCGCCGGCCGCCGGGTCAGCCCGGCCGCGCTCGCTTTCTTCGCCGAGGACCTGCCCGCAATCGCCTCGCCCCTTCTGGGGGGGGCCCGGCTCGGCGCCGGCGAATGGCTCGACCTGCTTCCGCGCCTGGGGCCGGTCGCCCGCGGCCTGCTCCGCCACCGCCGCGACCTTCCCGGCGACGTGGTCCACGCCCTGGCCCGCTTCGGCGCCGGCGATTTCGCTCTGGGCGGCGCGGTCGCCGCCGCTTCCGACGAGAGTCTCAGCCCGGCGGCCGAGCGGAGCGAGGCCCAGATCCGCGACCTCGTCGCGCGGATCGAGAATTTCCGGCGACGCCGCGACGCCGCCGGCGCGGTCGCGCCCGCCGAGCCCGCGCCGGTCGAGGAATTCCAGTGGGAGACCGGGCCCGACGGGGTCATATTGTGGGTGGAGGGCGCTCCGCGCGGGCCTCTGGTCGGCCAGAGCATCGCCTCGATCGCGGAGCGGGGCCAATATGGAGTCGACGGCCAGGCCGCGGGAGCGTTCGAGAAGAGGGCGCCTTTCCGCGACGCCCGCTTCAGCGTTCCCGGAGCCGGCGCCGCATCCGGCGACTGGCGGATTTCGGGCGTTCCCTTCTTCGACGCCGCCCAGGGCAATTTCCTGGGCTATCGCGGCAGCGCCCGGCGGCCGAGGCTCGACGAGGTCGCGCACGGGGCCGCTCCGGCCGAGGCCGCGACCGGCCTGTTCGGGACCGACCTTCCCGCCGACTCGCTTCGCCAGCTCATCCACGAGCTTCGGACGCCCTTGAACGCGATCATCGGCTTCGCCGAGATGATCGACGGGCAATATATGGGCCCGGCCTCGATCAGCTACCGGTCGCGGGCGTCCGACATCATGGACCAGGCGAGGCGGCTGCTCTCGGCCGTGGACGATCTCGACACGGCGGCCCGGATCGAGACCCAGCGCCTCCAGCTCGCCGAGAGCTCGGTCGACGCCGTCGCTCTGCTCTGCCGGCTCCACGACGCCTATGAGCGTGTCGCCGCCCAGCGCGGAAGCCGGATCCTGATCGAGATCGAGCGCGACCTGCCCGACGCCAAGGTCGAGCTCGACGCCGCCGAGCGGATGTTCGCCCGGATGCTCGCCGCCACCATCGGCCTCGCCCGCGAAGGCGAGACGATCACCGCGACCATGGCGATGGGCGAGGACGGGTCGCGCAAGATGCTGTGCCTGTCGATCGACCGCCCCAAGGCGATCGAGGGCCTCGACGAAAGCGCCCTTCTCGATCCAGGCTACAGCCCCGACGGCGACTGGCCGGGAGCCCCGGCGCTCGGCCTCGGCTTCGCGCTCAGGCTGGTTCGCAACCTCGCCGAGGCGGTCGGCGGAGCGCTCCAGGTCGGCCGCGAGCGCTTCTTCCTCTATCTGCCTCCGCTGGAGCCGGCGGAACGCTCGACCGGCCGGAACGGTTAGGAGAGGGTGGCGCAGCAGGCCTCTCTCGATCGGCCGCCGCCCGACGGCGGCTACATGGAGCTTCCCGAGAGCTTCGGCCGGCGCTTCACCGTGTTCTGCGATACCGAGGAGGAGTTCGACTGGAGCCGGCCGAGAAGCCGCGACAACCGCTCCACCACCCACATGGCCGCGATGCCCGACCTTCAGGAGCGCTTCCGCCGGCGCGGGGTCAAATGCGTCCATCTCGTCGACCATCCGATCGCGACCGACCCGGCCTCGGTGGCGATGCTTCGCGACTGGCTCGAGCGGGACGAGATCTCGGTCGGCACCCAGCTGCATCCGTGGGTGAACCCGCCGCACGACGAAGAAGTTAACACTTTCAACAGCTTCGTCGGCAATCTTCCGATATCGCTGGAACGGGCGAAGATCGAGAACCTGACCGAGACGATCGAATCCGCCTTCGGGCGCCGCCCGATCGTCTATCGCGCCGGGCGCTACGGGGTCGGCCCCAACACGGCGGGCCTGCTCGAGGAGCTCGGCTACCGGGCCGACGTCTCGGTGCGCGCCCTGCACGAATATAGGGACGAGGGCGGGCCGGACTTCTCGAGGGTGAAGCCGCTGCCCTTCCGGGTCGGCGACAAGGGCCTGGTCGAGCTCCCGCTCAGCGCCGCTTATCTCGGGCGCCTGCGCAACTGGGGGCGGGGAGTCTACCGGGCGGCGGGCCGGGTCCCGCGCGGCCGCGGGATCCTGTTCCGCACCGGCCTTCTCAACCGGGTGCCGCTGACCCCCGAGGGCGTTCCGCTCGGGGAAGCGCTCGAAGCGGCGCGGGCGCTGCTCGGCGACGGCCTGCGCTGGTTCAGCCTGTCCTTCCACTCGCCCTCGGTCGAGCCCGGGCACACGCCGTTCGTCCGGACCGCCGCGGACCTTCGCGCCTTCCACGCCTGGTGGGACGGGATCTTCGACTTCTTCGAGCGCGAGGGAATCGCCCCCGCCTCGATCGAGGAGACGATCGCCGCCGCCGCCGAAGCGGGCTGACCGCGCCTTGCCATCGCCGCGGCCGCTGCCTATCCGGCGAAGGATGGAGTTACGGGCCTGTAGCTCAATGGTAGAGCCGGCCGCTCATAACGGCTAGGTTGCGGGTTCGAATCCTGCCGGGCCCACCAACTTCGATCGGAGCGGTGCCTTGATCGAAGGAAGGGAGGGAGGGAGCCTTTCCTCTTCCTTCCTGCCCCGGGTCAAAGTACCAATCGACCCGATCCGTCGGGGAGTGGCGCAGCCTGGTAGCGCATCTGCTTTGGGAGCAGAGGGTCGCAGGTTCGAATCCTGTCTCCCCGACCATTCTCGCCAGGACGGCCGGCAGCCGAGGCTTCCAGTCATCCTGAGCCCGTTTCGGGGTCCCGGCTTCGGCCCGCCCGGCCGCTCGACGCGGGACGCCGAACGAGCTCGGCGCCGCGGCGGCGCAGGAAACCGAAACCGCTCCTGCGTCGTTCGCCTCACCATGCACCGCCCGGGCCTCGCTCTGTTCCTCCTCCTCTTCGCCTCCGCGGCTTCCGCTCACGTCAAATGGTTCGAGGCCTATGAGGTCGCGGCCGAGCCGGTTCCGGTGTCGGCGACCCTGGCCTTGCCCTATTTCTGGCTGGGAGTCGGGCTCGTCCTCTTCCTGTTCGTCGCGACCACGCTGGTCGAGCGGCGGGCGCCCGGCCTCGCCGCCACCCGCGGGCTGGACTGGGCGACCCGCCCGCTCAGGGAAAATGCCGATTCCTTCATGATCGCGGTCCTCGCCGCCTTCTTCGTCGCCCTCTTCGCCGTCGGCGGCACCTATCTCACGCCCGAGCTCAAGACCGGCGCGGGCTGGGTGCCCTGGGTTCAGATCGTCATCGCCCTGCTCGTCATCCCCAGGCGCACCCGGCCGCTCGCCGCTCTGGCCGTCGTCCTGCTCTGGGCGCTGACTCTTCGCGACTACGACCTCTTCCACCTGCTCGACTATCTCGCTCTGGGCCTCGGGCTCGCCGGCTACCTCCTGCTCTCGGGTCTCCCGGACGGCCGCTGGCACGATCGCCGCTTCGCCGTCCTGCGCTGGGGCATCGCCGTCGCTCTGATGTGGTCGAGCATGGAGAAGTTCATGTACCCGCAGTGGTTCCTGCCGCTGCTCGAGGAGAAGCCCTTCCTCGCCTTCGGGATCCCCTTCGGCCCCTATACGACCATGGCCGGAGTCGCCGAGTTCACCCTCGGGTTCGGGCTGCTCTGGACGCCGCTCGTCCGGCGGCTGTCCGCGGCGGCCCTGTTCCTGCTGATGTTCGCGGCGGTCTATCCGTTCGGCCGGGTCGACCTGATCGGCCATGCGACCATCCTCGCCTCGCTGCTCGTCATCCTCTCCGATCCGATCCGCGAGGAGTCGCTGGACCTGGAAGTCACTCCGCGCGACCGGCGCGCGACCCTCTTCGTGCCGCTCGGAATCGCCGCCGCGCTCGCCGTGACCATGATCTCCTACGCCGGGATGCACCGGCTCATCTATCACGAGGCCGGCGGCGAGCTGGCGGCCCTGCTTCGCCCGGAATCGGGCGGGCGGGTGGAAAGGGCCTCGGGGGCGCCGCCGGGGGCCTTCTGGCGAAGCTCGGAACATTATCACGGCGCGGCCGGCAAGGCCGATCCAGGCGCCGCGCCGACCTCGGCGATGATGGGGGCGATGGACCGGATGCACGCCGACATGAACTCGGTCCAGATGTCGGGCGACGTCGACCGCGACTTCGTCGCTCTCATGGTCCCCCACCACCGGTCGGCGGTCGAGATGGCTCGAGCCTATCTGCGAAGCGGCCGCGATCCGGAGCTGCGCCGCATGGCGGAGGCGATCGTCGCCTCCCAGGAAGCGGAGATCCGCCAGATGCAGGCGCGCGGTCAGGGCCCGGCGACGGCGCATGCGGGGCATTGAGCCTGGCGTCATCCCGGACTTGATCCGGGATCGATGAACGCGGGCGACCGCGGATAATCTCAAGCGTCCGAGTTCAGGGATTCCAGCGTTCGCCGGAATGACGGTTGCCGTCCTCCTTGGGCGCCAGCACCTCGTCCAGCACGCCCGCCAGGGTCTCCAGCCGGTAGGGCTTGAACACGACGGGGCGGCCGACCCCTCCGGCGCGGGTGATCTCGTCGCTGTAGCCGGTGGTGAGGACGACCGGGATTCCGGGCAGGACCGGGGCGAGCGCGTCGGCGAGCTCGATCCCGCTCATCCCGGGCATGACGACGTCGGTGAAGACCGCATCGAAGCCGCCGGCCCGGGCGAGGCCGAGCGCTTCCGCGCCGGTCCGCGCGCGGGTGACCCTGTGGCCGAGCTCGGTCAGCAGGGTCTCGGCGAAAGCGCCGACCTCCTCGTTGTCGTCGACGAGCAGGATCCGGCCGGTGCGGTGCCTTCGCCCCGCCGGGGCCTCCGGCCGGGGCGGCGCCACGGCCCGTTCGCTGCAGGGAAGGATCAGGGTGACGGTCGTTCCTTCGCCGACCACGCTCTCGACCCTCACGTCGCCGCCGGTCTGGGTGGCGAAGCCATAGACCTGGCTGAGCCCGAGGCCGGTGCCCTTGCCGACCGACTTGGTCGTGAAGAAGGGCTCGAAGACTCGGCCGAGCGCCTCCTCGTCGATTCCGGTGCCGTTGTCGCTCACCGCCACGAAGATGGCCTGGCGTCCGTCCGCGAGGGGAGGGGCCTGGCCGGTGTGGAGGGTGAGGGCGCCGCCCTCGGGCATGGCGTCGCGGGCGTTGACGGCGACGTTGAGGATCGCCGATTCGAGCTGGGCGGGATCGACCTCGATCGCGCACAGACCCTCGGCGAGGTCGGTCCTTATCTCGACCCGCTCGCCCAGGGTGCGGTCGAGCAGGTCGGTCATTCCGGCGATCTTGGCGTTGAGGTCGATCACTTCCGGCTGGAGCGGCTGGCGGCGGGCGAAGGCGAGCAGCTGGCCGGTGAGGGCGGCGGCGCGCCCGGCGGTCTGGACGATCGCATCGGCGAAGCGGATCCGCTTCGCCTCGGCGATTCCGGGACGGCGCAATATGTCGGCCGAGCCCTGGATTACGGTCAGCAGATTGTTGAAATCGTGGGCGATCCCGCCGGTCAGCTGGCCCAGCGCCTGCATCTTCTGGGCCTGGCGCAACTGCTCCTCGGCATGGGCGCGCTCCTCGACCTGCACCTGGAGCTCGGCATAGGCGCCGCTCAGCGCCTCGGCCCTGGCCTCGAGCTCGCGCTTGGCGCGGCGAAGCGCGGTCTGCGAGATCCCCAGGATCAGCACCACGAGCACCGCCATGGCGACGAGCAGCCCGATGAAGCCGTAGCGCGTGAGCCGGCGCGAGACCGGCTCGCGCATCGCGCCCAGATAGACGCTTCCGATCCGCTCGCCGCCGCGGAGCACCGGGACCATCGCGGCGACGGTGTCGGCCCCGCCGCGGGGCGTGCCCGCCGCCTCGGGGAGGGCGCCGGCGCGCCGCTCGTAGCCGGCGAAGCGGGCCCCGTCGCGGTCGTACACCCCCGCCGCGTCGATCTGCGGGTTGACTCGAAGCGCGTCGACCGCCTCCTGCGCCGTCGCGGCGTCGCCGAAATCCAGGGCCGCGGTGACGCTGGCGGCGAGGATGTCGGCCTGGATCGTGGTCTCCCTGAGCTTCTGCTCGCGATAGGCGCTCTCGTTCTGGAAGACGACGGCGAGGCCGATGGCGAGCAGCAGAAGCGCCATGATTCCCGCCGCGATCGGAACGTTGGGCCAGCGGTCGGCGAGCCGGGTGACGGGGCGCATCAGGGCCGCTGCCGCACGGTGAGGGCGATCCCGAGCAGGCGCGAGCTGATCGCCACCCCGCTCCTCGCCGCCTGGGCCTCGTCGATGTTGAAGCGGACCCGGCCCTGGTGGATGACGAAATGAATCATGCCGCCCCCGGCGCCGGCGTCCGTGACCGTGAGCACCGGCTTGCCCTGAAGCCCCTGGAGCGCGGGATTGCCGCCCTGGACGAAGGCGACGTGGCACCCGCCGGCCTGGCCGGGCGCGGCGAGGCGGCGGACCTGGAGCGGATGGCCGTCGACCTGCTGGCCGCGGGCCGCGTCGTCGATCAGCCGGCCGAAGGGATCGCCGCCGAGGATGCAGATATGGAGCGGGGCGCCGGGCCTCGGCCTGGCCGACGCCGGCCAGGCGACGTAGGCGGGAAACTTGGTCAGGAAGGCCGCCTTGACGGCGACGTCGCTCGGCGGCGCCGCCGCGGGCGCCGGCAGGGCGGCCAAGGCGAGCGCCGCCGGAAGCAGGCGAAGCGACGGCGCGGAGGACTGGCCGGCCATCAGAATCGGAGCCGGGTGCCGAGATAGACGCTGCGCTCGACGCTTTGCGCGCGGGTCGCGTCGTTGCTTTCGACGTGCGACTTGTGGAGAAGGTTGTTGCCCGCCGCATAGAGCTCGATCGGCTCCGACAGCCGCCAGGCCAGGCGCGCGTCCGCCTCGACATAGCCGCCGGTCGCGCCCGCGCCGAGATCGTCGACGCCCCTGAGGCCGATATCGAGCTGGAGGCGGTCGGTCAGGTCCATATGCGACCGCGCCATGACCTGATAGTCGGGGTCGGCCCCGAGCGAGGCCCGGTTGGCGAGGTCGACCGCGCCGTTCTTGAGCCTGAAGTCCTTGTTGAGCGCGGCCGCTCCCAGCCTCAGCCGCCAGCGGTCCGAAAGCTGCTGGGTCAGCCAGGCCTCGGCGCCGTAGGTCCGGCCCTCGAGGCTGTTGCGGAGCCGGATCGGGAGCGGGTTGCCGGTGAACTCCGTGGTCCGGATGTCGTCGTAGAGATTGTAGAAAAGCGACACCGAGAGCGTCGTCGAGGCCGCCGGCCGGCCGCGATAGCCGGCCTCGAAGGCGATCAGCTTCTCGCTCTCGAAGTCGGTCGCCTCGGCGAGCAGCGGAAGGAAGACGAGCTGGCGGTCGATCCGCGACGGAGTCCTCACCGCGCGGGACACGGCGCCCCACAGCGTCGCCCGGCCACTCGGCCGCCAGGCAAGGCGCAGGTTGGGCAGGAGCTGGACGCCGCTGAACGAGGATCGCTCGAGCTTGATCCCGGCGATCAGGTCGAGCTTCGCGTCGAGCGCGATCCTGTCCTGGGCGAAGGCGTTGGCGATCCATAACCGCCGGCTCTGAGGTTCGAGATGGAAGCCGTTCAGGTTGTTGATGAAATTGTCACGCGTGGTTCGGATTCCGCCACCCAGCACGAAATCGTGGGCGCCGAGCCGGGCGTTGAGCTGGGCCTCGGCGTCGAAGGTCTGCAGGGCGTCGGTGACGAGCAGGGAATGGCGGCGATATTCATCGTAATAAGCCTGGACCTGGACCGATCTTTCCTTGGCGAAACCGTGGGTCCAGCGGGCGAGCAGGTTGTGGCCGCGGTCGCCGTCGCCGGGCAGGGTGTCGATGTCGGTATTGAAGATGTCGCCCTGGACGGTGAAGTGGTCCGCGCTTCCGCCGAGATCGGCGCGGAAGCCCGCCTGCCAGCCCGAAAAGGAGTCGTTGCTGTCGGGCGCGGGACCGGCCGGCAGGTCGTCGCGCTCGAGCCCGTTGGCGTAGACCCGGACCGCGCCGCCGTCGCCCAGGCCGATCCCGTAGCGCAGGCCGAGCGTCCGCTCGCGGGGGCCCGCCGTCGCCCGGACCAGGCCGCCGAGCGTCTCGCGGGAGTCGCGGGTGGCGACGCTGACCACGCCGTTGACGGCGTTCGGGCCGTAGAGGGTCCCGCCCGGGCCGCTGATCACCTCGATCTGGGCGACGTCCTCGAGCAGCGGCGAGTGGAGCTCCCAGAACACCCCGCTGTGGAGCGTGGTGTAGACGCTTCGGCCGTCGATCAGGACGAGCAGCTTGTTCGAGCTCTCGGCGCCGTTGAAGCCGCGCGACGTCACCGCGAACTGACGGGCGTCGAGCTGCTGGACCTCGAGGTTGGGGGCGAGCCGAAGCGCCTCGGGAAGCGAGGTCGCCGCCGAGCCGGCGATGTCGCCGCCGGTGACGACGAAGATCGAGGTCGGGGCCCGGCCGATCGGCTCGGCCTGCTTGGAGGCCGAGCGCACCTCGATCTGGGCGAGCTGCTCGATCGACAGGTCGCGCAGGTCCTCGACCGTCTCGGGGCCGTCGGCGCCCGCTTGCGACAGCGAAGGGGAGGGGGCCAGGGCAAGCAAGGCTATGCCCGCGGCGAGCGCGGCCCGGACTGCCCTGTTCGTCTCCCTGCGGCCCAACGCGCACCCCCCGCCGCTCTCTCCCTCGCGGCGGCGCCGCGGTCAAGCACAGGGGTTAGGGCGCGCTTCGTTTCGGATGAATTTCCTCGGGCGCGTTGGCGACCAGGCTGAGCACCGCCGTCCAGGCCGCGACATTCTGCCGGAGCTGCTCGGGGTCGACCTTGTCGAGCGTGTCGTCGGGCGTGTGGTGATAGTCGAAATAGCGGGTGCCGTCCTGCTGGAGGTCGGCTCCCGCCGAGCCGGCCCTGACCCAGGCGCCGAGATCGGCGCCGGCTTCGACCTCGCCGTCCTGGTGGGGGATGCCCAGCGGGAAGAGCGCGGCGGCGATCCGGTCGGCGAGCGGCTTGTTGACGGGCGCGAAATTGGTGTCGACCCGCCACACCCGGTCGGCGCCGAAATCGGATTCGGCGACGAACACGACCTTCTCGCCCTTGTGCGCCTCGAAATAGGCCTTGCTTCCGGTGCCGCCCGTCTCCTCGTCGCCGAACCAGATCACCCGGATCGTCCGCCGCGGCCGGCCCGAATCCATCACCCGCTTGGCCGCCGCCGCCGTGATCGCCACGCCGGAGGCGTCGTCGATCGCTCCGGTGCCCAGGTCCCAGCTGTCGAGATGGCCGCCGACGAGGACGATCCCGGCCCTGGGATCGGTGCCTGGAACCTCGGCCACGACATTGCCCGACGCGCGCTCGCCGAGCAGTCGGGGCGTGAGGGTGAGCCGCATCGTCACCGGCTTGCCGCGCTTCAGGATCCGCTGCAGCTGCTCGGCGTCGGGGATGGACAAAGCCGCGGCCGGAATCGGTGTGACTCCTTCGGCGACGCTCTGGGTGCCGGTATGCGGGTTGCGGTGGTAATCGGTTCCGAGCGAGCGGATGACGATCGCCGCCGCGCCCTTCTGCGCCGCGATCGACGGCGCCGACCGCCGCACCGCGCCGTAATAGCCGTAGCCCGAGCCGTCCTGGGCCGGCTTCATGGCGTGACTGACGAAGACGATCTTGCCCCGCACCGCCGAGTCGGGCGCGGCCTTGAGCGCATCGAGGCTGTCGAAGCCGACCACCTGGGCGCTGAGGCCTCCCGCCGGGGTCGCGCCGCTCCGGCCGATCGCGGTCACGACCAGCCGCTGCGGGAAGGGCGCGACGATCTCCGCCGTCTCGGCGCCGCGCTCCCACACCTGCATCCGGCTCGGCTCGACATGGACGTTCCTGAAGCCCAGCGACTTCAGCTTCCTCACCGCCCACTCGCGCGCCCGGGCCTCGGCGTCGGTCCCTCCCGGGCGGGGGCCGACCTCGGTCGTCAGGCCCTCGACGATGTCGTAGGCGACGTCGTCCTTCAGAGCCGCGTCGCGCAGGCGCTCGGCCTGGGCGAGGGTCTGGGCGAAAGCGGGGAAGGAGAGCAAGGCGGTCGCGAGGAGCAGGAGGGTCTTTTTCATGGGGGCGCCGTAGCCGCACCGTCATTCCGGCGAAAGCCGGAATCCATGAACGTCGCGGCTCGAGCCTTCGCACCACCGCGTTCATGGATCCCCGGTCAAGCCCGGGGTGACGGCGAAGGGTGACAATCCCCGCCCGCCCCACTAGGTAGGCGCCAAACCCGCACAACCTCAGCCTAATTCCGGAGACCGCGCCGCCATGGCCGCACAGTACAGCTTCGTCATGAAGGGCATGACCAAGACCTTCCCGGGCGCGCCCAAGCCCGTCCTCAACAACATCAACCTGCAATTCTACCCCGACGCAAAGATTGCGATCATCGGTCCGAACGGCTCGGGCAAGTCGACCCTGATGAAGATCATGGCCGGCCGCGACAGGGATTTCGTCGGCGAGGCCTGGCCGGGCGAGAACATCCGCGTCGGCTATCTCGAGCAGGAGCCCCAGCTCGATCCGACCAAGACGGTCAAGGAGAACGTCATGGACGGGGTCCGGGCGACCGCCGACATGATGGACCGCTTCAACGAGATCTCGACGATCATGGGCGACCCGCCCGCCGACGCCGATTTCGACGCCCTGATGACCGAGATGGGCGAGCTCCAGGAGAAGATCGACGCCGTCGACGGCTGGTCGCTCGACAACCAGCTCGAGATCGCCATGGACGCCCTCAGGTGCCCGCCCGGCGATTCCGAGGTGACCAACCTGTCGGGCGGCGAGAAGCGCCGGGTGGCGCTGACCCGGCTGCTGCTCGAGAAGCCCGACATCCTCCTCCTCGACGAGCCGACCAACCATCTCGACGCCGAGAGCGTCCAGTGGCTCGAGAAGCATCTCGTCGACTATGCCGGCAACGTCATCCTCGTCACCCACGACCGCTACTTCCTCGACAATGTCGTCAACTGGGTGCTCGAGCTCGATCGCGGCCGCTACTACATCTACGAATCCAATTATTCCGGCTATCTGGAGAAGAAAGCCAAGCGGCTGGAGCAGGAAGAGCGCGAGGAGCAGGGCAAGCAGAAGGCCATCCAGGAGGAGCTGGACTGGATCAGGCGCTCGCCCAAGGCGCGCCAGACCAAGTCCAAGGCCCGGATCAAGGCGTTCGACGAGCTGGTCGAGGCTCAGGAGAACCGGACGCCCGGCAAGGCGCAGATCCTCATCCAGGTCCCGGAACGGCTCGGCGGGACGGTCATCGAGGCCACCGGCCTGACCAAGGCTTATGGCGACAAGCTCCTCTTCGAGGACCTGACCTTCAGCCTTCCGCCCGGCGGGATCGTCGGGGTGATCGGCCCGAACGGCGCCGGCAAGACCACCTTGTTCAAGCTCATCCGAGGCGAGGAGCAGCCCGACTCGGGCTCGGTCCGGATCGGCGAGACGGTCCGCCTGGGCTATGTCGACCAGTCGCGCGACGCGCTCGACCCGGGCAAGAACGTCTGGGAGGAGGTGTCGGGCGGCTCCGACGTCTTCCGCTTCGGCAAGCACGAGATCGGCACCCGCGCCTATGTCGGCGCCTTCAACTTCCGCGGCCAGGACCAGCAGAAGAAGGTCGGCCAGCTCTCGGGCGGCGAGCGCAACCGGGTCCACATGGCCAAGATGCTCCAGAAGGGCGGCAACGTCCTCCTCCTCGACGAGCCCACCAACGACCTCGACGTCGAAACCCTCCGCGCCCTGGAAGAGGCCCTGGAGAATTTCGCCGGCTGCGCCGTCGTCATAAGCCACGACCGCTTCTTCCTCGACCGCCTCGCCACCCACATCCTCGCCTTCGAAGGCGACAGCCACGTGGAATGGTTCGAAGGAAACTTCGAAGCCTATGAGGAAGACAAGCGCCGGCGCATGGGCCCGGAGGCGGACAGGCCGCACCGGATGACGTACCGCAAGCTGACGCGCTGAGGCGCTCCTAAGCCCCGGTCCCTCGGCTCCGCATCGCATCGACGCTCCACGGGCCGGGGCCGACGGCGGCGATGTAGAGGAAGATGAAGCAGTAGAGGATCGCCGCGTCGCCGCCGTTGACGGCCGGGTAGAGCGATTCCGGCGCGTGGAACATCCAGTAGGCGACCGCCATTTCGCCTGAGAGGACGAAGGCGACCGGGCGGCTGAACAGGCCGATCAGCAGCAGGAAGCCGCCCACCGCTTCGAGCACGCCGCCGAACCACATGAAGGTGAAGGCTTCGGGCGGCGGCATCGGCGAGGGCGGGAAGCCGACGAGCTTCTGAAGTCCGTGCGCCATGAACAGCAGCGCCGCGACGATCCTCAGGATGCTGAGCAGCCGCGGCGCCCAGTTTGCCGGCAATCCAAGGTCGCGCATGCTCAGTCTCCTTCTCTTCTAGCGGACCCGCTTCACATAAGTCTTGCCGTCCTGTCGGCGCTCCGTCGCGAAGTTGGGGATGGCGTCGATCAGGTCGGCGAGGTTGGAATAGCCGTAGCTGCGCGCGTCGAACGAGGAGCGGTTGCCCGCGCGCTGGCCGACTTCGGAGAGCGTCGCATAGCCGCGCTCGTCGCGCTTGGAGGCGCGGAAGGCGGCGCCGAGCACCTTGACCAGCTCCTCGTCGATCGGCTGCTTGCCAGCCGGCGGCGCCTTCTTCTTCTCGGCCGCGGCTTTTTCCGTGGGCGCCGGCTCTTCGACGGCGGCCTCCTCGGCCTGCGCCTTGGTCAGCGCGGCGACGTCGATGAAGCGGCTGCAGGCCTGCTGGAAGGAGACGGGCGCGCGCTGGGAGCCGAAGCCGTAGACCGGGATGCCGTCCTGGCGGATGCGCATCGCGAGCGGCATGAAGTCGCTGTCGCTCGACATGATGCCGAAACCGTCGACGCGCCCGCC
>DASTLX010000056.1:0-24457 GCA_035714565.1 Allosphingosinicella sp.
CGTCGAGAACTGGACCTCGTTTTCGTGGAAGACGTCGCCGTAAGTGACGCCTTCATCGTTGAAGGCGAGATCGTAGACGCTGTCGACGCCCTGGATGTACATGGCGAGGCGCTCCAGGCCGTAGGTCAACTCGCCTGAGACGGGCTTGCAATCATAGCCGCCAACCTGCTGGAAATAGGTGAATTGAGTCACCTCCATGCCGTCGCACCAGACTTCCCAGCCGAGGCCCCAGGCGCCGAGGGTCGGCGATTCCCAATCGTCCTCGACGAAGCGTATGTCGTGGCTGAGGAAGTCGATCCCGATCGCCGCGAGGCTTCCGAGGTAGAGGTCCTGCAGGTTCGCCGGGCTGGGCTTCAGGATGACCTGATATTGGTAATAATGCTGGAGGCGGTTCGGATTCTCGCCGTAGCGGCCGTCGGTCGGGCGGCGGCAGGGCTGTACGTAGGCGGCCTTCCAGGAATCCGGCCCGAGGCTTCGCAGCGCGGTCGCGGGGTGGAAGGTGCCGGCGCCCATCTCGACGTCGTAGGGCTGGAGGATCAGGCAGCCCTGACGGCTCCAGTAATCGTGGAGGGTCAGGATCAGCGACTGGAAGCTGGGGGGCCGGTCCACTTGGGCTTCGCACCTGCAACAAAGGGTGGCGACGCTCTGGCGCAGGCGCGGTGGAGGGTCAAGCGGGCGGCTCGCGATTGACCGGCGGGGGCAAAAACGCGATAGCCCCATCGGGGCCTCAAAATTGTCGGGCGGGCGTGGCATGACGTTCAGATCGCTGAGTTTTTCGACGGGCCTGTGGCTCCTGCCGCTGGTCGCCCTGGCCGCGTCGCCGGCGCTCGCCGCGCCGGGCGGCAAGGACAGCGCGGGCAAGCAGGCTCCGGCCGCGGCCCCCGGGCCGGAGCCGCGGCCGGCCCTGTGGCTTCTCGCCGACGACGACACCCGGATCTACATGTTCGGGACGATCCACGTGCTTCCGCCCGGATTCCGCTGGCGCTCGGCCGCGCTCGACAAGGCGGTCGGCGAGTCCTCGGAGCTGGTCGTCGAGACCTATGAGCCGCCGGGGACCGAGACCGATGCCGACAACGTCGCGGGTTTCTTCGCCGACAAGCCGGTGCCGATTCTCGAGCGCGTGCCGAGGAACAAGCGCAAGCGCCTCAAGGCGGCGATCGAATCCGCGGGCGTGCCCCTGCCCGTGCTCGACCGGATGCACAGCTGGGCGGCGGCGATGACGCTTGGGATCGCCCAGATGCTGAACGAATATGGGGTCGACGACCCCTCGGCCGCTCCGGGCGTCGAGGACGTGCTCGAGGAGACCTTCCGCGGCGCCGGCAAGCCGATCCTCAGCGTCGAGGACGGCAACGCCGTGCTCGCCTCGATGAGCGCCCTTCCCGAATCCGTCCAGACCGAGTTGCTGCTCGAGGCGATCGCTCCGCCGGCCGGCGGCCCGGCGGAGCCCGAAGCCGGCGAGGCCGACTGGGTCGCCGGGCGCTCCGAGGCACTCGACCTGGAGAGCGAGCCCGGCTTCCCGCCGGCCCTGTTCGACGTGCTGGTCCGCCGCCGCAACGCCGCCTGGACCGCCTGGCTCGAGGAGAGGCTGAAGAAGCCCGGCACCTTGCTGTTCGCGGTCGGCGCCGGCCACTTGGCCGGGCGGGAGTCGGTGCAGTCGATGCTGGCGAAGCGCGGGCTGAGGGTGAAGCGGGTCGATTGACGGTCGGCCTGTTAATTCGGCGGCCCGCACCCATCTCTGATCCTCCCCGAGATTTCTCGGGGAGGGGGACCGCGCGAAGCGCGGTGGAGGGGTTCTTCGCGAAATCCGAAGAGCCCCTCCGCCATGCTCCGCATGGTCCCCCTCCCCTTCAAAGGCAGGGGAGGATTTTCGTGAGCACAGGAAGGATCGTCATGGCGATGTTTGGGAAGACCTGGCTTCGGGCCGCGCTCGCGGGGCTTCTGCCGCTGACCGCCTGCGCCGCCGAGGCCGCTCCGGCGGCGAGGCCGGCCCGGCCGGCGATGTGGAAGGTCGCCGATTCGGACACGACCCTCTATCTGTTCGGGACCATCCATCTCCTGCCCGAGGGCCAGGGCTGGCGGACCCCGGCGATGGAAAAGGCGCTGGCCGGCTCCGACGAGCTGGTCCTCGAGGTCGCCGACATCGACGACATGATGGCGTCGGCCCAGGCCATGGCCAAGCTCGGCCTTTCGCCCGGCCTTCCGCCGATCGCCGAGCGGGTCCCCGAGGGCAAGCGGGCGGCGCTGCGCTCGATGATGGCCGAAGCCGGCTATCCCGAGGCGGTATTCGACCGGCTCGAGACGTGGGCGGCGGCGCTGTCGCTGATGGGCGTCATCTTCAAGCGGCTGGGGCTCGATCCGACGCTCGGCGTCGAGCGCCAGATCGGGGCGCCGTTCCGCAAATCGGGCAAGGTCGTGACCGGGCTCGAGACGGTCGAGCAGCAGCTGTCCTATCTCGACACCCTCTCGGAGGACGCCCAGCGCGCGATGCTGCTCTCGGTGGTCGAGGACAATGACGAGACGAGGGCGCAGTTCAAGGCGATGCTCGACGCCTGGGCGAGCGGCGACCTCGAGGGGATCGCCCGCACCTTCGACGACGAGACCCGGATGTCGCCCGAATTGAAGACGGCGCTGATGAGCCGGCGCAACGCGGCCTGGGCGGACTGGCTTGCGAAACGGATGGAGAAGCCGGGCACGGCCTTCGTCGCCGTCGGCGCCGGCCACCTGGTCGGCTCGGATTCGGTCCAGGCGATGCTGAAGAGGAAGGGCATCAGGGCGAAGAGGGTCCAGTGACTCCGGTGGAAACTTGCCTTATCCGCCCCTCCCGGCTACAGGCCCCGCTCCCCCGTTCATGGTCATCCCTGGAGGCGTGAGCGCGGGCGTTTGATTCACGTTAATCGAAAGGCATGCACATGAGCGAACAGCTTACGCTGTCGGCCGAGACGCGCGAGCGGGCGGGCAAGGGAGCCTCCCGCGCAATGCGTCGCGAAGGCCGAGTCCCCGCCGTCGTCTACGGCAACAAGGAAGAGCCCCTCGCCGTCCACGTCGAGGAGAAGGCCCTGATGAAGATGCTGAACACCGGCCACTTCATGAACTCGGTCGTCATGATCGAGGTCGCCGGCGGCACCACGGCCCGGACCCTTCCCAAGGACGTCCAGTTCCACCCGGTCACCGACCGCCCGCTGCATGTCGATTTCCTCCGCATCTCCGAGCACAGCTCGGTCCACGTCGCCGTCCCGATCCGATTCACCGACGAGGAGAAGTCGCGCGGGCTGAAGCGGGGCGGAGTGCTCAACACGGTTCGCCACGAGCTCGAGCTGGTCTGCGACGCCGCCGAGATCCCCGACGAGATCGAGATCAGCCTCGCCGGGCTCGACATCGGCGATTCGCTCCACATCTCCGCGGTGACCCTGCCCAAGGGCGCCGAGAGCGCGATCACCGACCGCGACTTCACCATCGCCACCATCGTCGCCCCCTCGGGCCTCAAGATGGACGAGGAAGACGCCGCCACCGCCGCCGATGCCCCGGCCGAAGTGCCGCTGGTCGGCGAGGACGAGGCCGAAGGCGAGGCCGAAGAAGGCTGATGGCGATCCTGAGCTGGCTCGGCTCGCTCTTCGGTCCGCGGACCGTCGAGGTGCCGGGCCAGCCGGGCGACGCTCCGGCCGGTCCGGATTGGGGGGATTTCCAGCCCGTGCAGATCTGGGTCGGACTCGGCAATCCCGGCGCGAGCCACGCCATGCACCGGCACAATGTCGGCTTCATGGCGGTCGATTCGATCGCCGCGACCCACGATTTCGAGCCGCCGAGGAAGAGCTTCCACGGCTGGGCCCAGCAGGGCCGGATCGGCGGGCAGCGGATCCTCCTGCTCAAGCCCGCCACCTTCATGAACGAGAGCGGCCGGGCCGTCCGGGCGGCGATGGACTTCTTCAAGAAGTCGGTCGGCGACGTCACGATCTTCCACGACGAGCTCGACCTGGCGCCGTTCAAGGTCAAGGTGAAGGTCGGGGGCGGGACCGCCGGCCATAACGGCCTGAGGTCGACCGAGGCCCATGCCGGCAACGAGTTCCGCCGGGTGCGGATCGGGATCGGCCATCCCGGCCACAAGGACAGGGTGACCGGCCACGTCCTCGGCAATTACGCCAAGGCCGAGCAGGACCGGCTCGCCGACATGCTCGGAGCGATCGCCGCCCAGGCCGAGTGGCTCGCCAAGGGCGACGACGCCCGCTTCATGAACGAGGTCGCGCTCAGGCTCCGGGACTGAGCGGGGCGATGCGCCGGCTGCTCTACCTGTGCCTGGGGTTCGCGTCGGTCGCGCTCGGCGCCGCCGGCATTTTCCTGCCTTTGCTGCCGACCGTTCCGTTCATGCTGCTCGCCGCCTTCTTCTTCGCCCGGAGCTCGCCGCGGCTGGAGGCGCGGATCCTCGACCATCCCCGGTTCGGTCCGCACGTCAAAGCGTGGCGCGAGCGCGGGGCGATCAGCCCGGCGGGCAAGCGCGCGGCGCTCGTCGCCTTCGCCTTCAGCGCGGTCCTCGGCTTCGTGCTGCTGCCGTTTCCCTGGCTGGTCGTGCCGGCGGCGGCCGGGCTCATCGGCGGAAGCTGGATCGCGACCAGGCCTGAATAGACCGTCATCCCGGACTTGATCCGGGATCCATGAACAAGGGCAGCGGCGGATATTCGCGAGCGTCCGCGTTCATGGATTCCGGCTTTCGCCGGAATGACGGGCGGATCGCATTTTTCAGCGATAGGCTTGCCGGAACAATAGGTTGCAGCGGGGGGTGGAGCAGGATAACTTGGTAAGCGAGGGGATGGGATGGTGAGACGCACAAGAACGGCCATAGCGGCCACGCTGCTGCTGGCGCCGGCCGCGGCGGCGGCGGAGCCGGTCTATTTCCACAAGCCGAACGTCGAGCGCGAGACGTTCGAGGCCGACCTGTCGGAATGCGTCGAGCTCGCCGGCGCGGTTCGGGTCCGCCGCCAGGCTGTACCCTATTCGCCGAACGTCTACGCGGCGGCGGCCGGCGCCTTCCTCGCCGGCTTCATGGCGTCCAAGGAGCAGCGCCACATGACCAAGAACGTGCTCCGCACCTGCATGACCGACAAGGGCTACCGCCGGGTCGAGGCGACCGACTCGGTGTCGGACGAGCTCAGGAAGCTCGACAAGGCCCAGCGCGCGGCCCGGTTGTTCACGCTCGCGGCCTCGCCGGAGCCGGCCGGCCGGGTGCTTCCGCAATGAGCCGGCTCGCGCTCCTCGCGGGGCTCGCGCTCGCCGCCGCCGCGCCCGCCGCGGCGAAGACCTTGCCGAAGGTGCCGCCGGCGCTGAACCCCGCCAAGGCCTACATCCTGGTCGAGTACAAGCTGCTCAAGAATCCCTACGCCGCCGGCCTGCCGGGCTCGCGCAAGACGATGCCGCTGAAGTCGGGCCTCGTCTTCGCCCGCTACGATCCGGCGCTCGGCGACATAAGGGGGATGGGCAAGGCTCGGTCCAATCCGGTCGCGCCGGGCGAGCAGGCCGGGGAGGGCTTCCGCTCCAAGCCCCTCGCCAAGGGGCCCGGATCGCGGCTGTTCCTGATCGAGGTGGAGCCCGACACCTGGGTCGTCCAGGGCTTCGGCGGCACCAGCTTCTCGCTGGGCTCCTATACGTTCAACCTCGCCCCCGGCTCGGTCACCGATCTCGGGGTCGTCGAGGCCGAGCCCGACTGGGCCGAGGGCCAGGACCCGCCCGACATGGGCTCGCTGCTCAAGTCCGCCTTCGCCGGTCCGTTCGGCAAGTCGCCGGACATCGCGCCGATGCGAGCCGTCTTCCGGCCCAGGGCCGCCGGCGACATCCCGATCCCCGCCGGCATCCCGGCCGACCGGGTGCGGCCGGTCGAGTTCGCGCCGGGGGCGAAGTTCGGCAATTATCTCGGCGGGCTGGTCAACAAGATCGAGGGCGTCAACGCGAGCCTTCGCAAACCCCACTGGACCAGCTCGACTAACCGGTAATTGCGAAGAATCCGGGGCATCTTGCGCGCCTCGAAACGGGGGCGCATACTCGCGGCATGAGGTACCTAGCGCTCCTGGCCCTCTGGGCCATCCCCGCCGGCGCCGCGGCGCCAAGCTCCTCCGTGCCGCTCCAGGCCTTGACCGAAGCCGATGTCGGCGCCGACGCGCTCAAGAACAGCGCCTGCTACGCGCATAACGGGCCGGCCGTGCTCCTCGTCGCGACGAAGAGGAACGCGCTCGTCAATTCCGACGGCGACCTGCTCCTGCTCGACCGGCTCGACGATGACGGCTTCCCGAGCCGGGGCGCGCGCTACGGCTCCAACAGCTTCAAGGTCGTCATCTCGCCGGCCACCGGCGACGTCGACGACGTCGACTCCGACGGGCGGACCGCCCAGTCGGCGCAGATCAGCGTCCGCCGGCACGGCACCACGTCGAGCATCACGGCCCGCTGGCGCTGCAACCCGCCCAAGGGCGCCTAGGCCCGCGCCTGCCCGGCGGCTCGCCGGGCCGCCGGAGATCGGCTAACCGGCGACGATGCCGATCCGAAAGCTTTTCGCCAGCCGATTCTACGAGGGGACGATCGCGGACGGCGCGCTCATCGCCCAGCTCGACGATTCGTGCCGTTCGCTCGCCCTCGAGGACGAGGCGGGGCGACGCTGGTCCCGACGCCACAATTACCGGGGCTATACCTCCTACGCGTCGCTGGACGACCTGCCCCGCCGCGACCCCGCCATCGGCGACCTGGTGCGCCATCTCGGCCGCCACGTCGCCGAATTCGCGGTCCAATGCGGCTTCGACCTGGGCCGGCGGAGGCTCAGGCTCGACAGCCTCTGGGTCAACGTCCTGAAGCCGGGCGGAACGCATTCGGGCCATATCCATCCGCACAGCGTCGTTTCCGGCACGGTCTACGTCGCGGTCCCGCCCGGCTCGGGCGCGCTCAGGCTCGAGGACCCTCGGCTGCCGATGATGATGGCCGCCCCGCCGCGCCGCGACGACTCGTCCGAGGACCTCAGGACCTTCGTCTATGCCGAGCCGAAGCCCGGATCGGTCTTCCTGTGGGAAAGCTGGCTCCGGCACGAGGTGATGCCGGGAACGGGCAAAGGGGAGCGGATCAGCATCAGCTTCAACTACGGATTGTGACCGGGGCGGTCCCCGGGCCCTGCGACGGGACCGTCGCCGGCGGGCACGCGCCCCGGCCCTGCCCGAACCCGACATTGACGCTCGTCGCCTCGATCCTCGCCTCCAGCCTCTCCTTCGTCGACGGATCGGTCGTCAACGTCGCCCTGCCCGCGATCGGCGCCGGCCTCGAGGCACGGGCGTCGGGCCTGCAGTGGATCGTCAACGCCTATCTGCTGCCGCTGAGCGCCCTGCTGCTGCTCGGCGGGGCGGCCGGCGACCGGTTCGGGCGGCGACGGCTGTTCCTGCTCGGAATCGCCTTGTTCGCCTTGGCTTCGGCTCTGTGCGCGCTCGCCCCGTCCCTTCCGCTCCTGCTCGCCGGCCGCGCGCTACAGGGCTTCGCCTCGGCGATGCTGATGCCGAACAGCCTCGCCCTGCTCGGCGCCGCGTTCTCCGGCGAGGCGCGCGGACGGGCGATCGGCAGCTGGGCGGCGGCGGGAGCGGTGGCCGGGGCGGCGGGGCCGGTGCTCGGGGGATGGCTGGTGGAGAGCGTCGGCTGGCGTTCCATCTTCCTGATCAACCTGCCGCTGTGCGCGGCCGCACTCTGGCTCGGCTGGCGATACGTCGCCGAGAGCCGGGAAGAAACGGGCGCGCCGCTCGACGCGCTCGGAGTGGCCGTCGCCACGCTCGGCCTGGGCGGGGTGACCTGGGGCCTGACCGAGCTTTCGGGAGGCGGGGGCGGCGGCGGCGGATGGGTCGCGGCCGGCGCCGGAGCCGCCGCTCTGCTCGCCTTCCTGGCGATCGAGAAGCGGCGGGGCGAACGGGCGATCATGCCGCTGGCCCTGTTCGGCACGGCGAGCTTCGCGGGCCTCACTTTGCTCACCTTCTTCCTCTACGCCGCTCTCGGCGGCCTGTTCGTGGCGCTGCCCTTCGTCCTGATCGAGCTGCGCGGCTATTCGCCCGTCGCCGCCGGCGCCGCCCTGCTGCCCCTGCCCGCGGTGATCGCGCTCGGCTCGCGGCCGATGGGCCGGGTCGCGGCCCGGACCGGGCCTCGGCTGCCCCTCACGGCCGGGCCGCTCATCGTCGCCGCGGGCTTCGCGCTGGCGGCCCGGATCGGAGGCGGCGGTTCCTACTGGACGACGGTGTTTCCGGCCGTGCTGGTCATCGCCGTCGGAATGGCCGGAGCGGTGGCGCCGCTGACGACGGCGGTGATGGCCAGCGTCGACCGCGGCCATGTCGGCACCGCCAACGGCTTCAACAGCGCGGTGGCGCGCACCGGCGGCCTGATCGCGACGGCGCTTCTGGGCGGGGTGCTGGCGGCCCGGGGCGACGCCCTGGCGGTCGCTTTCGCGGTCGCCGCGTTCGTCGCCGCCGGAGCGGCGGCGCTGGCCGGGCTGGCGGCGCTGATCCTGCTCAGGCCGCACGAGATCCGGACTCCGTCGTCGCCTCAGGCGTCTCCCTGAACCCGGTTCAGGGTCCGACATCGACCGCGGCGCGGTCGTCTAACTCGATGCTGAGACCGGCATGACGCGAGCTCATGGCAGCCAGCTATATTCCCAGCGCCACGGCAGGCCGGTGTCGCCGAGGATCGACTCGACCAGCGCCGGAAAGGCCGCTTCGGCCCTGACGTCGTTGGAGAGCAGGACGACGCAGCGGCGGCCGCGCTCAAGGCAGACCCAGATGTTGCCGGTGCTGTCGTTGTGGCCGCCCTTGAAGAAGCCTCGTCCCTGCGGTCCCTCGAAGGCGACGATTCCGAGGCTTGCGGCAAGCCCTTTCCAGCGCCGCTCCGGACCGACTTCGGGCGCCAGGCTCGGAAACTGGCTCGCCGTCCGGATCGGCAATTGCCCGCGCAGCATCTCCGCGCGGGAGGCCGGCTTCAACCCCTCGCCGCGCATGAAGCCGGCGGCGAACCGGGCGAAGTCGCCGACGGTCGTGTCCATCGACCCGGCGGCGCGGACCCGGCTTCGCTCGTCGTGCGGCTCGGGCGAGCCGTCCGACTTCCAGCCGTCGGCGAGGTTGCGGGCGAAATCGGGCCTCCAGACCAGGCTGCTGTTCGCCATACCGAAGCGGTTGAACACCCGCTTTTGAATCTCGGCGCCGAGATCGAGGCCGAGGCCCTTCTCGAGGACGAACTGGAGGAGGATGATCCCCTCGCCCGAATAAGCGTAGCGCCGGCCCGGCTCGAAGTGGAAGCGGAGCTTTCCGTCCGGCTCGTCCCAGGAGAAATTGGGCCAGCCGACGCTGTGGGTGAGCACGTGCCGGGCCGTGACCCGCCGCCAGCGCTCGTCGCCGGCGAGATCGCCCCAATTGCCGTAGGCGTCGAGATTGCCATATTCGGGGAGCGGGCGGGGAAGGTAGGCGGCGAGCGGACGGTCGAGATCGAGCCGCCCCTCCTCGACCAGCTGCATGACGGTGTAGGCGAAGACCGCCTTGGTCAGCGAGGCGCCGTACATGATCGTGTCGGTCTCGAGCGGGTCGCCGGCGGCGTTGCGATGGCCCCAGGCGCGGACGAAGACCGGCCTGCCCTCCTCGACGACGGCGAGGGCGATGCCGCGGGCGCCGGTTCGGGCCATGGCGCCGCGGACCTCGGAGTCGATTTTTTCAGGCAGCGGGCGGGCCTCCCCCGGCTGGGCGGCGGCGGCGGCGATTGCGAGGAGGCCGAGTGCCAGCGTCTTGCGTCTGATCATGCTACAAATGTAGCAGGTCGCGCGGAGATAGTCACCCCGAACTTGCAGTAGCGCCGGAGGCTCGATGCGACTAGCAACCCGTTCGGGCTGAGCCTGTCGAAGCCCTCCCCGGAAGACAGCCCTTCGACAAGCTCAGGGCGAACGGAGTGCGTGAAGAGCCATGGGTTTTCGTTGCGGTATCGTCGGGCTGCCCAATGTCGGCAAGTCGACCCTTTTCAACGCGCTGACCGAGACCGCCGCGGCGCAGGCGGCCAATTATCCCTTCTGCACGATCGAGCCCAATGTCGGCCGGGTCGCGGTCCCGGACCCGCGCCTCGACGAGATCGCCCGGGTCGCCAAGTCGGCGCAGGAGATCGAGACCCAGCTCGAGTTCGTCGACATCGCCGGGCTGGTCCGGGGCGCCTCGAAGGGCGAGGGGCTCGGCAACCAGTTTCTCGGCAACATCCGCGAGGTCGACGCCATCGTCCACGTGCTTCGCTGCTTCGAGGGCGGCGACGTCACCCATGTCGAGGGACGGGTCGATCCCGTCGCCGACGCCGACACGGTCGAGACCGAGCTGATGCTCGCCGACCTCGAAAGCCTCGAGAAGAGGGTCCCGGCCCTGGCGAAGAAGGCGCAGCAGGGCGACAAGGAGGCGAAGGTCCAGGCCTCGGTCCTCGGCCAGGCGCTCGATCTGCTTCGCGCCAGCAAGCCCGCGCGGCTGACCGAGCCGAAGGACGCCGAGGAGAAGCTCGCCCTGGAGCGGGCGCAGCTGCTCACCGCCAAGCCCGTCCTCTACGTTTGCAACGTCGACGAGGGCGACGCGGCGGCGGGCAACGCTCACAGCGCCCGGGTCTTCGACAAGGCGAAGGCGGAGGGCGCCGGCGCCGTCGTCATCTCGGCCGCGATCGAGGCGGAGATCGCCACCATGGACCCGGGCGACCGGCCGGAATTCCTCAGGGACCTCGGCCTCGAGGAGACGGGGCTCGCGCGGGTCATCCGCGCCGGCTACGACCTCCTCCACCTCATCACCTTCTTCACCGCCGGCCCGAAGGAGGCCCGCGCCTGGACCGTCGAGAAAGGCGCCAAGGCGCCGCAGGCGGCCGGGGTGATCCATACCGATTTCGAGCGGGGCTTCATCCGGGCCGAGACCATCGCCTATGAGGATTTCGTGAAGTTCGGAGGCGAGGCCGGGGCCAAGGAAGCGGGCCGGATGCGCTCCGAGGGCAAGGAATATCTCGTCCAGGACGGCGACGTCATGCTGTTCCGATTCAACGTGTGAGGACCGAGCGGCGCCTGCTCCAGGCCGCGGTGGCGCTGGGCTGCGTCGTGCCGCTGTCGGCCGGCGCGGTGGGGATCATGCACGGGCCCGAATTCCTCCGCGGCGTCGGCGACGGCGTGGCGGCGGACCTCGACAGCCACTTCCGCTATCTTTCGGGGCTGCTGCTCGCCACCGGCATCGGCTTCGCGACCTGCATCCCGGCGATCGAGCGAAGGACGGACCGCTTCCGGCTGCTCGCCTTCCTGGTCTTCGTCGGCGGGCTCGGCCGGCTCCACTCGCTGATATCGATCGGGATGCCCGGCGGCGGGCATGTGTTCGGGCTCGCGATGGAGCTGGTCGCCGTGCCGCTGCTCGTCCTCTGGCAAGCGCGGGTGGCGGCGTCCGGGGAGGCGCGGGCGGAGAAGCCGGAATGAACCTGTACGGCCTTTTCCGGTCCCGCTTTCCCGCCGATCGCGAGGCGCCCTTCCTGATCGAGCCGGACGGGACCGAGATCTCATACCGGATGCTCGAAGAGCGGACCGGATCGCTCGCCGCCCGGCTCGCGGAGCGCGGGGTCGGGCCCGGCGATCGGGTCGCGATCCAGGCGGAGAAAAGCATCCCGGCCCTTCTCCTCTACCTCGCGACGATTCGCGCCGGCGCGGTCCACCTGCCGCTCAACCCGGCCTATACGGCCGCCGAGATACGCTATTTCCTCGAGGATTCGGAGCCGGCCTTGTTCGTCGGCGATCCGGCGCTCGGCACCGGCGCCCGGCGGTCGGAGACCCTGGACGCGCTCATCGACGGGGCTTGGCGGCCGGCGATCCCCTTCGAGGACGTCGATCGAGGCCCTGACGACCTCGCCGCCATCCTCTACACGTCGGGAACGACCGGCCGCTCCAAGGGCGCGATGCTGACCCACGCCAACCTCGCCTCCAACGCGAAGACCCTGCGCGAGGCCTGGCGGTTCACGTCGGCGGACCGGCTTCTCCACGCCCTGCCCATCTTCCACACCCACGGCCTGTTCGTCGCCACCAACACCACCCTGCTCGCGGGCGGCTCGATGCTCTTCCTCCCCGGCTTCGATCTGGACGAGATCGTCAGGCTGCTTCCGAAGGCGACGGCGATGATGGGCGTCCCGACCTACTATACGCGCCTGCTGTCGAGGGCCGATCTCACCCGCGACCTGGTCGCGCACATTCGGCTGTTCGTGTCCGGGTCGGCGCCGCTCTCGGCCGAGACCCACCGCGAGTTCGAGGCCCGGACCGGGCACGCCATCCTCGAGCGCTACGGAATGACCGAGACCAACATGAACACGTCCAACCCCTGTGCGGGGCCGAGAGTGCCGGGAAGCGTCGGCCCGCCCCTGCCCGGGATCGAGATCCGCATCGCTGACACCGCGACCGGAGCGGAGCTTCCGCGAGGCGAGGTCGGCGGCATCGAGATACGCGGCCCGAACGTGTGCAAGGGCTATTGGCGGATGCCGGAAAAGACCGCGGAGGCGTTTCGCGACGACGGCTACTTCATCTCCGGCGACCTCGGGCTGATCGACGAGGCCGGCTACGTCCGGATCGTCGGGCGGGAGAAGGACCTCGTCATCACCGGCGGCCTCAACGTCTATCCGGCCGAGGTCGAGGCGGCGATCGAGGCGATACCGGGCGTGGCCGAATGCGCGGTGATCGGAGTGCCGCATCCCGATTTCGGCGAGGGCGTGGTGGCGCTGGCGACGGCGCGCTCCGGCGTCCGGCTGGATGAAAGGTCGATCATGAGCGCGCTTGCGGAGAGCCTCGCGCCCTACAAGCGGCCCAAGCGGGTCCTCCTCGTCGACACCCTGCCGCGCAACGCCATGGGCAAGGTGCAAAAGAATCTGCTGCGCGACCGCTTTTCCGACATTTTCGAAGGCCCGGCAGCCCGCGCGTGAGGCGGGCTCAGCGGGCCCCGCGAGCGTCGAGCCAGGCGAGAACCGAGGGCATGTCCCGCTCTCGGGCCTGCGCGCGCAGAGTCTTGCCGTCATCATAGCGGCCCCTGGGATCGGCGCCGGCGTCGAGAAGCCCGAGCACGATCCGGTCGTTCCATGACGAGAAAGCCGGCGAATTCCCTTTCCGGTCGCGGACATCGGCGCGGGCGCCCGCGGCGAGCAGCTGCTCCTGGAGCTCGGGGTCCTCGACCCCGTAGAGGACGGTTTCGCCGGCATCGTTGGCGGCATTGACGTCGACCCCGAGCGCGACGAGCGCCTGGATCACCGGCTTCAGGTCCACGCCATCGCACGGGCCGTTGGGCCGGACCGCCGTCATCAGGGCGGTCGCGCCGGGGCGGTCGCCTCGCGAGGTCCGCGCCTTGGGATCGGCGCCGGCGGCGACGAGCGCGCGGGCGACGGCCGGATCGCAGCCGCCGCCGCCCTCGGCAAAGGCCTGGGAGAGCTTCGCCTTCGGGATTCGGGCCAGCCAGCCGCGACCGGCGAGATAGGCGAACAGCGCCGGCCGGTGGCGGCCGACGGCACCGATGAGCAGCGACTCGCCCAGCGGCGTCGCCGGCTCGCCGCTGTCGAAGACGATCGGACGGTCCGGCGACACGCCCGCCTCGACCAGGCCGATGAGGAGCGAGTCGGGGGCTTTCCCGGCGAGAGCGAGGAACGCGGCGAGCTCGGCGGCGCGCTCCGAGCCGAAATCGAGGCCTTCCGCCCTGAGCGCGGCGACGCTGCTCTCGTCGCCGGCGACCCAGCGCGCGGTGCCCGCGGCCTTGTCGACCGCGTCTTCCAATTCCGTCACCACCGGCGGCATGTCCGCCATCGGCCCGGCATAATCGGTGACCGTCCAGCTTCGTCCGCCGCTGCGGAATTTCAGCACATAGGTCGGGAGATCGGTGACCGGCGCCCTGTATTCGCGGTCCAGGCCGAAGAATTGGGCCGCTCGAAACCGTTCGATCAGGGCGTCGAGGGTCGCGCGATCGATCCGGGCGCGGTGCTCGCCGGGGAAAAGCACGCCCCGTCCCGGGCCGAACTGACGATGCGCCTCGCCGCCACCCTTCAGAGCCGGCGCCTGGGTGGTGAAGAAGACCGCGCCACTGCCGTCGATCGTCACCGAATAATCGGGGCAGGCGCCGAGGCAGGCGGAGCGCGTGAGGCCGATCTCGAGGTCCGAATAGTCGACAGGCGGGAAGGGCTTGGCGGGGCCGCGGGTCTTGGGCTCGGCCGTATAGGCGATGGTCACCGTGCCGCGGGCGGCCACCGCCTCGCCGCGATAGTGGAACGGGCGGAATTTCCAGCGGCGCGCGGCGGCGATCGCCGGCGCCGGATCCGCGCCTTCGAAATTGCGGTTCCTGTCGGCCTCGGCCGCCACGACCCGGCCCTCCGGCGAGACCGTCACCATGACGTCGGCCCCGAACATGGGCGCCCTGGCCGGTGCCGGGACGAGTATCCGCGTCTCCCCCTCCAGCCGATGGCGGACGAACGTGGCGTCGTCGAACACGATCGGGGGACGGGCCTGGGCGGCCGTGCAGGCGGCGAGCAGCGGCAGGGCCGCAAGGAAGCTTCTCATCCCCGGATGGTGGCTGGCAAAGCCCGCCACGGCAAGAGTCAGGAGAGCGCCTTCCTCAGGAGGTCGTTGACCAGGCCGGGATTGGCCTTGCCCTGCATCGCCTTCATCACCTGGCCGACGAAGAAGCCGAACAGCTTGTCCTTGCCGCCGCGATATTCGGCGACCTTGTCCGGGTTGGCGGCGAGGACGCCGGCGATGGCGGCGTCGATCGCTCCGGTGTCGCTGGTCTGCTTGAGGCCGCGCTCCTCCACGATCCTGGCGGGATCGTCGCCCGTCTCGAGCATGATCTCGAAGACCTGCTTGGCGAGGGTTCCGGAGAGAATGCCCTCGGCGGTGAGCCGGAGCAGCTCGGCGGCCTGGGCGGGGGTGACCGGGCTCTCCTCGATGCTCTTGCCGAGACGGTTCAGGGCTCCGAACAGGTCGGACGTGACCCAGTTGCTGGCGCGCTGGGCATGCTCGTCGCCGAGCTTCTCCAGAAGCGCCTCGAACCACCGCGCCGTCGTGACGTCGGCGGTCAGCACCGACGCATTGTAGGGCGTCAGGCCCAGCGCCTGCTCGTAGCGGCGGCGCTTGGCGTCGGGGAGCTCGGGCAGCGAGGCGCGGCAATCCTCGAGGAAGGCGTCCGTCAGCTCCACCGGAAGCAGGTCGGGATCCGGGAAATAGCGGTAATCGTGCGCTTCCTCCTTGGAGCGAAGCGAGCGGGTCTCGCTCTTGTCCGGATCCCAGAGGCGGGTTTCCTGGACGATCGCGCCGCCGCCCTCGAGAACGTCGACCTGGCGGTTCGCCTCATGCTCGATCGCGGCCATGATGAAGCGGACCGAATTGACGTTCTTGGTCTCGGTGCGGGTGCCGAGCGCCCCGCCTGGACGGCGCACGCTGACGTTGACGTCGGCGCGCATGGAGCCCTGCTCCATATTGCCGTCGCAGCTTCCGACATAGCGCAGGATCGCTCTCAGCTTCCGGATGTAAGCTCCTGCTTCCTCGGGGCTTCTCATGTCGGGCTTCGAGACGATCTCCATCAGGGCGACGCCCGAGCGGTTGAGGTCGACATAAGAGAAGCTGGGATGCTGGTCGTGCATCAGCTTGCCCGCATCCTGCTCGAGATGGATCCGCTCCACGCCGATCCGCTTGGCCGTGGATTCGTCCTTGTCGTCGAGGAGGATCTCGATCTCGCCCTCGCCGACGATCGGGTGGTAGAGCTGGCTGATCTGATAGCCCTGCGGCAGATCGGCGTAGAAATAATTCTTGCGGTCGAAGCGCGACCAGGGGTTGATCTGCGCCTCCAGCGCCATGCCGGTGCGCACCGCCTGGCGGATGCACTCCGCATTGGGAACCGGGAGCATGCCCGGCATCGCCGCGTCGACCAGGCTGACCTGGCTGTTGGGCTCGGCGCCGAACTCGGTGGAGGCGCCGGAGAAGAGCTTGGCGTTCGAGGTCACCTGGGCGTGGACCTCCAGCCCGATCACCACCTCCCATTCGCCGGTGGCGCCGTGGATTCGATAATCGCTCATCGAAGCACCGCCGCGTCAAGAACCGTTCGGGCTGAGCTTGTCGAAGCCCTTCCCTTCCCCTTGAGTCGCAAGAAGAAAAGCCCTTCGACAGGCTCAGGGCGAACGGAGGGGCGTTCATGGGTCATCGCCGGTCCTCCTCTTCCTCTTCGGGCAAGGGCTGGGGATCCTCCTCGTCGACGATCACTTCGGCCATGCTGTAGTCGGGCGCCGGCTCCTCCCGCTCCTCCTCGTCGTAATAGCTGTAGCCGCGGCTGCTCAGCGGCCGGAAGATCGGCCGGAAGATCGCGCCCAGAAGCCACTCGACGGGGGCGAACACCACTTCCCAAATCCCCTCGACCAGCAAATAGAGGGGCGGGATGGCGAGCAGCCACAGCAGGCTCCAGCTCCAGCCCTCCTCGAGGATGACGTCCTTGCCGAACCACAGGGCGCCGCCGACCAGCAGCGCCCCGACGACGGCGCGCTGCTGCCAGAGATGGTTGCGGTCGCGCAGTCGCTGGAGACGCTGCTCGCCGGTCTCGGTCGGGAGCTCGTAGGCCATCACCACCACGCTCCGGGCCTCGCGGTGAAGCCGGCGCGCTCCTCGAGCGCGAGGGCCGCGTTGAGGACGCCCTGCTCGTCGAGCGCGCGGCCGACCAGCTGCAGGCCGAGCGGCAGGCCCTGGTCGTCGAGGCCGGCGGGGACGCTGATCGCGGGTAGGCCGGCGAGGCTGGCGGGAACGGCGAAGACGTCGTTCAGATACATGGCGATCGGATCGGCGCTCTTCTCCCCCAGCGCGAACGCGGCGGACGGAGCGGTCGGGGTGAGGATGAGGTCGCACTGCTCCCAGACGCGCTCGAAATCGCGGGCGATCAGCGCCCTCACCTTCTGGGCCCGGTTGAAATAGGCGTCGTAGAAGCCGGCCGAGAGGACGTAGGTGCCGATCATGATCCGGCGCTTGACCTCCGGGCCGAAGCCTTCGGAGCGGGTCGCCTCGTACATGTCGGTGAGATTGCCGTTCTCCGGAAGGGCGCGCCGGCCGTAGCGGACGCCATCGTAGCGCGCGAGGTTGGACGAGGCCTCGGCCGGAGCGATGATGTAATAGGTGGGAAGCGCGTATTTCGTGTGCGGCAGGGAGACCTCGACGATCTCGGCGCCGGCGTCGCGCATCAGAGCGATGCCCTTCTCCCAGACGCGGTCGATCTCGGCGGGCACTCCGTCGATCCGGTATTCCCTGGGTATGCCGATCCTCTTGCCGCGGACGTCGGAATCGAGCGCGGATTCCCAATTGGGCACCGGCAGATCGAGCGAGGTCGAGTCCCTCGGGTCGAAGCCGGCCATCGCCTCGAGCAGGATCGCGCAGTCGCGAACGTCGCGCGCCATCGGCCCGGCCTGGTCGAGGCTGGAGGCGAAGGCGACGATCCCCCAGCGCGAGCAGCGGCCGTAGGTCGGCTTGATCCCGGTGATCCCGACGAAGGCGGCGGGCTGGCGGATCGAGCCGCCGGTGTCGGTGCCGGTGACTCCGGGCGCGAGCCGGGCCGCGACCGCGGCCGCCGAGCCGCCCGAGCTTCCGCCCGGGGTCAGCGCGGCGTTGCCGCCGTCGGTCCGCCGCCAGGGCGAGAGGACCGGGCCCCAGGCGCTGGTCTCGTTGGAGGAGCCCATCGCGAACTCGTCCATGTTGAGCTTGCCGAGCATCCCGGCGCCGGCGGCGAATAGGTTGGCGCTGACCGTGGATTCGTAGCGCGGCTCGAAGCCTTCGAGGATGCGGCTGCCGGCCGTGGTCGCGACTCCCTGCGTGGCGAACAGGTCCTTGATCCCGAGCGGCACGCCCGAAAGCGGCTTCAAGTCGCCGGAGGCGCGGGCGGCGTCGGCCGAGTCGGCGGCGGCCAGGGCGTGATCGGGAGTCTCGACGGTGAAGGCGTTGAGGCCCCTGCCCTTCTCGACGGCTTCGCTGAACGCGGAGGCGATTTCGCGGGCCGAGAAGGCGCCGTCGCGGACTCCGTCGCGGATCGCGGCGATGCCGAGATCGGTGAGGTTCGTCACCAGCGCCCCCGTCCGTTCGGGTTGAGCTTGTCGAAGCCCTTCCCTTTCGCGGCGGTAGACGAATGAAGGGCTTCGACAGGCTCAGCCCGAACGGTGTGGGGGTGGCGAGCGCGCATCATTCGATCACCTTGGGCACGGCGAAGAAGCCGTGCTCCGCGGCCGGGGCGTTGGCGAGGACGTCGTCGCGCTTGCCGCCGTCGGTGACGACGTCGTCGCGAAGCCGGAGCCTGTTGGGGATGACGGCGGTCATCGGCTCGACTCCTTCGACGTCGACCTCCTGGAGCTGCTCGACCCAGCCGAGGATGTTGTTGAGCTCGGGCGCGAGCGCCTCCACCTCGGCGTCGGTGACGGCGATGCGGGCGAGCCTGGCGATGTGGCGGACGGTGGCAGCGTCGACGGACATGGAGGGGCCGCTAGCATCCGCGCTGCGGTGCGGCAAGGAGCCCTATTCGAACGGGTCGCCCACCGGACGGCCGTCGACGAACAGCTGCTTGCGTTCGATCGGCCGGATCTCGACCCGCCCCCTGGCGAGGTCCGGCGGCGGCGCCGGCGCCGCGGCGCCGGAGGCCGGGACATGCTGCGCCCAGGTTCCATCGGGCTGCGAGTCGAAGACATAGACGCAATTGGGGCAGCCGGGGCGGAGGACCACCGCCCGCTTCGGCTCGACGAAGACCAGCCGGCATTTCTCCTCGCGGCAGGTGCCGGTACGGCCGATCATGTCGGCCAGGGTCGCCGGCACCGGCGCTCCGCCATCGACCTCGAACCCGGCCGGCCGCTCCGGCAGCTCGCGATCGGCCGGGCCCGCATACCAGCGGGTCGTGGCCTTCAGCGCCTCCCGGGCGCGCTGCCTCAGGACGAGATCGGGGCTGGCGGCGAGCCGTTCCAGCGCCCTCCGGCCGGATGGGCCGAAATCGAAGCGAAGCGCCGCCCAGTCGAACCGGTCGGGGGCGATCCGGCCGGATTGAAGCCGGGCCACCTGGTCGCGGGTCGAGATCGCCCCGAAGCTGACGATCGGAAGCGCGAGGAACAGGGCGACCAGGCAGATGCCGACGGCGATCCGGAGGTTGAGGGTGCGCAGCAGGGCCGGCCAGCCGGAGCGGCCGCGGACCACCGCGAACAGATAGGCGGCCGCCCCCGCCACCGTGATGGCGACGAAGACCGCCGCCCAAAGCCGGTCGGGCGTGAAGCCGTGCTGGGCGATCCGCTTGCCGGTCGAGACGGCGGCGACGATGGCGAGCGGAAGGACCACGGCGGCCAGCGCCGCCGCGGCCCAGCGGACGATGCGCGGTCGCGCTTCGTCGTCCTTGGCTCCGCTTCCGACGACGGCGTTGATCAGGACCACGGCGCCGAGGATGCAGACCAGAAGGATCGGCGTCGTATCGCGGGTCTGCCGCCACAGGGGCTCGAGGCCGGTGAAGGGAAGCGCGAGCACGAACAGGACGAGGCCGACGGCGAGGATCGGGGCGAGGAAGGACAGGATCGCCGTCGCCACGCGCTGCAGCGTGTCGACGATCTTGTCGCGATCCCGAAGCAGCCCCACCGCCGCCCCGAGCGCTCCGCCGATCAGGATCCAGGGGAACCACTCCTCGTCGAGCAGATCCTTGAGAAGGTCGATCCCGATCAGCTGGAACAGCTCGGAGAGAAGCAGGATGAGAAGGAAGGTGATGAGGACGAAGCCCCAGGCGACGACCCAGAGGGCGATGTTGGTCAGGATATGGGCGTGGACCGCCCGGTAATCGAGATTCCAGCGTCCCGAATCGCGCGACGCCTGGAAAAGCGGGACCGCGATGACGAGGGCGAGCAGGGCGGAGGCGAGCTGCCACCCCTCGCCGGCGCCCCAGCTGTCCGGCCGGCCGTTCCAGTAGGTGACGAATCCGACGACGAGGCCGGCTCCGGCCGCGAACAGAAGCGACCAGAGCCAGCGCGGCCGCTCGAGGGAGAAAGCGAAGACGATCCCGCCGGCCGCCAGAGCGGCGGCGGCGCCGAGCCGAAGAGGGTTCTCCGTCCATTGCCAGGCCGCCGGCCCGCTCGTGAGAAGGTGGACGGCGAGGGCGAGCGCGGCGCCGAGCGCGAGCAGCAGAAGCGCGCGCAGCGGCCAGGGCTCGTGGTCGACCGGTTCCGCCTCGCACATTTCATTCCTCCCCCGCAACGGTCCTTCTAGCGCTTGCATTCGATACTACCATCCGCTTGTGCAGCGATGATGCAGGCGGGGAGGATTTGATGCTGGCGCGGCGGTTCCTGTGGGTGGTGGCGGGCCTGACCCTGCTCGTCATGACCGCGGCGCTGCTCTACCGGCTGTTCGGCGCCGAGCTGCTCCGGTTCACCATGGTTCCGACGGCCGCGTTCGAGGGCGGGCCGCCGCCGCCCCCGAAGGCCTATGCCGACCGGAACAGGTGGATCGCCCGGCCCGACCTTCCGGACAGTCCCGCCTCGTGGATGCCCAAGGGCCTGAAGCGCGAAGCCGGCCCGCCGCTCGCCTCCGCCTTCTTCATCCATCCGACCTCCTACCTTCAGTCTTCGCACTGGAACGCTCCGCTCGACGATCCCGAATCGCAATGGCGCGCGAAGCTGTTCGTCCAGAGCCAGGCGAGCGTTTTCAACGGAGTCGCCGAGGTCTGGGCGCCGAAATATCGCCAGGCGACCTTCGGCGCGTTCCTCACCACCAAGGCCGAGGCCCAGAAAGCGCTCGACTTCGCCTATCGCGACGTCGTCGCCGCCTTCGACCAGTTCCTCGCCGAAGCGCCGAGGGACCGCCCGATCATCCTGGCCGGGCACAGCCAGGGCAGCCTCCACCTGATGCGCCTGCTCGCCGAACGGATCGCGGGCAAGCCCGAGGCGAAGAGGATCGCCGCCGCCTATGTCATCGGCTGGCCGGTCTCGATCCCCGCCGACCTGCCCTCGCTCGGCCTCCCAGCCTGCGAAAGGCGCGAGCAATCGGGCTGCGTGGTCAGCTGGCAGAGCTTCGCCGAGCCCGCCGACCCCAAGCAGGTCACCGACGTCTACGACAAGTCGGCCGGCCCGACCGGACTTTCCCGGGCGGGATCGCCGATGCTGTGCACCAATCCCCTGACCGGAGCGAAGGGCGGCGAGGCGCCGGCCGCCGCCAATCTCGGCACGCTCGTCCCCAACGAGGCCCTGACCGAGGGCGAGCTCAAGGCGCCGGGCGTTCCGGCCCGCTGCGACGTCCGCGGCTTTCTCCTCATCGGCGAGGACGCGCCCAACCTCGGCCCCTACGTCCTTCCGGGCAACAATTACCACGTCTACGACTACGCCCTCTTCTGGTCGAACCTGCGCGCCGACGCGGCGGCGCGGGTCGCGGCATTCGCGAAGCCGTGATCACGGCCTCCGCCGCCGAATATCGCGAGGCCCTCCCCGAAGGCGGCCGGCTGCTCGGACTCGACGTCGGAACCCGGACGATCGGGCTGGCCCTGTGCGACTCCGACTGGACGATCGCGACTCCGGCCGAGCTTCTCCAGCGCGGCAAGTTCGCGAAGGACCTGGAGCGCCTGCGGGCGCTGGCCGAGCGGCAGCGGGTCACGGGGCTGGTCGTGGGCCTGCCTCTCAACCTCGACGGAAGCGAGTCGCCGCGCACCCAGTCGGTCCGGGCCTTCGCCCGCAACCTCGATCCGCTCGGATTGCCGATCCTGCTCTGGGACGAACGCTGGTCGACCCAGGCGGTGACCCGGACCCTGCTCGACGCCGACGCCAGCCGGGCGCGCCGGGCCGAGCTCGTCGACAAGATGGCCGCCGCCTACATCCTGCAGGGCGCGATCGACGCGCTCACCATGGGCTGAGGGCCGCCGTTCCCCCCTTCGCGCCCGCGGACGCCCGGCAACCTCCGAAACGGACCTTTCTGAAGGATATCCGGGCTTGCGGTTCTTGTATTGTTCTCATGCCGAGTCGCGTATCGGCAGGCTCTTTGACATGGTGAGACGAATTTGGAGACGGGCGGCGCGCCGGCCCGCCCCGTTCGCCTCGAGCGCATGGAAAGCTTTCCTCCCCGGCCAGGAGAGAAGGACTTCGATGAGCTCGGGCGGACGGGGTGGGGAGGCAAGATCGAGGCCGACGGGGACGATCGCCCTCGCAAGGCGGCTGGCGCGGCGACCTTCGATTTTCAACGCAAGGACGCAAGGACGCCAAGAGGCCCCGGCCGGCCGGCTGCCCCAGGCGGTAGAGCCTATCCTCCGCACGCCTCCGTCAGCGCCGGTTCGATGGCGTCGAGGGTGAAGGGCTTGGAGAGGACGGGGACGCTCGCATGCTGCTTGGGCGGCGGCTCGATATGGCCGCCGGTGGCGAGGATGTAGGGGACGCCCTGCGCGGCGAGGCGGTCGGCGACCGGCCACACCTGCTCGCCGTTCAGGTTGACGTCGATGATCGCGATGTCGAAGCCGCCCTGGCCGACCCGGTCGAGGGCGTCGGCGACGGTCTCGCAGGTGCCGGCCACGGTGTGGCCGAGCGAGTCGAGAAAATCCTCCAGCATCATCGCGATCAGAGGCTCGTCTTCGACGATAAGGATGGAGCGGGCGGTCACGAAGGCTCGCTTAAGGCGTAACTATCGTTTGCGAAACAAGTTTTTTGACAGGCCCGAAGGGCTCGTCATCCCGGCGCAGGCCGGGATCTCGGGGAGACCCGCCGCGCCTTCCCGACCCGGGATCCCGGCTTTCGCCGGGATGACGGCACCCCAACCGCCTCGTCACTTCATCGCCAGCGCGTCCCTCGTCGCCTCGGCGAGCTTCTGGACCGAGAAGGGCTTGGCGAGGAACGCGACCCGGTCGAGGTCGATCGACTGGCGGAGCTGCTCCTCGGCATAGCCGGAGATGAAGAGGATGGGGAGGTCGGGCTGGCGAAGCCGGGCCTCGCGCGCCGTGGTCGGGCCGTCCATGGTCGGCATGACGACGTCGGAGATCATCAGGTCGACCCGTTTCTCCCGGTCCAGTATCTCGATCGCCGCCTCGCCGTTCTCGGCGAGGAGGACGGTATAGCCGTGCCGGGTCAGCGCCCGCTCGGCGACGGCGCGGACGGTCGCCTCGTCCTCGACCAGGAGGATGGTCCCGGTCCCCCACAATTCGCCCGCCGGCTCACGGCCCTTGCGGGCCGGCTTGGCCGCCTCGGAACGGTGGACGGGAAGGTAGATGACGAAGCTCGTGCCCTTGCCCGGCTCGCTCTCCGCGAAGATGAAGCCGCCCGACTGCTTAACGATCCCGTAGACGGTCGAAAGGCCGAGGCCGGTGCCCTTGCCCACTTCCTTGGTGGTGAAGAAGGGCTCGAAGATCTTGGGAAGCAGGTGGGGCGGGATTCCGGTGCCGGTGTCGGAGACCCGGAGCGCGGTATAATCGGCGATCGGCAGGATCTCGCTGCCCATTCGGCGGACGTCGTCGGCGCCGACCGCGTAGGTATGGAGGGTGAGCAGGCCGACGCTCTGGTCGTCCTTGACCGTCATCGCGTCGCGGGCGTTGACCGCGAGGTTGACGATCACCTGCTCCAGCTGCCCCGGATCGGCTCGGACGGCGCCCAGGCCGCGGCCGTGCTTGACCTGGAGCTTCACGCGCTCGCCGAGCAGCCGCTTCAGGAGGGTCGAGACCTCGGCGATGACGTCGGGGAGCTGGAGGACCTGCGGCCGCAGCGTCTGCTGGCGCGAGAAAGCGAGGAGCTGGCGGGTCAGGCTGGCGGCGCGGTTCGAGTTGGAGCGGATCTGCTGGATGTCGTCATAGTCGCTGTCGCCGGGGGCGTGGCGCATCAGCATCAGGTCGCAATGGCCGATGATCGCGGTCAGGATGTTGTTGAAATCGTGGGCGACGCCCCCGGCCAACTGGCCGACCGCCTGCATCTTGGTCGCCTGGGCGACCTGGCGCTTGAGCCGGTCCTCCTCGCTATTGTCCTTGAGCGAGAGCAGCACCGCCGCCTCGCCGAGCCCCCGGGCGCCGGCGACGGTCAGGGCGACCGGCTCGTCGGCCTTGGCCTTGAGGCGCACCGCGACGTCGCCGGAGAGGGAGGCGCCGCGGGCGAAGCGGCGCACCGAATCGGCCACCGCCGCCTTGTCCTCGTCGACGACGAGGTCGCTCGGCCAGGTGGGAGCGGCGTTGCGCGACAGGCCGGCGGCGCGGCGGAAGGCGGCGTTGAGATAGACGAAGCGGCCGTCGCGGTCGGCCAGGGCGAGGCCGAGCGGCAATATCTCGAGCAAGGCGTTGATGTTGTGGGCGCCGTCGGCGCCGACCCCGCCGACCTCGTCGAGCAGCAGGAACAGGCTGGGACCGCCCTCCTCCTCCGCCAGCGGCACTTGGAGGATGCGCAGGGCGCCGCCGGCCTTGCCCTCGCGGGCGAAGTGGAACTGGTGCTGCTCGCCCATCGCCAGCAGGTCGACCAGCGGCGTGCC
>DASTLX010000057.1:0-25324 GCA_035714565.1 Allosphingosinicella sp.
CAACATCTACGATGTCGTCGCGCCGAAGGGTGCGGGCGATATCGGCTACAACCTCACCAGCCTCCTCGAGCAGAAGAAATACACGCCGGAGAAGATCGTGAAGACCGGTGAGCAGTTCTTCAGCTCGCTCGGCTTCGAGCCGCTGCCGCAGACTTTCTGGCAGCGCTCGATGATCACCAAGCCCGCGGATCGTGAGGTGGTCTGCCACGCCTCCGCGTGGGACGTAGACAATCTCGACGACCTGCGCATCAAGATGTGCACCAAGGTCAACGCCGACGATTTCGTCACGGTGCACCATGAACTCGGCCACAATTACTACCAGCGCGCCTATAATCGGCAGCCCTTCCTCTACATGGACAGCGCCAATGACGGCTTCCACGAGGCGATCGGCGACGCCATCGCGCTTTCGGTGACGCCTGAATATCTCGTCCAGATCGGCCTTCTGCCGCGCAACAAGGTGCCGAGCGCCGACAAGGATATCGGCCTCCTCCTCAGGCAGGCGATGGACAAGGTCGCCTTCCTGCCGTTCGGGCTGCTCGTCGACAAATGGCGCTGGAAGGTGTTCAGCGGCGAGATCCCGGCGACGGGCTACGAGCAGGGCTGGAACGATCTGCGCCTGCAATATCAGGGCATCGTCCCGCCCACGCCGCGGACCGAGCAGGATTTCGACCCGGGCGCCAAATATCACGTCCCGGCCAGCGTCCCTTACACGCGCTACTTCCTGGCCCGGATCCTCCAGTTCCAATTCTACCAGGCCGCCTGCAAGCAGGCCGGCTGGACCGGCCCGCTCCACCGCTGCTCCTTCTACGGCAACAAGGAGGTCGGCCGCCGGCTGAACGAGATGCTCGCCATGGGCGCGTCGAAGCCCTGGCCCGATGCGCTCGAGGCCTTCACCGGCACCCGCGAGATGTCGGGCGGCCCGATGCTCGAATATTTCCGGCCGCTGATGACCTGGCTCCAGCAGCAGAACCGGGGGCGCAAGTGCGGCTGGCAGGCCTAGCCGCGGCGCTTGCGCTCGCGGGTACGGCCGCGGGCGCCGCGGCGCAGCAGGTTCCGATCGCGCTCGCTCCGGGCGAGGTGCTTCTGAACGTGGAAGCCGGCGGCGAGCATCGGTCACGCCCGGATGTCATGACCATCACCGCCGGTGTCGTGACGACCGCGTCGAGCGCGCGCGAGGCGCTTGCCGCCAACTCGGCTCTGGCCAATCGGCTGATCGACGTTGTCCGCTCGAAGGGCATCGAGCCTCGCGACGTGAAGACGGCCGAGCTCAGCGTGGATCCGCGGCTCGAAGAGCTTAGCGACGAGGACGAGGATCGTGGCCGCACTCCGCGGGTCCTCGGCTATGTCGCGACCAACAAGCTCGAGCTGAGGCTTCGCGACCTGAACAAGGCGCCCGATATCGTCGATGCGCTGTTCGCCGGCGGCGCCAATTCGGTTCAGGGGCCGGAATTCTCGCTCGCGGATCCGGCGCCGGCCGAGCGGCTGGCGCGCCGCGCCGCCGTCGCCGCCGCCCGCCTGGAAGCGGATACTTACGCGGAAGCGCTCGGCATGCGAATCTCCCGCGTGCTTCGGGTGAGCGAGCGCGGCAGGTTCGATTCGGACGGGGGCGACATCATCGTGACCGGGAGCCGGATCCCGCATACTCCGGTGGAGCCGGGCGAGCTGACCACGCGAATCACGGTGTGGATCGACTACGCCATGGTGCCGCGCTGACCATCCGTCATGCTGAACTTGTTTCAGCATCCAGCGACGAGCCGTCCCGCGGGCGGATATCTGGGCCCTGAACCAAGTTCAGGGTGACGGCTGCACTCAGCTCGGATGGCCCTCGGCTTCGCCCGCCCCCGGCTCCGGCGCCGTCCCCGGGTCCGGGGTCTGCTGGCAGGCCGCAGCGGCCTCGGTCGCCGTGATCGCGGCTGCAAGCACCTGGTTTACCGGCTTGCCTTCGCGCGCTCCGTTGCGTCTCGCCAGAGCTCTCGCCCCAAGCACCGCTCCCGCCGCCGCCGCGGCGGCGCCCCCGGCGATGGCGGCCGCGGTGAAGGGGCTTCGCTTGATGTCTTCGGCAAGCTTCAAGGCCGCCGATTTGCCTTCCCGATTGTCGGACTTGTCGGAATTGGCAGCCATGGACGAGATTCCCCGCGGTCAGAATCGAGCAAGGGTTGAACGCATATGCGCGGCAGGCGTTGCCTGCCCCGCCTACAGCCGCTCGATCAGATAATCGGCGCTGCTGACGTTGAAGGCGCCGGGCTCCTCGACGTTGAGCTGCTCGACCACGCCGTCGTTGACGATCGCCGACCAGCGCGAGCCGCGCTCGCCCAGGCCGAATTTCGAGCCGTCCATGGTCAGCCCGAGCGCCCGGGCCCAATCGCCATTGCCGTCGGCCAGCATCGTCACCTTGCCGACCGCATCGGCCGACTCGGCCCAGGCCTGGAGAACGAAAGCGTCGTTGACCGCGACACAGGCGACCTCGTCGACCCCCTTCGCCTTGAGCTCGTCGGCGCGCTCGACGAAGCCGGGCAGGTGGCGGGCCGAGCAGGTCGGGGTGAAGGCGCCGGGCACGGAGAAGAGGGCGATCCGCCGGCCCCGGAAATAATCCTCGCTGTCGATCGGCTGCGGTCCCTCGGCATCGGCCTTGACCAGATTTCCCTTCGGAAGGCGTTCGCCCACGCTGATGCTCATCTCGGCTTCCTTTCGCTTCGTCGGTAAGATCGGCGTCGCCCTAGCAGCGCCTTCTCTCTGCGCCTATAGCTTCGAGCGATGGATCAGCCGCCTTTCCTGTCGGGTCAGCTTCTACTCGCCATGCCGGGCATAGGCGACCCGCGCTTCGAGAAAGCCGTGATCGCGATGTGCGTCCACGACGAGAACGGCGCTCTCGGAATCGGGCTCGGCCGGATCGTGCCTCGGATAAGCTTCCACGATCTGCTCGGCCAGCTCGACATCGAGCCCGGAGTCGCGCCCGACGTCGCCATCCACGCCGGCGGGCCGGTCCAGCCCCAGCGCGGCTTCATCCTCCATTCGACCGACTGGGGCGGCGCCGAGACGATCGGGGTCGCTGGCCGCTGGGGCCTCACCGCGACCCTGGACATACTGAGGGCGATCGCGGAGGGCCGCGGCCCCACCCGCTGGCTCGCCGCCCTGGGCTATGCGGGGTGGGGCGCCGGCCAGCTCGAGGAGGAGCTGCGCGGCAACGGCTGGTTCGCAACGCCGAGCAGCGACGAGCTCCTCTACGCCTGCGACGTCGACAACCGCTGGTGCGCCGCCTTCCGAAGCGCGGGCGTCGACACCCGAATGCTGACGGCGGATTTCGGCACCGCCTGACCCAAAGCCGGTAGAACTACCGTAAAGCATTGCAACGGCGGCATTAACCAGGCCCCGTCATCCTTCCAAAACCTGCTCGTGAAACCTTGTCCATCCGGCGGACCCGCATCGTGCCGTCCGCCGGTGCGGAAGGGGACGGACCATGAAGAATCGAGCTTTGAAGGGCGCGCTCGGCCTGGCGGCCGCGGCGCTGGTTTGGGCGCAGCCGGCGTCGGCCGCGATGTCGTGCTGGGACCAACATGAGACGGCGGCGGCCAAGATCCGCGACCTTCAGTCGCGGCTGATGGTGGCGACCCTGCGCTGCCGGGCGATCGGAATCGACGTGCTCACCGCCTATAACGATTTCGTCCGGATCAACCGGTCGACGCTCCAGGAGGCGAACGGGGTGATCAAGGCGCAGTTCGACCGCGGCTACGGGCGCGACGGCCAGCGCTTCTACGACAGCTTCACCACCGCCATGGCCAACCAATATGGCGCCGACGCGACCAGCGGAGCGGTCTGCGAGGAGACCGCGGCGGTCGCCGCCGAGGCGGTGGCGGCCGAGGGCGACGTGGCCCGGCTGGTCGAGCTCGCGGACCGCACCGGCGGCTCGCCGGAATTGCCGGGCGGGGTCTGCCCGGTCACCCTGACGGCCCGGTAAGATTTGCCTCCCCATCCGCAAGGATGGGGAGGGGGACCACCCGTAGGGTGGTGGAGGGGTGACCGGGCGTAGGCCCGGCCATCCGGCGCGAGAACCTCTGCGTCGGCGCCAGATCACCCCTCCACCAGGCTTCGCCTGGTCCCCCTCCCCACCGCTTCGCGGCGGAGAGGCAGAACGACATATAAAGATATCTTTATATTTGCATCCGGGGCGGGTTGCGGCTAGAGCGCACGCCTGCGACCGCCCCATTTGCCGGCGGTCTTTTCTTTGCGACAGGAGACCCAAGTGGCGACCCAGGCCCAGACCCGTTTTGACGATTATGTGATCCGCGACATCGGCCTCGCCGACTATGGCCGCAAGGAAATCGAGATTGCCGAGACCGAGATGCCGGGCCTGATGGCCCTTCGCGAGGAGTTCGGAGCCTCGCAGCCGCTGAAGGGCGCGCGCATCACCGGCTCGCTCCACATGACCATCCAGACCGCCGTCCTCATCGAGACCCTGACCGCGCTCGGCGCCCAGGTCCGCTGGGCCTCGTGCAACATCTTCTCGACCCAGGACCATGCCGCGGCGGCGATCGCCGCGACCGGGGTCCCGGTCTTCGCCGTCAAGGGCGAGACGCTCGAGGAATATTGGGACTATGTCGAGCGCATCTTCGACTGGGGCAATGGCGAGACCTGCAACATGATCCTCGACGACGGCGGCGACGCCACCATGTTCGCGCTCTGGGGCGCGCGCATCGAGGCCGGCGAGGAATTTCCGGCTCCGACCAACGAGGAGGAGGAGGTCTTCCAGGCCACCGTCCGCCGAGTCATCGCCAAGTCGCCGGGCTTCCTCACCAAGACGGTGCAGAACATCAAGGGCGTCTCCGAGGAGACGACCACGGGCGTCCACCGCCTCTACGAGCTCAGCAAGCAGGGCAAGCTTCCCTTCCCGGCGATCAACGTCAACGACAGCGTCACCAAGTCGAAGTTCGACAATCTCTACGGCTGCAAGGAGAGCCTGGTCGACGCCATCCGCCGCGGCACCGACGTCATGCTCGCCGGCAAGATCGCCTGCGTCGCCGGCTTCGGCGACGTCGGCAAGGGCTCGGCCGCCAGCTTGCGCAACGGCGGCGCCCGAGTGATCGTCACCGAGGTCGACCCGATCTGCGCGCTTCAGGCCGCGATGGAGGGCTATGAGGTCGTGACCATGGAGGAGGCCGCGCCGCGCGCCGACATCTTCGTCACCGCCACCGGCAATGCCGACGTCATCACGCTCGATCACATGCGGGCGATGAAGAACATGGCGATCGTCAGCAATATCGGCCACTTCGACAGCGAGATCCAGATCGGCGCCCTCCAGAACATGAAGTGGACCGAGATCAAGCCGCAGGTCGACGAGGTCGAGTTCCCGGACGGCAAGAAGATCATCGTCCTCTCGAAGGGCCGCCTCGTCAACCTCGGCAACGCCACCGGCCACCCGAGCTTCGTCATGTCGGCGAGCTTCACCAACCAGACGCTCGCCCAGATCGAGCTGTGGACCAAGGCCGAGCAGTACAAGAACGACGTCTACGTCCTTCCCAAGCATCTCGACGAGAAGGTCGCCGCGCTCCACCTCGACAAGCTGGGCGTGAAGCTCACCAAGCTCACCGAGAAGCAGGCGAGCTACATCGGCGTGCCCACCGAGGGCCCGTTCAAGCCGGACCATTATCGTTATTGAGGAAGGCGGAGCGGCGGCGTCTGCTCCGTCATCCCGGCGAAGGCCGGGATCCCAGGGGGTGAAGGGCGCCGCGCCTTTCACCCGCCGGGGCCCCGGCCTGCGCCGGGGCGACGATTCAGTGGCGGGTGGCGCGGAAGTTCCGAAGTTGGCCGATAAATAAAAATCCAGTCGACGGCCGAAAGCGATTTGATCGGTTGTTCCGATCG
The DNA here is from genome assembly GCA_035714565.1 of Allosphingosinicella sp. Classification (GTDB taxonomy): domain Bacteria; phylum Pseudomonadota; class Alphaproteobacteria; order Sphingomonadales; family Sphingomonadaceae; genus Allosphingosinicella. Next base: position 5,860 of record DASTLX010000057.1, read on the forward strand.
ATCGGGCCTGCCGGGGGCGCGCGCCGCGTCGAGTCTTCGCTGCTTCGTTCATGGCGAGCCTCAGCCTCCGATTTAGAACATAGCAGAAACATCGCCTCTCGTCCATGCCATTCCGTTCGCCCGATCGCGCGGGCTCGACCTCGGATGAGCGCCAATCGGTGGCGGGCGGCTGCCGGGCGGGTGCCGGGCGGCTGCCGGGCAGGTGCGGGGCGGCTGCCGGGCAGGTGCGGAGCGGCTGCCGGGCAGGTGCCGGGCAGATGCCGGGCGATGCAGGCCGGCGGCCGGGTGACAGGCCGCCAAGAAGATCATCGTCGTGTCGAAGGCGGCCAGTCCAACTTCACCAACGCCCCAATCATGGGAACTTCGTCTCGTCGGCGAGCATTGCCAACCAGACGCTGGCGCAGATTGCGCTCTGCACCGAGCCGAGACGTACAAGAAAGGCGCCTCTAGAAAATCGCTTGCACGACGTGGTTGGCCGGTATTTGATGATCATGTGAGACACATCATATCCAAATGGTTTCTTTTTCTAGCCGCTTTATGCGGTGTATTAGGATTTGGGATAGGTGTGTTCCAAATTTCCGGGTCGGTAGCGCTGACTGCAGCGGTGCTGGTTGGCACCGCTGCAGTTTTGCTGCTTGCATTTTTAGGCACGGCGCTAAGACTAATCCATAATCTTCGCTCAGGCTACAGCATCTATCAAACCCGATCTTTTATAGCTCTAAGGAAAACCAGGATAAAGGTAGATAATAATTTTGAGGTGCAAATCGAAAGATGGCGTGACTTTGTGTTTCTGGAGCCTCCCAAGAGCGACGAGCTAGTGGATATGTTCGATACTCTCGCAGGGCATACGTTCTCAAGCGCAGACTACAAGTCATTTGACAGCACCATCGCTGCCTTTACTAAAATTAAACCGCATATTATGGCGGTGCAATGGTCGCCTAACAAATCGATTATTCCACTGATTCCCTATAGACATCATACGATTAATCGCTCGCCAAGCCTCTACGGCCCCGATTTTCTTTATCACGCCATATACTTCGATCGTGCCACGGGCCATTCCGATTTGAAGGTTGAAACGCCGCAGCCGATTGAAGAGGTTCTGGCATTTTTGATGCCGCGGTTTCGGCGAAATGTTTCGGAGCGCGTTCTCGTCACCAAGGGCCTTCTGACCAGGCGCCGAAACTGCCCGCAGCCTTCCCTTTCGGCAAACAGAAAGCGAATTTCCTGGAATTTGTATCAGCCGAAGGTCGGCCGAATTTACGTGCTCCTCGCGATTTATGAAGGCGAACGGGAAAGTCTCTTGGCGACCGCCCGATCCCAATCCTTGGTAGCCAGAATAGGGACGAAATGGAGCAGATTTCGGGGCATGGCAGCGGCTCAACCGAGCCCGGGCAATCCGGACGCACCATCGGCGCGGACCGGCCACCCTCCGGATCCCCTGATTTCCGGTGCTGGTCAGAGCTAGCGTGACAAGGAGAATGTTGGTGCGAGGGTCCGGTGACAGACGTCCTCGCCCGTAAGAGGGAGGGTCGCATACCCCTCTGCCGTTCGGGCTGAGCCTGTCGAAGCCATTCGTTCCGTCGCGGGAAGGGAAGGCCTTCGACAAGCTCAGGCCGAACGGTCTGGAGTGTCGCCCCCCTTTCTTTTCAGCAAGACGCGCGCCGGAATCCCTCTTAAAGCGCCTCCAAAACCTGCTGGAGGAATGCATGAAATATCGGGTGACGGCGGCGATCGCCACGGTTCTGGCGGGTACTCAGGCGAGCGGGCAGGCGCCGCCCAAGCAGGGCCCCAATCCCGCCCCGCCGGTGCAAGACACCCAGGCGCCCGAAAACCAGGTCATCAACCCCGAGCAGCAGGTCGCCAAACCGCTGCCGAACGCGGCCGCCCGCACGCCCGCCACCCAGCCCGACAAGCCGGCCAAGTGGAACGTCAACGCGCCTCCGGGAATGACGACCCGCCAGGTCCGGATCGACGTCGACGAGGGCACCTGGATGAACGTCGACGTCTCGCGCGACGGCCGCACGATCGCCTTCGACCTGCTCGGCGACATCTACACCATGCCGGTCTCTGGCGGCACTCCGACCCGCATCGCCGAAGGGCTCGCCTTCGAGCATCAGCCGCGCTTCTCGCCCGACGGCCGCCGGATCGCCTTCACCTCCGACCGCGGCGGCGGCGACAATATCTGGATCATGAACGCCGACGGCTCGGACAAGCGCCAGCTCACCAAGGAGGATTTCCGGCTGCTCAACCAGCCGACCTGGAGCCCCGACGGGCGCTTCATCGCCGCCAAGAAGCATTTCACCACCGGCCGCTCGCTCGGCACCGGCGAGGTCTGGCTCTACCACGTCTCCGGCGGCGCCGGAGTCCCGCTCGTCAAGAAGCCCAACGAGCAGCACCAGAAGGAGCTCGGCGAGCCGATCTACGCGCCCGACGGCAAGAGCATCTACTTCACCCGCAACGTCACCCCGGGCGCGGTCTTCCAATATGCCCAGAATTCCAACACCGACCTGTTCGACATCGAGCGCTACGACCTCGACACCGGCGAGGTGACGACGATCGTTTCCGGGGCCGGCGGCTCGGTGCGCCCGACGCCCTCGCCGGACGGCAGGACGATCGCCTTCGTCCGCCGTGAGCGGGCCCGGTCGAAGCTCTACGTCAAGGATCTCGTCTCCGGCGAGGAGCGCAAGATCTACGACGCGCTCGACCAGGACGTCCAGGAGACCTGGGCGGTGACCGGGGTCTATCCCAACATGGCCTGGACCCCGGACAGCCGGAGCGTCGTCTTCTGGGCGGGAGGCAAGCTCCGCCGGGTGAACGGCGACGGCGGCGGCGCCGGCGAGATTCCGTTCCGGATCAGCGACACGCGGGTGGTGATCGACGCCCTGCACCCGCAGGTCGAGGTCGCCCCGGACCGCTTCCAGACGAAGATGCCGCGCTGGGCGAGCGTCTCGCCCGACGGGCGCCAGATCGTCTTCGAGACTCTCGGCAAGCTCTGGGTCAAGCCGGCCGACGGCGGCGCCGCGCGCCGGCTCGTCAAAGGCAACGAGTCCGAATTCGAGCTCTACCCCTCATGGTCGCGGGACGGGCGGACCATCGTCTACGTCGGCTGGACCGACCAGGGCCTCGGCCGGATCCGGACCGTCGCCGCCGCCGGCGGCCCGGCGCGGGAGGTCACGGCCCAGCCCGGCCATTACGCCCGCCCGCGTTTCTCCCCGGACGGAAAAACGATCGCCTTCGAGCGAGGGCAGGGCGGTTTCCTGACCTCGCCCAAATGGTCTGAAAATCCCGGCATCTACCGGGTCGCGGCGACCGGCGGGACTCCGGTCCGCGTCGCCCGCGAAGGGACCGAGCCGCAATTCGGAGCGTCGAACGACCGGCTGTTCATGATCGTCTCCGCCAACAACAAGCGCCAGCTGGTCAGCACGGATCTCGACGGCGAGGCGCGGCACGTCCATTCGACCGGCGAGATGGTGAGCGACTATCAGGTCTCGCCCGACGGCCAGTACCTCGCCTTCCGGCAGAACTACCAGGCCTTCGTCATGCCGCTCATGCCGGGCACCCAGGACGTGGCCGCCGACGCCAAGGGCGGTCCGCTGCCGGTGACCCGGGTGAGCGCGGTCGGGGCGGACTTCATCCACTGGTCCGGCGGCGGCCGGCGGCTTCACTGGAGCACCGGCCCGACCGTCTACACGGCCGACACGGCGGCTCTGTTCGGATCGGCGCCTCCGGCCGAGAACGCTCCGAAGTTCAAGCCGCCGACGGCGGGCGCGTCGCTGTCCATGGACGTCGCCGCCGACCGGCCCTCCGGAATCGTCGCGCTCACCGGCGCGAGGATCGTCACGATGGCGAACGCGGACGGCGGAATCATCGACGACGGAGTCATCGTGGTCAGGGGCGACCGGATCCTCGCCGTCGGCCGTCGGGGCGAGGTCGCCATCCCCGCCGGGGCGAAGACGGTGGACGCCACCGGCAAGACCATCATCCCGGGGCTGGTCGACGCCCACGCCCACGGGCCGCAAGGGGAGGACGGGCTCGTCCCGCAGCAGAACTGGTCGTCGATCGTCAACCTCGCCATGGGCTCGACGACGATCCACGACCCCTCGGCGAGCGCGGCGGAAATCTTCGTCGCCTCGGAGATGCAGCGCGCCGGAAGGATCGTCGCCCCCCGCATCTTCTCGACCGGCGAGATCATCTACGGCGCCAAGGCGGCGGACGTCTACGCCGAGATCAACAGCTTCGAGGACGCGCTCGCCCACGTCCGGCGCCTGAAGGCGCAGGGCGCCTACAGCGTCAAGAACTACAACCAGCCGAGGCGCGAGCAGCGGCAGATGGTGGTCGCGGCGGCGCAGCGCGAGGGCATGGAAGTCGTCCCCGAGGGCGGCTCCCTCTACACGATGGACATCTCGCTCATCCAGGACGGCAATGCGACGCTCGAGCATAACCTCCCGGCCGAGCATTTCTACGCCGACGTCGTCGGCCTGTGGAGCCAGACGAAGACCAACTACACGCCGACCCTGGTCGTCGCCTATGGCGGGCTGGCCGGCGACCCCTATTGGCGCCAGCACACGGACGTGTGGAAGCATCCCCTGCTCTCGAGGCACGCGCCGCCGACCCTGCTCGCGGCCCAGAACGTCCGCCGGACGATGGCGCCGGAGGAGGATTATGTCGACGACGACACCGCCCGCGAGGCCAAGAAGCTCGCCGACCGCGGAGTCCAGGTCGCGATCGGCGCCCACGGCCAGCAGGCCGGGCTCGGGCCGCACTGGGAGATGTGGTCGTTCGTCCGCGGCGGCTGGAGCCCGATCGAGGCGCTGCGCGCCGCGACGATCGCCTCGGCGACCTCGCTCGGCTACGCCCGGGACGTCGGCTCGATCGAGGCGGGCAAGCTCGCCGACCTGGTCGTCCTCGACGCCGATCCGACGGCCGACATCCGCAACAGCGACAAGATCCACCGGGTCATGCTGGGCGGGCGCCTCTACGATCCGGTGACGATGAACGAGGTCGTCACCGGAAGCCGGACGCGCGCGCCTTATTGGTGGGAAACGGACCGCGCCGGCGGCTGATCCGGTCGCGAAATGCGTCCGGATTCGGATCGATTACAATTGTGGCCGAATTGCCTCAGCCGACGATTAATTGGAAATTATCGGGAGAAATCAGTGGCACGGCGGGAATCGCAGAGTTAGCTTCCGGGAATTCTATCCCGTGGAGATCATGATGCGCTCGTCGAGCCTGCGTTCCCTCGTCCGTTCCGTTTCCCTCGTCGCGCTGGCCGTTCCGGCGCTCGCCGCCGCCCAGACCGCGTCGCCGGGCGAAGCCGACGACAACCTGCCCGAGTCCAACGTCCAGCCGGACCTCGAGCAGAACCAGGAGGGCGAGAATATCGTCATCACCGGGTCGCGGATCCGGCGGCCGGACTTCCAGACCCCCAATCCGGTGGTCTCGGTCGATTCGGAGGCCCTGCAGCAGTCCGGGACCACCAACCTGACCGACTTCCTGACCGGCTATCCCCAGCTGATCGGCTCCTCGACCAACGCCGACAACAGCGGCAGCGGCGCCGGCATCGGCTATACCGGCCTCAACCTGCTCAACCTCAGGAACCTCGGCACCGACCGCACGCTCGTGCTCGTCGACGGCCGGCGCCACGTCGCCGGAGTGGCCGGGACCCAGGCGATCGACGTCAACACCATCCCCGCCGACCTCGTCGAGCGGATCGACATCCTCACCGGCGGCGCCTCGGCCATCTACGGCGCCGACGGGGTCACCGGAGTCGTCAACTTCATCCTCAAGAAGAATTTCGACGGGGTCACCGCCCGAGCCCAGGCCGGGATCTCGGAATTCGGCGACAGCGGCCAGCGCTTCGCCACCATCACCGCCGGCAAGAACTTCATGGGCGACCGCGCCAACATCGCCGTCGCCTACGAATACGGAATGGACGACCGCCTCCAGACCCGCGACCGGCGCCGCCTCAGCGGCACGAACCTCACCAACTTCTTCCTCAATCCCGACGACACCGAGACCGGCGGCAACAACAATGACGGCATCCCCGATTACGTGCCGCTCAACAACATCCGCTATTTCGACACCAATCGCGAAGGCGGAATCGACCTCGATTTCGACGGCTTCCCGGACTATTTCGTCGACGGCGGCGGCAACCTTGTCGCGTTCGACCCGGGCAGCTTCGTTCCCGACTTCTACCAGCAGGGCGGCAACGCCACGCTCGTGTCCGATTACGGCAACGACCTCCTTCCGCAGGTCGAGCGCCACGTCGTCAACGCCATCGGCCATGTCGACATCACCAAGGCGATCACCCTGTTCGCCGAAGCCAAATATGCGAACATCGAATCCTATTCGCTGGGCCAGCCGAGCTTCGACTATTATCTTCTGATCACGCCCGAGAATCCGTTCATCCCGGCGGCGTTGCGCGACACCGTCGAGGAGAATGGCGGGCTCCTCCTCAACCGCGACAATTTCGACCTCGGCCAGCGCGGCGAGCGGATCAAGCGCGAGACCTGGCGCGGAGTCGTCGGGGTCCGCGGCGACATCGGCAAGGACCTCAATTACGAGGTCTCCTACGTCTACGGTAAGTCGAAGATCCGGAACAATTATATCGGCGACATCTACGACGACCGCTTCTACGCGGCGATCGACGTCGTCACCGGCCCGAACGGTCAGCCCACCTGCCGGGTCAACCTGGACCCGACCGCGGTTCCGGACCAGCCCTACAACTATACCCGCGAGGTCTTCCCGGCGACGACCTTCCAGCCGGGCCAGTGCGTCCCGATCAACCTGTTCGGCGAGAACCGCAACAGCCAGGCGGCGCTCGACTTCATCCAGGTGAACACCACCGACCGCTCGTCGGTCGAGCAGAACGTGGTCAGCGCCGTCCTTTCGGGCGACATGGGCAGCCTGTTCACGCTTCCCGGCGGCGACGTCGGATTCGCGGTCGGCGCCGAATATCGCAGCGAGAAGAGCCGGTTCACCCCCGATCCGATCGCGGCGGCGGGCCTCACCTTCACCAACGCGCTCGCCGAGGATATCGGCAAGTTCAACGTCAAGGAGGTGTTCGGCGAGCTTCGCGTTCCGCTCCTGCGCGACACCCCCTTCGCCCACCGCCTCGAGGTCGGAGGCGCGGTCCGCTTCTCCGATTATTCGACGATCGGGAGCACGACCACGTGGAAGCTGGACGGCATCTGGTCCCCGGTCCGCGACGTCACCTTCAACGGCACCTATTCCCGCGCGGTTCGGGCGCCCAATATCGGCGAACTGTTCGGCGGTCTCTCGCAGACCTTCGAGTTCATCACCGATCCGTGCAACAACAACCAGATCCAGAACGGCACCGCCAACCGCGCCGCCAATTGCGCGGCGCTCCTGACCAGCCTGGGCGTGGCCGATCCGGCGGCCTTCCGCGACCCGCGTTCGGTCAACATCCCCGGCTTCCAGGGCGGCAATCCCAACCTGACCGAGGAAACGGCGGAAACCTGGACGGCGGGAGTCATTCTCCAGCCCCGGTTCGTCTCCGGACTGACGATGCGCTTCGACTGGTACGACATCCAGCTCGAAAACGCCGTCAGCTTCGTCGAGGTCGAGCAGCTGGCCGAGCTGTGCGTCGACCAGCCCGACCTCGACAATCCGTTCTGCGACGCGATCGAGCGCCAGAACGGCGGCCCCAATGCCGGCCTCATCACCGGCTTCACGGTCGCCCCGCAAAACGTCGCCCAGTTCGCCACGGCGGGCCTCGACGTCAACATCAACTACCGGCTCAAGACCAGCAAGCTCGGCAATTTCAACCTCAGCCTGATCGGCAACTATCTCGACAAGCTGGAATTCATCGGAACGCCCGGCGCTCCGGTGACCAACAGCCGCCGCGAGGCCTTCGCCCCGCGCTATCAGGCCAATCTCGACCTGACCTGGAGCAAGGGCCCCTACACGCTCAATTACGGCCTCTCCTGGTTCGACAAGACGTTGCGCTTCACCAACCAGGAGATGGAGAGCAACCCCGACATCGTCGCGCCGGAATACGCCTTCTACAAGGAGCGCTGGGTCCACGACATCTACGGCAGCGTCGACGTCACCAAGCGCTTCCAGTTCTACGGCGGCGTGAACAACGTGCTGGGACAGCGCCCCTCGATCGGCGCCAACACCTATCCGGTCAGCTCGGTGGGACGCTTCTTCTTCTTCGGCGCCCGGGTGAAGATGTAGCCGCTTCCGAAGCCAAGGCTTCGACCGTAGGGGGCGCGGGACCGGCCGGTTCCGCGCCTCCTTTCGTTCGAGCGCCCTTCCGGAGCCTCGGCGGCGCGGTTAGAGAGGCTCTTCATGCCCGGCCTCTCCCCAACGTCGCTCGCCGCGATCGCGCTCGTCCTCGGCGCATGGCTCGCGCTCGCGGTCTGGGCGACGCTGCGGGCCCTCGGCCGGGCGCGCGACGCCGCCGACCGGATCGACTCGACCCGGCACCACGAGGCCCTGCTCGCGGCCTCGCCCGCAATCCCGCTCGTCGTCCGCCGCGACGGCGGCCTGGAGGAAGCCGAGCGGGCCGCGCTGGCGCTCGGCCTCAACGAGGTCCCGAGGCGCCTGTCGGACCTCGCCGAGGCTTTCGCCGAGGAGGACCGGGAAGACCTGATCGGCCGCGTCGAGGCCTCGGCCGCGACGGCGGGCGGCTTCGCCCTCTCGGTCCGGCCCGCCGGCTCGGCTCGCGTCTACCGGCTTCTCGGTGGCCCGGCGCCGACTTCCTACCCGGCCGGAACGGTGCTGCTCTGGCTCACCGACGCCACCGCGAGCGAGGAGGAGATGGCGGCTCTGCGCGAGCGGACCGACCGGCTCGCCGGAGCGCTCGACGCGCTTTCCGGGCTGATCGAGGCCGCGCCTTTCCCGATCTGGCACCGCGGCCCCGACCTTCGCCTCGCCATGGTCAACAGCGCCTATGTCGCCGCGGTCGAGGCCGAAGACGGTCGGGCGGTCATCGAAGGCGGGCTCGAGCTGGTCGACGACGGCGAGGCGGGCGCGATCGCCGAGGCCGCGGCGGTCCGCCAGAGCGGTCAGCCCCACGCCCGCAACGTTCCGGCGACCGTCGGCGGCGAGCGGCGGATGATGCGGGTGGTCGAGGTGCCGCTCGGGGAGGCGGGGGTCGCGGGCTATGCGATCGACGTCGAGGACCGGGAGCAGGCGCGTTCCGAGCTCGCCCGCTTCGTCCACGCCCAGCGCGACATGCTCGACCGGCTCTCCGCCGGAGTGGCTCAGTTCGCCCGCGACCGCGGCCTGATCTTCTCGAACCAGCCCTTCGTCCGCCTGTTCGCCCTGAGGCCCGATTTCCTCGCCGACCGGCCGGAGTTCAACCGGCTGCTCGACGCGATGCGCGAGACCGGCCACCTGCCCGAGGTCCGCGACTATCCGGAATGGAAGAAGGAGCATGACCGCTGGTTCACCGGCGGCCTCGCGGCGGAGGAGGAGGATTGGCTCCTGCCCGGCGGCCGCCACCTGAGGGTGGTCGCCCAGCCGCTGCCGGACGGCGGGCTGCTGCTCATCTTCGAGGACCGGACCGAGCAGCTCCGGCTCGCTTCGGCCCGCGACACCCTGCTTCGAGTGCGGACCGCCACCTTCGACAACCTGTTCGAGGCGGTGGGCGTCTTCGCCTCGGACGGCCGGCTCCATCTCTGGAACAACCGCTTCCGCGAATTGTGGGAGTTCGACGAGGAGCAATTGGCCGGCAACCCGCGGATCGACGCGCTCACCGTCCATATCGGCAAGAAGCTCAGGAATTCGAGCCACGCGGCCCTGGTCCGCGAGCTGGTCCGGAGCGCCACGGTAGAGCGCAAGCAGCGCAACGGGCGGGTCGCCTTCACCGACGGCCGGGAGTTCGAGTTCGCCGCCGTCCCGCTGCCCGACGGCAACGCGCTGTTCACCATGCTCGACGTGACCGCCAGCCGAACCGTCGAGGCGGCGCTGAGGGAGCGGACCCAGGCGCTCGAGGAGGCGGACCGGCTCAAGACCGCCTTCGTCTCCAACATGAGCTACGAGCTGCGCACTCCGCTCACCTCGATCGGCGGCTTCGCGGAGATGCTCGCGGGCGGCTATGCCGGCGAGCTGGCGCCGACCGCCACCGAATATGTCACGGCGATCCTCGACTCGGTCGGCCGCCTCGGCGCCCTCATCGACGACGTCCTCGACCTCACCCAGAGCGACAGCGGAAGCCTCCTGCTCGCCGAGGACAAGGTCGACCTCGCCAGGCTCTGCGCCGAGGCGGCCGAGGCATTCGGAGAGCAGGCGGCCAAGAAGAGCATCGATTTCGCGGTCGAGATCGAAGCCGGCGCGGGCTCGGTCGCCGGCGACCGGGCGCGGCTGCGCCAGTCGCTCGACAACGTGCTCAAGAACGCCTTCGCCTATACCGCCGAGGGCGGCCGAGTCCTCCTCCACGCCGCCGGCGACCGCAAGTCGGCGGCGATCACCGTCTCCGACAACGGCCGGGGAATCGCTCCGGCCGACCAGGCCCGGGTCTTCGACCGCTTCTCGCGGACCGCCGAGCCGCGCGGCGCCGACAATGCCGCCCTCGGCCTCGGTCTTCCCCTCGCCAGGCAGTTCGTCGAGGCCCATGGCGGAACGATCGAGCTCGTCTCCGAGCCCGGCGAGGGCACCACGGTCACCCTTCGCCTGCCGCGCAAGCGATGATCCGCCTCGACGGGCCGGCCGCGACCGAGGCGATGGGCCGGCGGCTGGCCTCGAAGCTCCGCGCCGGCGACGCCGTCGCCCTGTTCGGCGACCTCGGGGCCGGCAAGACGACGCTGGCCCGCGGAATCCTCGCCGGCCTCGGCCACCAGGGCGACGTCGCCAGCCCGACCTTTCCGATCGTCATCCCCTATGAGGAGCTTCGGATACCGGCCTGGCACGTCGACCTCTACCGGATCGAGGATCCGGCCGAGATCGAGGAGCTGGCGCTCGACGAGGGGCTTCAGGACGGGGTCGTGATCGTCGAATGGCCGGAGCGGATGGGCCGCGGTCTGTGGTCCCATTCGCTTCGCCTCATCCTGCGGAGGGAAGGGGAGGGCGCCCGCGCCTTGACAGCGGAGGTGCCCGCCGCTTGGGAAGGGCGATGGCCGCCCCGATGATTCCGCCCGAAGCGGCGACCGATTTCCTCGCGATGCACGGCTGGGGCGGCGCCGAGATCCGGCCTCTGGCCGGGGATGCCAGCTTCAGGCGCTATTTCCGGGTCCATCGCGGCGCCGAAACCGCGGTTCTGATGGACGCTCCGCCGGAGCACGAGGATATCGGCCCCTTCCTCGCCATCGCCGGCCACCTCCTCGACCGCGGCTTCCGCCCGCCGCGGCCGCTGGCCATCGACCGCGGCAACGGCCTGCTCCTGCTAGAGGATTTCGGCGACGACCGGGTCGGCCCGCTGCTCCAGCGCGAGCCAGGCCGCGAACGCGAGATATATGAGAGCGCCGTCGACATCCTGGCGCGGCTCGCGGCCGAGCCGGCCCCCGCCGGCCTCCCGCCCTATGACGAGCCCGCGATGGAGCGGGAGGTCGCCCTCTTCCCGGACTGGTACGTCCCGGCGCTGGAGATGGAGATCGACGGGCCGGGCTTCCTCCAGGCCTGGCGGCAGGTCTGGGGCGACGTCCTCCGGGTCGTCGAGGAAAGCCCGGTCCTGGTCCTTCGCGACTATCACGCCGACAATCTGATGGTCCTGCCGGGACGCACCGAGCTCGGCCTCCTCGACTTCCAGGACGCTCTGGCCGGCCACGCCGCCTACGACCTCGTCTCGCTCCTCCAGGACGCCCGGCGGGACGTGTCGCCCGAGCTCGAGGAGGAAATGATCGGATTCTACTGCGAGCGCGCGAACGTCGCCGACCGGAATCTCTTCCGTGCCCATTACGAGATCCTCGGCGCCCAGAGGAACACGAAGATAATCGGGATCTTCACCCGGCTCTGGAAGCGCGACGAGAAGCCCTTCTACCCGACCATGCACCCACGCATCTGGAACTATCTCGAGCGCAACCTCGCCCATCCGGCGCTGGCCCCCGTCAGCGCCTGGTTCGACGCCAACGTGCCGGCCGAATATCGAAGCGACGCCTGCCTGAGGAAGATCTACGCATGAACCGCCAGCGCCGGCCGCTCGCGCTTCGCCCGGTGCCGGCCGGGGAGGTTCCGAAGACGGCGATGGTTCTCGCCGCGGGCCTCGGCAAGCGGATGCGGCCGCTCACCGCCACCCGTCCCAAGCCGCTGGTCGAGGTGGCCGGCAAGCCGCTGCTCGACCATTGCCTGGACCGGCTTCGGGCCGCGGGCGTCGAAAAGGTCGTCGTCAACGTCCATTATCTCGCCGACGCGCTCGAAGCCCATCTGAAGAACCGCGTCCAAGACCTTGAGGTCGTTGTATCCGATGAGCGGGACCAATTGCTCGAGACGGGCGGCGGGCTGGTCAGGGCGCTGCCCCTGATCGATGCCGACCCCTTCCTCGTCGTCAATTCCGACAATCTCTGGATCGACGGGCCGGTCGACTCGCTGCGCCTGCTCGCGAGCAACTGGGACGAGGCCCGGATGGACGCGCTCCTGCTCCTCGTCCCGCTCGCCCGGGCCCATTGCCACAAGGGGCAGGGCGATTTCCACATGAGCTCGGGCGGGGTTCTGAAGCGGCGCAAGCCGACTGCGGTCGCGCCCTTCGTCTATACCGGGGTGCAGATGGTCTCGAAGCGCCTGCTCGACGGCGAGGTGCCCGAGGGGCCCTTCTCGACCAACCTGCTTTGGGACCGGGCGATCGCCAGGGGCCGGCTGTTCGGCGCCGTCCACGAAGGGCTGTGGTTCGACGTCGGAGCGCCGGCCAACATCCGCAAGGCCGAGGAAGTGCTTGGGCTCGCCTGAAGCCGGGGCTATTCTCGGACCTCAGGATGCCGAACGAAGTTCGGCGCGAGCAAAGGGGCCTTTGGCGGAACCCATGATTCATGTTATGTTCCGCAAATGAAAATGGACCCGCCTTTCTCCCGGAGCGTCGCCGAACAGCGACGGGGCGGAGGACGGGCCCGCTCCCTTTTGTCGCTTCATGGGAGCTTCAACTTCCGAAACTTATTTGTCGCCGTTGTCGCTCTTTGCGGCGTCGCGCCGTGGTGACCCGGTGACCTCGGTCCACCCCCAGGTCTTCACCATCCCGCCGCACCGAGCCTTCGCCGACGCGCTGGCGGCGGGCCTCGTCGCACGCTTCGGCCGAGGCGACACCGGACTGGCGCAGGGCCTCGTGCTCGTCCCCAACAACCGCGCCGCCCGGGCCGTCGCCGAAGCTTTCGTCAGGCGCTCCGGCGGCGGCCTGCTCCTGCCGCGGCTCGTCCCGGTCGGCGACCCCGAGCTGGACGAGCGGATCGGCGGAGCGCTCGAGCCGCTGGGCGAAGGGGAGGGGCTTCCGCCGGCGGTCGAGCCGCTCGAGCGGCTGTTCCTACTCGCCCGGCTGGTCCAGCAGCAGATCGCCGGCATCGACGCCGCGGAAGCCCTGCGCCTGGCCGAGGACCTCGCCCGGACGCTCGATCAGCTGCTCGTCGAGGGCGTCGATCCGGCCCGCCTGCGCGATTTCGCCTCGGAGCTCCCGGACCTTTCGCTCCATTGGCAGGCCTCGCTGTCGAGGCTGGGGATCATCCTCGACCAATGGCCTCGACTGCTCGCCGAGCGGGGCCGGATCGATCTCGCCGACCGGCGCAACCGGCTGCTCGCCGCGGTGGCGGAACGCTGGCGCCGGTCGCCGCCCGCCGGCTTCGTCGCCGCCGCGGGAATCACCAGCTCCGCCCCGGCCATCGCCAGGCTGCTTCGGGCCGTCTCGCGTCTCGACGGCGGGCTGGTCGTCTTTCCCGGCCTCGACCTCGGCATGAGCGACGAGGAATGGGATTCGCTCGGGCCGCACGAACCCGACGAGGAGACGGGTTTCCGGCCGCGCCCGATCGAGACCCATCCCCAGTTCCACCTCAAGCTCCTGCTCGACCGGATGGGCGTGGGCCGGGGCGAGGTGGAGCGGTGGCGCTGGGGAGGGGGCCGCGACGCTCCGGCGGTCCGGAGCCGGGCCATCGCCAACGCGATGAAGCCGGCCGCCTTCACCGACCTGTGGCAGGAATTGCGTCCCGCCGAGCGGCGCCTCACCGGAGTCCGGGCGCTCGAGCTGGCCGATCCCGCCGAGGAGGCCCAGACCATCGCCGTCGCCCTTCGCGAGGCGCTCGAGATTCCGGGCCGCACCGCCGCACTGGTGACTCCGGACCGGGAGCTGGCGAGGCGCGTCTCGACCCACTTGCGGCGCTGGGGGGTCGAGGCCGACGACAGCGCCGGCCGCCCGCTCTCCCAGCTCGCGCCCGGCACTCTGCTCCTCGCCCTCGCCACCGCGGCGGCCGAGCAGTTCGCCCCGGTGCCGCTGCTCGCGCTGCTCAAGCACCCGCTGGTCATGAGAGGCGAGGGAAGGCTGGATTGGCTGGAAGGGGCCCGGGCGCTCGATCTGGCGCTCCGCGGCCCTCGGCCGCCGGCGGGGCTGGACGGAATCACCATGCATCTCGCCGACCGGAGCGGGCGCGACTCGGAGCGGCGCGAGCGCGCTTCGCACTGGTGGAGGGACGTCGCGCCGCGGCTCCGGGCGCTGGAACGGGGCTTCCGGGTCGAACGGGCATCGCTGGCCTCGCTTCTCGGCCTGCTACGCGAATCGGCTTCGGAGCTCGGGGGCGAGGAGGCCTGGGCCGGTCCCGCCGGCCGCGCCGCCGCCGAGCTTCTCGAATCCGCGGAGCCGGCTTCGGCGCACGGCCCGGAGCGGCTTTCGCCGGCGAGCCTCCCCTCCCTGCTCGAGCAGCTTCTCGCCGCCGTCGCCGTCCGGCCGCCCTTCGGCCAGCATCCGCGAATCTTCATCTGGGGCCTCATCGAGGCCCGGCTGCAATCGGCCGACCTCGTCGTCCTGGGCGGGCTCAACGAGGGCGTCTGGCCGCAATTGCCGACGCCCGATCCCTGGCTCGCGCCGAGGGTCCGGCGCGAGCTCGGCCTGCCGAGCCTCGAGCGCCGGATCGGGCTGGCCGCTCATGATTTCGCAAGCGCGCTGGGCGGCCGCGAGGTGCTCGTCACCCGGGCCCGGCGGGACGCCCGTTCGCCGGCCATCGCCTCGCGCTTCTGGCTGAGGCTGGAGGCGATGACCGCGGGGATCACCCGCTCGCCCCACCACCGCCGCTGGGCGCGGGCGCTCGACCGGCCCGCCGCCTACCTTCCCGCGGCCCGGCCGGCGCCGAGCCCGGCGGCGGACCTCCGGCCGCGGCGGATCGCCGTCACCGACGTCGACCGGCTCAAGGCCGACCCCTTCGCTTTCTACGCCCGCAAGATGCTGGCCTTCGCTCCGCTCGACCCGATCGACGCGGATCCCAGCGCGGCGTGGCGGGGCATCGCCGTCCACAAGGTGCTCGAGGCGTGGATGAAGGAGGACGATTGCGAGCCATCCCGGCTTCGCCCCCGCGCCGAGGCCCTGCTCGGAGATTCCGAGGCCCACCCGCTGATGCGCGCCCTGTGGCAGCCGCGGCTGCTCGAGGCGATCGACTGGATCGCGGCCGAGATGGCGAAAAACCTGGCCGCCGGCCGCAGGCCCGTCGCCGCCGAGGCCAAGGGCAGATGCGAGGCGGACGGCATCTCCCTCTACGGCGAGGCCGACAGGATCGACAGGTTCGCCGACGGCAGCCTCGCCATCGTCGACTATAAGACGGGGACTCCGCCGGGGCCCAAAGCGGTCGCCGAGGGCTATTCGATGCAGCTTGGATTGCTCGGGCTGATCGCCGAGCGCGGGGGCTTCGAGGGCGTCGAGGGCGTGCCGGCCTGCTTCGAATATTGGTCGCTGGCCCGCAAGGCGGGAAAGCTGGGCTATGTCGCCAGCCCGATCGGCGGCCGCCACGGCATCGACGCGGCCGAGTTCACGACGATGGCCGCCCGAAACTTCCTCGGCGCGGCGGCGCGCTGGCTGACCGGCGACGAGCCGTTCACGGCGAAGCTCCATCCCGAACATGCCCCTTACGGGGATTACGACCAGCTGATGCGCCTCGACGAATGGTACGGGCGGGAAGCCTAGCCGCGCTCGCCGGCCCTCATCGCCAGCTGGATCCGGCGCGCATGAGCCGTTCCGGAATGTCCCGAGCGGCCCTGGACGCAGCGGTCGCGGACCGTGGAGGAGCAACGCGGATAGGCTGCCGGGTCGGGATCCCCGGCCACGGCGATCCTCGCCGGCTTGGCGGGCCTGGCGGGCTTGGCGGGCTTGGTCGGTTTGGCGGCTTCGGGCGCTTCGGCGGCGACGACCGAGGTCAGCTCGCCTTCCGGCTTGGCCCCGGCCGTGGTGGTCGGCGGCGTGTTGGCGGTGGCGAGGAGCAGCCCGGCCGCGCTCACCATGATCGATTTCCTCATTCGGCTCTCCTTTGTCGGCGGCTGACGCGCCGCGCCGCGCTTCTTTTCCTTGCGCCTTGTGAAGTCGCCTCAACAGCTTATCACTGGATCCGCCATGGTTCTACTGGGGGCGTCATGACGTCACAATTCGATACGCTCGACGTGAACGAACGGGAAGAGGAAGAGGTGCCCGGCACCGTCTCGACTCCGTTCCTGATCCTCGACGACTTCCTGCCGCGCGCCGATGCGGTGGCCATGCGCCGCCAGATCAACGGCCATTTCGCCGAGCCTCACCGCCACACCGCCGAGGTCCACCAGGTCTGGAACTACTGGCACGTGCCCGGCCTCTACACCTACCTGAGGACCCGGCCCGAGAAACTGATCGAGCGCGCGCTCGTCGAACGCTTCATCCGGTCGCTCACCGTCTGGGCGCAATATATGCTCGGCATGGGGCACGTCACCTGGCCCTATCTCAGCCTCTACGTCGACGGCTGCGAGCAGAGGCTCCACAACGATTCGACCAACGGCCGCTTCGGCTTCGTCTATTCGCTGACCTGGGACGAGCGGAAGACGACCGGCGGCGAGACGATCGTGCTCAAGGAGGGCGACCTCTTCCGCGACAATATGGGGCGGGCCTCGGCGGGCTCGGGCCTGCTCGATCTGATCGAGCCCAGGTTCAACCGCCTCACCCTCTTCGACGACCGGATGACCCACGGCGTCCAGCGGGTCGAAGGCTCGATGAACCCGCTCGAGGGACGCCTCGTCCTGCACGGCCATATCAGCGAAAGCGGGCCCTTCGCCGAGGGGCCGCTCGACGGCGCGGCCGTCGCCGCCATCGTCCTTGAGGGGCTCCGGCCGGTGCTGTCGGCCCTGGAGAAGACGCCGGTGCTCCACCACGGCCCGCTGGTCCTCAGGCTAACGATCGAGCCTTCCGGCCAGGTGTCGCGGATCGAGCGGCTCGTCGACCGGCTCGCCCGGGCGGACGGCAACGGCGCCGGCGCGGTGGTCGGCGAGGTCGAGGCCCTCATCCGCTCGATGCATTTTCCAGAGGCGCCGGCGGCGACCGAGGCCACGGTGCCTTTGCTCTTCGGCGGCGACCTTCCCTGGATGCGGGCGAAGGGCTAGCCGGCCCGGGCGGCCCGGCACCGTTCCTTGCGAAGAGCGAGCTTCGCTCCAGCCCAAGGCAAAACGCCCCGGACGAGGCCGGGGCGTTCGATGCAGTCGGAGTCGAGGCCGGTCAGCGGCAGCGGCGGCTGCTGACCACGTTGCGCTGGACGTGGCGGCCGAGCAGGGCTCCGACCGCCGCCCCGAGCACGGTGCCGGTGGTGCGGCTGCCGCGGCCGGCGATCTCGCGTCCGGCGAGGGCGCCGGCGGCGCCGCCGATGACGAGGCCGGTCGTGCCGTTGGGCTTGCGGCAATAGATGCGGCCGTCGGAGCCGCGCCAGGTCTTGCCGTGATAGGTCTGGGCGACCGCCGGGGCGACGGGCAAGGCCATGGCCGGGACGGTCAGGGTCGCGGCGGAAAGGGCGAGGACGAGGGTACGCATCGCAAAACACTCCTTGTTCAACTGAAGAAGCGTCTAGCCCGAGTCCCTTGAGTCTCGCCTGAACCTTGCTGACAGGCGACGTTAAGCTTTCCAGCCAAGAACTTAGCGGTCGCTCTTCCGCTTCTTGGCGTAGAGCAGGGCGGCGACGATGGCGGCCGAGCCGATGCCGATCGCCGCGCCGGTGACGAGGTGCTTGGTTCGCCTGGAGCCTTCCGGGGCCGCCCCCGCCGCGCCGTTCGCGGCTTCCCCGTCGGCGCCGGCGGCCTCGCCGCCCACGGCGGCGTCTTTCGGATAGGTGGGCTGGCGGGACATAGGAGGGCTCCGTCGGTTGCTGTCGCTCCCCATCTAATGGGCGCGGGCGGCCGCCGCCAGTGCGCCGCCGGGTTGATTTGAGCGGGCGCTTCCGCTACGGGCGCGCCATCCCACATGCAGGGTCATCATACCGGTGCCCGCCAAGCGCAAGCGCGGCGGGTCTCTCGGCCCTGCAGAGGCATAACCGGAAGGAGAAAGACCATGGCGTCCACCGACGTCACCATGCAGCAATTGCTCGAGGCCGGAGCGCATTTCGGCCACCAGACCCACCGCTGGAACCCCAAGATGAAGCCGTACATCTTCGGCGACAGGAACGGGGTCCATATCATCGATCTGTCGCAGACCGTGCCGCTCTTCGCGCGCGCGCTCGATTTCGTCCGCCAGTCGGTCGCCGCCGGCGGCAAGGTGCTGTTCGTCGGGACCAAGCGCCAGGCGCAGGATCCGATCGCCGAGGCCGCGCGCCGCTCGGGCCAGCATTTCGTCAACCATCGCTGGCTGGGCGGGATGCTCACCAACTGGAAGACCATCTCCAACTCGATCAAGCGCTTCAAGAGCCTCGAGGAGCAGCTTTCCGGCGACACCGCCGGCCTCACCAAGAAGGAGGTGCTCCAGCTCACCCGCGAGCGCGACAAGCTCGAGCTCTCCCTCGGCGGAATCCGCGAGATGGGCGGCCTCCCGGACGTCATCTTCGTGATCGACGCGAACAAGGAAGAGCTGGCGATCAAGGAAGCGAACGTGCTCGGAATCCCGGTCGTCGCGATCCTCGATTCGAACGTCAGCCCGCAGGGCATCGCCTTCCCGGTTCCCGGCAACGACGACGCCAGCCGCGCCATCCGTCTCTATTGCGACGCGGTCGCCGACGCGGCGCTCGCCGGCAAGTCGGGCGGAGCGGCGGCCCGCGGCGAGGACATCGGCGCCATGGACGCCCCGCCGGCCGAAGCGGCGCTCGCCGACGCTTGAGTTGAGAGGGGGGAGCAATCCCCCCTCCGTTCGGGCTGAGCTTGTCGAAGCCCTCCCTTTCTTCCCGAAGCGAAGGAAGGCCCTTCGACAGGCTCAGGGCGAACGGTGCCTGGCACGGACCAGGTGTTTTTTGCACAAACCCAAGAGGATAAGAGACATGGCTGAGATCACGGCCGCGACCGTCAAGGAACTGCGCGAGCGCACCGGCGCCGGCATGATGGACTGCAAGAAGGCGCTGGGCGAGACCCAGGGCGACATGGAAGCGGCGATCGACTGGCTCCGCGCCAAGGGCCT
>DASTLX010000058.1:0-9706 GCA_035714565.1 Allosphingosinicella sp.
GCCGAGAACCTCGCCGAGCAATATCAGGTCACGCGGGCCGAGCAGGACAGCTTCGCCGTCGCCAGCCAGAACAAGGCCGAGGCGGCTCGGGCCGAGGGCCGTTTCAGGGACGAGATCGCGCCGGTCACGGTCAAGAGCCGCAAGGGCGAGACGGTCGTCGACCAGGACGAATATATACGCGCCGGCGCGACCATCGAGGGCGTGTCGGGCCTGCGCCCCGCCTTCAAGAAGGACGGCACCGTCACCGCCGCCAACGCCTCCGGCCTCAACGACGGCGCCGCCGCCCTGGTGCTGATGAGCCGCGAGGAGGCCGAGCGGCGCGGCGCACCGATCCTCGCCCGGGTGGCGAGCTGGGCCTCGGCCGGGGTCGACCCGTCGGTGATGGGGATCGGCCCGGTGCCGGCGTCGAAGCGGGCGCTGGAAAAAGCCGGCTGGACGATCGCCGACCTCGACCTCATCGAGGCCAACGAAGCCTTCGCCGCCCAGGCGCTGGCGGTCGGCAAGGAGCTCGGCTGGGATCCGGAAAAGGTCAACGTCAACGGCGGCGCGATCGCCATCGGACACCCGATCGGAGCGAGCGGCGCGAGGGTGCTGACGACCCTTCTCCACGAGATGGGCCGCCGCGACGCGAAGAAGGGCCTGGCGACGCTCTGCATCGGCGGCGGAATGGGCATCGCGCTCTGCGTGGAGCGCTGAACCGGCGGAAGCCGGGCACCGGCAACCGCCTCTGCAGAAAGCCTTTTTCCGGCGAGCCCGGGCAAAGCCTGTTGCAGAACGGCTACACTCGCTGAACTTTCGATTAACGGGGGGCGCCCCAACCTTGCGCCGGGAGGCTGAATCGTCTCTGCGTTACCCCAGAAGCCGTGCGCAGCAAGCGCGGCTGATTAAGAGGGATGATTCGGGATGAGAAAATTTGGCCTGCTGGGCACCAGCGCGCTCGGCTCTTTTACGTTTATCGGTCTGTCCATCGCCGTCGCAACTCCGGCCTATGCGCAGGACACGACCGAGGATGATGCCCCGGCTTGCTCGACGCTGCCCGAGGGCACCGAGCGGGACAATTGCATCGCCGGCGAGGTCGAGACGGAATCGGGCACCAACGCCAATCCGACGGACGCCAGCGAGGCGAGCATCGTCATCACCGGCTCGCGCATCCGCCGGCCGAACCTCGAATCGAACGTTCCGATCACCTCGATCGCGGGTGAGGAGTTCTTCCAGCAGGGCCAGAACAACATCGGCGACACGCTGAACGAGCTTCCGCAGCTGCGCAGCACGTTCGGCCAGCAGAATGCCGGCCGCTTCCTCGGCACCACCGGTCTCAACCTGCTCGACCTTCGCGGCCTCGGCACCCAGCGCACGCTGGTTCTCGTCAACGGCCGCCGCCACGTCCCGTCCGACATTCTGAGCAACGGCGTGTCGCCGGACGTCAACACGATCCCGAACGACCTGATCGAGCGGGTCGACATCGTCACCGGCGGCAACTCGGCCATCTACGGCTCGGACGCCATCGCGGGCGTCGTCAACTTCACCCTGAAGCGGAATTTCGAGGGCCTGCAGGTCCGCGGCCACGCCGGCATCTCCGGCTACGGCGCGGGCGGCAACCAGTACACCAGCGCCATGTACGGCATGAACTTCGGCGGCGACCGCGGCAACGTCACGGTCCACGCCGAATATGCCCACCAGGACCGCCTGTACGCCTCGGACGTTCCGTTCCTGAAGCGGGTCGACGGCTTCGTCGCGTTCGACAGCGACACCTCGCCCTGTCTTCCCGACGGCACCCCCGTGGGCTGCTCGATCAACGGCGCCGACGGAATCCCCGACCGGACCTTCGTCCGCGACATCCGCCGGGCCAACGTCAACGAGTCCACGCAGATCGCTTTCGCCCAGCGCGCCGGCCAGCCCGGAGGTCCGCTCTGCGGCACCGCGTTCAACGGCTCGCCCTACAATTGCGTGTTCTTCTTCACCCCCGACGGAAACACTCTGATCCAGCAGACCGGCGCCCGCGGCGGCACCGGCCCGATCAGCTCCTTCATCGGCGGCAACGGAACGACCGGGCGCGAAGCCAACCTTCTGACCGTCTTCCCGGATCAGGACCGCTACAACGCCAACCTGCTCGCTCACTACACGTTCAGCGATGCGCTGGAGGCGTTCGTCGAGGCGAAGTACGTCCGCGTCGACACGATCGGCCAGAATTCCGGTCCGGCGTTCGTCCAGGGCAGCACCCTCTCCTTCGACCCGGGCCTTCGTGAGCGCATCCGGCTCGACAACCCGTTCCTCACCCCGGCGCTGAGGCAGCAGATCACCAACATCATTCTGCAGACCCAGACCCGGCCGGCGCTGTCCGGAACTCCGGTCGCGCTGACGCCGACCGATCTGGCCAACATCGCCAACGGCAGCTTCCGCTTCCAGATCCAGAGGAACCTGCTCGATCTCGGGCTTCGCGACGAGGATTCGACCCGCGAGACCTATCGGGCGGTCGTCGGCCTCCGCGGCACGTTCAACGACGACTGGAACTACGAAGTCTCGGCCAATTACGGCAAGGTCAACGAGGACACGACCGTCCTCGGCAACGTCGACCTCCAGCGCCTGCTCTTCTCCTTCGACGCCGGCATCGATCCGGCCAATCCGGGAGCGGGCATCCAGTGCCGGGCCAAGTTCAACGCCGCCTCCCAGATCGACATCATCGGCGATCCGGCGAAGCTGGCCGAGGACATCGCGGCCTGCGTTCCCTACGATCCGTTCGGCTTCTCCCCGAACGGAAACGAGGCGGCGCGCGCCTACATCGTCCGCGACACGGTGTCCCACGCCGAGCTCGACCAGCTGGTGTTCAGCGCCTTCGTTTCGGGCGACAGCAGCCAGGTCTTCGAGATGCCGGGCGGCCCGATCCGCTTCGCTCTCGGTGCCGAGTACCGGCGTGAGACGCTCTTCTACCAGGCGGATCCGTTCATCGAGCAGGGCCTCTCCTTCTACAACGCCCTGCCGACCTTCGACGCCGATCCGTTCGACGTGAAGGAGGCCTTCGCCGAGGTCCAGATCCCGGTCCTGAAGGAGGTCCCCTTCTTCTACGACCTGACCGTCAGCGGCGCGGCTCGCGTGGCGAGCTACGGCGGCGCCGTCGGCACCGTCTGGGCCTACAATGCCGGTGTCGAGTGGGCTCCGGTTCGCGACCTCCGCTTCCGCGCCAATTACGGCCGGTCGGTCCGCGCTCCGAACCTGACCGAGACGGCGTTCCCGATCTCGCAGAACTTCGCCCCGGGCTTCACCGATCCGTGCGCTCCCACGCCGCGGACCCAGAACCCGAACCGTCCGGCCAACTGCGCCGCCGACCTCGGGCCGCTGCTCGGCAACCTCACCGACGTCGCCTTCTCGCTGAACTACAACAGCGGAAGCAACCCGGACCTCGAGGCGGAGACCTCCGATTCGTGGACCCTCGGGCTCGTCTTCCAGCCCCGCTGGGTCCCGGGCCTGTCGATCACCGCCGATTATTACAACATCAAGGTGAACAAGGTCATCGCCACGGTCGCGGCGCAGACCATCGTCAACAGCTGCTACGACCAGCCGACGATCGACAATCCGTTCTGCACCGCCTTCCAGCGGAACAAGACGGGGGCCCCCGGCCCGAACGGCGAGGATCCCGGCGAGATCCTGGACAGCTCGCTGCTTGCGGCGCCGCTGAACTTCCAGGCGCTCATCCGCAGGGGTCTCGACGTCGAGATGGCCTATCGGACCAACATCTCCGACCGGCTCAAGCTCAGCACGCGGCTGATCTACACCCACAACTTCCAGATCAGCAACTTCGCGAGCCCGACCTTCCCGGACTTCGAGAACCGGATCCTGGGCGAGCTGGGCGATCCGAAGGACGAGTTCTCCTTCAACGCCGACCTGACGGTGGACAACATCACCTTCGGCTATCAGGCCCGCTACATCGGCAGGCAGGTTACCAACCTGTACGAGGACTTCTTCCCGCTGCCGGGTGCGACCAACCCGATCACCGGGGCGACTCCGCCGAACGATGCCGACTGGGCCGACATCCGTTGGTACCCGTCGGTCCTCTACCACGATCTCCGGGTCAGCATCGACGTGAAGAAGGACTACAACTTCTACTTCGGCGTCGACAACTTCACGAACCGTGCTCCGCCGCTGGGTCTCACCGGCGTCGGCGCCGGCAGCGGCATCTACAATGTCCGCGGCCGCAACTTCTACGCGGGCTTCCGGGCCAAGTTCTAAGTCCGAAGCACGAACCTACTCGGAGGGCCGGAACGCAAGTTCCGGCCCTCTTTTTTTATGCGCTCGAGGGATTCGGAAGCGGCGCAAGCCGGACGGCGGGAGCGCGGCGGACGGGAGGCGCGACGGGGGCTCGTCAGCTGAAGCTGAAGTCGACCGGCTCGAGCCTGACCTGACCGTCGAAGGCCCATTTGCTGTTCGGGCCGTCCCGCTCCACCCAATGGAGCAGCAGGTGAGCCGACCAGCGATTGGGGTTGGGGATCGTCCGGCCGTGGCGATGGTGGAGGCCCTGGTAGAGCACGGCGTCGCCGACCTGGGTCTCGATCGAGCTGTGCGGCCTCGATCCGAAATCGGGGTCGACCCGGGAGGACGGCTCGCTCCGCGCCTTTTCGACCTGGAGCGCCCAGGGCCGGCCGTCGCTGTAGCCGAGCGTGAGCGAGAGGCTGTGCTCGCAGGAATAGCGCTCGGAGTGGACCTGGCTGACGTCGCCTCGCGTATAGATGCGCAGGAAATCGTAGGTCGGAAGCAGCTCGCGGCCGACGATCCGGCTGACCGCCGGAGTCAGGCCCCAGAGGAAATGAAGCATCGGCTTGTACTGGTGGCCGTAGAGCTCGAGCGCCGCCGGGGACACGAAATTGGGCCCGGCGGCGGGGCGCCTCGCCGGGAGCGGGCCCGGTCCCAGATCCTGCTTCAGGCTCTGAAGGAAGGCCTGGGCGAGCTCGACCGGCACCAGCCCCTGGAGATGGGCGCAGCCCTCGTCCCTGTAGCTGCCGACGACCTTCATCGCGGCCAGCTAATGCGAGGGCCGGCGGATCGCAAGTTTCGTCGAGCGGCGGCCGAGGGCTCAGGCGAAGGCGAAATCGACCGGGGCGGGCTTCACCTGCCCGTCGAAGGCATGGTCGCGATAGGGCCCGTCGCGGTCGACCCAGTGCAGGAAGAGATGCGCGGACCAGCGATTCGGGTTCGGGCGGGTGCGCCCGTGACGATGGTGGACCCCCTGGTACAGGACCGCGTCGCCGACCTTCATCGCGATCGAGCTGTGGGCGCTGTCTCCGAAACCGGCGTCGACCGCGGCCGATGGCTCGCTCCGCGCTTTTTCAACCTGAAGGGCCCAGGGCTCGCCCTCGCTGTAGCCGAGCGTGAGCGAGAGGCTGTGCTCGCAGGAATAACGGTCGGAATGGACGCGGCAGACGTCCCCCTGCCGGTAGATCCGCAGATAATCGTAGGTCGGGAGAAGCTCGCGGCCGACGATCTCGCTCATCGCCGGCGTCAGGCCCCAGAGGAAGTGGAGCATCGGCTTGTAATGGTGGCCGTAGACCTCGAAGGCGGGCCGAGTCAGCAGGTTGACGTGGCCGGAGGCGCGGCTGAGCGGGATCGGGTCCGGGCCCATGTCCTGCTTCAGGCTCAGAAGGAAGGCCTGGGCGACCTCCGCCGGCACCAGCCCCTCGATATGGGCGTAGCCGTCCTTCTCGTAGCTGCCGATCAGGTTCATCGCCGGCCAGCTAAAGCGGGCGCGGGCGAACCGCAAGCCCGGGGGCCGCTCGGGGGCCTTCGCTCCGGCTTTCCTTGTCGGCCGGGCGCGCTTAGGAAAATGCATGGCTGGCGAGGAAATCATCGTCCGGGTCGAGGCGCTGCTGCAAGGCGGACGCGCCGCGGAGGCCGCCCGGCTGCTCGAGAGCGCGGCCGAGGCCGGACAGGCCGCCGCGCTCGTCCGGCTGGCTTCCTGGCGGATAGCGGGCAACGTCGTCAGGCGCGACCTCGCCAAGGCTCGAAGCCTGCTCGCCGCGGCCGGCGAAAGGGGCGATTCCGGCGCCGCGCTGCTCCACGCCTCCTTCCTCGCCAGCGGCACCGGCGGCGAGGCGGACTGGCCCGCGGCGCTGGCGGCGCTCAGGCGGCTCGCGCCCAAGGTCCCGCAGGCGGCGGCGCAGCTGTGCCTGATCGACGCCATGGCGCTCGACGGGGACGGCTATCCCCAGCGTCCGGGCGCCGTTCGGCCGCTCAGCACGGCCCCTCGCGCCGCGGTCGCCGAGAGCTTCCTGACCGCGGCCGAATGCGCCTATCTTCGGGCCGCGGCGGAGCCGGAGCTTCAGCCCTCGGTGGTCGTCGATCCCGCCACGGGAAGGATGGCGCCGCACCCGGTCAGGACGTCGGACGCGGCGATGTTCGGCGTGCATGGCGAAGACCTGGTGGTGAACGCGGTCAATCGGCGCATCGCCGCCTCGAGCGGCACCCGGCCGGCGCAGGGCGAGCCGCTCCAGGTCCTGCGTTATCGTCCGGGCGGCGAGTACAAGCCGCATTTCGACGCCCTGCCGGCCGAGGGAAACCAGCGCATCCTGACCTGCCTCATCTACCTCTCCGACGGCTACGAAGGCGGCGAAACCCATTTTCCACGCGCCGGCCTCACCTTCCGGGGCCGGACGGGCGATGCTCTCCTGTTCCGCAACACGGCGGCGGACGGCCGTGCCGACCCGCTCAGCCTCCATGCCGGGCTTCCGGTCACGCGCGGGACGAAATATCTGGCTTCGCGCTGGATCCGCTCGGAGAGGTTCACCTACCCGCCGCCGAAGCCCCTGCTGGATCTGTAGCCCCCGGCTCCGGCCTCATGCCCATCCGGGCGGCCGCTTCCTCTTTCGGGCTGTCGTGCGCAACGGTCTGCGAGGTCCAGTTCTCGCCGTCATAGCCGTAGCGGACGTGACTTCCGCGGCGGAAGCCGGCGCCGTCCCAGGCGATGACCTGGAGCTCGATGTCGTTGTTGCGATGGGCGTGGATCCAGTTGAAGCTCTGCAGCTCGTTGTTGCGAAGCCGCTTCGAGGTCGCGGTGCCGGCCTGGATGACGAGCGCGCCGCCGGCCTTCTCGACCATCTTGCGCGCGGCCTCGGCATAGGTGCGGTGGAAGTGGCCGGCGAGGGCGACATTGACCCCGGCCCGGCAGACCGCGGCGACCGCGTCGTCATGGCGGCCGACCGCCTCGGTCAGCTCCGTGCCCTCGCCGATCGGCATCGAGAAAAGCGGGTGATGGGTGACGAGGATACGCGTCTTGGCCGGTGCCACCGAAGCGAAGCGCTCCTCGATGATCTTCATCTGGTCGCGGTTGATGCGGCCGTCCTTGATGGTGAGCGACCGGGCGGTGTTGATCCCGAGCACCGCGACCTCGTCATTCTCGAACCAGGGGCACAGGTCGTTGGAGATATATTTCTTGTAGCGGTGCAGCGGCGCGGCGAAGCGGGTGGCGATGTCGTAGAGCGGGATGTCGTGATTGCCGGGGACGGCGAGCACCGGCCAGCCCGCGGAGCGGAGCCGGTTGAGCCAGACCGAGGCCTGCTTGAACTGCTCGATCCGGGCCCGCTGGGTGAAGTCGCCGCTGATTATGACGAGGTCCGGCTGCTGCTCCTGGAGCCAGGCGTTGGCGCCGGCCACGACCTTCTCGTCGTGGCAGCCGAAATGAACGTCGGAGAGATGGGCGATCCGGGCCATGGGTGGTGAACCGCTCACGGACGCTTGAGTTTCGCGGCCCCCCTCGCGTCATTCCGTCGAAAGCCGAAATCCACGAGCACCGCCCTGGCGGAAACTCTCGATGCCGTCATGGGATGCGGGGTCCAGCCGGCATCACGGGCTATTTCCAAATCCGGGCGTGCCTTCGTCCCAGCGTGGTCAGGAGCTCGTATTGCGACAGGCCCGACTGCGCCGAGGCCGCCGGCAATGCGTAATCGAGCTCGACCCAATCCCCTTCCCTCAGCTCCGGCGCCTCGTCGACGAGCAAGGCGGTCAGGTCCATGGAGACCCGGCCGACGACCGGCGCATAGCCGCTGGGGAGCCGGGCCCGGCCGGTGCCGGAGAAGCCGCGAAGATAGCCGTCGGCATAGCCGATGTTGAGGATGGCGATCTCGGCGGACGTTTCGGCGGTCCAGGTCGAATTGTAGCCGACCGCGCCGCCCGCCTCGACCCGGCGGCGCTGGACGATCTGAGCCTCGACTCGGACGACCTGTCGGACATGCCCCGCCGCCTCGCGCCGGGGCACGCCTCCGTACAAGGCGAGTCCGGGGCGGGTGAGGTCGAAGGCATAGTCCGGGCCGAGGCAGATTCCGGCGCTGTTGGCGAGGCTCCTTCGCCGCGCCGGAACCCGCGCGGCGAGCTCGGCGAAGTCGGCGAGCTGGCGCGCGTTCATCGCCTCGTCCTCGTCGGCGCAGGCGAGATGGCTCATCAGCGTGTCGATCTCGAGGCCGTCGATAAGCCCTTCCGCCACTTCCGCCGGGCTCAGCCCGAGCCGGTTGATCCCGGTGTCGATCATGACGTCGCAGGGGCGGCCCCCGCCGGATTGCTTCCACCGCCCGACCTGGAGCGGAGTGTTGAGCACCGGCCGGGCGGGCGAGCCCGCGGCGCGTGGAAGGTCCTCCCCGGCGAGGCCGTGGAGCACCGAGACCGAAGCGGCGCCGAGCCAGGGCAGCAGGGCCTCCGCTTCCCCCCAGGTGGCGACGAAGAAGTCGCGGCAGCCTTCGTTGGCGAGCCGCCCGACGACGTCGCGGGCGCCGAGGCCGTAGCCGTCCGCCTTGACCGCCGCCCCGCAGGCGGCGCCTCCGCCCCGCCCCTCCAGCCAGCGCCAGTTGGCGACGAGCGCGTCGCCGTCGAGCAGCAGGCGCAGCGGGGAATGGGGCTCGGTCACGAAGGGGCGGATAGCGGCTGGGGAGCGTCCGGAAAACCCGTCATTCCAGCTCCTTGCCGGCAGTCTCGGGAAGCCAGAACAGGGTGACGACCAGCGCCATCGCGACGACGCCGATCGTGTACCACAGGCCGGCGAACGGATCGCCGGTCTTGGCGACGATATATTGGCTGATGAAGGGCAGGAAGCCGCCGAAATAGCCGGTGCCGATATGGTAGGGCAGCGACACGGAGGTGTAGCGCACCCGCGCCGGGAAGAGCTCGACGAGCAGCGCCGCAACAGGGCCGAAGGTCATGCCCGAGAGGAAGCCGATCACCACGATGGCGAGCACGATCTGCACCATGCGCGAGAATGGCGGCACCGTCTTCTCGAGCCGGTAACCGGCCTCGGCCAGCGCGGCATCGAGCTTCGCCTCCTCGACGGGAACGCCGCCGACCGTGACGATCGGCACCGAATTGGAAGCGCCGTGGACCTTCGTATAGGCGACGCCCTTCTTCGACAAAGCGTCGAGCAGCCGACCGCACGGGGTCGCCTGCCCCTTGCTCGCGAAGGGATCGTAGCTGCAATCGTTGCCGCTGACGACGACGGGGCTCCGCTCCATCGCCGCGGAAAGCTCCGGGTTTGCGACCGCGGCCATCCAGTGGAAGAGCGGGAACATGAGGAGGATCGTCAGCGCATAGCCGATCACGATCGGCTTCTTGCGCCCCACCTTGTCCGAAAGCCATCCGAACAGGATGAACCAGAACATGCTGATCAGAGCCGCGGCGCCGATCATCGAGCGGGCGGCTGTATCCTCGATCCGAAGCGCGTTCTGGAGAAAGTACATCG
>DASTLX010000059.1:0-50986 GCA_035714565.1 Allosphingosinicella sp.
TAACTTTCGAAAGCCCCGTTCCACCGGATATTCAGGAACTGATCAGCTTACTTTCCGTATAGTTTGCGCTGATTTCCCGTCGCCTGTTCGCGACGAAGACGCGGGGTCCGACCCGCGCCGACTTATGCCCCAACAGGGAGACTTGCCATGGCAGCAGCCAACGTACCCGCGACGATTCCCGCCCTCGGCGGCGAGGCATCGCTCAACCGCTATCTGTCCGAGATCCGCAAGTTCCCGCTCCTCAAGCCCGAGGAGGAGTATATGCTCGCCAAGCGCTTCCAGGAGCATGGCGATCCCGAGGCAGCGGCGCAGCTCGTCACCTCGCACCTGCGGCTCGTGGCGAAGATCGCGATGGGCTATCGCGGCTACGGCCTTCCGGTCTCCGAGCTGATCTCCGAGGGCAATATCGGCCTCATGCAGGGCGTGAAGAAGTTCGAGCCGGACCGGGGCTTCCGCCTCGCCACCTACGCCATGTGGTGGATCCGGGCCTCGATCCAGGAATTCATCCTCAGGAGCTGGTCGCTCGTGAAGATGGGCACCACCGCGGCTCAAAAGAAGCTGTTCTTCAACCTCAGGCGGATGAAGAACCAGATCGAGGCGTTCGAGGACGGCGATCTGAAGCCCGAGGACGTCACCAAGATCGCGACCGACCTCGGAGTCTCCGAGGAGGACGTCATCTCGATGAACCGGCGGATGGCGATGGGCGGGGACACCTCGCTCAACGTCTCGCTTCGCGAGGAGGGCGACGGCCAGTGGCAGGACTGGCTGGTCGACACCGACCCGCTCCAGGACGAGCGGGTCGCCGACGCGCAGGAAAGCCAGGTCCGGCACGAGCTGCTGGTCGAAGCGATGAAGGCGTTGAACGACCGCGAGAAGCACATCCTCACCGAGCGGCGGCTGACCGACGAGCCCAAGACGCTGGAGGAGCTGTCGCAGGTCTACGACGTCAGCCGCGAGCGCATCCGCCAGATCGAGGTCCGGGCCTTCGAGAAGCTCCAGAAGGCGCTGATGGGCCTCGCCGGCGAGCGGCGGCTGCTTCCGGCTTCGTGAACTCAACCGTCATCCCGGCGAAAGCCGGGACCTCGGGGGGACCCACCGCGACTTCTTGTCCTGGGGTCCCGGCTTTCGCCGGGATGACGGGCTGATGCCTCGCGCCAGAGCGAAGAAGCGTGGCTGGCTGGGTCGGATTGTCGGCTGGACCCTGGCGGCCTTCTTCCTCTTCGTCCTGCTCAGCCTGCTCTGGGTCCTCGCCTACCGCTTCGTGAACCCGCCCTTCACCTTCACCATGCTCGGCGACCGGATCGGCGGGCGCAGCGTCTCGAGGGGCTGGATGGGCCTCGAGCGGATCGACCGCGATGCGGTGCGCGCGGCGATCGCGGCGGAGGACAGCAAATTCTGCTCGCATTGGGGGTTCGACCAGGACGCGATCGCGGCGGCGATGCGCCGCAACGCCCGCGGCGGCTCGGTCATCCGGGGCGGCTCGACGATCAGCCAGCAGACCGCGAAGAACGCCTTCCTCTGGCAGGGCGGCGGCTATTTCCGCAAAGGGCTGGAGGCCTGGTTCACCCTGCTCATCGAGAATCTGTGGGGGAAGAGGCGGATCATGGAGGTCTATCTCAACGTCGCCGAGACCGGGATCGGCACCTACGGAGTCGATGCCGGGTCGAGGCGCTACTTCAACCATGACGCCAGCGCGATGAGCCGGGTCGAGGCGGCCCGGATCGCGGCGGTGCTTCCCCTGCCCAAGAAGCGCGGAGCGACGGCCCCCAAGGGCTTCACCCGGCGCTACGGCAACGCGATCGCGGCCCGGATCGGCGTAGTGGCGCGCGACGGTCTCGACCGCTGCGTCTACGAGGGCGAGAAGGTGGCGCCTGAGCGGGAGCCGGCTGCGCCGGTGAGGCGGAGGGTGGCGCCCAGGGCGAAGGCGGCGCCGGCGCCGGTGGCCTTGCCGGGCGAGGAATATGAGGCGCCGGCGGCGGCTCCGATGGCGGCGCCTGAGTCTGAGCCCGAACCGGTGCCGGAGGGGAACGCGCAATAGGCTCCCCTCCCTGGAAGGGAGGGGAGTATTAAAACGGCATCTTGAAGCCCGGCGGGAGCTGGAGGCCGGAGGTCATCTTCGACATCTCGCCTTGCGCCGCCTGGTCGGCCTTAACCCGGGCGTCGTTGAGGGCGGCGGCGACGAGGTCCTCGACCATCTGCTTTTCCGACGGGACGAGAAGGCTCTCGTCGATGTCGACCGAGATTATCCGGCCCTTGGCGGTCGCCCGGATCTTGACGAGTCCGCCGCCGGAAAGGCCCTCGACCTCGATCCGCTCGAGCCCCTCCTGAGCCTTCATCAGCTCGGCCTGGGCATTCTGGGCCATCTTCATGATCTCGTCGAAATCGGGCATTTTTCAAGCGCTCCGTTGCTCATCCAGATTGTAGCGTGCGAGCTCGGCCCCCGGAAAGGCGTCGAACGCCGCCTTGACCAGGGGGGTTTCGAGGACGGACTGCTCTTCCGCTTTCTTCGCGGCAAGCTCCTGCTCCTGGAGGGTCGGCTCGCCGCCGCCCTCTTCGGTCCTGACCTGCCAGGCCTGGCCCGTCACCTCCTTCAGCGCCGCCGCCAGGTCGCGCATGCCGACCGGACCGGCGAGGCTGAGCACGAGCTCGGGCGGCGCGTAGCTCACCGGCCGGGCATAATCGTGAAGCTGCTGCGCCAGATGGCGGCGGCCCCTGGCTTCGAGCATCGCGACCAGGTCGCGGAAAGTCGGGGGCGTCGCCGTCGGCTCGCTTTGGCCGGGCCCGGCCCGCGAAGCCGCGGCGCGCGCCGCAATCCCCTCACCGCTCGCCAGCTTCTCGATCAGGGCGCCGGGATCGGGGAGCTCGGAGGCGTGGATGACCCGAAGCAGGGCCATCTCCGCGGCCTCGAGGGGCATCGGGGCGCCGTGGACCTCGGCGAGGCCCTTGAGGAGAAGCTGCCAGAGGCGGTGGACGGCGGCGTAGGAGAGCCGGCTGGCCCATTCCGAATAGGCTTCGCGTTCCTCGGCCGACTGGGCCGCGTCCTCGGCGCCCCCGACCTTGGCCCGGGTGATGGCGTGGACGCTCTCCAGCAGCCCGCGAAGCACCGCATGGGGCTCGACTCCGAGATCGTACTGGTCCCTGAGGACGGCGAGAGCCGACCGGGCGTCGCCGCTCAATATAACGCCGAGGAGGCGGCGGATCGCGCCGCGGTCCGACAGGCCCAGCATCGTCCGCACCTGGCCGGCGCTGACTCCGCCCGGGCCGTGGGCGATCGCCTGGTCGAGGATGGAAAGGCCGTCGCGGGCCGAGCCTTCGGCGGCTCGGGCGATGAGGGCGAGCGCCTCGGGCTCGACCTCGACTCCCTCCTTCGCCGCGACCTCGCCGAAATGGGCGGCGAGAGTCTCGGCCGGGATCCGCCTCAGGTCGAAGCGCTGGCAGCGCGACAGGACCGTGACCGGGACCTTGTTGACCTCGGTCGTGGCGAAGAGAAACTTAACGTGTTGAGGGGGTTCTTCCAGAGTCTTCAGAAGCGCATTGAACGCGTTCTTGCTGAGCATGTGGACTTCGTCGACGATATAGACCTTGTAGCGCGCCGACACGGCGGAATAACGGACCGCCTCGATGATCTCGCGGACGTCGTCGACTCCGGTATGGCTGGCGGCGTCCATCTCGACGACGTCGATATGCCGGCCCTCGGCGATCGCCCGGCAGGGTTCGCAGATTCCGCAGGGGTCGATGGTCGGCCCGCCTTGCCCGTCCGGACCCACGCAGTTGAGCGCCTTGGCGATCAGTCGCGCGGTCGACGTCTTGCCGACCCCGCGAACGCCGGTGAGGAGGAAGGCATGGGCGAGCCGGTCGCGCTCGATGGCGTTGCCGAGCGTCCGCACCATCGCGTCCTGGCCGATCAGCTCGGCGAAGCTCTGCGGACGGTATTTGCGGGCGAGGACCCGGTAAGGCTGCGGCTTGGCCGGCTGGGCCGGCTCGTCGAGGCCGAGGGCGCCGAAGCCGGGGGAATCGTCGTCGTGGGATTCGGAGGACATGAAGGAACTCTAACCGTTCGGGCCGAGCCTGTCGAAGCCCAACCCTTCCCGTCGGCCGCTACGGAAGAAAACCCCTTCGACAGCTCAGGGCGAACGGAGCGGGGCGACGGTGGGAGCCGGAAACGACCCGACGCTTGAACTCGTTACGGCTGCTTCCTTCCGGACCTGACCGGGTTGGCGAGAGCGCCGTCCGCCCGACTCCCGCGGCGCATATGGTGGAACGCAAGCAAGGACGCAAGCTCGCTCCACCCGTCGTCCCCGCTTTCGCCGGGAGGACGGTCAGGCGAAGATCTCCGCGACCAGCCGTCCCACCGCCGCGTGGGCGGCGGCTCGAACCCGGTGGTCCGCGGTGCCGCCGCTCTGGTAGCAGGCGACGACGACCGGAGGCTTGCCCGAGTGCCAGGCGACGGCGACGTCGTTGAGCGCGCCGTTGGCGCCGGTGCCGGTCTTGTGGCCGACCAGCCAGGGCGGCGATGGGAGGCCCGCCTTGAGCCGGTCGTGGCCCGGAACCGACTTGGTCAGCCAGGTCGAAAGATGGCGGCGCGAGGGCTCGGAGAGCTTGTCTCCGAGCACCAGCGCGCGGGCCAGGCGGGCCATCGCGGCGGGGCTGGTGGTGTCGCGCCGATCGCCGGGCGAGTTCGAGTTGAGCTCGGTCTCGAAGCGGTCGAGCCGGGTGACCGTATCGCCGCAGGAGCGGATGAAGCGGTTCAAGGCCTCGGGGCCGCCGATTCGCCGGAGCAGCATGTTGGCGGCGGCGTTATCGCTGAGTTCGACGATGGCGGAGCAGAGCCGGACGATCGAGAGGCTTCCCTCGCCCCGGTAGCGCTCGATCGCGGGCGAATTGGCGACCGGCTTGCCGGGAGGAATGGGCAGCTTCTCTTCGAGCGACATCTCGCCGGAATCGACGCGGGCGAGCACGGCCGCGGCGAGCGGGAGCTTGAAGGTCGAGGCCATCGAGTAGAGCGAATCGGCATCGAAGCGAAGCTCGCGGCCCGAGCCGGTGTCGATCGCCGCCATTCCGAGCCGGCCGCCGGGGCCCAGGGTGGAGCGAATCGCCACGAGCCGTTTCGAGCTCTCCGCGGCGATCCGGTCGGGCTGCGCCTCCCTGGCCTGGTCGTCCTTGGGCGGGGCGGCGCGGCAGCCGGCGGCGAGGGCGGCGGCGCCTGCGGCGAGGAAGGTTCTGCGGTCGATCATCGTCCCTGCATGTTATGGGAGCCCCCGGGCATGCGCACCGTCAGATTTTCTAAGGCCTCGCTCAAGTGAATCTGGCAGGCCAGGCGCGAAGTGCGGGTGGCATGGAAGGCGAGATCGAGCAGATCTTCTTCCTCCTCGCTGGCCCGCGGAAGCTTCTCGAAATCCTCGGCGGCGACGATGACGTGGCAGGTGGAGCAGGCCATCTGGCCCTCGCACGTCCCTTCGAGCGGCTGGCCGTGCGCCTGGGCGAGGTCGAGGAGGCGCTCGCCGGGCCGGCCCCTCGCCTCCTGGATATGGTTGCCGTCGGCCGAGACGAAGCGGACCAGGGTCATTGGGCGAAGCTCAGCTGACGGCCGGCGGCGGCGTCGATGAGCGTCAGGGCCTCGCCGAGCTCGTCTTCGGTCGTATAGCGGCCGAAGCCGAGCCGGATGCTGGAGCGGGCCTGGCGGTCGCCGAGGCCCAGAGCGGCGAGGACATGGCTCGGACGACCCGAGCCGCTCGCGCAGGCGGAACCGGCGGAGAAGGCGATTGCGCGAAGCTCGGAGATCAGCCGCGCGGCGTCGATGCCCTCGCGGCGAAGGCTGAGATTGCCTCGATAGCGATATCGGCTCGAGCCGTTGACGGTCCAGGCCGGAGCGGCCGCCCGCGCCTTGTCCCAAAGCCGCTCGACATGCGCGCGATCGGCGTCGGCCCGCTCGACCAGGAGCCGAGCGGCCTCGCCAAAGCCCACGCACAGGGCCGGAGACAAGGTGCCGGAGCGCAGTCCGCCCTCCTGGCCGCCGCCGTGCAGAAGCGGGTCGACTTCGACCCCGTCGCGAACCCAAAGCGCGCCGATCCCCTTGGGGCCATAGACCTTGTGGGCGGAGATCGCGACGAGGTCGCAAGCGGCGAGAGGGACGGCGACCCGACCGAAGCCCTGGACGGCGTCGCACAGGAACAGAGCGCCGGCCGCGCGGGCGAGGGCGCCGATGCGTTCGACCGGCTGGATGACGCCGATCTCGTTGTTGACGAGCATGGCGGCGACGAGGCCGGTGGGCTTGGCGAGCGCGGCCTCCAGGGTGGCGAGGTCGACGAGGCCGTCAGGCGCGACGGGCAATATTTCTACGTCGAAGCCCTGGGCGAGGAGATGTTCGACGGTGTCGAGGACGGCGGCATGCTCGGTGGCGAGGGTGACGATCCGGCGGCGGTGCGGGGGCAGGCGGGCCGCGGCGCCCTTGAGCGCCCAGTTGATCGCCTCGGTCGCGCCCGAGGTGAAGTACAATCCCCCTCCCTGCGCGCAGGAAGGGGTTGGTGGTGGGTTCGACTCCGAGAGAGGTCCTGCCGCTTCATGCGCATCCACCGCTTCATGCGCACCCACCCGCTGCCCCTCCCTGTGTGCAGGGAGGGAGGGCTCCAGGACCTCCCTCACCCGCTGCCGGGCCACCTCGACGGCGGCCGCGGCTTCCCGTCCCGGCCGGTGGCTGGAATGAGGATTGGCGAAACGCTCGTCGAGCCAGGGCCGCATCGCGGCCGCGACCTCGGGGGCGAGCGGGGTCGTCGCCTGATAGTCGAGATAGATCACGCGGCCCGGCGTTTCCCGTACATCGCCGCCCAGTGGCCGAGCAGGGCGTCGACGTCGCCCTCGCTCGTCCGCGGGCCGAAGCTGACCCGGATCACCTCGCGCGCCTCCTCCTCGGGCCAGCCCATGGCGGTGAGGACGTGGCTGGTCTTGAGGCTTCCGGAGGCGCAGGCGCTTCCCGCGGTGACGGCGATTCCGGCCAGGTCGAGCTGCATCATCTGCGCCGCTCCGGGCACTCCGGGCATCCGGTAGCAGGCGATGGTCGCGATCCGAGGCGCGTCGGCGGCGACGATCACGCCGCCGGCGGCGAGGATGCCCTCGTCGAGCCTGGAGCGCAGTCGCTTCGCTTCCTCATACCAGCCGTGATCCGCCTCGGCGGCGGCGGCGAATCCCATGATCGAAGGCACGGCCGCGGTGCCCGGTCGATAGCCGCCCTCCTGGCCGCCGATCGCCTCGAGGGTCGAGACGTCCCTGACCAGCAATGCGCCGATGCCGGGCGGGCCTCCGAGCTTGTGGGCGGCGACGACGAGGAAATCGGCCTCCGGCAGCGGAAGCTTGCCGGCGCTCTGGGCGCAATCGGTGAGGAGGAGGCCGCCGGCGGCCCTCACCCGGTCGTGGACCTCCGCGATCGGGTGGATGACCCCGGTCTCGTTGTTGACCGACTGGACCGCCACCAGCGGAGCCTCCGCGCCGGCGAGAGCGCGGTCGAGGTCGTCGAGGTCGAGCGTGCCGTCGGCATGGACCGCGATCTGGCGGGCCCCCGGAGCGTTGCGCAGGACCGCCGGGTGCTCGACCGACGCGACGATCCGGTCCTTCGCCCGCGCGCGCTCGAAGACGAGGGAGATCGCCTCGGTGGCCCCGGAGGTGAAGATCAGGGTCGATTCCGTGCCCAGCGACGCCGCGATCCTTCGCCGGGCGTCCTCGAGCCGGGCGCGCACCGCTCGCCCTTCCGAATGGGGCGAGGACGGATTGGCCCAGCTCCGGCACGCTTCCGCCATCGCCGCGGCCGCTTCGGCGAGGATCGGCGTGGTCGAGGCGTGGTCGAGGTAGATGCGGTCGGGCACGTCTTCCCTTTCAAATTGCACGGCGGGCGCGCAGCCCTATATAGAGCGGCATGTGCGCGGGGGCAGCCCCGCTCTTTCCCCCTAGCGATGCGCAGGTGCAATGCCCGAAGTCATTTTCCCCGGTCCCGAAGGCCGTCTCGAAGGCCGATTCAGCCCCGGCCCCCGGCCGCGAGCGCCGGTCGCGCTGATCCTCCATCCCCATCCGCAGGGCGGCGGGACGATGAACAACGCCATCGTCCAGGCGCTCTACAAGACCTTCGTCAGGCGCGGCTTCGCGACCCTGCGCTTCAACTTCCGCGGAGTCGGCAAGAGCCAGGGCGTGTTCGACAACGGCATCGGCGAGCTCTCCGACGCCGCCTCGGCGCTCGACTGGGTGCAGCAGGTCCATCCCGAGGCGGAGACGACCTGGATCGGCGGCTTCAGCTTCGGCGCCTGGATCGGGATGCAATTGCTGATGCGGCGGCCCGAGGTGCGCGGCTTCATCTCGATCGCGCCCCCGGCCAACATGTACGATTTCACCTTCCTCGCCCCCTGCCCCGCCTCCGGGATCATCATCCAGGGCGAGGGCGACGAGGTCGTGACCCCGAACGCGGTCCAGAAGCTGGTCGACAAGCTCCGCACCCAGAAGCACATCACGATCCATCACTCGACCATCCCGCAGGCGAATCATTTCTTCGTCAACGAGATGCCGCAGCTCATGAAGGCGGTGGACGAATATCTCGACTTCAGGCTGGACCCGAGCTGCCCGATACGCTGACCGAGCTCAGATCGGCGCGTCCCGCTCCTCGATAAAGGTCGAGCAAGGGCGATTTGTGTTCCAGCTGGGGCGAGTCAGGAACTGGTCGCGATGCCGAAGCAGCTCCAGGCGGGCTCGGTTGAATTCCGCCTGAGCGGCCGCGGGCAAGGGCACTCGGATCGTCTTGCGTCCTATCTCCCGGCCCGACGGGTCGATCAGCACCGCTTCCCACCGGCCGGCCTTGGCCAGCCTGGAGAAGATCTCCGCGTGACCGGCGCGGAAGAGGTGCAGCGCCAGTCCCTGTCCGCCGAGGCGATAGACCCGGCGGGTCCTCTTCGCGGTCTGCACGGGGATCGTTCCGGCATAGGCTCCGTCGCCGTACAGCCGAGCAGAGATCGCCCCGTCCGTAACCCGGCCATAGCCAATCTCGCCAAAGTCGACGCTGTCCGGCCCGTTGCGAAAGGCCTCGGCCTCCGGCACCCCGACGTCATAGCCATAGGCTCGCGGGCGCCTGGGCGGCCGATTGTCGATGCCCCAATAGGCGAAGATGCCGGTCCCGATCTCAGGATTGTAGATCTGGATCTTGTAATATTCGTCCGGCGTGCCCGTCACGAAGTCTCGCCACATGCCGCCGGTCAGCCCGTCCATCCGGACCGCGACCGAGCAGCGATAAGGATCCGTCGCGGCGGTCGGCACCTCCGGCTCCGGCTGGAGCAGCGAAGATGCAAGCGTCAAAGCGGTCGCCATGAACATGATCGCAGCTTACCGTCTCCGACCTCGGCCGGTCCAGACCGCAAGCGTCAGCGAGCGCTCCAGCGCAGCGACATGCAGGACAGGCCGGCGTCGATCTTGGCGATTTCGGAGGCCGGGACCTCGAGCGCTTCGTGGCCGCGCCCGGCGAGAAGGGCCGCGGTCCTCGGGAAGCCGGCGCCGATCAGGAGGCGATCGTTGACCCGGATCAGGTTCGCCGCATGCGCCTCGCCTTCGGGGGTCACCAGCACGTCGTAGGCGGGGAAGAGCGGCGCCAGCGCCGGAACGGCGATCAGGGTGGTTTCGTCGACGAGGGCGCAGCCGGTCTTGAGATGGAGCAGGCCGCTCGGCGGCTCGACGATCCGGGCGCTCCGGCCGAGCTCGCCCGCAAGCGCGCAGAAGCGCATCGCGCCCTGCCGGTCGGTGCGCGCCGACAGGCCGACGAGAATCTCATCGGGCAGGATGAGGATGTCGCCGCCGTCGACGAAGCCCTGGTCGACCCGGGCGACGTTGGCGAAATGGCGATCCAGGGCCGGCGCCAGAAGAGCCGCTTCGCCGAGCCGGCTGGGAGCGCCGGGCCGAAGCAGGATCGCCCCTTCGGGAAGGACGAAGGCCGGATCCTCGACGAAGACCGAATCGGGATGGCCGGGAAGCGGCGCAAGCGTCTCGACCGCCACCCCGGCGGCTTCGAGGGCGGCGACGTAGAGGCGGTGCTCGGCGAGGACCCGGTCGAAGGCCGGCGGCTCGGAACCGGAGCGGAGCCCGTCCACGACGCTCGGCGCCGGCTCGCGGACGATGGCGCGGTCGAAATCGAAGACTCGCACCGTCACACCGTCCAGACCAGCACGTTGGCGAACATGACGGCGGCCGCGATCAGCATCAGCATGCCCTGCTTGCGCTCGTTGCGCATGAGGAGGAGCCAGGCGCCGCCGCCGAGCAGGGCGAAGGCGGCGATCACGGCGATCGAGAGTGCGGCTGCGGCGATTCCGGTCATGGCCGCGGCTTGTGCCATCCAAAATGGACAGAAAACAGGGGCTGGCTTTTACGAAGGGTTAAATTGGCGGGCATAGCCTCGCATTCATGCCAGACGCGGACTCGAAACGGCAGCTGGACGAGGCTTTCGAGCGGATCGAGGAGACGATCCTGCCGAGCCTGTCGCAAATGCTCGATTCCCTGCTCGAAGCGGCCGCGCTCGCCCGGCCCGGGCATGACGGGGAGGTCTTCGCCGCGGAGCTGAGGACCCTGGGCCTTCAGCTCGAAGCCCTGACCCGCGAGATCGAGGCCGTCTCGCCGGCCCCGAGGATCGACCCCGCCGACTATCGGTCCGCTTCGGCGGCCTGAGCGCCCAGGATCGCGGCGTAGAGCTCGGGATCGACGTTTCCGCCCGAGACCACCACCACGGTCCGCCCGGTCACCTCGCCCGCTTTGCCGGAGAGCAGCGCTGCCAGGGCGACCGCGCCGCCGGGTTCGGCGACGATCCGCAAATGGCGGGCGGCGAAGGCCATGGCGCGCTCGATCTCGGCTTCGGTGACCGCCAGGGCGGACGCACGCGACTCGCGCAGGGCGGCGAGGGTCAGCGGCGAGACCAATCGGGTCTGGAGGGCGTCGCAGCGAGTCGGCGGCGGCGGCTCGCGGACCGGAACCGGCTCGCCCGCTTCGATCGAGCGGGCCATGTCGTCCCAGCCTTCGGGCTCGACCGCGACGATTCGCGATACGGGAAGCGCGAGCGCGATCCCCGCCGACAGCCCGCCCCCGCCGCAGGGGACGAGGACCCGGTCCGGCGCCGCCCCGAGCTGCGCGCGTATCTCGACCCCGACGCTGCCCTGGCCCTCGATGACGTCGACATCGTCGAACGAGGGCACGAGGACGGCGCCTCGCTCGGCCGCGAGCCGTGCGGCAATCTCCTCGCGGCTCTCGGTGGAGCGGTCGTAGGCGACGATCTCGGCCCCGGCCGCGAGCGTCGAGTCGCGCTTCACGGCAGGCGCGTCGGACGGCATGACGATGGTCGCGCGGATGCCGAGTCGCCGGGCGGCGATGGCGACCCCCTGGGCGTGGTTTCCCGAGGAGAAAGCGACGACTCCGCGCCGGCGCTCGGCCTCGTCGAGGAGGAGCAGCCGGTTGGTGGCGCCGCGCAGCTTGAAGCTTCCGCCCTCCTGGAGGCACTCGGCCTTGACCCACAGGCGGACGCCTCCCCAGGAAAGCGGCAGCAGAGGAGTCGCGACGACGTGCGGCCGGACACGCTTCGCCGCAGCTTCGACACCCTCCGGCCCGGGCTTCCTCTCTGTCATCCAAACCTCTGGTTTCGTGGGGGAAAAAGCAGGTCTTTACAGGGGGGGACTCCGACCATATATCCGCCCCGCTGCCCCATGGGGACTTCCAACAACCGCAAGGCAGCTTTTTCGTCAACTACCGCCTTTGGAGGTCCCTTGAGTTGCACAAGCATCATAGCGCGCTGGGGCTAGCTGTCGCCCTCCGACCGGTCCAGCCGGTCACGCTCATTCGTCCGCACGCCGCCAAGCGCGCCGCCCGCTTCTTCGTCGAGAAGTTTCCGGGCCGGTCGCTCTATGCGGTCAAGGCGAATCCGTCGCCCGACCTGCTCCGGATCCTCTGGGACTCGGGAGTGACTCATTACGACGTCGCCTCGATCGCCGAGGTGCGGCTGGTCGCCGAGACGCTTCCGGATGCGGTCCAGTGCTTCATGCACCCGGTCAAGGCCGAGGAGGCGATCGCCGAGGCCTATGCGCTCGGAGTCCGCACCTTCTCGCTCGACACGATGGACGAGCTGGACAAGATCGTCCGCGCCACCGGCGAGGCCGAGGATTTGAACCTGTGCGTCCGTATCCGGGTCTCGTCGGACCACAGCAAGCTCAGCCTCGCCTCGAAGTTCGGCGCCGAGCCCGACGAGATGAAGGCCCTGCTCTTCGCCACGCGCCAGGCCGCCGACGCGCTCGGCATCTGCTTCCACGTCGGAAGCCAGGCGATGACTCCGGCCGCCTATTCGGAGGCCATGGAGCGGGTGCGGGCGGCGATCGTCGAGGCTTCGGTGACGGTCGACATCGTCGACGTCGGCGGGGGCTTCCCCTCCGTCTATCCGGGCATGGAGCCGCCGCCGCTCGAAGCCTATTTCGACGTCATCTCGCGGGCCTTCGAGAGCCTGCCCATCTCCTATTCGGCCGAATTGTGGTGCGAGCCGGGCCGGGCCCTGTGCGCCGAATATGCCAGCCTCCTGGTGCGCGTCGAGAAGCGCAGAGGGGACCAGCTCTACATCAACGACGGCGCCTACGGCGCTCTGTTCGACGCCGCCCACATCGGCTGGCGCTTCCCGGTGAAGCTGGTCCGCGAGGAGCCGTCGGACGTCCGCGACATGGGCTTCAGCTTCTACGGGCCGACCTGCGACGACCTCGACCATATGGCCGGGCCGTTCCACCTCCCGGCCGACGTCGGCGCGGGCGACTATATCGAGATCGGGATGCTCGGAGCCTATGGCTGCGCGATGCGGACCGCCTTCAACGGCTTCGGCGCCGTGGCCAGGGTCGAGATGGGGGACGAGCCGATGGCGACCCTTTACGGCGCAAGCGAGGAACGGGACGTCCCGTCGCACGTCGTCAAATTGTAGGTTTTTCACCACCAACCGTTCGCCTGAGCCTGTCGAAGGGCCTTCCTTCTTCCTATCTGCATGGGCGGAAGTAGAGGGCTTCGACAGGCTCAGCCCGAACGGATTTCTGATACCGGAGAGACGATCGTGAACACCGAATCCAAGATCAACGACACCCGCAAGGCGGAGCTCCTGTCGAACGTCGTCGAGCATATCGACATCACCAGCTTCGACGCTCGCCCGATCGTCGATGCGATGAAGAAGATGAGCTTCACCAGCAGGGATCTCGGCCGGGCGGCGGAGATCTACAACACGATGCTCGCCGATCCCGAATGCTCGGTGATCCTCGTCATCGCCGGCTCGACCTCCGCGGGCGGATGCATGGACCTCTATGCCGAGCTGGTGCGCAACAACATGGTCGACGCGATCGTCGCCACCGGAGCCACCATCGTCGACATGGACTTCTTCGAGGCGCTTGGTCACAAGCACTACCAAGCCCTCGAAATCCCTGACGACGACACTTTGCGCTCGCTCTACATCGATCGCATCTACGATACCTATATCGACGAGGA
Source organism: Allosphingosinicella sp. (assembly GCA_035714565.1). Taxonomy (GTDB): domain Bacteria; phylum Pseudomonadota; class Alphaproteobacteria; order Sphingomonadales; family Sphingomonadaceae; genus Allosphingosinicella. The sequence goes on from DASTLX010000059.1 coordinate 13,510, forward strand.
GAAGCTGCAGGAGACCGATCACACGATCGGCGACATCGCCAACAGCCTCGAGCCCAAGCCCTATTCGTCGCGGGCCTTCATCAAGGAGATGGGCAGGTGGCTGATGGAGAACGGCAAGAAGGACAACAGCCTGGTCAGGCTCGCCTACGAGCATGACGTGCCGATCTTCTGCCCGGCCTTCGTCGACAGCTCGGCCGGCTTCGGTCTCGTCAAGCACCAGGTCGACGCGATGAAGGCGGGCCGGCCCTACATGGTGCTCGACGCCATCGCCGACTTCCGCGAGCTCACCAACCTCAAGATCGAGGCGGGCACCACCGGCCTGCTGATGATCGGCGGAGGCGTGCCGAAGAACTTCACCCAGGACACGGTCGTGTGCGCCGAGATCCTCGGCCACGACGATGTCGAGGTCCACAAATATGCGGTGCAGATCACCGTCGCCGACGTGCGCGACGGCGCCTGCTCCTCCTCGACCCTCCAGGAGGCGGCGAGCTGGGGCAAGGTGTCGACCGCGATGGAGCAGATGGTGTTCGCCGAGGCGACCAGCGTCCTGCCCCTGCTGGCCAGCGACGCCTATCACCGCGGCCACTGGCGCGAGCGGACGAAGCGCCGCTTCGCCAAGCTGTTCGACTGAGAGGCGGGGCCCGGCCCCGTCCTCAATAACCGCAAGGATAAGCGCTGGTGAAGCCGGCGAGGAGGACCAGGGCGGCGTTGTTGCCGCCCTCCTCCGGATGAGCGCGCAGGTAGCGGACCGCCGCCTGGGCGATCTGGTCGTTGGTGGTGCCCTTGGGAAAGCAGAAGACCTGCGGCCGCCCGGCGGCGACCAGAGCGCTGGCGAAGGCGTCTGCGGCGCCGAGCACATAGGTGAGGCAGCCGTTGCGGTCCTGTCCGCACAGAGCGGTAAGCGTCCGGGCCGTGACCCGGGTCGGCACTCGCGGCGGCTGGGCCTGGGGGCGCTGCGCCTGGGGCTGAGGGCGCTGCTGCCCCTGGGCGGGGGGGCGCTGGGCCTGGCGCGGCGCGGGCTGCTGCGCCTGGGCCGTCGCCGCCAGGAGGATTGCCGCCATGGCCGTCGTCGCGATCCGCTTCATCTCTCGTTCCTCCATACTCCGCCGCTGTTTAGCAGGCTTTTTCAGCCACTAAAGGCGGCTTTGACTCCGCGGCCGGCGGCCGCCACTCTGGTCCTGGACAAGGGGGAGTAGAAAATCATGAACAGTCCCATTCTCGCGCCCGTCGTCGCGCTGGTCGCCTGGACGCTTCTGATCATGGCCTGGATGATCGTCACACGCTTCGCCGCGATGAAGCGCAAGGGCATCTCGCTCAAGGGCCGGGTCGGCGGACGCGGCGGCGCCGCGCTGGAGGGCGTGGTCGAGGACGAGGTGATGTGGAAGGCCCACAATTACATGCACCTCGTCGAGCAGCCGACCCTGTTCTACGCCGTCGCTCTGACCCTCGCCATCGGACATGCCGGCGGCGGCTACAGCGCCATCCTCGCCTGGGCCTATGTCGCGCTGCGAATGGTCCACAGCCTCGTGCAGACGACCGTCAACGTCATCACCTACCGGTTCATCCTGTTCGGGCTGGCCTCGGCGGCTCTGGCCGGTCTCGTCGTCCAGGCGATCCGCATGGTCTGCGGCCACATCGCCTAGAGCCGCGCCCCCGCGAAATCGCACCAACATCCGAACCGGACCCAAGTGAAGGAGATTCCGGGGTTGACGTTCCTATATTGTTCGCTTGCCGAGTCGCGTATCGGCGGGCTCTTTGAGATTGTGAGACGATTATCGGGAACGGGCTGGAGGACGCTTCAGCCCGAACCCCCGCGGCTGAACGCCCCGACCAGCTCGACGTGGGTCGACCAGCGGAACTGGCCGACCGGCTCGACCCAGTCGAAGCGGTAGCCGCCCTCGACGAGCGCCGCGGCGTCGCGGGCGAAGGTCGACGGGTTGCACGAGACGTAGGCGAGCCTCGGCACGGACGAGAGGGCGAGCGCGGCCGACTGCTCCTTCGCGCCGGCCCGGGGCGGATCGAGCACCACCGCCTCGAACCGGTTCAGCTCGGCCGGATCGAGCGGCCGGCGATAGAGGTCGCGATGGTCGACGAAGACGGGTCGCCGGGCGCGCGCGGCTCCCGACTTGAGGGCGAGAGCGGAGTCGCGGGCGGCCTCCGCCGCGAGGATCCGGCCCTCGAGGGCGAGGGCGAAGGTGCCGAGGCCGGCGAACAGGTCCGCGACGATCCGAGCCTTCCCGACCGCTCGCCGAACCGCCCCGACGAGGGCCGCCTCCCCCTCGGCCGTCGCCTGAAGGAAAGCGCCGTGCGGCAGCGGCACCGCGACTCCGCCGAGCGTGACCGTGACCGGCTCCGGCTCCCAGCGCGTCTGGGCTCCGTAGCCGTCGTCGAGGGCGAGGCGGGCGAGGCGGTGCTGGCGGGCGAACGCGCCCAGAGCCTCGGCCGCGGCGAGACCGTCGGCCTCGACCTGCTCGAGCAGAAGGTCGACGCCCTGATCCGCGAGGGTCAGCCGGACCCCGGCCGTCGCCGGGAGCTTCATCCCGCGCAGAAGCGCACGCAGCGGCGCGACGAGCGCGAACAGCTCCGGACGCAGGATGTGGCATTCGCGCATGTCGACGACCCGGTGGCTGGCCTGGGCGTTGAAGCCGAGCGCTCCGCCCCGCTCCGCTCTCAGCGAGGCCCGGCGGCGGCTGTTGGGCGGCGAGATGTGGGCGGGGAGGATCTCGGGCGCGGGCAGGCCCTGGGCGGCGAGCGCCGAGGCGATCCGGTCGCGCAGGAAGGCGGCGTAGGCCCGATCGTCGACATGCTGAAGCTGGCAGCCGCCGCATTCGGGGAAGTGGCGGCAGGGCGGCGCCTGGCGATGGGGCCCGGGCTCGACGAGGGTCCCGGCGGCATCGACGCGATCGCCGGGCGCGGTCAGCGGAAAGTAGCGACCGCTTTCGCCGACTCCGTCGCCGCGCCCGGCGAGCCGAACGATCGTGTCGAATTCGCTCACCGGCATTGCGCGACGAGGGCCGGAAGCTGGGCGAGAAGGTCGTCGGCGATCAGGCCCGGGCCGGCGCGGCCGGCGGCGTTTCCGTGCAGCCAGACCCCGGCGCAGGCGGCCTCGAACTCCTCCAGCTCCCTGTCCCTGGCCCTCATCGCGGCGACGATCCCGGTCAGCACGTCGCCGGTGCCCGCGGTCGCGAGCCAGGCCGAAGCCGTCGGAGCGATGGCCGCCCGCCCGTCGGGATGCGCGACCACCGTGTCCGGCCCCTTGTAGACTATCACCGCCCCGGATCTGGCCGCCGCCGCCCGCGCCCGCTCGACCTTGCTTCCGCCGAGATCCGGGAAGAGCCTTTCGAACTCGCCGCCGTGAGGGGTCAGAATGGCGGCGGGCCAGCGGCGCAGATGGTCGAGCCCGCGCTTCGCCAGGAGGGTCAGGGCGTCGGCGTCGAGCACGAGGGGGCCGGCGGAAACGAGGGCGGCCGAGAGCGTGGTCCAGGCGTCTTCGCCGGTTCCGAGCCCCGGCCCCACGACCCGCGCATCGATTCGGGGACAGTCGAGATAGCGCCAGAGCCGCCCGGGCGTCTGAACGATCGCGGACGGGAGGCCGGCGACCCATTGCTCCGCGGCGATCCGGACATAGCCGGCGCCGGCCCGGATCGCGGCCGCGGCGACCAGCGCGGCGGCTCCAGGCATGGCGCCGCCATGAACGACGACGAAGCCGCGGACATATTTGTGATCGTCCGGGCCGGGCGCCCGAAGCGAGGGCCGTCCGATCTCGCCGAGCATGGCCTCGGCCTCGATGCCGATGTCGGCGATTACGATCCGCCCCATGTGGCGAGCGGCGGGCTGGAGGAGGTGCGAGGGCTTGAGCGTCGCGAAGGTGACGGTCAGGTCGAAGTCAGGGACGGCCGAGAGAATGGCACCGTCGTCGGTCGCGACTCCGCTCGGCAGATCGACGGCGACGCGGACGCGCGCCGCGCCGGCCAGGGCGCCCAGCCGCTGCGACAAAGCGGGATCGAGCGGGCGAGCGAGCCCGGTGCCGAACAGGGCGTCGACCAGCAGCGGCGCCGGCGCCGCTTCCGCCAAGGGCTGGACGACCCCCTGCCAGGCCGCACGCGCCGCCCGCGCCTCGGGAGTCCCAGGCTCTCCGAGCGCGGCGACGCGGACGTCGGCGCCGCGCTCCGCGAGCCGTCGGGCGATGACGTAGCCGTCGCCGCCATTGTTGCCGGGCCCGCACAGGACCAGGGCCGGCAGAGGCCCGGCGAAGCGCCAGACGGCCTCGGCGGCGCCCGCCCCGGCCCGCTCCATCAGCTCGGCGGCCGGCGTCCCGGCGGCGATCGCCGCGGCTTCGGCGGCGCGCATCTCGGCCGCGGTCAGAATCGGGCGGCTCATCGGACCCGCGCCGGCAGGCGGTAGCGGTCGGTGCCGATCGAGACCTCGATCAGGCCCTTGCCGACGATCGCCACGGTCGCGGGCTCGGCGCCGTCGGCGGCCATCACGCCGCGCCCGTCCCGAGTGGCGACCAGCCGCCGGAAGCTGCCGCTCGGGCTTCGGATCGTGAGCAGGACGTCGCGGCCGGCGGTCCGCTCGACGACGCACACCCGCCGGAAGGCGGCGGCGCCGTCGACCGCGCACTCGATCCGCTCCTCGACCTTCGCGGCCGGCGGGCCCCCGCAGGCGGCCAGAAGTGGGAGCAGAGCGGCGACGCGCTTCATGCGCCGGCTTGTCCTCCATTGCCGGGAGCCAGGCAAGTCAGCCGCGAGGCCTCAGAGCCGCGAGCCGCTCCCGGAAATCGGCCGAACCGAAGAGGGAATCGAAATCGCGCGCCTGTCCCTCGTCGCGGCTCGTTCCCTCGACGGCGAGCCGTATCGCGCGCTTCAGGACGGCGATGCTCTCCCCGCTGTTGGCGGCGATCGCCGCGGCGAGCCCGGCGACCGCCGGCTCCACCTCCCCGGCCAGCAGCTCGACCAGGCCGATGCGGGCCGCTTCCGCCGAATCGACGGTGACGGCGCCGAGCAGCAGCCGCGACGCCTGGCCGGGGCCCACCAGGGCGACGAGCCGCGCGACATCTTCCTGCGGATAGGAGATTCCGAACTTGGCCGGAGTGATGGCGAAGCGAGCGCCCGGCCCCGCGATCCGCAGATCGCAGGCCAAGGCAAGGGCGACTCCGGCGCCGTAACAGGGCCCTTCGACGACGGCGACCGTCGCGACGGGAAGATCGCGAAGCGAGTCGATGCCGGTCCGCATCCGCCGCCGGAAGTCGCCCGCCGACTTCGGGTCGGCGGCGAAGGCCGCGAAATCCTCTAGGTCGGCCCCCGCGCAAAAGGCCTGGCTCGTCCCCGACAGGACGAGCAGGCGCGCCCCGGACCGCGCCGCTTCGCCGCAGCGGTGCGCGAGCAGCGCCCAGTCGCCGACGGGGATGGCGTTGCGGGCCTCGGGCCGATCCAGCCGCAGGCGGGCGACCGGGCCTTCGAGCGTGAGATCGAACATCGGCCGATTAAGCCGGGCCGGGCGCGTTTGTCGCCTCAAAAGTCCACAAAAAGAGCCGGCCGCCCGGTCGGAGGCGGCCGGCTCTAGAGGAGCATGGCGCCGGCTCCGTACGCGGCGGAGCGGGACCATGTGCGAATGTCCACCAAGCCCCCTCGGGCCCCGTTTCGACTCGTCGCCGAACCAGCAGCAAGGACCGTGCCACGACGCAAAAGTGCGGGTTACGATGGTTAAACTACGGTAAGGAGCGTCCCGGCGCGGGACTCGCGGGTCACCTGAGGCGGCTCGCGAGTTGCCACCAGCCGGGCCGGACCAAGGCCAGCCGCCGGCCCGCCTCGTCGCGGTCGACCTCTTGGCGGAACAGCGCGAAGCAGGTCGCGCCCGACCCGGACATCCGCGCACGCGCCAGCCCCGGCGAGGCTCGAAGCCGGTCCAGCACCTCGCCGATTACGGGCGCGATCTCGAGCGCCGGCGGCTCGAGGTCGTTGCCGTCGCCCCGAATCCCCCTCCAGCGGGCAAAGACCTCGGCGGTCGAAAGCGGGACGCCCGGATTGACGAGCAAAAGAGGCGCGCCCTCGTGCTCCGACCGGGCGGGTTCGAGCCGGTCGCCCCGGCCGGTGCCCCTAGCGGTCCGGGACGACAGGCAGGCGGGAACGTCGGCGCCGAGACGGCCGGCCAGGGCAAGAAGCTCCGAATTGCCCAGCCCGAGGCCCCACCAGCGGTTGAGAAGCCTCAGCGCCGCCGCGGCGTCGGCCGAGCCGCCGCCGATCCCGGAAGCGACGGGCAGCCTCTTGTCGAGCGTCAGCGAGGCGCCGAGGCCCGGCCCGAGCAGCCGGGCGGCGCGAAGGACGAGATTGTCCTCGGGGTCGCCGAGATCGCCGGCGAACGGGCCTTCGACCCGCAGGGTCAGCCCCTCCCCTTGCGCCACCTCCAGCCGGTCCCCGGCCTCGGCGAAGGCGAACAGGGTGTCGATTTCGTGGAAGCCGTCGGCGCTTCGCCCTCGAACCTTCAGCGTGAGGTTGATCTTCGCATAAGCGGTCTCGTCCATCAGGGGGCGGCGAGATCCGGCCGCAGCCCCGTGTCGATCTTGCTGCGCAGCCGGTCGACCGCGGGCCCCTCGGCATAAGGAAGCGCCGCCCGCCAGGCGTAGCGGGCCTCGTAGCGCCGTCCCGCGCTGTAATAAGCGTCGCCGAGATGCTCGGCTATCGCCGCGTCGGCCGGCTGACCCTGCGCGGCCTGCTCGAGCAGCTCAATCGCCCGGGTGACGTCGCCGCGCACATAATGGGCCCAGCCCAGCGAATCGGTGATCGCCGAATCGCCCGGCTGGAGCCGGTTCGCCTCGCCGATCATCTTCTCGGCCTCGGCCAGGTTCTCGCGCCGCTCGAGCTGCGAATAGCCGAGGAAGTTCAGGACCACGGGCTGGTCCGGGGCGAGCCTGCGGGCCTCCTCGAGCGCGGCCTTGCCGGCCGCCCAGTCGCCCGCCTGGGTGAGTGCGCTGCCGCGCAGAAGCCAGAGCGCCCAGAGGGGGTTTCGGGTGTCGGCGCCGGTTTTGACGAGATCGAGCGCCTTGCCATAGGCCGCCGCCGCCTCCTCGTGGCGCTTGATCTGGTTGAGGATGTCGCCGAGCCGGGTCCAGTTGTCGATCTCGGCGGGCCGGTCGGCGACGGCCTGCTTCGCTTCGGCGAGGGCTTCGCCGGTTCGGTTGGCATCGACGAGGACGGTCATCCGGCGATCGGCGGCGGTGCCGGCGAAGACGTCGTCCCGCGCGATCCTGGCGAGCGCCGCCAGGGCGGCCTCGTGCCGTCCCTGGCCGCTGAGCAGGTCGGCCGCGATCAGCCAGGATTCGGCATTTTCGGGCGCGAGGAAGGTGGCGAGCCGAGCGAAGCTCAGCGCCAGCTGGGGCACTTCCTGGCCGTTCAGGTCGAGGGCCATCCGGCCGAGCAGCTCCGCCATTCCCGCGGCGGGCAGGACGATCTCGCCGTCCAGGCGCTTGCCGCCCTCGATCCGGCGCCGCGCCTCGACCAGGGCTTCGGCCTCGCCCTTCAGGATGGCGAGCGCCTCCTTGCGCCCCCCCTTGCGGGCGAGCATGGCCGCGGCGGCGATCCGGAGGCGCTGCGAGCGGATCGATTCGTCCTCGAGCAGCGGCGCGAGGGCGAGCGCGCCGGCCCTGGCCTGGCCGCCGGCGATGAGCAGCAGCGGCCGATGCTCGGAGGCGTAGGTGGCGGCGAGCGCGTTGCCGGAAGTGGCATCGAGCAGGGCCAGCGGCTTGCCCTTGCCGCTCCCCTGCGCCAGCCAGGCCCGGAGCAGCGGAGTCATGAACGAGAAGACCTCGTCCTCCCCGAGCCGGTCGATCTGCCGGCCGGCTTCCTTCCACTGCTTGGTCCGGAAGGCCTCGCCGACGAGCAGCAGCCGCCCGTCCGGCGCCAGCTTCCCGGCCGAGTCGAGTAGCCGAGCGGCCTGGAGCGCCAGGGCGCGGTCGCCGGCGGCGATGGCCTGCGAGAGCGCCCGGGCGGCGAGCACCTCGTTGCCGGGCGCGAGCGCGAGCGCCGCACCGTAATTGCGCGCCGCCTGCTCGGCCGCGCCGGAGCTGTCGGCGGCCCGCGCCCGGATGTAGGCGGTGAGCGCCGAAGCATCGTCGACGCTCGACTTCGCCGGGGCGGCCGGAAGAACCAGCGCACCCCCGAGGAGAGCGGCGGCCAAGGGCTTACATATTGGGATAATTAGGCCCTCCTCCGCCTTCGGGAACGACCCAGTTGATGTTCTGGGTCGGGTCCTTGATGTCGCACGTCTTGCAGTGAACGCAATTCTGGGCGTTGATCTGGAGCCTCGGCCGGCCGCCCTCCTCGACGAACTCATAGACTCCGGCGGGGCAGTAACGCTGCTCGGGGCCGTCGTAGAGCGGCAGGTTGACCTCGGTCGGGATCGACGCATCCCTGAGCGTGAGATGGACCGGCTGGTCCTCCTCGTGATTGGTGTTCGAGACGAAGACCGAGGACAGCCGGTCGAAGCTGATCACCCCGTCAGGCTTTGGATAGTCGATCTTCGGCACCAGGTCCTTGCGATAGAGGGTCTCGCTGTCGGGATGGTGCTTGAGGGTGAAGGGCAGCCCGATCTTCAGGGTGCGCATCCACATGTCGATCCCGGCGAGCAGGGTCCCCATCGTCCCGCCGAAGCGGGCGACCAGCGGCTCGACGTTGCGCACGGTCTTAAGTTCGGTTGCTATCCAGCTGTTTCGCAGAGCTTCTTCATATGCAGCAAGCTCGTCCCCGCCGCGCTCGGCCGAGATCGCGGCGAAGGCCGCCTCGGCGGCGAGCATGCCCGACTTCATCGCCGTGTGGCTGCCCTTGATCCGCGGCACGTTGACGAAGCCGGCGGAGCAGCCGATCAGCGCCCCGCCGGGGAAAGCGAGCTTCGGCACCGCCTGCCAGCCGCCCTCGTTGATCGCCCGGGCGCCGTAGGAGACCCGGCGCCCGCCCTCGAGGACCTCGCGGATCGCCGGGTGCTGCTTCCAGCGCTGGAACTCCTCGAACGGGGAGAGATGCGGGTTGCGGTAGTTGAGGGCGACGACGAAGCCGAGGGCGACCTGGTTGTTCTCCTGGTGGTAGAGGAAGCCCCCGCCCCAGGCGTCGTCGAGAGGCCAGCCCTGGGTGTGGACGACCCGGCCCGGCGCGTGCCTGGCCGGATCGATATCCCACAATTCCTTGAGGCCGATCCCGTAGACCTGGGGCTCGCTCTCGCGGTCGAGGTCGAAGGTGCGCTTCAACTGCTTGGTGAGATGCCCGCGAGCGCCTTCGGCGAAGAAGGTGTAGCGGCCGTGAAGCTCCATCCCGGGCTGGTAGTCGGCGCGGCGGGTGCCGTCGCGGGCGACGCCCATGTCGCCGGTGGCGACGCCGCGGACCGAGCCGTCCTCGTCGAACAGGATCTCGGCGGCGGCGAAGCCCGGGAAGATCTCGACCCCCAGCGCCTCGGCCTGGCCGGCGAGCCAGCGGCAGAAATTGCCCAGCGAGGCGGTGTAGGTGCCCTTGTTGTTCATGAAGGGCGGCATCATCAGGTGCGGCATCGAATATTTGCCGTTCCGGGTCAGCACCCAGTGATGATTCTCGACGACGGGGACGGTGAGCGGGCTGCCCAGGTCCCGCCAGTCCGGAAGCAGCTCCTCCAGCGCCCGCGGATCGATGACGGCTCCGGACAGGATATGGGCGCCGACCTCCGAACCCTTTTCGAGGATGCAGACGCTGAGCTCCCGGCCGGCCTCCGCGGCGAGTTGCTTGAGGCGGATGGCGGCGGCGAGCCCGGCCGGGCCGGCGCCGACGATCACCACGTCATACGGCATCGACTCGCGTTCGGACATCAAGGCGCTCCTTCGGCGGGGCCCGCACTCACGTCGTCGCAGGCAGCCAACGTCTGGCAGATAGATAGAGATTTTCAGGTTGACCAGCCCGCCCCTGGCTGACTCCATGCCGGACGTGGAGCGGGTAGAGGATGCATTTTCGCCGGCAGCCGCCGGAAGCGCGCTGAGCTGGTGGGCCGAAGCGGGCGTCGACACGCTCGTCGAAGAGGAGCGGCGCGACTGGCTCCGCCCTAAATCCAGGGAAATTCCGGCTCAGGCCCCGGCCGCCGCGGCCGCCGCGGAAGCGGCCGAAGAGCCCCTGCCCGGCCAGCTCGACCTGTTCCAGGCCTGGCTGGCGTCGAGCGACCGGCTCGCCTTCGCGGCCCCCGCCGCGCCCCGGGTCTGCCCTTCCGGCGACCCCGCCTCCGGGCTGATGATCCTCGCCGACATGCCCAGCTCTGAGGATTGCAGCGCCGGGACCCTGATCAGCGGCGAGGCCGGGCGCCTGTTCGAGCGGATGCTCGCCGCCATCGGCCGGGACCGCGATTCGGTCTATCTCGCCGCCCTCTCCTGCATCCGCTCGCCGTCGGGCCAGCTCAACAGCGAGTCGATGAAGAGCTGCGCCGCGCTGGCCCGCCATCATATCGGCCTGGCCGCGCCGAGGGCCGTCCTGCTGTTCGGCGACGCCTGCGCCAAGGCGCTGCTCGGCCTGTCGGTGCCGCAGGCCCGAGGGCGCTGGCACGAGGTCGCCACCCATTCCGGGCCCGTCAAGGCCCTGGCAACCATTGCTCCGCGACAATTGCTGGATTCGCCGCGTCTCAAGGCCATGGCCTGGGCCGACCTCCAGATGCTGATCGAAGAGGTGAAGGAATGAGGAAGCTCCGCCCCCTTTTGCTGGCCGCGGCCCTGGCCCTGCCGGCGACGGCCGCCTGGGCCGAGGACTCGGCCCGTCCCCAGGAGCCGGTCTCGGCCGGGCTCAGCTCGGAGCAGCGCCAGGGCTATCGCGAGGTCTTCGCGGCGATCCGCGCGAGCGACTGGCTGGGCGCGTCGGCCAGGCTCGCCGCCCTGCCGGAGGGGCCGCTCCACAATGCCGCCCGCGCCGAGCTGTTCCTCGCCAAGGGATCGCCGAAGGTCGAGCTCCCCGAGCTCCTCGAGCTGCTCCGCAAGGCTCCGGAAATGCCCAAGGCGGAGCAGATCGCCCGGCTCGCCGAGACTCGCGGGGCGACCGAGCTGCCGGGCCTGCCGGCGGCCGAGAGGCTGGTCTGGGTGGGCAGCCAGCCGCGGCGCGCGCGCGCCGAGGCGACGAAAGGCGACCCGGCCGCCGCCGAGCTCGAGCCGCTGGTCCAGCCGCTGATCAAGGACAACCGGCCCTACGAGGCCGAGGCCGTCTTCATCGAGCGGCAGGACCGGCTCGGCGCCGATGCCCGCACCGAATATCAGCAGCGCATCGCCTGGTCCTATTATATCGTCGGCAACGATCGCGACGCCCGCCGACTCGCCGCGCTCGCCCGCTCCGGCACGAGCGAGTGGGCGATCCAGGGCGCCTGGTCGGAAGGCCTGGCCGCCTGGCGCGAGGGCGACTGCAAGGGTGCCGCCGACGCTTTCGGGCATGTCGCCGGACGCTCGGGCGACGTCGAGCTCGTCGCCGCGGCCCATTATTGGAGCGCCCGGGCCGAGATGATGTGCGGCAAGCCCGAGCGGGTTCAGGGCCATTTGCGCTCGGCCGCGCGCCAGAAGGAAACCTTCTACGGCCTGATCGCGACGACCGCGCTCGGCATCAGCGGTCCGGGCGCGGCCGGCCTCCACAATTACCGCGATTCCGAATGGCGCGGGATCGCCGGCAAACCGAACGTCCGCGCGGCGCTCGCCCTCGCCGAGATCGGCGAGGCCGACCTGGCCGACCAGTTCCTTCGCCACCAGGCGCGGATCGGAGGCGCCGGCGACCACAACGCCCTTCTCCATCTCGCCGCCGACCTGAACCTCGCCGGAGCCCAATATTGGCTCGCGCACAACGCGCCGCGCGGCGCCAGCGTCAACTTCGCCGCCCGCTATCCGCGCCCGGACTGGCAGCCGACCCGGGGGTGGCGGGTCGATCCGTCGCTGGCCTTCGCCCACGCGCTCCAGGAATCGAACTTCCGGACCTCCGTCGTCAGCCCGGCCGGAGCGGTGGGCCTGATGCAGGTCCGGCCCGGCACCGCCGGCGACATCGCCCGCGCCCGCGGCGAGCCGTTCGACCGCCAGCTGCTCACCAGCCCGGCCGCGAACATCGAGTTCGGCCAGAGCTATATCGAGTCCCTCCGCGACAACGGCGCCACCGGCGGCCTGCTGCCCAAGGTGATCGCGGCCTACAATGCCGGGCCCGTCCCGGTCGCCGAATGGAACGCCCGCCGCTTCGACAAGGGCGACCCGCTGCTCTACATCGAGTCGCTGCCTTATTGGGAAACCCGCGGCTACGTTCCCATCGTGCTCAGGAACTACTGGATCTACGAGGAGGAGGCCGGGAAGCCCGGCCCGAGCCGGGCCGCCCTGGCCCAGGGCCTGTGGCCGAAATTCCCCGGCATGGCCGGCGCGAGCGCGGTCCGGCTCAAGGTGGACGAGACGAAGCTGGCTTACGGGACGGAGTAGCTCGTCACCCCGGCGAAGGCCGGGGGGGTAGTTCTTGCTCTGTTCCTCGGCTTGGGCTATGTCCGACCCATGCCACGTCCCGACGTCCATCACGGCCGCGGAGCGCCCGAGAACCGGACGCCCGCCCGATTCAACCTGCCGGCGCGGGAGCCCGACGGCGACTGGCTCGACATGCGCGGGGACGTGGACGACGGCCCGCCCCCGCTGCGCACCACCGTCACGGTCGAGAAGCCGAGATCGATCATCGCCTGGAACCGGTCGCCGGACATCGGCTTCGACCGCTCGATCAACAGCTATCGCGGCTGCGAGCATGGCTGCATCTACTGCTTCGCTCGGCCTACCCACGCCTTCCACGATCTCTCGCCAGGCCTCGACTTCGAGACCAAGCTGTTCGCCAAGCCCGACGCCGCCAAGATCCTTCGCGAGGAGCTGGCCAGGCCGGGCTATGCCGTCCGCTCGATGGCGATCGGAACCAACACCGACCCCTACCAGCCGATCGAGTCGAAATGGCGGATCACCCGATCGGTGCTCGAGGTGCTCGCCGAGACCAAGCATCCGGTAACGATCACGACCAAATCGGACCGGGTGCTGCGCGACGTCGACATCCTGGGCCGGATGGCGGCCGAGGGCCTCGCGAGGGTCGCTCTCTCCGTGACCTCGCTGGATCCGGCCGTCTCCCGCACCCTCGAGCCCCGGGCCCCTTCGGGGCGCAAGCGCCTGGCGGCGGTCAAGGCGCTGAGCGAGGCCGGCGTCCCGACCATCGTCGCCATCGCCCCGGTCATCCCCGCAATCACCGACCACGAGGTCGAGCATATCGTCGAGGCGGCCGCCGAAGCCGGGGCCGAAGGGGCCTTCTTCCTCCCGGTGCGGCTTCCCCATGAGGTGGCGCCCTTGTTCCGGGCCTGGCTCGACGAGCATTATCCCGACCGCGCCGACAAGGTGATGAACATCATCCGCTCGATGCGCGGCGGCAAGGACAACGACCCGAACTGGTTCACCCGGATGAGCGGCTCCGGCCCGTGGGCGGAGCTCATGCGGGTGCGCTTCCAGATCGCGGCGAAGAAGCACGGGCTGAACCGGGAGAAGAGGAAGCTGCGGACGGATCTGTTCGTCCCGCCGCAGGGCCCGCAGCTGAGATTGTTTTAACTTCAATCCTCCCCGCGATTTCGCGGGGAGGGGGACCAGGCGAAGCCTGGTGGAGGGGTTCTCCGGATCAGAAAAGGCCCCTTCACCACCCTTCGGGTGGTCCCCCTCCCCTCCAATGCAGGGGAGGATTTTACGCCGCGCTGGCCAGCTTGTAGTCCCGATATTCCTCGCGAAGCGCCGTCTTGAGGAGCTTGCCCGTCGCCGTGTGCGGCAGGCTTTCGACGAAGACGATCTCGTCCGGCAGCCACCATTTGGCGACATGGCCCTGGAGATGGTCGATTATCTGCTTGGGGGTGACCTCCGACCCGGGCTTCCTGACCACCAGGAGGATCGGCCGCTCGTCCCATTTCGGGTGCTTCACCCCTACCGCGGCGGCCTCGGCGACTCCCGGGCAGCCGACCGCCGCATTTTCAAGGTCGATGGAGCTGATCCATTCGCCGCCGGACTTGATCACGTCCTTCGACCGATCGGTGATCTGGAGGACCCCGTCGGGATGCAGAGCCGCGACGTCGCCGGTGTCGAACCAGCCCTCCGGGTCGATGCATTCGCCTTTCTCGTCCTGGAAATACCGGCGGATGATCCACGGGCCGCGGGTCTGCAGCCGGCCGGAGGTCCTGCCGTCGCGCGGAAGAACCTTGCCCTCCTCGTCGACGGTCCGAAGCTCGACTCCGAAGGGCACCCTGCCCTGCTTGCACAGCAGGGCGACCCGCTGCTCGCGGCTGAGCTCGTCCCAGTCGCCGCTTCCGGCCCCGACCGTCCCGAGCGGCGACATCTCGGTCATCCCCCAGGCGTGGCCGACCCTTATGCCGCGGTCCATGAACCATTCGATCATCGCCCGCGGCGCCGCCGAGCCGCCGATATGGACGGTGGTGAGCTTGCCGAGATCCTCCCCGGTCGACTCGACATGGTTGATCAGGGCCAGCCAGACGGTCGGCACCCCGGCCGTGTGGGTCACCCCTTCCGCCTTCATCAGGTCGCACATGACCTGGGGCGTGTAGTCGGCCGAGAAGACCATCTTGCCCCCGACCAGCGCGGTGCAGAAGGGCAGGCCCCAGCCCGCCGCGTGGAACATCGGCACAACCGGCAGGACCACCGAGCGGGCGCTGAGATCGAAGACGTCGGGAGTCGCCTGGGAGAGGGAATGGAGCACGGCCGAACGGTGCTCGTAAAGGACGCCCTTCGGATTGCCGGTGGTCCCGCTCGTGTAGCAGAGCATCGCCGGCTCGCGCTCGTCGCCCTCGACCCAGGCATAGTCGCCGCTCTCCGCGGCGATCAGGGCGTCGAACTCGCCATTGTCGAAGCAGACATAATGCTCGATCCCGGTCCAGCGCGGCCTCAGCCGTTCGACCAGAGGCGCGAAGGCCGAGTCGTAGAAGAGCACCCGATCCTCGGCATGGTTGGCGATGTAGACCAGCTGCTCGTCGAACAGACGCGGGTTGATGGTGTGGATGACCCCGCCCATGCCGATGGTGCCGTACCAGGCGGCGACGTGGCGGGCATGGTTCATCGCCAGGGTGCCCACCCGGTCGCCGGGCCTTACGCCGAGCCGCTCGAGGGCCTGGGCGAGCTTGCGCGAATCGCGGGCGATTCCGACCCAGTCGGTGCGGACGGTCCGCCCGTCGGCATAGAGCGAGACCAGCTCCCGGGCGCCGTGCTCGCGCGCCGCATGGTCGAGGATCCGCATGATCCTGAGCGGCCAGTCCTGCATACCTCCGAGCATACCCGCTCTCCCCAGCCCTCATTCCCGCGAAAGCGCGAATCCGGAAAGCCCATGGATTCCCGCTTTCGCGGGAATGACGCAAGGGGGATTAGGAGACGAGCGCGAGACGGGCCTGGGGGGCGACCGAGAGGCGGACCGCCGCGACGCCTTCGATCCGTTCGAGACGGGCGGCGAGCTCGGCGTCGAGCCGGAAGTCGCGGCCGAGGACGAGCAGGGCTTCGCCGCGGTCGAGCTTCACCTTGAGATGGAGCTCGCCATGGCCGCCCCGCTCCTCGGCGGTCGCGGCCTGGAGGCGGGCGATCGCACCCACTTCGTCGACTTCCACCTCGAGCTGCAGCCGCGCCCGCTTCGACAGGCTCTCGAACAGCTGGAGCGACCGGATCGTCACCCGCGGCGCCTCCTCGCCGGGCCGGCGGTCGAGCTCGACGTTGAGCAGCGCGCAGGCGCCCGACTTGGCGGCCGCCTCGACCTGGGCGGAGGCGTCGTCGTCGAACACGGTGGCGACGAACTGACCGGAGGAATCCGACATGGTCGCCATCAGGTAGCGGCGGCCGCGGGCCGAGGTGCGCCAGCGCGCCTCCTCGACCATTCCCGCCATCACGGCGCCGGTCCGCCCGCCGTCCGGAGCCGCGGGAAGCGAAGCCAGGGCCGCGTAGCTCTTCGCGCCGTGGGCTTCGGCGAGGTGGCGGTAGCGGTCGACCGGATGGGCGGAGAAATAGAAGCCGAACGACTCCTTCTCGGCGGCCATGCGCTGGGCGAGGGTCCAGGTCGCCGCCACCGGCATCCGGATCGGAACGACGTTCGATTCGCCGCCTCCGAACAGCCCGCCCTGCCCGCTCTCGCGAGCGTCGGCGGCGCTGGCGGCGTGGGCCAGCAGGGTCTCGGCCGCGGCGAAGACGGCGGCCCGGTTCGAGTCGAGCGGGTCGAAGGCGCCGCCGCCGGCGAGGCTCTCCAGCTGGCGGCGGTTGAGCAGGCGCGGATCGACCCGCTCGGCGAAATCCTCGAGCGATTTGAAGCGCCCGTTGGCCCGCCTCTCCTCGACCAGCTGCTCCATCGCCTTCTCGCCGACGCCCTTCAGGGCACCGAGGGCGTAGCGCACGGCCAGAGCTTCCCCGGCGTCCTCGACCGAGAATTCGGCCTCGCTCGCGTTGATCGACGGCGGGAGGCATTCGACCTCCATCCGCCGCATGTCGTCGGCGAAGACGGCGAGCTTGTCGGTCTGGTGGATGTCGAAGCACATCGACGCGGCGTAGAATATGACCGGATGGTGGGCCTTCAGCCACGCGGTCTGATAGGCGATCAGAGCGTAGGCGGCGGCGTGGCTCTTGTTGAAGCCGTAGCCCGCGAACTTGTCGATCAAGTCGAACAGCTCGTTGGCCTTGCCCCTCGGGATCGCGTTGACCCGCTCGCAGCCGGCGACGAACCCGGCGCGCTGGGCGTCCATTTCGGACTTGATCTTCTTGCCCATGGCGCGCCGCAGAAGATCGGCCTCGCCGAGGCTGAAGCCGGCGAGGACCTTGGCGGCCTCCATCACCTGCTCCTGATAGACGAAGATCCCGTAGGTCTCCTTGAGCACCGGCTCGAGCAGAGGATGCGGATATTCTATCGGCTCGCGTCCGTTCTTGCGGGCTCCGAACATCGGGATGTTGTCCATCGGCCCCGGCCGGTAAAGCGAGACGAGCGCGATGATGTCCTCGAAGCTCGTCGGCTTCACCGCGGCGAGGGTGCGCCTCATGCCTTCCGATTCGAGCTGGAAGACGCCCACCGTGTCGCCGCGCTGGAGCAGCTTGTAGACGTCCTCGTCCTCCCAGGAGAGGCGGTCGAGATCGACGGCGATGCCGCGCCTCGCCAGCATCTGCACCGCTTTCTGAAGCACCGACAGGGTCTTGAGGCCCAGAAAGTCGAACTTCACGAGGCCCGCCGCCTCGACATATTTCATGTCGAACTGGGTGACCGGCATGTCGGAGCGCGGATCGCGGTAGAGCGGCACGAGCTGGTCGAGAGGCCGGTCGCCGATGACGACTCCGGCGGCGTGAGTCGAGGCGTGGCGCGGAAGACCCTCGAGCTTCATCGCCAGGTCGAACAGTCGGCGCACCTGGGAGTCGTTCTTATACTCCTCCATCAATTCGCGGACGCCGTCCTGGGAGACCCCGGTCTTCTCCTCCTTGCCGCGGCCCAGCGCGCGTTCCAGAGTCCAGGGATCGGTCGGGTGGTTGGGTATGGCCTTGGCGAGCCGGTCGACCTGGCCGTAGGGCATCTGGAGGACCCGGCCGGTGTCCTTGAGGACGGCGCGCGCCTTGAGCTTCCCGAAGGTGATGATCTGCGCGACCTTGTCGGTGCCGTAGCGCTGCTGGACGTAGCGTATCACCTCGCCGCGCCTGGTCTCGCAGAAATCGATGTCGAAATCCGGCATCGACACGCGCTCGGGATTGAGGAAGCGCTCGAAAAGCAGGCCGAGCCGGATCGGATCGAGATCGGTGATGGTGAGCGCCCAGGCGACCACCGAACCGGCGCCCGAGCCGCGGCCCGGGCCAACCGGTATGTCGTTCTCCTTGGCCCATTTGATGAAGTCGGCGACGATCAGGAAGTAAGCCGAAAAGCCCATCCGGACGATGATGTCGGCTTCGTAGTCGAGCCGGTCGAAATAGGCCCGGCGCTCCTCGGCGGGCAGCTCGGGATAGAGAGCGAGCCGGGCCTCCAGGCCGGCGCGGGCGTCGCGGCGCAGCTGCCCGGCCTCGGCCTCGGTGTCGCCGGCGAGGCTGGGGAGGATCGGCTTGCGCTTGGGCGCCCCGAAGGCGCAGCGGCGGGCGACCACGCCCGTATTCTCGATAGCCTCGGGGAGATCGGCGAACAGCCGGCGCATCTCCGCGGCCGGCTTGAGCCAGGCCTCTTCGGAGGACCGGATGCGGTCGTCGCGATCGAGCTGGCTGGACTGGGCGATGCACAGCATGGCGTCGTGCGCCTGGTGGAAATGGGCTTCGGCGTAGGCGGCCGGATTGGTCGCGACCAGCGGAAGGTCGTGCGCATAGGCGAGCTCGACCAGCCGGGCTTCGGCCCGGATCTCGACAGGGTCGCCGCGGCGGCTCAGCTCGATGTAGAGACGACCGGGGAAAAGGGCCTTGAGCCGCTCCAGGGTCTCGGCCGCCGCGCTCTCCTGCTCCTCGGCGAGGAGCCGCGCCAGGGCGCCCTCCGAGCCGGCGGTGAGGGCGATCAGGCCCTCGCTTCGGCCCTCGAGCGCGTCGAGGCCGACATGCGCCGGCTCCTCGACCGGACGGCCGAGATGGGCCGCCGAGACGAGCGTGCAAAGATTGGAATAGCCGGCCGTATTCTGGGCGTAGAGGCCGATCCAGTCGAGCACCGGGGCCCGGTCCGCGCCGCCGGGCCGGGCGACGGCGAGCATGGTCCCGACGATCGGCTGCACCCCCGCCTCCCGGCAGGCGTCGGTGAACGCCATGGCGGCGTAGAGGCCGTTCCTGTCGGTGAGGGCCGCCGCCGGAAAATCGAGCCTTTTCGCCTGCTTGGCGATCGCCTTGGGCTCGATCGAGCCTTCCAGCATGGTGTAGCTGGAGAAGATTCGAAGAGGGACGTAGGGGCCGGCCATCGCTTCGTTATGGTGGCAGCGTGGCGTCGATGGAAGCGCCCAGCGACGGGTTTTCCACACCTATTCGGCGGCAATCAGTCCCCGCGGCCGATGGTCCTCAGCTCGGCCATTCGCGAGGCATAGGCCGAGTCGACGCAGGCCTCGCTGCGGCATTGCTCGCGGCGGCCGAGAAAGGCGTCGCGGCTGCGCCTCAAATGACCCCGGGTGGCCGGGTCGGCGCCGGCCATCAGATCGTAATAAAGCGACGCCATGGCGCGGTCCTGGGCGGCCAGCCGCGGCGACGAGCAGATCATCTTCTCGGTTCGAGTCTTGCCGTATCGGCAGTTGAAGCTCGGGCGAACCGTGACCCGGGTCGCCGGGGGCGCAGGCGGAGCCGTTTCCGGCCGTTGCTCGGCCTTGCGCGCGGGCGGCGGCAGCGGCCGGGAGGCCGGCTCCGCGACCGGAGGCATCAGCACCGGCTCCGCCGGAGCCGCGGCGGGGGGCGGCGGCCGGAGCCGGCCCGGCCCCCCGGCCTCCAGCCTCGTCGGCTGGCCCTTCATCCCGAAGGTGGCGAGCCGGTAGATGATCGGCTCGGCGCCGTCCATCTGATAGACGAGGCCGCTTCCGTCGACCGCGGCCTGTGCAGCATATTCGACCTCGGCGTCGAGGCGCCTCTTGCCGTCGAACGCATTCTCGGCGCCGGGCGGAAGCTCGAGGATGAAGCGCCCGCTGCAGACCGTGACGTTCAATCCGTCGTCGCGGCTCTTCACCACCGGCTCCTCCATCCGCACCACCGCCGCCGCCGCGAGCGGGTCGAGGTTGCGCGGGTCGGAATTGCGGATCCGGGCGGCTTCGTCGAAGACCAGCTCCTTCAGCCGGTCGTAGGTCGCCTCGGACGCGCAGGCCTTGCGGATTCGCTCGCGCTGCTCGTTCGCGAGCTCGGCCTTGCTCTTCTGCGCCGGCGGTTCCTTCTTCTTCATCCAGTCGCAGCCGCCGACCAGGGCGGACGCTCCCGCGACCAGCAGAATCAGATTACGCAACGCCATCGAACCGCTCCAGCTGCCCGCTCTTCCGCCGCCAACGCAGCAGGAGAGGCATCTTTCCCACGAACCTTCCGTAACGTCCTCCCGAGCGAGGCCGAACGCGCGCCAGCAGCGCTTCGGGTGAGCGTTCGGCCACGCTCAGCGTCCGAGCTTGCAGCCCTTGATGCAGAAGAGCGGCCGGCCCTCGATGTCGGCGACGGGAAGCAGCTCGACGCCCATCTGGGCCCGGCTCACCCGGCTGTCCGCGGAACGGTCGCGATTGTCGCCGAGCACGAACACGAAGCCGGCGGGGACCCGCTGCTCCGCAAACTCGTCGACCTCCGAAAATCCCATGTCGAGTATCTCGTGCGGCGCCGCTTCCCCGGGAAACTGCTCGGCGAGGCGCCGCGCGGGCGGCGCTCCGGGGGCTTCGGGACGCCGCTCCGTGGCCAGGAAGCGCTGAGCGACCGGACGTCCGTTGAGGATGACGGTCCCGTCCCTGACTCCGATCGTGTCCCCCGCGAGGGCTGCGATCCGCTTGACGTAGGTCGATTCCCCGACCGCGATGAGGGCGATATCGCCGCGCCTGACGTCGCCTCCGCCGTCCATGAACGCGACGAAGCGGTCGCCCTTCTCGAGAGTCGGCGCCATCGCCTCGGAGGGCAGGTAGAAGTTCCTCACATAGCCGCTCCCGAACGCGACGATCAGGGCGACGATCGGGACTGCGGTCACGGCCGCGATTCCCACCACGATCGTCCACGCCATCCGGCGGAAGGCCGGGTTCACTCGAGCACGCCCTCGTGGAGCCTCAGCACCCGGTCCATCTTCGCCGCGATCCGCTCGTTGTGGGTGGCGACGAGGGCGGCGCTGCCCTCGTCGCGGACGAGGCGGAGGAATTCGGCGAAGACGATGTCCGCCGTCGCCTCGTCGAGATTGCCGGTGGGCTCGTCGGCGAGGACCAGGGCCGGGCGGTTGGCGAGGGCCCGGGCGACCGCCACCCGCTGCTGCTCGCCGCCGGACAATTTGCTCGGACGATGGGTGACCCGTTCGGCCAGCCCGAGCGTGGCCAGCAGCGATCTCGCGCGCTCCTCCGATTGGTCCCGGGTCGCGCCTTTGACGAGTTGCGGGATGACGACGTTCTCGAGCGCCGTGAAATCCGGGAGGAGATGGTGGAACTGGTAGACGAAGCCCAAGGTGTCGCGGCGGACGCGGGTGCGATTGCCGTCGCTGAGCTCCGCGACCTCCTCCCCGGCGATCCGGATCGAGCCCTCGAAGCCGCCCTCGAGCAGCCCCACGGCCTGGAGCAGGGTCGATTTTCCAGAGCCCGACGGCCCGAGCAAGGCGACGATCTCGCCCGGCCGAACCTCCAGGTCGATGCCGCGAAGCACGTCGATCGTCACTCCGCCTTGGCGGAAGCTCCGCTTGAGGTCCGTGACCGCGAGAACCTCATTCATAGCGCAGCACCTGCACCGGATCGGTGCTCGCGGCCTTCCACGCCGGATAGAGGGTGGCCAGGAAGCTGAGGACGAGCGCCATGGAGACGATGGCGAGGACCTCGAACGGGTCGGTCTTGGAGGGAAGCTCGGTCAGGAACCGGATCGAGGGGTCCCATAGGTTCTGTCCGGTGACGAACTGCACGAAATTCACGAACGGCTGGCGGAAATAGAGAAGGAGGAAGCCGAGCCCGAGACCGGCGAGGATTCCGATCGCCCCGATGATCACGCCGACGGTGACGAACACCTTCATCAGCCCGCGCCGGGTCGCGCCCATGGTGCGCAATATCGCGATGTCGCGGGTCTTGGCCCGGACCAGCATGATCAGCGAGGAGAGGATGTTGAACACGGCGACCAGGATGATGATGGAGAGGATGACGAACATCGCCACCCTCTCGACCTGGAGCGCCTCGAAGAGGGAGGCGTTCATCGAACGCCAGTCGGACACCGCGGCCCGGCCGCTGACGCTGGCGCGGAGCGGCTCCAGGATCTCGCCGACGCGGTCGGCGTCGACCGTCTCCACCTCGACCATTCCGACGGCGTCGCCCATCAGGAGCAGGGTCTGGGCGTCCTCGATCGGCATTATCACGAACGCCTTGTCGTAATCGTAGACCCCGACCTCGAAGATGGCGGAGACGTTGTAGGAGACGATCCGCGGGACCGTTCCGAACGGGGTGGTCCGTCCGTCGGGGCTGATCAGGCTGATCTGGCCGCCGACATTGGCGCCGAGCGCCTCCGCGAGCCGCGCGCCGATCGCGACATTGCCCTCGCCGGGGCGTAGCGATTCGAGCGACCCCGAGTGGACCTTGCCCTGCAAGGTCTCATTGCGGAGGATGTCGGCGCGCTCCATGCCGCGAACGATGACTCCCTCGACCCGCCCCTCATAGCTCACCATCAGGGGTTGCTCGATGAGCGGCAGGGCGTCGGTCACCCCGGGGGTCGCGCGGGCTTGGCGGACGATGTCGCGCCAGTCGGGAAGCTGGCCGCCATAGCCCTGGACGACGGCGTGGCCGTTGAGGCCGACGATCTTGTCGAACAGCTCGGCGCGGAAGCCGTTCATCACGCTCATCACGACGATCAGGGCCGCGACGCCGAGGGCGACGGCGACGAGGCTGATCGCGGCGACGAGGAAGATGAAGCCCTCCCCCTTGCCCGGAAGCAGATAGCGCCGGGCGACCATCCTTTCGTAGCGGGAGAGGATCATGACGCGCCCAACAGCGCGTCACCCCGGCGAAAGCCGGGGTCTCGGCCCATCCGGCCGAGCCTTTTCCTCGCCGAGGTCCCGGATTTCGCCGGGATGGCGGAGATGCGCCTCATCCTGCCAGCCTCGCCAGCGCGCTCTCGATCGAAAGCTCCTCGCGCTCTCCGCTCGAGCGGCGCTTCAATTCGACCACGCCCTTCTCCAGCCCCTTGGGGCCGACGATCAGCTGCCAGGGCAGCCCGATCAGATCCATCGTCGCGAACTTGGCGCCGCCGCGCTCGTCGCGGTCGTCGTAGAGCGTCTCGATCCCGCAGCCGCTCAGGCGGCCGTAAATCTCGTCGGCGGCGCTGGTGACGTTGCCGTCGTCGGAACGCATGTTGATCAGGCCGACCTTGAACGGCGCGACCGGCTCGGGCCAGACGATGCCCTTGTCGTCGTGGCTCGCCTCGATGATCGCGCCGACCAGGCGGGACACGCCGATCCCGTAGCTGCCCATCTCGGGATTCACCTGCCGGCCGTCGCCGGTCTGGACGCTCAACCCCATCGACTTCGAATATTTGGTCCCGAAATAGAAGATGTGGCCGACCTCGATCCCTCGCGAGGTGAGGAGGGCGGCGCCGGCTTCCGCCTCGCGCGCCGGGTCCCTCTTCTCGTCGGTCGCGGCATAGTCGGCGGTCAGCCCGCCGACGAATTGCTGAAGCGCGCCGACGTCGTCGGCATCGACCTCGAGGCTCTCCGCCGAACGGAGCTCGGCCCAGTTGCTGTGGTAGAAGACCTCGCTCTCGCCCGAGGGCGCGAGGATGATGAATTCGTGGCTGAGGTCGCCGCCGATCGGGCCGGTGTCGGCCTGCATCGGGATGGCGCGCAGGCCCATCCGGGCGAAGGTGCGCAGATAGGCGACGAACATCCGGTTGTAGCTGTGCCGGGCCCCGGCCTCGTCGAGGTCGAACGAATAGGCGTCCTTCATCAGGAACTCGCGGCCGCGCATCACTCCGAAGCGGGGGCGGACCTCGTCGCGGAA
This sequence comes from Allosphingosinicella sp., assembly GCA_035714565.1. GTDB lineage: Bacteria > Pseudomonadota > Alphaproteobacteria > Sphingomonadales > Sphingomonadaceae > Allosphingosinicella. Next base: position 37,123 of record DASTLX010000059.1, read on the forward strand.
CTTCCACTGGATGTGGTAGAGGATCCGAGGCAGGTCGCGATAGCTCCTGGCGCCGTCGCGGAAGATCGCGGTGACCATGTCCTCGTTGGTCGGCCCGTAGAGCATCTCGCGACCGTGGCGGTCGAGGATCCGGAGCATTTCGGGGCCATAGGCGTCATAGCGGCCGGATTCCCGCCAGAGGTCGGCCGACTGGACGGTCGGCATCAGAATCTCGATGGCCCCGGCGCGGTTCTGCTCCTCGCGGACGATCTGCTCGATCCGTTTCAGGACCCTGAGGCCGAGCGGGAGCCAGGCGTAGATTCCGGCGGCGGTCTGGCGGACGAGGCCGGCCCTCAGCATCAGCTGGTGGCTGACGATCTGGGCGTCCGAAGGGGTCTCCTTCATGACGGGAAGGAAGTAACGGGAAAGTCGCATCCAGCGCCTCTACGGGCCGCCCTTCGCCAAGGCAACCGGTGGAACCGTGTTGCACTACCGACACAGGGAGTGAGCAAAGTGGGTCAAGCCCTTGGATAGGCAGGTGACAAGCCGCCGCCCGGCTCATAGCGTCCCGGCCACGAACGAAGGCGATAGCCGGGTTCGGGGAGGCTTCGGCCCCGCATCCCCATGCGAGGGGGGATGTGCGCGGGCCGGGCATCTTGACTAAGGGGGTCGGCGCGCAAGCGCCGCGACGGTGCCCGGGCAGCGATGCCCGGGCACTTTTCGTTTGGCGGCGGGAACGTTTGGGATAGTTGTCGAATACGGTCTCGAGCCGGCCCGTTAGGGGAGCAATCCGGAAAACCGCCATTATCTTCGGCTACAATCGCCGAAGGTCGACAGGAATAGCGACAGATCTCCATGATTCGCCATGAAAGTTGAGACCGGGACGCGAAAGGGCCGCGCCGCCGCAATCGCCGCCGCCCTCATCGTCCTTCTCGCGGCGGGCTGGTGGCTCGGCTCGCCCTGGTGGACCTTGTGGCGGATGCGCGAGGCGGCCCGGGCGGGAGATTCGGCGGCGCTCGCGGGCTATGTGGACTTCCCCGCCCTTCGCGCCTCGGTCCGCGAGCAGCTCGGCCTCGGCCCGCTCGGGGGCCTCGTCGCCGGGCCCGCCGTCGACGCCCTGGTCAGCCCGCGGGCGCTGCGGCTTGCGCTCGGCAATGGGCGGAGCGGCGGCGGCGGGGCCGGCCACGTCGCCCTCGTCCGCGCGGGCGCGAGCGAGTTCCGGGTGAGACGCGAGCGCGGCGACCTCGTCTTCCGGCGACACGGGCTTGGCTGGAAGCTCGCGGAAATTCGGCTAAGCTCCGCCCCATGAGCGGGAGGCGCGGGGTAAGATGAAGCTGAAACTGACCATCCTGGCCCTTGCAGCCCTCGCCGCCGCGAGCGCCGCCGCCGCCGATCCGCCCGAGCCGCGGGGCACGGCCTGCACCCGGGCGGCCGTCGGCTCGGCGGCGATCGCCCTTCGAGCCGCCCGGGCCGAGCTGATGGCGGCGGCGCCGCGCGACGACGACACCCTGGTCGACCCGGAGACCGGAAGGCGTATCGAGGCGACCAAGGACCGGCTTCGCGCCTTCGTGCGGGCGATGATGGACTGCGCCCCGACCGGGATCGAGCCGACGGCTCTGGCCGCCTCGATGGCGCAGAGGGCCGGCACCGACGATCCGGAACCCGGTCTGGCCGACCGGCACGGCGGCCTCATCGCCTACCAGGCCTCGCGGGTCGAGGGGCATCCCGACATGATCGCCGTGGTGGCCACGGTCGGGATCCGCTGCGGCTCGGATTCGATGCTCCTGCTCTACGCCCGCGAAGGGACGCTCTGGCGCGAGCTGATGGTCCGTCGCTCGGAGCCCTATGCGAAGATCAGCGGCGGCTGGGGCGACCTGCGCTTCGCCGTCTCGCCGCCGGACGCGCAGGGGAAATGGTTCGTCGCCACCGTCTCGACCACGCCCTGGTGCACCTCCGCCTGGCAGGGCCTCCCCTACGAGCTGGCGCGGCCGGGCCCGTCGCCGGACCGGCCGAGCGTCTTCTTCCGGGGCAAGGGCACGATCTATCTCGGCGACGAGGACGATCTCGTCGTCAGGGCCGAGCGCGACGCCTTCGAGCTTCGCCACGACGGCTCCAGCCTCGATTCCGACATCCTCATCCGCCGGCACGTGCGGCGCTATGCGGTGGCCGGCGAGAGCGTGCGGCGGGTGCAGCCGGTGGCCGGGAGCGTCCGCGACTTCGTGGACGAGTGGATATCGTCGCCCTGGGCGGAGGCGAGGGCCTGGTCCGGGCCGGACCCGGCGCTGGCCGCCGCCCACAAGGCACTCCAGGAGGCGCGCTACGAGACCCTGAGAGGCTTCGACTCGGTGCGGGCCTGCTCCGGCGATGCGAACGAGGTCCAGCTCGACGACCTGAACGGCCCGAACTGGTTCCTCGTCGTCCGGGGAGGCCCCGAGGGGCCTTGGACCCTGGAGCGCGCCGCGAGGCGGCCGGCGAAGCAATGTCTGGGCGCCGACGGGCTTCCCCGCTAGCCTGCGCTTTCGTGCCCTTTCTCCGCAAGAAGCGAAGGGCGAACCCCTGTGCGCCATGCGAGAGGCAAAGGCCCTCATTCAGGACTTGATCGGGGATCCTCCCCCCCAGGTCGGGAGAATAGCCGAAGCGACTTCGCAGCCAGGAGCCGAAGATGAGAAGAACCGCACAAATCGCCGCCTTCGCCGCCGCTGCGCTTGCCGGCTGCGCGCACCGGCCCCCGCTTCCGCCCGTCGAGCTTCGCGCCTCGGGAATAGACGGCGGCTGCCGGTTCCAGGCGGAGGGGCGGGTGCTGGCGTCGGGAAGCCTGGCCCAAGCGGAGACGATGCTCGCCGAGGCGACTCGCGGCTGGCGCGGCCGGCGGGTGCTTGTCCTCGCGGGGACCGACGCCCCCTACAAATGCTTCGGCCTGGCAATGTTCGTGCTGCAGAGGGCCGGCGCCGACGCCGGCTTCATTTCCGAGCCGCCGCCGGGGCGGCGCTGAGCGCGCCGAAATGGGGGCGATCACGGTAACTGTCCGATTCTCCCCGACCGGGCCGGATCGAACTTCAGCGCGCGGTCAGCGTCGGCGCCGGGCACGTCCGGCATTCGGCGGCCCGTGAGGCCGCCGAAGTTGCCAAAACCGCCCCCGGCGCCTACATAGGAAAAGCTGACGTCGCTTCGACGGAATTTGCGGCCCGTGGGGCCCCGCCTTCCCTTTCAAGCTTCTCGCCCGTGCCCGCGGCCTCTTCGCTCGCGCGGAATCCAAGATACCGGCCGATGGCGGCCGAGGGAGAATCAGGTTTGGCGAAGGAAGCGACGCTCACCGTCGAGGGCGAGATCGACGAAATCTATCCGGACGGGCGCTTCGGCGTGATGCTGGACAACCAGCACCGGGTGATCGTCTACACGGCCGGCAAGATGCGGCGCTTCAGGATCCGCTCGGTCGTCGGCGACCGGGTCCATGTCGAGATGACGCCCTACGACCTGACCAAGGGCCGGCTCATCTTCCGCGAGCGCACGCCCGGCCAGGGGCCCGGAAGCGGCGCCCGCCGCCCCGGCGCGAAACGATAGACCTTCAAACGACGTTATCGTCCCGAAGCGAGGGACAGGAGATTCACCATGGGCGGCACCCCCGACAGCACCCGCACCCCGATCAAGCCCTTCCTGATCAACAAGGACGAGGAAGGCCGGGTCCGCCTGACCCTCCGCGAGACCCGCTATAACGGCCAGGGCTATCCGATCGTCACGACGACCCTCCACGAGGAACCCTTCCCCACCGCGACCGCCGCCCGGGCCTATGCCAAGGAGCATTTCGGCGCCGAGCCGGGGCAGTTCGCGAGCAAGTGACGGCGACTAAATTCCTCCCCCGGATTTCCGGGGGAGGGGGACCGCGCGAAGCGTGGTGGAGGGGTTCTTGTTAAGTCGGCAGGGCCCCTCCACCATGCTTCGCATGGTCCCCCTCCCCTGCAAATGCAGGGGAGGATTTATTTCGGCCTCGCCCTCAGCGCCGCTTGCGCGGCCGCCAGCCTGGCGATCGGCACCCGGTAGGGCGACGCGCTGACGTAATCCAACCCCACTTTCTCGCAAAAGGCGATGCTCGCGGGGTCGCCGCCATGCTCGCCGCAGATTCCGAGCTTGAGTCCAGGCCTCGCGCCCCGGCCGCGCTCGGCGGCGAGGGCTATCAGCTCGCCGACCCCGTCCTCGTCGATCGAGACGAAGGGGTCGCGCTCGAAAATGCCCTTCTCGACATAGGCGGTGAGGAACCGGCCGGCGTCGTCGCGGCTGACGCCCAGGGCGGTCTGGGTGAGGTCGTTGGTTCCGAAGCTGAAGAACTCCGCCTCGCCGGCGATGTCGGCGGCCCGGAGCGCGGCGCGGGGAAGCTCGATCATCGTCCCGACCAGATATTCGACCCGGGCGCCGAGCTCGGCGAAGACGGCCGCGGCGGTCCGGTCGATCAGGTCCCGGATGATCTTCAGCTCGGCCCGGGTGGCGACGAGCGGGACCATGACCTCCGGGACCGGAGCCTCCCCCCCTTCCCTCGCCACCGCGACCGCGGCCTCGAAGATGGCGCGGGCCTGCATCTCGTAGATTTCGGGATAGGTGATTCCGAGCCGGCAGCCGCGATGGCCGAGCATCGGATTGAACTCGTGAAGCTCGCCGACCCGGCGCTTCAGGACCTCGACGCCGACGCCGGCGCCGGCCGCCACTTCCTCGAACTCGGCCTCCGAATGGGGGAGGAACTCGTGGAGGGGCGGGTCGAGCAGCCGGATGGTGACCGGGAGCGGGGCCATGATCCGGAAGATCTCCTCGAAATCGCCGCGCTGGGCGGGGAGCAGCTTGAGCAGGGCCGCGCGGCGGCCGGCCTCGTCGCCGGCGAGGATCATCTGGCGGACGTTGGCGATCCGCTCGGAATCGAAGAACATGTGCTCCGTCCGGCACAGCCCGATCCCCTCCGCCCCGAACTCGCGGGCGGTCCGGCAGTCGAGCGGGGTCTCGGCGTTGGTCCGGACCCCGAGCCGGCGCACCTCGTCCGCCCAGCCCATCAGGGTCCCGAAATCGCCGACCAGCTCGGGCTGGACGGTGGCGACCGAGCCGAGCATGACCTCGCCGGAGGCGCCGTCGATGGTGATCGTCTCGCCTTCGCCGACCTCGACCCCGCCGACCCGCATCCGGCGGGCGCCATAGTCGATCGAGATCGAGCCGGCGCCGCTGACGCAGGGCCGGCCCATGCCCCGCGCGACGACGGCGGCGTGGCTGGTCATCCCGCCGCGCGCGGTGAGGATGCCCTGGGCGGCGTGCATGCCGTGAATGTCCTCGGGGCTGGTCTCGACCCGGACCAGGATCACCTTTTCGCCGAGCCCGGCCCTCTTTTCGGCGCTGTCGGCGTCGAACACGGCCGCGCCGGAGGCGGCGCCGGGCGAGGCGGGCAGGCCGCGGGCGATGACCCGGCGCTCGGCCGAGGGATCCAGGGTCGGATGGAGCAACTGGTCGAGCGCCTGCGGATCGACCCGGAGCACGGCCTCCTCCCGGCCGATCAGCCCCTCCCCGGCCATGTCGACGGCGATCCGGAGGGCCGCCCTGGCGGTGCGCTTGCCCGACCGGGTCTGGAGCATGAAGAGCTTGCCGCGCTCGACGGTGAACTCGATGTCCTGCATGTCGCGATAATGGCGCTCGAGCAGGTCGAAGACCCGGGCGAGCTCGGCGAACGCGTCGGGCATGGATTCTTCCATCGACGCCGCCCTGGCGCCGGCGGCCTCGCGGGCGGCGCGGGTCAGATATTGCGGGGTGCGGATGCCGGCGACGACGTCCTCGCCCTGGGCGTTGATCAGATATTCGCCGTAATAAGCGCGCTCGCCGGTCGACGGGTTGCGGGTGAAGGCGACCCCCGTGGCCGAGGTCTCGCCCATGTTGCCGAACACCATCGCCTGGACGTTGACCGCGGTCCCCCAGTCGCCCGGAATGGCGTTGAGGCGGCGGTAGGTCTTCGCCCGGTCGGACTGCCAGGAGCCGAACACCGCGCCGATCGCTCCCCAGAGCTGCTCGTTGACGTCGTCCGGGAAGGGCCCGCCGAGCTGCTCGGCGACCAGCGACTTGTAGCGGCCGGCAAGGCGCCGCCAGTCCTCCGCCTCGAGCTCGGTGTCGAGATGGACGCCCTTGTCCTCCTTGGCGATCTCGAGCGCCTCCTCGAAGGCCGAATGGTCGAGCCCGAGGACGACGTCCGAATACATCTGGATGAAGCGGCGATAGCTGTCCCAGGCGAAGCGCGGATCGCCGGAGATGGCGGCGAGACCCTCGACGGTCTCGTCGTTGAGGCCGAGGTTGAGGACGGTGTCCATCATCCCCGGCATCGAGACCCGGGCTCCGGAGCGGACGGAGACGAGCAAAGGGTCGGCCGGGTCGCCGAAGCTTTTGCCGGTGAGGCCCTCGACATGGGCGAGGCCCTCGGCGACCTGCTCGCGGAGCGAATCGGGGAAGCGCTCCCCTTCTTCGTAATAGCGGGCGCACATCTCGGTCGAGATGGTGAAGCCGGGCGGAACCGGCAGCCCGATCGACGCCATTTCGGCGAGGTTGGCGCCCTTGCCGCCGAGCAAATTCCTGTTCCCCGCCTCGCCGTCCGAGGCGCCGCCGCCGAAGCGGTAAACGTAGCGGGTCATCGTACTTCCCCGTCATGCTGAACTCGTTTCAGCATCCAGGGTCGAGCCGCGCTGCGGCCGGCCGTAATGGCATCGAGCGCGCTTCCTCCCCGGCCGGCAGGCCCTGGATTTTTTGAGAGAAGGCACGAAGGCACAAAGGCGCGACGTAGAAAAAGGGGCTCTCGACGTTGTGCCTTTGCGCCTTCGCGCCTTTCCTTTGAAATTGGCGCCCAAGGCGCCGGGAGCCGGGCGCGAACGCTCATCCCACAGCCTGACGTCCGGGAAAGCTCCTCCCTGGACCCTGAAACGCGTTCAGGGCGACGGCTCCGGGATGCTGCGATTCCCCGCCCCACGCTCACCCCTCGATCTTCGAGAAATCGGCGACCCGGTGGACCGCGTCGCGCATCCGGGCCAGCAAGGCGAGCCGGGCTTGGCGCTTGTCGGGATCGGGATCATTGACGGTCACCTTGTCGAAGAACGAATCCACCGGCGCGCGCAAGGAGGCCAGAGCCGCCATCGCCCCTTCGAAATCCTCCGCCTCGATGGCGGCGCGGGCCCGGGGCTCGGCCGAGTCGAGGGCCGCGATCAGTGCATCTTCCTCTATTTCGGGGGCGTAGCAAAGAGATTTGTTCCCGCCTTGTTCCGTTATCCCGGTGGAAGCCGGGACCTCGGGGAGACCCGCCGTGCCTTCCTGACCTGAGGTCCCGGCTTTCGCCGGGATGACGGCGAAGCCTTCTTTCTTGAGGATATTCGCCGCCCGCTTGTAGCCGGCGAGGAGGTCTGCGCCCTCGGGAGTCTCGACGAAGGCCTGAAGGGCTCGGACCCGGGCGAGCAGCCGGACGAGATCGTCCTCGCCGCCGAGCGCGAAGACCGCGTCGATCAGGTCGTGGCGAACCCCGGCCTCGCGCTGCTGGACCTTGAGGCGGTCGGCGAAGAAGTCGAGGAGATCGGCTGCACGGAGCCGCACACTGGCCACAATATCCGGCACAGCCGCTAGCGCGCGCGTTCTCGTAGCCTTCCTCAAGTTCTCGAATGGCCCAGCGGCATCCGAAAAATCAAGGTGCTCGAACAAGCCGGTTACTACGTCCTCCGTCTCGTCATATATCTCATCGATCTGCCTTAAGTACGGGACGATCACCCCAGATTGTAGCGACGGTCTCAGCGGCCACCGCAGCCCATTTTCCGTTACGATCCTGATTATCGCAAGAGCCGCGCGCCTGAGCGCGTAGGGGTCTTTGGACCCAGTCGGCATCTCTCCGGCCCCAAAAAAACTCGTGAGGCTATCCAGCTTATCTGCCAAGCTCACGGCCACCGTCACCGGCGCCGTCGGCACCTCGTCCCCCTGCCCGACGGGCTTGTAATGGTCGCGGATGGCGTCGGCGACCTGCGGGTCTTCGCCCTGGGCTTTCGCGAGGTGGCCGCCGATGACGCCCTGGAGCTCGGGGAACTCGCCGACCATCTGGGTGACGAGGTCGGCCTTGCAGAGGCGGCCGGCGCGAGTCGCGAGGTCGGCCAAATTCTCCCTCTCCCCCGCGGGGAGAGGGTCGGGGTGAGGGGGTTCGGCGGCGGAGGGTTTCCTCTGACCCGGAGCCCCCTCACCCTGGTTCGCTTCGCGAACCTGTCCCTCTCCGCGCCGGGGAGAGGGGTTTACGATGCCCTCTTCGACCAGCCATCGCGCCAGCTTCGCGACGCGCTCGACCTTGTCGGCGACGGTGCCCAGCTTCTCGTGGAAGACGATGTCGCGGAGCTTTTCCGCCTGCTCCTCGAGCGGGACCTTGAGGTCCTGTTCCCAGAAGAACTTGGCGTCGGAGAGGCGGGCGGAAAGGACCCGCTCGTTGCCGGCGACGATCGCGGCGCCGCCGTCCGTCGCCTCGATGTTGGCGGTGCAGACGAAGGCGGGGGCCAGCCTGCCCTCCCCGTCGGTGCAGGCGAAATATTTCTGGTTGGTCCGCATGGTGAGCTGGATCACCTCGGCCGGCACCTCGAGGAAGGCGGGGTCGAAGCGGCCGAGCAGCGGCACCGGCCATTCGGTGAGGCCGGCATTCTCGGCGACGAGGCCCTCGTCCTCGACCAGGGTGAGGCCGGCGGCCGCGGCGGCGGCGCGGGCGCCCTCGGCGACGATCCGGCGGCGCTCGGCGGGGTCGACGACGACGTGGCAGGCCTGGAGCTTCTCGACATAATCGTGGGCGCCGCCGATCGTGATCTGGCCCGGATGGTGGAAGCGGTGGCCGAGGGTCGCGGCGCCGCTTCGGACTCCGGCGATCTCGAGCTCGACGATCTCCTCGCCGAGAAGTGCGACCATGCCCTGCAGGGGGCGGACCCAGCGCGGGCTTTCGGTGGAAGCGGAGGCCGCGCCCCAGCGCATCGACTTGGGCCAGGGGAAGGCCCGGACGAGGGCCGGGACGGCCTCGGCGAGGACGGCCGAGGTGGCGCGGCCGGGCTTGTCGACGACGGCGAAATACACGCCGTCGCGTTCCTCCAGCTGGTCCCGAGTGAGACCGGTCTTGCGCAGGAACCCGTCCAGCGCCTGCGGCGGGGCCGACGAGCGCGGGCCCTTGGTCTCCTCGCGAACGGCGGCGGTCTCGGCGGGGAGGCCGCGGGCGATGAGGGCTAGGCGGCGGGGCGTGGCATAGGTCTCGAGCGATTCCGCGGCGAGGCCCGCGCTTGAGAGCTGGTCTGAAAAGAGCCGGGCAAGATCCTGCTGCGCCTTGCCTTGCATCCGGGCCGGTATCTCTTCGGAGAGGAGCTCGAGGAGGAAGTCAGGCATCAGATCCTCCCCGGCATCTGCCGGGGAGGGGGACCATGCGAAGCATGGTGGAGGGGTTCTCCGACGCGGAAGAACCCCTCCACCGCACTTCGTGCGGTCCCCCTCCCCGCGAAATCGCGGGAAGGATTTTCAGGCGTCGCCCTCACGCCGCCCATCCGTTCTTTTCCATCCAGGACTGGCAGGCGCCCTTGGCGAGGTCGCGGACCCGGCCGATATAGGCCTGGCGCTCGGCAACGGAGATCACGCCCCTCGCCTGGAGGATGTTGAAGATGTGGCTGGCCTTGATCGCCTGGTCGTAGGCCGGCAGCGGGAGCCTGGCTTCGATGCAGCGGGCATTCTCCTCGGCGGCGTCCCTGAACCAGCGGAACAGGGTCTCGGTGCTGGCGACCTCGAAATTCCAGGTGCTGAACTGGCGCTCATTCTCGAGGAAGACGTCGCCGTAGCTGACCCCCTCGTCGTTGAAGGCGAGGTCGTAGACGTTGTCGACGCCCTGGACGTACATGGCGAGGCGTTCGAGGCCGTAGGTGAGCTCGCCGGCGACCGGCTTGCAGTCGTAGCCGCCGACCTGCTGGAAATAGGTGAACTGGGTGACCTCCATGCCGTCGCACCAGACCTCCCAGCCCAGGCCCCAGGCGCCGAGCGTGGGCGATTCCCAATCGTCCTCGACGAAGCGGATGTCGTGCCTCAGGAAATCGATGCCGATCGCGGCGAGGCTGCCGAGATAGAGGTCCTGCAGATCGGCCGGGCTCGGCTTCAGGATGACCTGATATTGGTAATAATGCTGGAGCCGGTTCGGGTTCTCGCCGTAGCGGCCGTCGGTCGGGCGCCGGCAGGGCTGGACGTAGGCCGCCTTCCAGGGATCGGGGCCGAGGCTGCGGAGCGCCGTCGCCGGATGGAAGGTGCCGGCGCCCATCTCGACGTCGTAGGGCTGCAGGACGAGGCAGCCGTGCCGGCTCCAATAATCGTGGAGGGTGAGGATCAGCGACTGGAAGCTGGGCGGCCGGTCCAAAGTCTTCGCACCTGCAACAAGGAAGGCGCCGCTCTGGCGCAGGAGCGGGGCGCGGGTCAAGCGGAGCCCGCTCGCGATTGACCGCCAAGGGCAAAAGCCGCATCAAGGCCGCTCGGGGACGCTTGGCCGGGTGCGCGTGACATGGGCTTCAGATCGCTGACCTTTTCGACCCGGCTGTGGCTGCTGCCGCTGGCCGCCCTGGCCGCCGCCCCGGCGGCCGCGGCGGTCGCCGGCAAGGAGACGGGCGGCAAGCCGGGCCGGGCCGGGCTCGAGGCGGCGGCCGCGCAGCCCGAGCCTCGGCCGGCGCTGTGGCTGCTCGCCGACGAGGACACCAAGATCTACATGCTCGGCACCATCCACGTGCTTCCGCCGGGTTTCCGCTGGCGTTCGGCGGCGGTGGACCGGGCGGTCGGCGAAGCGGCGGAGCTGGTCGTCGAGACCTACGAGCCGCCGGGGACGGGGACGGCGGCCGGGATCGAGGCCCTGCCCGGCTTCTTCGCCGCCAAGCCGGTGCCGCTGCTCAAGCGCGTGCCGCGGGCCAAGCGCAAGCCGCTCAAGGCCGCGATCGACGCCTCGGGCCTGCCTCTCCCCGTGCTCGACCGGATGCACAGCTGGGCGGCGGCGATGACGCTGGGCATCGCCCAGATGCTCGGCGAATATGGAGTCGAGGATCCGGCCGAGGCGCCGGGGGTGGAGGACGTGCTCGAGGCGGACTTCCGAAAGGCCGGCAAGCCGATCTCGAGCGTCGAGGACGGCGACGCCGTGCTGGCCTCGATGAGCGCCCTGCCCGAGGCGGTGCAGACCCAGCTCCTGCTCGAGGCGATCGAGCCGCTGCCGGCGGAGGCGGAGGGCGAACCGGCCGCTCCCGGCGAGCTCGAATGGGTCGCCGGCCATGACGAGGCGATGAGCCTGGAGGGCGAGGCGGGCTTCCCGCCGGCCTTGTTCGACGTCCTCGTCCGGCGCCGCAACGCCGCCTGGACCGAATGGCTCGAGGCCCGGCTGAAGAGGCCGGGGACGCTCCTGTTCGCGGTCGGCGCGGGCCATCTCGCCGGCCGGGAATCGGTGCAGGCGATGCTCGCGCGGCGCGGGCTTCGCGTGAAGCGGGTCGATTGAGCGCGATGACGCGGAGCTGGAGAGGGGCCGCCTTCGCCGCGCTGCTGCTTCCGCTCGCCGCCTGCGCCGGAGCGGCTCAGCCGGCCAAGGCGGAGGCGAAGCGCCCGGCCCTGTGGAAGCTCGCCGACGAGGACACGCGGATCTGGCTGTTCGGGACCATCCACCTGCTTCCGGAGGGCCAGAGCTGGCGCACGCCGGCGCTCGATTCGGCGCTGGCCGGCGCCGACGAGCTGGTGCTCGAGGTCGCCGACGTCGACGACATGATGGCGAGCGCCCGGGCGATGCAGAAGCTCGGCCTGTCGCCGGGCCTGCCGCCGATCGCCGAGCGGGTGCCGGAGGAGAAGCGCGCGGCGCTGAGGGCGATGATCGCCGAGAGCGGCTATCCCGAGGCGGTCTTCGACCGGCTCGAGACCTGGGCGGCGGCCATGCCCCTGCTCGGGGTCAGCTTCAAGCGGCTCGGGCTCGACCCCAAGCTCGGAGTCGAGCGCCAGATCGGGGCGCCGTTCCGGACGGCGGGGAAGAAGATCGTCGGGCTCGAGACGATCGAGCAGCAGCTCGGCTTCTTCGACACCCTCTCGGAAGGCGCTCAGAGGGCGCTGCTGCTGGCCGTCATCGAGGACACGAAGGAGACCCGGGCCCAGTTCAGGGCGATGCTGGAGGCCTGGGCGAGCGGCGACCTCGCCGGGATCGCCCGCACCTTCGACGACGAGACGATGATGTCGCCGGAGCTGAAGGAGGCCCTGATGCGCAAGCGCAACGCGCGCTGGGCCGAATGGGTGGCTCGGCGGCTGGACCAGCCGGGCACCGTGTTCGTCGCGGTCGGCGCCGGCCACCTGGCGGGCGAGGATTCGGTGCAGGAGATGCTCGAGGCGAAGGGGCTGAAGCCGAAAAGGGTGCAGTGAACGAATTCCTCCCCGGGAAATCCGGGGGAGGAATTAGGCAAAACTTGCCTTCCCGTCCCCCCTCGGCTAGAGGCGCCGCTCCCCCGTTCATGGTCATCCCTGGAGGCGTGAGCGCGGGCGTTTGATCCACGTTTATCGAAAGGCATGCACATGAGCGAACAGCTTACGCTGTCGGCCGAGACGCGCGAGCGGGCGGGCAAGGGAGCCTCCCGAGCAATGCGTCGCGAAGGCCGAGTCCCCGCCGTCGTCTACGGCAACAGAGAAGAGCCCCTCGCCGTCCACGTCGAGGAGAAGGCGCTGATGAAGATGCTCAGCACCGGGCACTTCATGAACTCGGTGGTCATGGTCGAGGTCGCCGGCGGCCCGACCGCCCGGACCCTGCCCAAGGACGTCCAGTTCCACCCGGTGACGGACCGCCCGCTGCATGTCGATTTCCTGCGCATCTCCGAGCACAGCAAGGTCCACGTCAACGTCCCGATCCGCTTCACCGAGGAGGAGCGCTCGCGCGGCCTCAAGCGCGGCGGAGTGCTGAACGCGGTCCGCCACGAGCTCGAGCTGGTCTGCGACGCCGCCGAGATACCCGACGAGATCGAGATCAGCCTGGCCGGCCTCGACATCGGCGATTCGCTTCACATCTCGGCGGTCACCCTGCCCGAGGGCGTGGAGAGCGCGATCACCGACCGCGACTTCACCATCGCCACCATCGTCCCGCCCTCGGGCCTCAAGATGGAGGCGGAGGACGCCCAGATCGCCGATTCCGAGCCCGCTTCGGCCGAAGTGCCGCTGGTCGGCGAGGAAGAGGCCGAAGGCGAGGCCGAAGAAGGCTGATGGCGATCCTGGGCTGGCTCGGCTCCCTCTTCGGCTCGCGGGCCGTCGAGGTGCCGGGCCAGCCCGAGGACGCGCCGGAAAGCGGTTGGGAGGGGTTCGAGCCGGTGCAGATCTGGGTCGGCCTCGGCAATCCGGGCGCGCAATATGCCATGCACCGGCACAATGTCGGCTTCATGGCCGCCGATGCGATCGCGGCGACCCACGGCTTCGAGCCGGTGAGGAAGGCCTTCCACGGCTGGGCCCAGCAGGGACGGATCGGCGGCCAGCGCGTGCTGCTGCTGAAGCCGGCGACCTTCATGAACGACAGCGGCCGGGCCGTTCGCGCCGCGATGGACTTCTTCAAGCGCGACGTCGGCGACGTCACGGTCTTCCACGACGAGCTCGACCTGGCGCCGTTCAAGGTCAAGGTGAAGGTCGGAGGCGGCACCGCCGGGCATAACGGGCTCCGCTCGACCGAGGCGCATGTCGGCAACGCCTTCCGCCGGGTCCGCATCGGAATCGGCCATCCCGGCCACAAGGACCAGGTCACCGGGCACGTGCTCGGCAATTACGCCAAGGCCGAGCAGGACCGGCTCGCCGACATGCTCGGAGCGATCGCGGCCGAGGCGGAATGGCTGGCCAAGGGCGACGATGCGAGATTCAT
>DASTLX010000060.1:0-64990 GCA_035714565.1 Allosphingosinicella sp.
CAACGCGCGGGCGGACTGAACCGCTTTTGACGTTGCAACGCAGCACCACCGCACCCAATGTTGGTGCGGTGCTGCGGCAATATGAACTTCTCGAGAAGGTAAGGGCCTACGATCCCGACGCCGACGAGGCCATGATCAACCGCGCCTACGTCTTTTCGATGAAGGCGCACGGCAGCCAGAAGCGGGCCTCGGGCGACCCTTATTACAGCCATCCGATCGAGGTCGCCGGAATCCTCACCGACCTCCATCTCGACGACGAGACGATCGTCACCGCCATCCTTCACGACACGATCGAGGACACGGTCGCGACGCCCGAGGAGATCGAGAAGCATTTCGGCGCCAACGTCGCTCGGCTCGTGGACGGAGTCACCAAGCTCTCGCGCATCGAAGCGCAGAGCGAGAGCCAGCGCGCCGCAGAGAATCTGCGCAAGTTCCTCCTCGCCATGTCCGACGACATTCGCGTGCTCCTCGTGAAGCTCGCCGACCGCCTCCACAACATGCGTACCCTCCACTTCATCAGCAATCCGGATAAGCGGCGGCGCATCGCCCGCGAGACGATGGAGATCTACGCACCGCTCGCGGAGCGGATCGGCATGTACGAGTTCATGACGGAGATGCAGTCGCTCGCCTTCAAGGAGCTGGAGCCCGACGCCTACGCCTCCATTTCAAAAAGGCTCGAGCAGCTTCACGGCAACGAAGGCGACCTCATCGAGCGCATCGCCCGCGGCCTCAAGGCGCATCTCGAAGCGCACGGCGTCGACGCGCAGGTCCAGGGGCGCGAGAAGCATCCCTATTCCATCTGGCGCAAGATGGCCGAACGCCACGTCAGCTTCGAGCAATTGTCGGACGTCATGGCCTTCCGCGCGATCGTCGCCTCGACGGACGAATGCTACCGGACGCTGGGCCTCATCCATCAGCGCTGGCCGGTGGTGCCGGGCCGCTTCAAGGACTTCATCTCGACGCCCAAGCGCAACGGCTACAGCTCGATCCACACGACCGTCATCCATGACGAGCAGATGCGAATCGAAATCCAGATCCGCACCAGGGAGATGCACGCGCGCGCCGAGCACGGCTTCGCTGCCCACTGGGCCTATAAGGAAGGCAAGGAAGCCGCCGAAGCGCAGCATCCCTGGATCGACGACCTGGTCGAAATCCTCGAACATGCCGGCAGCCCCGAGGAGCTCCTCGAGCACACCCGGATGGCGATGTACCAGGACCGGATCTTCGCCTTCACCCCTAAGGGCGAGCTGATCCAGCTTCCCAAGGGCGCAACGCCGGTCGACTTCGCCTACGCTGTCCATACCGACCTCGGCGACCAGACCGTGGGGGCCAAGATCAACGGTCGGGTGATGCCGCTTCGGACCCCGCTCGAGAATGGCGACCAGGTCGAGATCCTCGTCTCCAAGGCCCAGCATCCGCAGCCGGGCTGGCTGAGCTTCGTCGTCACCGGCAAGGCGCGCGCGAAGATCCGGCGGTTCGTCAAGTCGAAGGAGCGCGAGGAGACGGTCGCCCTAGGGCGGAAGATATTCGACGAGATCGTCCAGCGGCTTCCCCAGCCTCTCGGCTGGGAAGCGATCACCGAAGCCCTGAAGCGGCTCCATTTCCACGACGACGCGGCTCTGATGGAGGCGATCGCGCTCAAGCGGGTGTCCGACGTCGCGGTGATGGAGGCGCTGATCCCCGGCTCGACCGGCAAGGAGGGGGTGAAGCCGCCGCCGCAGCGCACCGCCATCTCGATCAAGGGCCTCACGCCCGGGGTCGCCTTTCAGCTCGCCGAATGCTGCCATCCGATCCCCGGCGATCGGATCGTCGGGCTGCGCCGGGAGGGCACGGAGATCGAGGTCCACGTCATCGGCTGCGACAGCCTCGCCGACGGGGTGGATGCCGACTGGCTCGACCTCGCCTGGGGCGACGAATCGGACGGCGGCACCGCGCGGCTCTGCGTCGTCATCAAGAACGAGCCGGGCTCGCTCGCCGTGATCGCCGGGATTCTCGGCCGCCACGGCGCCAACATCGTCTCGATGGAGCAGGCGAGCCGGGACGGCAGCTTCCACACCTTCCATCTCGACATCGAAGTGCACGACGTGCAGCATCTGATGCGGATCCTGGCGGCGCTTCGGGCCGCGGACGTCGTGTCGAGCGCGGAGCGTTTGTGATGGAATATGGGACGATGGACCGGCGGACGCTGATCGGCCTGGTCGGCGGCGCGGCCGCCTGGCCGCTACTGGCCGGGCCGTCGGGGGCGGCCGCGCCCACGGGCTATGTGATGTGGCGGGATCCGGGCTGCGGCTGCTGCCTCGAATGGGCGAAACGGATCGAAGCGGCGTTCGGAAGGAAGCTGCCGGTCGTGAACGCCCCGAACATGGCTGCGGTGAAGAAGGCTCAGGGCGTTCCGGCCCAGCTCCAGTCCTGCCACACCGCCTTGATCCAGGGGGTCGTCGTCGAGGGCCATGTTCCGCCCGAAGACATCAAGCGGCTGATCGCTTCCGGCCGCAAGGGCGTCAAGGGCCTGGCCACGCCCGGAATGCCGGCGGGCGCGCCGGGAATGGACGTCGGCCACGATGTGCGCCAGCGCTACCAGGTCTTCGCCTTCGATCCGGCGGGGCGCCGGTCCGTCTTCGCGACCCACGGCTGAACCGGGTGACCGACACGCCGGCCTCGATGACCTATGGCGGCTACCTGACGCTCGACCAGCTCCTTTCCGCCCAGCACCCGATCTCGAACCATCATGACGAGATGCTGTTCGTCATCATCCATCAGACCAAGGAGCTCTGGCTCAAGCAGATCATCCACGAGCTGAAGCTGTCGCTGGAGATGGTCCGCCAGGACCGGCTGATTGAGGTGCACAAGGCGCTCTCGCGGGTATCGCGCATCCAGGCGGTGATGACGCTGAGCTGGGACGTGCTCGCGACCATGACCCCGTCCGATTATACCAGCTTCCGTTCCGTCCTCGGCTCCAGCTCGGGCTTCCAGTCCGCCCAGTTCCGCGAGTTCGAGTACAGGCTCGGCCTCAAGGACGGCGGCCACCTCCGGTTCCAGGACGAAGGCAGCGGCGCCCACGCCGCTTTGCTCGAGGCGCTTCATCAGCCCAGCCTGTGGGACGAAGCCAATGCCGCCGCGGCGCGCGCCGGCCTCCCTCTGCCGCCCGAGGCGCTGGAGCGCGACTGGAGCCTGCCCTATCGGCCGAGCGAGGCCGTGGAAGCGGCCTGGGCCCAGGTCTATCGCGAGCCCGAGCGGCGTTGGCCGCTCTACCAGCTGGCCGAGAAGCTGGTCGACATCGACGATTCGCTGGCCGGCTGGCGGCACAAGCATGTCGTGACGGTCGAGCGGATCATCGGCCTCAAGCGCGGCACGGGCGGCACGGACGGGGTCGCCTATCTTCAGTCGACCCTGGGGAAAAGGGCGTTCCCGGAACTCTGGTCGCTGAGGACCCGGGTCTGACCTTTCGGGGCGGGGCGGCCCGCTAGCGAACGAACAGTTCGATTCGAGCGGTGCCGCCGGCGAGCGTCGCCTTATCGTACGCGACTTCGATGCTCTCGACCGAGTGATTCCGTCCGGAAAAGCCCTTCCCGCCGGTGCAGCCGCCGTCGGCGAGGCGCTCGCCGATCTTCAACGACTGGGTGGCGCCGCCTTCGAAACGGAGGGTCGCGACGTTGAGCCGAATCGCGCGGCCCTCGGCGCAGATCATCAGCTCGCGATCGCGCGGTCCGCCGCGGGCGGGGATGGCGACGCTGCCCGAATCCGGAGTCGCGGTCCCCTTCCCGATCCCCTGCCAGGCCCTGCCCCCCTGCGCGCTCGCCGCGGCGGCCAGGGTCAGAACGGCGACCGCCGCCGCGGCCTTGTAAGAAACACCCATCTGAATGCATCCCCCCTCTCGTCGGTGATAACGGGATGCCGGGACGTGTCCAGAGCGAAGGCGGCCGTCCTAGAGCCCGGCTTTCTCCCTCCGGATCCTCGCGATCTCCTCGGCCGCGATTCGCTCGCGGGCGCCGAGGCTCGGATGGCTTCGGAAGAGCTGAGGAAACCAGTCGTATTTGCCCAGGTAGCGCCGCCAGAAAGGGATGGCCGAATCGAGGTCGTAGCCGGCCGCGTCCATCAGCCGCAGGCCGAAGCGGTCGGCCGCCTCCTCGCGTTTCCATGCCGCGCTCGCCTTGATTCCGAGGCCGCGGAGTATCCCCTCCTCGCTGCGCAGGGCAGGATGGCCGAATATGTTGTGGGACAGCTCGTGACCGAGGACCACGGCGAGCTCGTCGTCGCTCTTGAGGAACCTCAGCATGGACAGGGTCATCACCACCGTCCGGCCGGTGGCGAAGGCGTTGACCTGGGTCGAGCGGGCGAGCCGCACCCGGCCGAGGCAGGCCGGAATCGAGCCGAGGCGCAGCGGGATCTCACGGCCTTCGCGAAGGACCCGAAGCTCGGCCGGCCCGCGGCGAAGCGCGGTCTCGAGCTCGGCTTCGGACTCGTCGGCGAGCCGCCGCCATTTCTCGCGCTTCGGGACGGCGGCGACCGAAGTCCCGGTCGGGAGCGGCCGGCCGTTCACGGCGAGCAGGACGTCGCCGGCGACCAGGCCCGCCCGGGCCGCAGGGGTCCCGGCCAGCACCGTCAGTATCCCGGGGCCGCGGTCGAGGCCGTAGCGGGCGATCATCAGCGTCCGGTCGGCCGGCTCATATTCGGCGAGGTGATGGAAGAGCAGCCCGGTGAGCGGGTGGCGGTCGGGGCACAGGGCCGAGCCGGCGAGCGCGAGCCGGTAGGCGACCAGGGCGACCCGCAGATCGTCCTTGCGCAAGGTGGTCGAGACCCCGGTGGCGGGGGCGGCGGCGGGCGGCTGCGAGCGGGCCCCGGCGGCGCCCATGACGAGCAGCGCCACGGCGGCGAGGGCGCAACGGATCGCTCGGCGGCTCGGGCCGGGCCTTTCACGCACGACGGCGGTCTCCTGCGCCGGACAAGAAAATGGCCGGATGAAGAGTGTCTCCATCCGGCCAGAAATTCATGACGGACTGACGTCCCGCCCGCCCTTACGGGCTGTGCGGCGGATCGCCGTCGTCGCCGCCGCAGATCTCGGTGGCGGCGCAGATGCCGAGGATGATGGCGATGAGCGCGATCAGCGGAATGATCCAGCCGCCGCGAAGCTGCTCGCCCTGGACGGTTTCGGCAGCCGGAGCCACTTCGCGCGAGGCCGACGTCGAAGCCGAGGCCGACGCCTGCGCCGCCGCCAGCGTCGGCGTCGTCATCAACGCAACCGAGGCGGTCGCAGCAATTAATCCCTTGAAACGCACGTCAGCTTCTCCCTTCGTACTCGAGCCGATCTTCTCGATTTCGGCTTTACCTAATCGGCGGCTCCGAGGCTGTCTACCCTCGAAAACGACCACCGGCGGAAAACCATCCGCGCTTCCCTAGCCTCGGAGAGGTTTACGAAGCCTGACCCGAACGCCAGGCCCCCTATTTGGTTCAGGCGCCCCGAGAGATCAAGCCCGACTGTTGCGCAAAAGCGACAGCCTGCCAGGGAATTTCAGAAATGGCTTTTGGTTTCAGGCGCTTCGCGAATCCGGCTTCCGGATTCGCCGTCCCGGCAAGGCCTCGTGCCAGCGCGTTAGGAGGGCTGGATCCCGCGAGGCAGACAAGAAAATGACCGGGCGAAGGGATGCTTCGCCCGGTCTAATTCAGCTTAAGTGGACGACCGTCCGAGCCAGCTCACGGGCTGTGGGGGGGATCGCCGTCGTCGCCGCCGCAGATCTCGGTGGCGGCGCAGATGCCGAGGATGATGGCGATGAGCGCGATCAGCGGAATGATCCAGCCGCCGCGAAGCTGCTCGCCCTGGACGGTTTCGGCAGCCGGCGCCACTTCGCGCGAGGCCGACGTCGAAGCCGAGGCCGACGCCTGCGCCGCCGCGAGCGTCGGCGTCGTCATCAAGGCCACCGAGGCGGCCGCAGCAATAAGTCCCTTGAAAGCCACGTCAGCTTCTCCCTTCGTACCCGAGTCTGATCGTCTCGATTTGAACTTTATCTAGTCGAGCCGCTCGGGCCTGTCTATCCCAAAAGCGTCCTCGCCGGAATGAGCGAAACTTACCTTATCTACAGAGGCTTACCGAGCGCGGACCGGAGGCCGCACGGGCCGCGGAATCGGGCGCCGCGGCGGAAGCCGGCCAGACTGTTGCACAAGAGCGACACCTGCGTGGGATTGCTAGAAATGGCTTTTTGTTTCAGAGGGTTCGCGAACCCGACCTTGGGGAGGAGCCGGTGATCCCTGCCTTTCGTCCGTCGCGCCTGCTCGCCCTGCTGGCGGCGGCCTTGCTCGCGCTGACCGCGGCCCCGGGATGGGCGGCGGTGTCGATCACCTTCTATTCCAAGGAATTGGGAGCCAGCTTTCCCCACGCCTTCGTCATCCTCGAAGGGACGCCCGACCGCGGCGGCCCGCGAATCGAGGAGGATTACGGCTTCACCGCGAAGACGATCAGCCCGGCCATTTTGTGGGGCAAGGTCTCGGGAGAGGTGATCACCGATCACAGCGTCGGCTACGTCAAGGGCAGCGACCGCCACTTCACCGTCGCCCTGACCGATTCCGAATATGACGCGGTGATGGCGACCATCGCCCGCTGGCGCTCGGCCAGGCAGCCGAGCTACGACCTCGACAAGCATAATTGCGTCCATTTCGTCGCCGAGCTCGCCGCGGCCATCGGCATGACCGCCGACACCAGGAAGCTGATGAAGAAGCCCCGTTCCTTCCTCGAGGCCCTGACCGCTCGGAATCGCGACTGGCTGGCCAGCCGCAACGCGACGCTCCATCGCGCCGAGCCTCGGCGCGAGGCCCGGCCGGCGCCCCTCAAGGTCCCCCGAGCTTGACATTTCGGCCGCCGTCGAATGTTAGCGCCGGCAGCCCCGGCGATCCCGCGCCATCCTTTCCTGAAGTGATCCCGCAATGACCGCCTCCCGCTCCGAGCAGATCGTGGTCGTCGGCCTCGGCTATGTCGGGCTCCCCCTCGCGGTCGCCCTGGCGCGGAGCTTCGCCGTCGTCGGCCTCGACATCGACCAGAAGCGGATCGAGGAGCTGAGGCTCGGCATCGACCGCACCCGCGAGGTCGAGAGCGACCGGCTCGCGGCCTCGCCGCTGCGGCTCACCAGCCGGGCCGCCGACGCCGCCGGCGCCGACGTCTACGTCATCACGGTGCCGACCCCGGTGGACTCGGCCAACTGCCCCGACCTGGGCCCGGTGATCAGCGCGACGAGGAGCGTCGCGACCCTTCTCGACCCCGCGCGCAAGCCGATCATCGTCTATGAGAGCACCGTCTATCCGGGCGTGACCGAGGAGGTCTGCGGGCCGCTGATCGAGGAGGTTTCCGGGCTCCAGCGCGGACGCGACTTCTTCCTCGGCTATTCGCCGGAGCGGATCAATCCGGGAGACCGCGAGCATACGGTGGACCGCATCGTCAAGGTCGTCGCCGGCGAGAACGAGGCGGTGACGGAGCGGCTTGCGGCGATGTACGGCGCGGTGACCAGCGCCGGCGTCTTCCGGGCCGCGTCGATCAAGACCGCCGAGGCCGCCAAGGTCATCGAGAACGCCCAGCGCGACATCAACATCGCCTTCATGAACGAGATCACCAAGATCTTCGCGAAGCTCGACATCTCGATCTGGGACGTGCTCGCCGCCGCCGGGACCAAGTGGAACTTCCTGCCTTTCCAGCCCGGGCTCGTCGGCGGCCACTGCATCGGGGTGGACCCTTATTATCTCAGCTTCAGGGCCCAGCAGCTCGGCCTGGACCCCAACGTCATCCTCGCCGGCCGCTCGACCAACGACGGCATGGGCGCCTGGGTCGCGGACGGACTCCACAAGAGGCTCGGCCGGCCGGGCCGGGCCCTCGTCATGGGTCTCGCCTTCAAGGAGAACGTGCCGGATCTCAGGAACAGCCGGGTCATCGACGTCGTCCGAAGGCTTCAGGAGCTCGGCCACGAGGTGACGGTCCACGACCCTCTCGCCGACTCGGCCGAGGCGCGCCACGAATATGGGATCGACCTCGCGGCCGACGCCTTCGATCGCGACTACGACCTCGTGCTCGTCGCGGTGCCCCATTCCGCCTATTCGGAGCTGGACGACGGCCGGCTGACGGGGCTGGTGGCCCAAGGCGGCCTGCTCGCGGATCTGAAGCATCTCTACAAGGGCCGCGCCCTGCCCGGAGTGGAGCGCTGGACCCTCTAGCCGCTCTCCGGACGCACGCCAATCGCTATTGATAATCACTCGCAAGTGAAATAGCCCGACGATCATGGCCGCAACCCAGTCCCGCCTCCGCCGCTTATGGTTCCAGGTCCACAAATGGATCGGGCTCGCCCTCGCCGTGCTGATCATCCCGATCTCGCTGAGCGGGTCGGCTCTGGTCTGGCACGACTGGCTCGACGAGAGGCTCAATCCGGAGCGCTCCGTGTCGGGCGCGGCCAGCCTGCCGCCCTCGGCCTACGCGGCCGCCGCGGCCCGGTTCGCCCGGCCCGGCGAGCGGCTGAACAGCCTCGCTTATCCGCGGGAGAGCGGGCCTGTCGTCGCGACGCTGGCGAGGACCGGCCAGCCCGCACGGGGCCGGCCGGTTCGCACCCTTCTCTATCTCGATCCTGCCTCGGCGCGGCTGCTCGACCGGGCGGCGAGCGACGAAGGCGCCGTGCGGATCCTGCACAATCTCCACGGCTCGCTGATGGTGCCCGGCGTCGGGCGGCAGATCGTGGGCTGGATCGGGGTGGCGATGCTTCTCTCCTCGCTGACCGGTCTGTGGCTGTGGTGGCCGCTCAGCGGCCGCTTCGCCCGCGGCCTGAAGTGGCGGCGCCGGGCCACGACCAGCGCCAACCTCCATCACCAGGGCGGCTTCTGGATCGTCCTTCCGCTCGCCGCGCTTTCCTTCACCGGAGCCTGGATTTCCTTCCCCGCCTTCTTCGCGGCATTGTCGGGCGACCCGGCCGCGCCCCCCATGGCGGAACGGATGAGGCGGATGGCGGCGCCGCCCGCGGCGCAGGTCAGGCTCGGCCCCGACTCGGCGCTGGCGGCGGCGCGGCCGCTCGCGGACGGAAAGCTCCTCGGCCTGACCTGGCCGAGCGGCCCCGAGGCGAAATGGAAGCTGTCCTTCCAGCGCCCGGGCGGCGCCGCCGAAGTGACCGTCGACGACCGCTCCGGCGCGGCCGGCCCGCCGAGACCGCCCCAACCGGAGACGACGGCCCGGCTGATGCGCCGGATCCACGACGGCACGGGCATGGGCCCCTTGTGGCAGATCGTCATCTTCATCGGAGGGATCATCCCGGCGGCGCTTGCCGTCACCGGCATCATGATGTGGCTCCACGTCCGCCGCGGCAGAGCGCGAGCACGAGTCGCGGCCTGACCGTCCCGAGCGCCGCGTCGATCGAGGCGGCCGGCGGCTCGAGCGGCCTTTCCGCCTCGGGGCGGCCGCTGGACAAGGACGGGGGCGCGATCCAGAAGGCTGAAATGCACAACCCCTTCGATCAGGGATATTTCAAGTCCGACGAGCTGCGCGCCTTCGGCTTCGCGCGCGTCGGCGAGGGCAGCGCGATCGCCCGGACCTGCACGATCGTCGGGCTCGAGAACATCGTCATCGGCGACTTCGTCCGGATCGACGGCTTCACCACGATCGTCGCGACCGGCGGCCCGCTGCGCATCGGCAGCCGGGTCCATATCTGCTCGGGCTGCGTCCTGGGAGCGCGCGGCGGAATCGAGCTGGCTGACTATTCGAGCCTGTCGCACGGCGTTCGCCTGCTCTCGGCCATCGACGATTTCAGCGGCCGGACGATGACCAACTCGACTCTTCCGCCGGAATATCTGGGCATCCAGACCGCTCCCATCCACGTCGGCCGCTTCGCCCCGATCGGATCCGGCTGCATCGTCCTGCCCGGAGCGAGCGTCGGCGAAGGGTCGGCGGTCGCGGCCATGTCGGTGGTCAACCGTCCGCTCGGCGAGTGGACGATCTACGGCGGCAATCCGGCGCGGGAGCTCGGACCGCGCTCGCGCGACCTGCTCGATCTCGCGCGCCGGCTCGAGGCCGGCCCGGCGGAGCTCAGCCCTTAAGGGACCTCGATCGCAGCGGCACCACCGTCGCCCCGTCCGGCACGCTCCTGACGACGCTTGCGCCGGTGCCGATGATGACGTGGCTGCCGACGCTGAGGCTCTGGAGGACGGAGGCCCCGGGACCGACCAGGCTGCCGCTTCCGATGCTGGTCGCACCGCCGACGAACGCGACCGGAGCGATGGTCACGTTGTCGCCGACGACCGCGTCATGGCCGATGATCGCGCCGGTGTTGAGAATGGCGAAGTCGCCGATCCGGGCGTCGACGCTGATGACGGCTCCATGCGCGACGATGGTGCCGCGGCCCAAGGTCACTCCGCTCGCCCGAACCGCGTGCGGCGACACCAGGGTCTCGGACTCGAAGCCGTTCTCGACGACCCAGTCGATGACCTTCTGGCGCGCTCCGATCGAGGCGCGGTTGACGGCTCCGAACGCCACGCAGAGGGCGTCGAAGTCGCTCCGCCGGTCCAAGAGCGCTTCCTTAGGACCCCAATAGTCGCGGCTCAGCATGCCGCTGGAATCGCCGACATAGCCGACGACCCGATGGCCGTTCATCTCGGCGATCTCGAGCACCTCCTTCGCGAACCCGCCGCCGCCGATAAATGCCAGGCGCTTCATTGCGACCTCCGATCCGTTTCGCTCACAGCGCGGCGCCGCCGTCGACCCGAACGACTTCGCCGGTGATGTAGCCCGCCGCCGGGGAGAGCAGGAACTCGATGCAGTCGACCACGGCCTCGACGGTGGCGATTCCCCGCGGGGACGACTTCTCGAGACCGGCCCTGAATTCCGAGTCGTAGAGCGACGCGTACGCCTGGGTCATCTCGGTGTCGAGCCAGCCCGGCGCAACCGCCACGGCGCGCCTCGGAGCCGCCTCCCGGGCAAGTCCCTTCACCATGGCGTCGAGGCCGGCCTTCGCGGCGGCGTAGGCGACGATCCCCGGCTCCGGCCGAGCCGCGGCGATCGAGGAGACCGCGCAAAAGACCGCGTCGTCCGTGGTCACCCGGCGGCTGGTGAACAGCCCCGCCAGGATGAGCGGGGCCTCGAGGTTGATCCTGAGAAGCTCGCTGACCTCGGCCGGCTTCATCAGCCGCAGCGGCTTGATCTTCTGCTGGCCGGCGCAATAGACGAGGCAGGAAATCTTGCCGCTGCGCTCGACGGCCTTCTGAACCGCCTGCTCCAGCAGATCGGCCCGTGAGACGTCGCAGGCGATCGCCTCGACGCCCAGCGGCGCGAGCGATTCGAGCCGCTCGGCGCGCCTGGCGAGCGCGGTGACGGCCATTTTGGGAGCGAGCCTTTCGGCGACCGCCCTGCCGATGCCGCTCGATGCCCCGACGACGAGCGCGTGGCCGGCGAGCCCGGCCATGTCAGCCCGTCACCGCGGAGCCGGCGAGGACGACGAGATCGTCGGTGGTCTGGGCGTCGCCGACGCTGGCCAGGTCCACCTTGACCCCGAGCTCGTCGTAGAGCTCGACCGCCGCGAGAATCCCGAGCGAATCCCAGGTCTCGACGTCGGCCAGCCGCTGCCCCGGCCGGAGCGGCTCGTCGGCTTCGAGGACGTCGGTCAGCTGCTGCAGAAATTCGTCGGCTGTCATACTGTGTCAACTCCCACAAACGCCGGCGGCGCGTAGATCCGGTCGGTTTCCACCACGCAGGCCGCCCAGCTCAGACCGATGCCGAACCCGGCAAGCACCGACGTCAGGCGGGAGTGGCTATAGGCGTCGCTGAGGAATCCGGAAATGGTCCCCGGGATCGAGGCGGAGTTCTGGTTTCCGTACACGCCCTGGGTGGCCATCGGGAACTTCTCTTCCGGAATCTTCAGCCGCTTCTGGATGTTCTTCAATATGTACTTGTTGGGCTGATGCATGACGAAATAGTCGACCTCCTCGGCCGCCTTTCCGGACGAAGCGAGGATGCTGTTGACGAGATCCGGGACGCGCTGGAGCGTGAAGTTGAACACGGCCGCGCCGTCCATCGTCATCACCGACTGCTTGCCCTCGTCGGCGGAATCGATCTTCAGGCCGCTGTTCGGGATGTAGAGCGCGCGCTGCCCGGATCCGTCGGAATACAGCTCGAACAGGCTTTCGCTCGGCCGCCGCTCGATCAGGGCCACGGCCCCGGCGTCGCCCATGATCGGCGCGACCGTATGGTCGCTCGGATCGACGAAACGGCTGGCGACGTCGCCCACGGCCAGAAGCACGCGCTCGAGCCCGGACTGGACGAAGCTGTGGGCCAAAGCGAGGCCGTAGACGAAGCCGCTGCAGCCGAGGCTGACGTCGAACGCCATCGACGTGACCGGAAGCCCGAGCCGGTGCTGGAGCTCGATGGCCGAGGCCGGGGAGCGATAATCCGGAGTCTGGGTGACCAGGATCAGGCCGGAGACCGAGGCCGCCGGCACGTCGAGGCCGGCCAGCAGCCGCCGCGCCGATGCCTCGCACAGGTCGACGGTGGTCTCGCCGTTGCCGGCGAGATAGCGCGTGTCGAGGCCTATGGCCCTCTGCAGCCTCGTCACCTCGTTCGGCTCCAGGCCCAGTTTGGGCCCCTCCTCCTCGAAGCGGACCAGCTTGCCCCCGACCGTCGTCACGATTCCTGCGACGGCGGCCCTGTCGAAGCTCAGCCGGGCGCGGGCGTTGTCATTCTCCATGGCGCTGCTCCACATGGGCGACCCAGTCGCTCCAGCGCAGGAGCGGGGAGGCGCCGGCATCGAACATCTTGTCGTTGGCGAGCGCCACATATTTGCCGGTGGCTTCCTCGAGCAGGGATTCCGATTCCAGAAGCAGATCGACGATCGCCATCGAATCGACGGCGTCGAAGACGTTCGTGTCCGGAGCCAGGGTTTCGAGGCCGGGCGACTGAACGTGCTCGTTCACCCGGCGGACCGCCTCCTCCAGCACCTGCTCGATAGGCGACATCACTCGACCTCCGCGATTTGAATAGGGCGGGAGAGAGTGGGCCCGCCCGCGTAGCAATAGTCCTTCGAGCCGTCCTCGCCCAGCGCGGCCAGCTCGAAACCGTTCGATTCGAAGAATTGGGCGGTCATCATGTTCTTCCGCGTCGGGCGGTAGGACGCCCGGAGCCCGTCGCCGCCCGCCACCCGGCAGACATGATCGAGGATCTGCGATTCGACGCCTCGCCCGAGCGCCCGGCAGCTGAGGAGAAAGGTGTCGATCTCCCCGTCGACGACGATGACCACGCCGATCACGCCCATATCGCCGAACCGGTCCTCGAGGCGAACGTCGAAGACGTCGGCCGTCTCCATCAGCCTCGCTATGTCGATCTCGGAATAGCGCCGAGTCGTCAGGTTGAACTGGTTCGTCTTGTTCGTGAGCTGGGCGACGCGCCGGATCTGCGACCGCCGGTTGCGGCCGATCTCGAGGCGCATGCCGAGCGAATCCAGATAGGCTTCGAGGCTGGTCGCCTGGCCGCGGGCCTCCGCCCGATGCTTCTGCTGCCGATACTGGTCGGCCTTGTCGCGGTCTTCCTGGGTCACGGACCAGGTCTTGAGCCCCTCGATCGATGCGAGGAGCCCGAGCGCCTCGTCGGCGCGCTCGCTGTCGAAACGGTAGACGTCGACCATCGGCAGAGCGGCCCGGACCTGCTCGAGCTCGAACGGATTGTCGTCGATGAAGATGAGCGAATCGAGGCCGACGTTCAGATCTTCGGCGACCTTCGCGATATTGTCGCTCTTCGGCTCCCAGTTCACCTGGACGGACGAGAAATGCCCGAGGCTGAGCGGCATTTCCCGCCGCTCGAACACCTCGCGCACATCGTCCGGATTGTTCTTGCTCGCCAGCGCCAGCAGGACCCCGGTTTCGGCGAGGTCGCGAAGCTGCCACTGGAAGCGCCGGTAGATCGTCCCCGGATACTGCTTGTCGACGGCGATCCCTTCCACGCCGTCCTCGCCGACGATGCCGCCCCAGAGCGTATTGTCGGCGTCGAGGACGACCACCTTCTTCCGCGGCGCGTAGCGCTCCCTTATGCATTGCTCGTAGCCGGCCCGGATCGCGTCGAGCGCCACCTTGGTATAGGGCATGCGCATGGCGAGCCGGTTCTGCAGGCTGAGCGCCCGGGAAGCGCCTATTCCGGCGACGATTCCGCCGACGTCGAGGATCGAGACCGTGGGATGGGCGCGGGCCAGCCGGAAGATTTTCTCGTCGAGCGAAGCGACGAGCGCGAGCTCCTCCACATGCTTCAGGCCGACGAGGCGGCTCGGGCGGAGCTCGAGGGTATTGAGGATGACGATCGCCGAGCTGCGTCCGGCGAAGTCGGAGACAGCCGCGCAATAATGATCCATCCGCTCCGAGGCCTCCTCGTGCGAGGCTTCGTCGAGAAAGAAATCGGAGCTGACGTGCAGGATCAGGACGTCCGCATCGCCGCCGCCGGCAAGCGCCTGGAAGATCTGATCGATGTCCTGGTGGGCGATTTCGAGCCGGAGGCCCGGCAGCCCTTCCCCTAGCCGCCCCATCGGCCGAGTCACGACATCGCCCGCAAAACTGACGGAAAGGCTTCGAGTCATAACGGGCGGTTTACAGCCATAGGCCGAAAGGTCGGCAGGAACCTTGACGGGATTGAGGACAGTCCGAGACCCTCCCCTCGGGGCCGGCCGCGGGAGGCGCAGGCCCGTTAGCCCCAAAGTCCTCCGCCATGCAATAGGGCTTGACGGGCGAAGCGCCTGTAACAACGGGAGTTCCCGATCCCTTTCACCGAGGCGGACCCCTTGACCGACCGACAGAGCTTAGCCGCGCGCCGCTTCACGCTGGAGGACCAGGAAGCGTTCGCCGGCCTGTCGGGCGACCGCAACCCGATGCACCTGGATCCGGTCTACGCTCGGCGGACCCAGGCGGGGGCGGCGGTGGTCCACGGGGTCCATGCCGCGCTCTGGGCCCTCGACGCCTTTTGCGCGATCCGGCCGGCGACCGCGATAAGGGCGCTGAAGGTGAGGTTCGACCGGTTCATCTACCTCGACGAGCCGGTGGAGGCGGTCCTCGTCGCGGAGCGGCCCGGGCAGGTGGATATCGAGCTCCGGATCGAGGGCGCTCGGGCGACGAGCATCGCCGTCGGCCTCGGGCCCCGCAAGTCCGAGGGAAAGCCGCCCCGGGCGCCGGGGGGCGGCGAAGGGCCTCTTCCCCGCGACCTGTCGCTCGAAGACCTGCCGGGCGTCGCCGGCCGCTTCGCCGCCAGCCGCCCCGACTCCGCCGCGGCGGCGGCTTTCCCGGCTCTTTCCGCCGCCGTCGGAGCCGAGGCGACGAACAGCCTCGTCGGCCTCTCCACCCTCGTCGGCATGCACTGTCCCGGCCTCCACTCGATCTTCTCGAAATTCGCGGTGGAATTGCATGACGAGGACAGGCTCGACGGGATCTTCGCCTATAAGGTGGCCAGGGTCGACCCGCGGTTCAGGCTCGTCACGGTCGATCTCGACGCGCCGCTCGTCTCCGCCAAGGTCGAATGCTTCGTCCGCCAGCCCCCGGTGCGGCAGCCGGCGCTTCGCGACCTGGCGGGCAGGGTCCGCGCGGGGGCCTTCGCGGGAGAGCGGGCGCTCGTCGTCGGCGGCTCGCGCGGGCTCGGCGAGCTCACGGCCAAGCTGCTCGCCTTGGGCGGAGCCGAGGTCGTCGTCACCTATCTGGTCGGCGTCGGGGAAGCCGAGGCGGTCGCTTCCGAGATCGGGGAGGCGGGCGGCGCCTGCCGGACGATGAAGCTGGACGTACGGCAACCGCCGGGCCCGCAGCTCGCCCAGGCGAAGGAGACGTTCAGCCAGCTCTATTATTTCGCGACGCCCCAGATCTTCCGGAAGAGGTCGGCCCTCTACTCCCCGGCGGCCCTCGCCGAATATCTCGCGGTCTATTGCTCCGGCTTCTACGAGCTGTGCGAGGCGCTCGCCGGCGCCGGAAACAGGCTGGCGGCCTTCAACCCGTCCTCGACCGCCATCGACGAGAGGCCGAAAGGCGCGGTCGAATATGTCATGGCCAAGTCGGCGGCCGAGATCCTGGCGGCCGAGATCGGCCGAAGCCGCCCGAACATAGAAGTGATCGCGGACCGCCTGCCGCGGCTCCTGACCGATCAGACGGCGACCGTGCTTCCGGTCGAAAGCGCCGACGTCGTCGATCTGCTGCTTCCGATCATCGAGCGGATGCGGCGGGCGTCGCGGCCGGAACCCGGTTAGCGGGCGGTGAGAGATTAGGTTGAGTCGCTTGAACCCGTTCGCCCTGAGCTCGTCGAAGGGCTTTCCTTCTTGTTTTTTGAGAGAAAAGAAGAGGGCTTCGACAAGCTCAGCCCGAACGGGACTGGGGCGACCTGACCACCCAATGCTCTAGCTCAATCGTGGCCGTGATATTCGCGGTACCACTGGACGAATCGGGGGACTCCGACGTCGATGCTGGTCGTCGGCGCGAAGCCGAGGTCGCGCTCGATCGCGCTGATATCGGCATAGGTGTCGCGGACGTCGCCGGGCTGCATGGGCATCAGCCTGCGCTCCGCCTTGCGGCCGCATGCCTCCTCGATCAGGCCGATCATCCGGTTCAGCTCCTCGGACCGGTTGTTGCCGATATTGTAGAGGCGGTGCGGCCCGCGGCTTCCGCCAGCCTTCTCCGAGCCGTCGTCGGGCGGCGGGTTGTCGAGCGCCGCGACCACCCCCGTGACGATGTCGTCGATATAGGTGAAGTCGCGCCGCATGTTCCCTTCGCCGAAGACCTGGATCGGCTCGCCGGCGAAGATCGCCCTGGTGAACAGCCACATCGCCATGTCGGGCCGGCCCCAGGGGCCGTAGACGGTGAAGAAGCGGAGGCCCGTCTGCGGAAGCCGGTAGAGGTGCGCGTAGGTCTCGCTCATCAGCTCGTCCGCCTTCTTGGTCGCGGCGTAGAGCGAGAGCGGATGGTCGACCCGGTCCTCGACCCGGAAGGGCAGGGTCTCGTTGCCGCCGTAGACCGAGGAGGACGAGGCGTAGACGAGGTGCGAGAGGCCGCGGTGCCGGGCGAGCTCGAGCAGATTGACGTGGCCGACCAGGTTGGAGCGGACGTAGGCGCGCGGATTTTCGATCGAGTAGCGAACGCCGGCCTGGGCGCCGAGGTGGACGACCCGGTCGAACGCGATCCCGTCGAGCGCCCGCTCGAGCGCCGAATCGTCCGCGAAGTCGACCTCGATCGAGGTGAAGCCGCCGCCATGATCGCGGCGCAGCTTCGACTCGCGGTCGCGCTTCAGTGCGACGCTGTAATAATCGTTGAAATTGTCGAGGCCGACGACCTCGTCGCCGCGGGCCAGGAGCCGGGCGCTGACGTGATGGCCGATGAACCCGGCCGCGCCGGTCACGAGGATCTTCATGGCTGCGCGCCTTATCGGCGGGCCGCCGCCGTGCCAAGC
Source organism: Allosphingosinicella sp. (assembly GCA_035714565.1). Taxonomy (GTDB): domain Bacteria; phylum Pseudomonadota; class Alphaproteobacteria; order Sphingomonadales; family Sphingomonadaceae; genus Allosphingosinicella. The sequence continues at coordinate 17,399 of DASTLX010000060.1, forward strand.
CGCGCCCGGCTCCCGGTCAGGCCGCGGCGGCGGCGCCGGCCTCGCGGGCCTCGATGAACCAGCGCTCCTCGCCCTCGAGGCCGATGGCGGTCAGGGTGCCCGAGCGGTAAGCGCCGGTGTCGACGGCGATCCGGTTCGGATGCTCCTCGGGCCGTTCGACGATCGTGTGCCCGTGGACGACGACGACGCCATGGTCGGTGCGATCCTCGAGGAATCCTTCCCTTATCCATCTGAGGTCGCGGCCGACCTGCTTGTCGAGGGGGACCCCGGGGCGGATTCCGGCGTGGACGAACAGATAGTCGCCGAAGCGGAAGCTGTCGTGCATCTGGTCGAGGAATCGGACGTGGCTCTCGGGGACCTGCTGCACCAGCCGCTCCATGATCGCCGTCGGAGTCGCGTTCAGCATCCAGCCGGTGGTCAGGCCGTAGCTCTGAGCGCATTCGGTCCCGCCATAAGCCAGCCAGTGCTGGACGCTCGAATCGTCGCCGCCGAGCACTCCGAGGAAGAATTCCTCGTGATTGCCCTTGAGGAAGACGTTGCGGGCGAAAGCCGGCGGACGGTTGACCAGCAGGTCGACGACTCCGCGGCTGTCGGGACCGCGGTCGACGAGGTCGCCGAGGAAGACCAGCCAGGTCTTGGCCGGCCCCCGGCGTTCATTGTCCTCCTCGATACGGGCGAGGAGGTCGACGAGCAGGTCGAGCCGGCCGTGGACGTCGCCGATCGCATAAGCGCGGCCGCCCGGCGGGCCGCTGCGGCCCCGGGACGTCCGGCTCTTCGAGAAGAGGCGACTCAACACTGACGGAACTCCGCTGACGCTTGGGGCGCCGATATTTGGTGTTTTGCCGCAGTTGCAAGCTTTTAGCCGCGGAAAACGCGCGACTCTGGACGGGGATGGAGAAATAAGCTAAGCGCCGCAACGAGATAAAGGCAGCTCGCCTTGAGGGGGCGGCGCGGGCACCGTTACCGCAGGGAGGGGTGTGCGCCGAATCGGCGTATGGGCTGTTTCACGCAAGCCTTGGATTGTGTAGAGGGCCACGGCCCCCGACCGGAGAAAGATGGACATGCGAGCGTTTCGGCATGAAGAGCGTAACTTTTCCCTGACCGGCTGGATGGGCGCGGCTTTGCTCGCTCTCGCCGCCGTCGCCGTATCGGGCTGCGCCACGCGCGGCGGCGACGTTCCCTACGACGCGAAGCTCGACGCTCCCGACACGCAGGGGCAGGTGGTGGCCAACGCCTCCCATCCGATCGGCGCGCTCGACACGATCACGGTCAGCGTCTTCGGGGTGCAGTCGCTGTCCGGCGACTACAAGGTCGATGCGCAGGGCAAGATCGATTATCCGCTGCTCGGCTCGGTCCAGGCGCAGGGACGAACGACCGACGTGCTCCGCAACGAGCTCGCCACGGCCCTCTCCCAGAAATATCTGCAGTCGCCCAACGTCCAGATCGCGATCAAGGAGCGGGCGGAGCAGACGATCACCGTCGACGGCTCGGTCCGCAACCCCGGGCAGTTCATCGTCAAGGGACCGACCACCCTGCTTCAGGCCGTCGCCATGGCGAAGGGGACGAGCGAGGACGCCAATCCGTCGCGAATCATCGTCTTCCGGACGATCCGCGGCGAGAAGATGGCCGGCGCCTTCGACCTCCAGGACATTCGCCGCGCCAAGGCCGAGGATCCGGTGATCTACGGCAACGACATCATCATCGTCGACGGCAGCCGCGCCCGCCAGGTGTATCGCGAGCTGATGGGCTCGCTTCCGCTGCTCTCAATTTTGCGCCCCTTCTAAGGGCGGTTCGGACTCGAAAGACAGGATTCGAAGATCATGAACAACCATGGGGGGTATCTCCCGAATCAGGGCGCCGTGCTGCCTTTCGATCAGAGCGGACGGCTCCCGGCCCATACCGGCCTCACCGACGTCGCCTTCGGGCGCCCGGTCAAGTCCGACTCCCGCTTCGACATCAACGAGATCTGGCGGATCGTGGCGAAATGGTGGTGGCTGATCACGGCCATCGCCGTCGCCTGCCTGCTCGCCGCCATCGTCATCTCGCTGATGATCACGCCGCTCTATCGCGCCCAGGCGACGATCGAGGTCAACCCGCAGGGCGTCCAGGTCGTCGGCGAGAAGATGGGCGACGTCCAGCCCGACCAGATCGACAGCCGAGCGTTCCTCAACACCCAGGTCGGCCTGCTCAAGAGCCGGTCGCTGGCCGAGCGCGTCGCGAGGAGCACCAACCTCGCCAACAACGAGGAGCTGTTCGACCAGGATCAGCCGCGCCAGGCGCGCGAGAGCGCCGCGGCCGGGCTGGTCCAGGGCAGCGTCGTCGTCTCGCCGCAGCGCGACAGCAGCCTGATCGCCATCGCCATCGAGGGCCCCAATCCGGAGCTCTCGGCCCGGCTCGCCAACGCCTATGCCGACAATTTCATCCAGTCGAACATGGAGCGCCGCTACGAGGCTACCTCCTACGCGCGCAACTTCCTCCAGCAGCGCATCGCCGCGGTGAAGGCCAAGCTCGAGGAAAGGGAGCGGGCGCTGGTCGCCTACGCCAAGGCGCAGGGCATCATCACCCTCAGCGTCGACACCGGCGGCGCCGGCAGCGTCCGTCAGGAGCAGTCGATCGACGCCGCGACCCTCATCTCGACCAACAATTCGCTCGCCCAGGCGAGAAGCGACCGGATCGCCGCCGAGCAGCGCTTCCGCCAGGCGGCCGCCGCCCAATCGCGAATCGCGGTGATCAGCGATCCGACGGTCCAGGGCCTCGGCCAGCAGCGGGCCCAGCTCGAGGCGCAATATCAGCAGAAGCTCGCGCTCTTCAAACCGGACTTCCCGGAAATGGTGCAGCTTCGCAGCCAGATCGAAAGCCTGGGCAAGGAGATCGCCCGGCAGTCGAGCAACGTCTCCGGCTCCACCTCGGGCAACCTCCAGGCCGAATATCAGGCCGCCGTTGCCCGCGAGAACGCGCTCCAGGCGAAGGTGGACCAAGGCAAGGCCGCCCTCATGGCGCTGCGCGAGCGCAGCGTCCAATACACCATCCTCCAGCGCGACGTGGACTCGCAGCGCAGCATCTACGACGCGCTCCTCCAGCGCTACAAGGAAGTCGGCGTCGCGGGCGGGGTCGGCGCCAACGTCGTGTCGGTCGTCGACCGGGCGCAGGTGCCGGGCGGGCCGTTCAAGCCGAACCTCCCGCTCAACATCATGATCGGCCTGTGCGTCGGCCTTCTGCTCGGCCTCGGCACCGCCTTCTCGATCGAGTGGATCGACGACACGATCAAGACTCCCGACGATGTCGGCACCAAGCTCGGCCTCGCCTCGCTCGGCGTCATCCCCGGCGTCGGCAAGGGCCTCGCGGTTCGCGAGCAGCTCGAGGATCCGCGGTCGCAGGTGTCGGAGGCCTATCAGTCGGTCCGGACGGCGCTGCAATTCTCGACCGACCACGGAGTGCCGCGCAGCCTGCTGGTGACCAGCACCCGCGCGTCGGAAGGCAAGTCGAGCACCGCGCTCGCGCTCGCCCAGACGCTGGCCAGCCTCGGCGCTTCGGTGCTGCTGATCGACGCCGACCTGCGCAAGCCGACCTTCCGCGGGCCGAGCTCGACCAGCCAGGGCCTGTCCAGCCTTCTCGCCGGTTCGCAGAAGGTCGCCGAATGCGTCCACCCGACCCAGATGGAGCGGCTGTTCCTGCTCCCGAGCGGCCCGATCCCGCCCAACCCGGCCGAGCTGCTCGCCTCCGGGCGCTTCAAGGAGATACTGGACGAGGCCCTCGCCAAGTTCGACCACATCATCATCGACAGCCCGCCCGTGCTCGGCCTCGCCGACGCTCCGATGCTGGCGTCGAGCACCGAGGGCACGCTGATGGTGATCGAGGCCGGCGCGATCCGCCGGGCCGCGGCGCTCAACGCGGTCAACCGCCTGCGCGCCTCCGACGCTAGGCTGATGGGCGCCATCCTCACCAAGTTCAACGCGCTCAAGGTCGGCTACGGCTACGGTTACGGCTACGGCTATGGCGAGGACATCTACGCCTATCGCGAGGGCGACTCGCCGAAGAAGCAGATCGAGCTCCTGAAGAGCTGATCGTGGCTGACGGCACACAGGGGGAAGGCCCGAGTTCCGGGCGGCGGGTCGCCGCCTGGGCGGCGACCGCCGCCTCGCCGGCGGTCGCCTGGCTGATCGTGAAGGCGGCGGCTTCGGCCCTGTCCCCGGCGACGGCCATCGCCGTGGCGTCGCTGCCGCCGGAAAATCCGGCGCCGACGCTCAAGGTGCTCGCCGCCGCCGCGCAGCAGCCGACGATCCAGGTGACCGCGGAGATGGAGAGCGCGGCCCGCGCCGGGCTGTCGAAGCTGCCGCTCGCCTTCGAGCCCTTCTTCGTCGCGGCCCGGGCCGCCGAGCAGAATGGCGACCTTCGCCGGGCCATCGCTCTCATGGAGGAGGTGCGCCACCGCCGCTACTCCCACCCGGCGGCGCGCATGCAGCTGATGATCTATTACATCAAGGCCGAGCGCTTCCCCGAGGCCATGTCGGAAATAGACTTCGTTCTGCGCCGGAGCGCGGAATTGCGGCCGGCTCTGCTTCCCGAGCTCACCAAGCTGGTCGACGATCCGCGCGGCCGGGCCGCGCTCGCGACCATATTGGCCAGGGATCCGCTCTGGAAGGAGGACTTCTTTGCGGCCGCCAGGGCGCGCAAGCCCTCGACCGTCGCCGCTCGCGATCTCTACGAGCGCATCCGGAAGCTGAAGCCGAACGGCGACCTGTTGCTCGAGCGTCAGCTGATCCTCCAGAGCCAGGCGTCCTCGGGCGACTATGTCGGGGCCCGGCAGACCTGGCTCTCCGCGCTGCCCGAGCAGGAGCGCTCGGCCCACCGCTACATGTTCGACGGCGCCTTCCGCGGCCTGCGCGCCCCCGGGCCGTTCGGCTGGACCTTCACCGATGTCGAAGCCGGGCGGGCCGAGCCTTCGAAGGACGGCCGGAACACCTATCTCGACGTCGCCTATTTCGGCGGCCAGTCCGTGGTCCTCGCCGAGCAGACCCTCGCCCTTCCGCAGGGAGCCCATGTCCTGCGCGTCGTGGCCAGAAGCCCGAACGGAATCACGTCCGGCCGGCTCTTCTGGCGGCTGACCTGTCTTCCGGGCGCCGCCCAGATCGGCCTGCTCGACCTCAGCCGGGCGGCCGCCGACAACCGCAGGTTCAGCCTGTCCTTCACGGTCCCGTCGGGCTGCCCGGGCCAGTCGCTGAGCCTGGTCGCGGAGCCGGGCGACGTCGCCTCGCCCGTCAATCTCGAGATCGCGCGCATGGAGATCGGCCAGTGAGAGGGGGTTTCTGGACGCTGGCGGCGGCCATCTATCTCGGCGCCTGCCTTCTGCTCGGCGGCGCCAGCGCCGCCGGCGTGGCCGCGAACGCCTTTCTCCAGCTCGTCGGCCTGGGCCTGATCGTTGCGCTCCTCTGGCGGCGGGGGCCTGTCATGCCCGACGGAGCGAGGGGGCCGGTGTGGATCGGCGCCGCCTTGCTGCTCGTCGGCCTGCTCAGCCTCATCCCGCTCGGCCTGGGCTCGGGGCTTCCGCTGCGCGCCGAGGTCGTCGAAGGCTTCCGACTGATCGGAATGGAGCCGCCTCCCCTCGCCGGCTCGCTGGCGCCGCCCTGGAGCCTGACCTCGCTTCTCCACCTGCTCCCCGCCGCGGCGATGTTCCTGCTGGTGCTCAGGCTTCCCAATGACGAACGGCGGATGCTTCCGACGGTCGTCCTGGTCGTGGCCGGCGTGTCGGTGGTGCTCGGCGCGTTCCAGCTGATGGGCGGGCCCGAATCCCCTCTGCGCCTCTACGACATCACCAACAAGACCTCGCCGGTGGGCTTCTTCGCCAACGTCAATCACGAGGCGACCCTGCTGCTCTGCGCGCTGCCCCTGACCGCGGTCATCGCCGGCCGGATGGCGACCCGCCGCTCGCGCTCGAAGCGCAGCGGCGGCGCGATCATCAGCGTCTCGATCGCCGTCTTCATAATCGCCGGGATCGCCATCTGCGGATCGGGCGCCGGCTACGGCCTCGCGCTTCCGACGGCGGTCGCGAGCTTCCTCATCTACCGGCGCACCGTCGCCGGCCGGGTAGGCGCCGGCTGGTGGGGGGCGCTCGGGGTGCTCGCGCTGATGTTCGCCTTCGTGGCCCTGCAAGGCCCGCTCGGCAGGGAAAATCTGGAGGCGGACCTGACCACCCAGCCTTCGAGCCGGCGGGTCCTCGCGTCGACGACGGTCGAGATCATCAAGGACAGCTTCCCGATCGGCACCGGGCTCGGCACCTTCTCCACCGTCTACCGGCGCTACGAAGATCCGAGCAAGGTTACCAAGCAGTTCGCGAACCACGCCCATAACGACTATGTCGAGGCGGTGCTGGAGCTCGGGGCCGCGGGGGTCCTGCTCATCCTCGCCTTCCTCCTCTGGTGGGGCCGGCGGGCCTATTCGGCCTGGACCCGGGACTTCGAGGGGGCGGCGCTCGCCCGGGCGGGCTCGGTGATGGTCGGGATCGTCCTCGCCCATTCCATCGTCGATTATCCGATCCGAACGGCGGCGATCGTCGCGGTCTTCGCCTTCGGCTGCGCTCTGATGGTTCCGCCGATTCCCCGGCGGAGCTCCGCTGAGCCGGCGGAGGGCGATGCGTCGGAGCCGCTGCGCCATATCGAAGCCGTTTGAACCCGGCGCCCAACCCGCAATCCAAGGAATGCCACACGTGTTGATCGAGCCTTCCGATCTCACCCCCTTGCTCGTGCTGACGCCGCGTTTCTTTCGCGACGAGCGCGGCTTCTTCACCGAAAGCTACAACAAGCGCGCCTTCGCCGAGGCGGTGGGCGCCGACGTCGACTTCGTCCAGGACAATCACAGCCGCTCGACCCGGGGCGTGCTGCGCGGCCTCCATTTTCAGCTTCCGCCCAACCCGCAGGCGAAGCTGGTGAGGGTGGCGAGCGGCGCGATCTTCGATGTCGCGGTCGACATGCGCCGGTCGTCCTCCACCTTCGGGCGGTGGTTCGGAGTGGAGCTGTCGGCGGAAAACCACCGGCAATTGTGGATACCGGAGGGCTTCGCCCACGGCTTCCTCACGCTCAGCGAGACCGCGGACGTCATCTACAAGACGACGGGCTATTACTCGCCCTCCGACGAGGGCAGCCTGGCCTGGGACGATCCGGATGTCGGAATCGAATGGCCGCTCACCGTCGAGCCGCTGCTCTCCCCCAAGGATCGGGCGGCGCCCCGGCTGGCCGAAGCGACGAGCTTCGCCTGACCGGCGGCGGCATGGCGGAGCCGCCCGCCTGCTGCTAGTCGACGTGAGCAAGCCTAGGAAACGCGTTGAGCATCTCCAAGCATACGACCTACAACGTGGCCGGGGCCGTGATTCCGCTCGGAGTCACGCTTGTCACCGTGCCGCTCTACCTCCAGGTCGTGGGGGTCGAGCGCTACGGGCTCCTCACCATCTGCTGGGTGGTGCTGGGCTATCTGGGCTTCCTCGATCTCGGCCTCGGGCCTGCCGTGTCGCAGAGGATCGCCTCGGCCCGCGAGGAGGATCGCGGCCTCGCCGAAGCCGTGTTCTGGACCGCGGTCTGGCTGAGCGTCGCGGCGGGATTGTTCACCGCCCTCCTCTTCTTCGCCGGCGCGGCCCTCTATTTCCTGCTCGGCGGGGTGAGCGCCTCCTTCGACGGCGAGATCCGGCAGGCGGTCCCCCTGCTCGGCCTGGTGCTTCCGCTCGCGATGGTGAGCAGCGTCGCGGCCGGCGCGTTGCACGGGCGCCAGCGCTTCCTCGCCCTCAATCTCATCTCCACGACCACGGCGACCCTGATGTCGGCGCTTCCGCTCCTCGTCGCCTATCTCTGGTCGCCGACGCTCAGCGGCCTGCTGGCGGGAGCGCTGGCCGCGCGGGCGGTCGGGCTGGTGCTTCAATATTGGAACTGCGTGAAGGCCGTCCCTTTGTCGAAGCCGGAGATGCCGAGACGGGAGCTGGTCGGATCGCTGCTCAAGTTCGGGGGCTGGATAACGGTCACGACCGCGGTGACTCCCCTCCTCCTGACGGTCGACAGGCTCGCCATTGGCGCGGCGCTGGGCGCCGCCGCAGTCGCCGCTTACTCCATCCCGTTCAGCCTCATCGCCAGGATGTCGATCGTCCCGTGGGGCCTTTCCTCGGCGCTCTTTCCCCGATTCGCCGCGGGATCGGAGGATGAGCGCAGGCACCTGCTGGGCGTGGCGCTTGGCGCCGTCACCGTCGCCATGACTCCCCTGTGCATCCTCGTCATCGCGGTCGTCGGGCCGTTCTTCACGCTCTGGATCGGGCCGGAGCTCGCCCAGGTGTCCTCGCCGGTCGCCTACCTGCTGATCGCCGGCATCTGGGCGAACAGCGTCGCGCTCGTGCCCTACACGATGCTTCAGGGTTCGGGACGGCCGGACGTGGTGGCGAAGATCCACCTGGCGGAAATCCTTCCCTACTGGCTCTTGCTCGGCGCTCTTCTGCTTCTGCTCGGCCTGCCCGGCGCCGCCCTTGCCTGGACGATCAGGGCCGCGGTCGACTGCGGCCTGATGTTCTGGCGGTCGGCCACGCCGCGGGCGAGCCTGCGGATCCTGATCGTGCCGGGCCTGCTGCTTCTCGTCGTCCTGATATCGGCGCTCGCCTTGAAGGGCCTTGCGCGCGACCTCGTTCTGGTCCTGCTGCTGGCGGCGAGCGGCGCGTGGAGCTTCCGGACCATGCCCGAGCCTCTGTGGGCCCACCTTCGGACCCTGGCCGGATATCTGCCGTGGAAGCGGCCCCCGGCGCGATCCGGCCCATGAAGCGGCCCGACATCTCGATCGCCATGGCGACCTACAATGGCGGCCGCTTCGTGTCGGAGCAGCTGCGCAGCCTCGCCGGGCAGTCGCTGCCGCCGACCGAGCTCGTCGTGACGGACGACGGGTCGACCGACGGCACGCCCGAGTTGATCGAGGCATTCGCCGCCTCGGCCCCCTTCTCGATCCGGGTCCATCGGAACGCCGAGCGCCTCGGCGTGCTCCGCAATTTCGAGAAGGCGCTTTCGCTGTGCAGCGGCGACATCGTGTTCCTGTCGGACCAGGACGACGTGTGGATGCCGGAGAAGATCGCCGAGGTCGTGGCGGCGTTCGAGGCCCATCCCGAGGCGCTGGTCATCCTCAACGACAAGATGATCACCGACGAGAATCTCGTCCCCAGCGGCTCCACCATGCTTGCCAACATCCGCGGCTTCGGATCGCCGGACAATTGCTTCGTGGCCGGCTGCTGCGCCGCGTTCCGGAGGCAATGGCTTGACTTCGCGCTGCCGATTCCGGAGGGGCCGCCGGCGCATGACAGCTGGCTTCTGGGGCTGGCGCACCGCCTGGAAAAGGTCCGGATCATCGAGCGGCCGCTTCAATTCTACCGGCGTCACTCCGCGAACGTCTCCCAGAACAGCTACAGCGCGGACCGGAAGGTGACCCTGCTCGACCGGGCGAAGGTGGAGCTGCTCGGCGGGGGGAAGACGGCGCCGGAGGCCTATTGGCACACCTTCCTCGACTGGCATAAGGCCGAGGCCGACCGAATCCGCGACCGCGCGGCGCGCCTCGGAATCGTCGAAACCGAGGATGGAGCGGCTCAGGCCCTGGCGGAAATCGACCGGCAGGTTGAGGCGGAGAAAGCGCGCCTCCATATCGCCAAGCTGCCGAGGCATCGGCGGCCCGGATCGGTCTGGCGGCTCTGGAAGTCGGGCGGCTACAATCTGTTCACGGGGTGGAAGAGCGTGCTGAAGGATTTGCTGCGGTGAGGTCGGGCGGGGCGCGGAGCCGGTTGTCGTTTACGGGGAGGCGGGCTCGTGGCCACAGCTGAGTCGTTCATCGAGCATTACACGCACAATGCCGGTCCAGGCCGCCATTACGACGACGGCAGCGAAATCCCGGAAATCGGCGGCGATCCCGCCGTGCGGCTGATCGCATTCTACCTGCCCCAGTTCCATGCCATTCCCGAGAACGACAGCTGGTGGGGCGCGGGGTTCACGGAATGGACCAACGTCACCAAGGCCTTGCCGAGGTTCGCCGGCCACTATCAGCCTCGGCTGCCCGGGGCGCTCGGCTTCTACGACCTCCAGCATCCCGACATGCTTCGCCGGCAGGCCGAGCTGGCGCGGCGCTACGGGGTGCACGGATTCTGCTTCCACCATTACTGGTTCGGCGGCCACCGGCTCCTCGAGAGGCCGCTCGACAATCTCCTGGCGAACCGCGACATCGACCTCCCCTTCTGCGTCAACTGGGCGAACGAGAACTGGACCCGCCGCTGGCACGGCTTCGACCAGAACATCCTGATCGCGCAGAACCATTCGCCCGAGGACGACCTCGCCTTCGCGCGCTCGCTCGAGCCCCTTTTCGACGACCCGCGATATATCCGGATCGGCGATCGTCCCCTGCTGATGCTCTACCGGGCCCGGCTGCTTCCGGACGCGGCGGCGACGGGGGAGAGGTGGCGCGAGCATTTCGTCCGGAAGGGGCAGCCCGCCCCCTATCTGCTGATGGTCCAGGATTCCGGCGATCTCGACCCGCGGCCCTACGGCTTCGACGCCGCCGTCGGCTTCCCTCCGCACCGGGCGAACGACCACCTCGTCTCGGTCCGGCCTCCGCTGATGTTCGATCACGGCTTTCGCGGCACGGTCAGGCGGTACGAGGATCTGGCCGCCGAAGCCCTTCGCCATCGCCCCGCCGAATATCCTTATTTCCCGGGAGTGACCCCGCAATGGGACAACGAGGCCCGGCGGCCGGGGAAGAGCCTGGTCTTCGTCGGCTCGACCCCCGAGCTTTATTCCGAATGGCTGGAGGCGGAATGCCGATGGGTCGCGGGCAGGCCGCGGGACGAGCGGATCGTCTTCGTGAACGCCTGGAACGAGTGGGCCGAGGGCGCCTATCTCGAGCCGGACCGGCATTTCGGCTACGCCTATCTCGCGGCCACGGCCCGAGCGCTCGGCCGCCTGGGCGATGCGCCGGGCGAGAGCGGCGCGCGCGGCGAGGACGGCTTTGCGATCCGAAGGGAATCGGTCTTTCGACGGGGCGTGAGAGTTGCCACCAACCAGGCCGCCAAGGTCCTCGAAGGAGCCGCTCGCGGCCTCCGCTCCCTTTAATCCAGGCGCGGCGGCCGCCGGCCCGCCGCAACGGAGAATGAGATGACGACGAATTCCAGCGGCGAAAAGCCGGGCCCCGCCGGCTCCTGGCCGGCGGACGGAGTCGCGGCCCTGGGCCGCTGCCCGGTCTGCGGCGAAACCCGGCGCTCGCTCTTCCTGGACCGGCTGCGCGATACGACTTTCTATTCCGCTCCGGGGGAGTGGACCTTGTGGCGCTGCGCCGATTGCCGATCCCTGTATCTCGACCCCCAGCCGACGCCCGAGACGATCGGCCTGGCCTACCAGGATTATTACACGCACGCCGCGATCCCGAGCGCCGACCCGCCGGCGGAGGAGCGCCGGGGGCTGCGCGCGGCGCTCGTCGGTCGACTCTCGCGATCCGAGCCCGGTTATTCCGAGCGGGTGCCTCTGCCCGCCGGCGCGAACCGGCCGAAGCTGCTCGACGTCGGCTGCGGCAACGGCGAATATCTCGGCCGGGCGCGGAAGGCGGGCTGGGAGGTCTTCGGCTGCGACTTCGATCCGGCGGCGGTCGTCGCCGCCCGCCAGTCCGGAGCCGAGGTTCGGCAAGGCGGCGCCGAGTCCTTCCTCGATTCGCGGGGCAGCTTCGACGCGGTGACGCTCAGCCATGTCGTCGAGCATGTCCACGATCCGGCCGGGCTCCTCGCTTTGTGCCTCGACCTGCTCAAGCCGGGAGGATCGATTTTCGTCGATACGCCCAATGCCGACGCGCGCGGCCTCGCTCTGTTCGGCCGAAGCTGGCGGGGGCTCGAGCCTCCGCGGCACCTGATCCTGTTCAACTGGAGCGGGCTGGAGCGGGTGATGACCCGCTGCGGTTTCGACCGGCTGGAGCGGCTGCCCCAGCCGGGCCTGGCCCTGTCCCTGTGGGTCGCGAGCGACCGGATCCGGTCCGGTTACAGGCCCGACGCGCCGCGGCGCGCCTCGCGGCGCCTGCTCGCCATGCTCCCACTGCTCGCGCTCATCCCCCGGCGGCGGACGGAGTTCATCACCCTGCGCGCCCGAAAGCCGGGCGAATGAACCGCCGCGTGAAGAGCCGGCTCGAGGCCCCGCCGCGATGAGGATATTGTTCGTCACCTGGGACGGACCGCAGGTTCACTATCTCGAATCCCTGTTCCTGCCGATCTTCGCCGGGCTGAGGCCTCACGGTTACGAGTTCGACATATTGCAGTTCCGGTGGGGCTCCGCCGAGGAGGAGGAGGTCGTGCGTTCGGCCTGCGCCGAAGCCGGCTTCGGCTACAGCGCGGTTCGGATCTGGCGGTGGGGGGCGCCGGGGGCCTTCGCGACCGCTCTGGTCGGCGGGCTGCGGATGCGAAAGGCGGTCCGCCGCTTCGGCTCGGACGTGATCATGCCGCGAAGCGTCTTGCCGTCGCTCGTCGCCCTGGCCGGGGGCGGTCCGGCCCTCAGGCCCGTGCTCCTCGACGCGGACGGGCTGGAGATAGACGAAAGGATCGAGTTCGCCGGCCTGAAAAGGGGCGGGCTCGTCCACCGCATGCTGAGCTCGATCGAGGCCGCCATGGTGCGCCGGTCGAGCGCGGTCCTGGTCAGAACCGCCGCCGCCCGGGAGATTTTGGCGGAGAGGGCCGGGCAGCCCGGCGAACCGGCCAAATATACGGTCGTCGCCAACGGTCGCGACGGGCGGGTCTTCCATCCCTTCGACGATCGAGGCCGCCAGGCGGTCAGGTCGGAGCTCGGGATCGCGGCCGGCGCGCCCCTCGTCGTCTATGTCGGCTCGTTCGGCCCGAAATACCGGACCCGAGGCGTCGGCGAGCTCGCGCTCGCCCTGCACGCCCTGCGCCCCGACACGCGCCTGCTGGTCCTCTCGCTCGCCCCGGAGCAGGTCAGGTCGGAGCTCCTCGACCCCTTCCCCGGCCTCGCCGATTTCACGACGGTGCTGCGGGCCCCGTTCCGGGACGTCGCCCGCTACCTGGCGGCCGCCGACGTCGGCACGGTGTTCATCACCGAGACTTTCTCGACTCGCACCGTCGTCCCGGTCAAGACCGGCGAATATCTGCTCTGCGGCGTGCCGGTCGTGGGCACGGCCGCGGTCGGCGACAACGAGGCCGCGCTGAGCGAAGGCGTCTTCTTCGACGACCGCCGCGGCCCCGCCGAGGCCGCGCTCTGGGTGGTCGACCAGGTCCTGCCCGCCCGCGAGGATTATCGGCGCCGCGCCCGGGCCGTCGGCGAGGCCCATTACTCCCTCGAAAAAAGCATCGGCGCCTATCGCGAGGCTTTGGAAAAGCTCCCCCGCCCGTCGCCCTGAGCTTCGTTCAAGCCGGGCCGCGCACGGACGGATCCTAGGTGGGCTCCCGCCGAGCGATCTGCGTCAGGACGAAGGCGTAGGCCTCCGCCACTTCGCGCAGATGCTCCCAGCGGCCGGACTTGCCGCCGTGGCCGGCGCCCATGTTGATCTTGAGCAGGAGCAGGTTGTCGTCGGTCTTGGCGGCGCGGAGCTTCGCGGCCCATTTGGCCGGCTCCCAATAGGTGACCCTGGGGTCGTTGAGCCCTCCGGTGATCAGAAGCGGCGGATAGGCCTGGGCCTTGACCTGGTCGTACGGGCTGTAGCTTCGGATCAGCTCGAAGGCGGCCTTGTCGAGTATCGGATTGCCCCATTCGGTCCATTCGCCGGGGGTGAGCGGCAGGCTCTCGTCGAGCATGGTGTTGAGGACGTCGACGAAGGGCACGTCGGCGACGACCGCGCCCCAAAGCTCGGGATCGGAGTTGACCACCGCGCCCATCAGCTCGCCGCCGGCGGAGCCGCCCGAAATGGCGATCCGGCCGGGCCGGCTGAAGCCCTCGGCGACCAGGCCCCTCGCGGCATCGACGAAGTCGTTGAAGGTGTTGACGCGGTGCTCGAGCTTGCCCTGGAGAAACCAGTCGTAGCCGAGGTCGTCGCCGCCCCGGATATGGGCGATGGCGTAGGCGAAGCCGCGGTCGAGCAGGCTGATCGCGGCGGTCGAGAAGCTCGGCGGCACGGCATAGCCGTAGGCGCCGTAGGCATAGAGGTAGAGCTTGCCCTCGCCGTCCTTGCGGAAGCCCTTCCGGTAGACGACCGAGACGGGCACCGCCTTGCCGTCCCGCGCCGGAAGCATCAGCCGCTCGCTTTCATATTGCGACGGATCGTAGCCGGAAGGGATTTCCTGGACCTTCAGCACCTCCAGCCGGCGCTCGGCCGGATGATAATCGTAGACCGTCCCCGGAGTGACCATCGAGGAATAATGGAGCCGATAGGCCTCGGGCGCGAATTCGGGGTTGTTGCCGAAGCCCGCTGAATAGGCGGCTTCGGCGAAGGGAATGCGCTCTTCCTCGCCGTCGTAGGAGCGGAGCCGGAGCTGGTCGAGGCCGTCGACCCGCTCGGTGATGGCGAGATGGTCGCGAAAAGCGGCGTGTCCACGCAAATACACCCGGTCCGAGCCCGGAATCACCGTCCTCCATTCGCCGGGAGCGGCCATGTCCGCCTCCGCGATGCGGAAGTTCACATGCTCGTCGTTGGTCAGGATCCACAGCTTGCCGTGGGCGGCGTCGACCGAATAGCGCCGGTTGGCGAGCCGCGGCGAGACGAGCGTCGGAGGCGCCGTGGGATCCGCGGCCGGGACGAACCTGATCTCGCTTGTGCTGTTGTCGCCCGTGCCGATGAAGATGAGGCTTTCGTCCTGCGAGAGGGCGACCCCGACGCTGAAGCCAAGCTCCTCCGTCTCCTCGTAGAGCGTGACGTCCTCCGAAACGGGTGTGCCGAGGCGGTGGTAGCGGGCGCGGTAGCTGCGCCAATGCTCGTTGACCTCGGTGAAGACGATTCCCCGGCTGTCGCTCGTCCATACCGGATTGCCGATGGCGACGTCGGTGACCGTCTCGACGTCCTCGCCGGTGGCGAGGTCGCGGATGCGCAGGTCGAACCGCTCGGAGCCGCTGTCGTCGACCAGGGTGGCGGCGAGCCGGCCGTCGGGGCTGACCTCGATCGCTCCGACGCGGAAATATTCCTTGTCTCCGGCCTCCGCCGGCTCGTCGAAGATGATCTGCTCGTCGCCGCCGGCGACGGGCTTGCGGTACCAGGTGCGATATTGCGCCCCGGGCCTGAACGCCCACCAATAGAGCCAGCCGCGCTCGCGCACCGGGACCGAGGATTCGTCCTCCTTGATCCGGCCCTTCATCTCCTCGAACAGCGAGTCGACGAGCGCCTTGTGCGGCGCCATCGCCGCCTCGAAATAGGCGTTCTCCGCCTTGAGATAGGCGAGCACCTCCTCGTCCTCGACGGTCGGATAGCCCGGGTCCTTGAGCCAGGCATAGGGATCGTCGATCGTGTAGCCGTGGCGTTCGTAGCTGTAGGGGCGCGGTTCGGCGCGGGGCGGGGCTGGGAGCTTCTCGGTCATGGCGTCTTTCGGGCTGTGCTGAGCGGTTGCAGAGAAGAAGAGAATGGCTAAGGCTGACTGATCCGTTCGGGCTGAGCGTGTCGAAGCCCTGCCCTTCCCGGCGGCCTCGGTAAAGAGAGGGCTTCGACAGGCTCAGCCCGAACGGGTGAGGACGCGCTCGGCCCGAACGGTTGAGAACAGAATCGGAGATCCGCATGTCGACCTACGAAGCCCGACTCGCCGCGCTGCGCGAGCAGCTCAAGGCGGACCGCCTCGACGGCTTCGTCGTTCCGCTGACCGACGAGCACATGTCCGAATATGTCGGGAGCTACGCCCAGCGCCTCGCCTGGCTGACCGGCTTCCAGGGCTCGGCGGGATCGGCCGTGGTGCTCCCCGAGGAGGCCGCCATCTTCGTCGACGGGCGCTACACGCTCCAGGTCCGCGACCAGGTCGACGGCCGGCACTGGTCCTACCAGTCGGTCCCGGAGACCAGCGTCGCCGACTGGCTCGAGGCGCATTCCCCCGACGGCGGCCGGATCGGCTACGATCCCTGGCTCCACACCAAGGACTGGGTGTCGCGGGCGAAGGCGGCGCTCGCCGCCAAGGGCGCCGAGCTGGTCGCGGTCCAGCGCAACCCGATCGACGCGGTCTGGGCCGACAAGCCCGAGCCCTCCAAGGCCCGGCTCGCCGTCCATCCCGACGATTTCACCGGCAAGTCCTCCGCCGCCAAGCGCCAGGAGATGGCCGACTGGCTCCAGGAGCAGAAAGCCGACGCGGCCGTCCTCTCCGCGCTCGATTCGATCGCCTGGACCTTCAACGTCCGGGGCCAGGACGTCGAGCACACCCCGGTCGCCCTCTCCTTCGCGCTGGTGAACGACGACGGCACCGCCGACCTCTTCGTCGCCTCCGAGAAGATCGGCGACGACGTCCGCAAGCATCTCGGCAACGGCGTGAGGGTCCACGAGCGCCACGAGTTCGAGCCGCATCTGCGCTCGCTCGCCGGCAAGACCGTCGTCGCCGATCCGGAGCGCGCGGTTCACGCCATCTTCGAGGCGCTCGAGAAAGCGGGGGCGAAGATCGTCCAGAAGCGCGACCCCGCGGTCCTCCCCAAGGCGATCAAGAACCGCGCCGAGATCGAGGGCCACCGAGCCGCCCAGGCCCGCGACGGTGCCGCCCTGAGCCGCTTCCTCCACTGGCTTTCGATCGAGGCGCCCAAGGGCGGAGTGGACGAGCTGATCGCGGTCGCCAAGCTCCAGCAGTTCCGCCAGGCCTGCGGCGACCTTCGCGACACCAGCTTCGACACCATCTCCGGCGCCGGCCCCAACGGCGCCATCGTCCATTACCGGGTGAGCGAGGAGACCAACCGCAGGCTGGAGATGAACTCGCTCTACCTGGTCGATTCGGGCGGCCAATATCCGGACGGGACCACGGACGTCACCCGGACGGTGGCGATCGGCGAGCCGACCGCCGAGATGCGCGACCGCTTCACCCGGGTCCTCAAGGGCCATATCGCGGTCGCCCGGGCGGTCTTCCCCGAGGGCACCAGGGGCGGCCAGCTCGACAGCTTCGCGCGCCAGTATCTGTGGCAGGCCGGGCTCGATTACGCCCACGGCACCGGCCACGGGGTCGGCGCCTATCTCGCCGTCCACGAAGGGCCGCAGCGGATCTCTCCGCCCGGCTCGGGCCAGGCCGGCGGCGACGAGCCGCTCCAGGCGGGAATGTTCCTGTCCAACGAGCCGGGCTATTACAAGACCGGAGAATACGGAATCCGGGTCGAGAATCTGGTCCTCGTCGAGCCTCGCGAGATCGAGGGCTCGGAGAAGAAGATGCTCGGCTTCGAGACGCTCACCTTCGCTCCGATCGACCGGAATCTGGTCGACGTTGCGATGCTTTCGCCCGAGGAACGCGACTGGCTGAACGCCTATCACGCGAAGGTGCTGGAGATCGTCGGGCCGCAGCTCGAGGGCGAGGCGAAGGCCTGGCTCGAAGCGGGCTGCGCTCCGCTCTGACCGTCATCCCGGCGGAGACCGGGATCCATGAACACCGCGGGGACTCGTTTTCCCGCCGTCCGTGTTCATGGATCCCGGCCTTCGCCGGGATGACGCGGACGCGCATCTTCCCCCCGCGCCTGCGCCTTCCTTCGACGAAGGTTGTCCCGAAGCGCCTCGGCCAGCCTTTTCTCCCGCTCCTCGTCGCGCTTCGCCATGACTTACCTTGACACGAGACCGCCCCCCCGGCCATAGCCCCGCCTCTCCCGACAGGCGAGTATGCTGCCGTAGCTCAGTGGTAGAGCGCATCCTTGGTAAGGCTGAGGTCGTGAGTTCAATCCTCACCGGCAGCACCATCGCTTCTTCGACCGGCCCAGGCCGGATCCGCTTGGGGATCCGGCCTTCGCGGCCGACCGGCTAGAGAATGAAATCCGTGGCCGTGATCGGATCGGCCGGGCTGATCACGAGGATCAGCTCGAAGTCGGAGACGCCGTTGCCGTCGGTGTCGCCCTGGACCAGCCAGATCGGTCCGCCCGGCGAGCTATTCTCGAAGCGCAGCTCGCCGGCGGTGCCGCTGAACCGGGCGCTGCCGATGAAGCTGAACGCCTGGTCGCTGGAAATGTTTTCAACAATCTCCAGCTTTGTCGGCCGCCGGCGGTCTTACCGTGTTGCACCGGCCTGGAGGGACCTGCTCCGTCGCGATCAGCACCGTGTCCCGGACGATCCTACCCGAATGCCATTTGCCGAGCGGCTCGACGATCATCTCGCCCGCTCGGTACGTCCGGCTCGTCCCCGCCCCGGTTAGGGTCAGCACGACCTCGCCGCGCTCGACATAGACGTAGCGGGCCCACAGATGCATGTGCGTTCCGATCGTCGCGCCCGCCGGAAGGGCGATCCGGGTGGCGACGACCCGAAGCGGCCCCGGCGGGACGAGCAACTCCTGGCCGGCCATCGTCTCGTCCGTGTCGACGATCGTGGCGGGCGGAGTCGGGCCAGGGCCCGGAGCGGACAGGAATGCGGCCGCTAGCGCGATGATCATGTCGTCTCCCTGCCGAATCGGCGGCAGGATGGGCCGGCCGGCCGCGGTCGTCCACCCTCAGCGCGGCGCGTTGCGGACGATCATGTCGAGGACGGCGGGATGGAGCGGGCGGACGAACTCGCAGCCGAGCAGGTGGCCCTTCATCCACACCACCCGCGAGTGGAGGGATTCGAGGCCGGGAAGCTTCAGCCAGATGTCGGTGCCGTTCATCAGCTCGAGATGGGTGGCGGCGCGGAAGCCGGTGATCGAGAGATCGAGGACCTGGACGGTGACGGCGTGGGCGCCGCGCTGGCGAAGCCCGGCGCCGAGCACGACGCCGGCCCGCGCGGCCCGCCGGCCGTCACAGTCCGGAGCAGTCGAAAGCTCGGCGGTGAAGCTCATCGGCCCGGCTCACTCCCCCGGAATGGCGATGCCCACCGAAGCACCCCAGAGGCGGGCCAGCTGCTTCTCCTGGTGGCTCATCGATTCGCCGAACAGGCGCGGACGGCGGAAGCGGGGCTGGTTCTGGTCGCCCGTCGTGCGCTTCAGCTGCACAAGCACCTCATGCTCGTCGATCATGTAGGCGAACTCCAGTCCGACCCGGTCCGATCCGGTCCAGGCGACGCGCGCCGGAATGCTGGTCGAGCCGCGGCTGAAGACGAGCTCGGTCCCGACCGGGGGCACCGACTGGCATTCGACCAGGGCGCCCTTGCGCGAGAGATCGCGAAGCCGGGCGTCGATCTCGCCGTTCGCCGTCTGAAGCTTGGCGGCGAGCAGGACGCGCGCGCGCTTGGCCTGCCGCTTGCCCGCCACCGGTCCGTCTACAAAATGCTCTACGCCCATGCCCTCATTTCCTCATTGGCTTTCAGCCGGGAGGAATAGGCCCGAGGCACCTAAATTGTAGTAAACGCCGGGCGCATTTTCGCGCTGCCACCGTTGTCAGTATCAGGTGCGCGCCCTAAGGCGCCGCCATGCGCTTCTTCTCCGACAATGCGGCCGCGGCCTGTCCCGAGGCGGTCGCCGCCATCGCCGAGGCCAACCGGCTCGACACCGCTTATGACGGCGATTCCTGGAGCGCGCGGCTCGACGATACCTTTTCGGAACTCTTCGAGACGCGGGTGACGGCGCTCTGGGTCGCGACCGGCACGGCGGCGAACGCGCTGGCGCTGGCCGCGCTCTGCCCGCCCTACGGAAGCATCGTCTGCCACCGCGACGCGCACATCCAGAACGACGAATGCGGGGCTCCCGAATTCTACACGAACGGGGCCAAGCTGCTGCTCGGCGAGGGCGAAGGGGCGAAGCTCACTCCGGCGAGCGTGACCGCCCTGCTCGAGACCGTTCGAAACGACGTCCACCAGACCCAGCCCGCCGCGCTCTCCATCACCAACGCCACCGAATACGGCCTCGTCTATTCGGCGGCGGAGACCGCCGCCTTGGGCGAGCTGGCGCGAGCCAGGGGGCTCGGCTTCCACGTCGACGGCGCCCGCTTCGCCAATGCGGTGGTCAGCACCGGCGATTCGCCGGCCGATCTGACCTGGCGCGCCGGCGTCGACGCGCTCAGCTTCGGATTCGTCAAGAATGGCGGCATCTCGGCCGAGGCCCTCGTCTTCTTCGGCGACCGGCATCGGCAGTCGACCCTCTACCGCCGCAAGCGCGCCGGCCATCTCCTCTCCAAGGGCCGCTATCTGGCCGCCCAGCTCCTCGCCATGATCGAGGACGGGGTCTGGCTTCGCAACGCCCGCGCCGCGAACGATTCGGCCGCACGGCTGGCCGAGGCGGCGGGGCCCGACCGGCTCGTCCTTCCGGTCGAGGCCAATGAGATTTTCCTCAAGGTGAGGCCCGACGAGGCGCAGAAATTGCGCGACCTGGGCTTCGACTTCTACGACTGGGGCCCGGGCGAGGCCCGGCTGGTGACCGCCTGGGATTCCGACCCCGTCCATGTCGACGCCCTCGCCGCCGCGATCCGAGCGCTGTGAGCGACGCCCCGTCATCCCGGCGAAAGCCGGGACCTCCGGGAGCGGAGGCGCCGAGCCCTTCAGCCGACGAGGCCCCGGCTTTCGCCGGGGCGACGGGTCGCGCCGCCGTCTCTTTCGCGCCAGCCGCGGCCCCCAGCATGCTCCAGCCGCGCATCCTCATCCCCTTCCTCCTCATCACGCTCATCTGGAGCTCGACCTGGATCGTGATCAAGGACCAGCTCGGCGCCGTCCCGCCGACCTGGTCGGTCACCTACCGCTTCGTCATCGCCGCCGCGGCGATGTTCGCCTGGGCGGCGATGAGCGGTTCGACGCTCCGCATCGGGCGCCGCGGGCACATCCTCGCCGCCTGTTTCGGAATCCCGCAATTCTGCCTCAACTTCAACTTCGTCTATGCCGCCGAGCATCACGTCACCAGCGGGCTGGTCGCGACCGTCTTCGCCCTGCTGATGGTGCCGAACAGCGCGCTGGCCTGGCTTTTCCTCAAGCAGCGGGCGACCTGGAGCTTCGTCGCGGGCTCGGCGATCGCCTGCGTCGGGGTCGCCCTGCTCTTCGTCCAGGAGATAAGGGCGAGCCCGACCTCGTCGCAGGAGGTGCTGCTCGGCATCGGCCTCACCCTGCTCGGAGTGCTCTCCGCCTCGGCGGCCAATATCCTGCAGGCCGGCCGGGGGGTGAAGGTCATGCCGCTCGCGAGCCTTCTCGCCTGGGGCATGGCCTATGGCATATTGGCCAACGCGCTCCTCGCCGTCGTCGTCGCCGGACCGCCGGTGATCGAGGCCCGGCCCGCTTACTGGCTGGGCCTGGTCTATCTCGGCCTCGCCGCCTCCGCCCTGGCCTTCCCGCTCTATTTCGCGGTCATGCGCTCGGTCGGGCCGGGCAAGGCGGCCTATTCGAGCGTGCTCGTGCCGATCCTCGCCATGGTCCTTTCGACCGCGTTCGAAGGCTATCGCTGGTCGACCCTCGCCCTCGCCGGCGGAGCCACCGCTCTCGCCGGGCTGGTCATAGCGCTTAGGTCGCGGGCCGCGGCCTCCTGACCCCCTCCCCGAGCGCAGGAGGGGAACCCAATTGCACCGCCTCGCCCCCGGGCCTAAGTCCGCGCCCATGCTCGACGCCCAGAACGCTCCCGCCGCTCCGCCCTCCGCAATCCGCCGGGAGGATTACCGGCCGCCGGACTGGCTCGTGCCCGCGATCGAGCTGGAGTTCGACCTCGGCGCCGAGCGGACCCGGGTGCGGTCCCGGCTGAGCGTGGTCCGGAACGGATCGCACGAGCGGCCGCTTCGGCTGGACGCCGAGGGACTGAAGCTCGTCGAGCTCCTGGTCGACGGCGCGGCGGCGGAATACAGCCTGGAAAGCGACGTGCTGACCGTCGCGCTCGCCGGCGCGGACTCCGTCGTGGAGACGCTCGTCGAGGTCGCGCCGCGCTCCAACACCCAGCTGATGGGCCTGTACGAATCGGGCGGGATCCTGTGCACCCAGTGCGAGGCGGAAGGGTTCCGGCGGATCACGCCCTTTCCCGACCGGCCCGACGTCCTGTCGCGCTACCGGATCCGGATGATCGCGGACAAGGCCGCTTATCCGGTGCTTCTGTCGAACGGCAACCAGGTCGGCGCCGGCGAGCTCGAGGGCGGCCGCCACTGGGCCGAGTGGGACGACCCCTTTCCCAAGCCCTGCTATCTCTTCGCCCTCGTCGCCGGAGATCTCGCCGTCAATCGCGACAGCTTCACCACCTTCACCGGACGCAAGGTCGATCTCGGCATCTGGGTCCGCGAGGGCGATCTGCCCAAGACGGAGCACGCCATGGAATCGCTGAAAATGGCGATGAAATGGGACGAGGAGGTTTACGGCCGGGAATACGACCTCGCCGTCTTCAACATCGTCGCCGTGGCCGATTTCAATTTCGGGGCGATGGAGAACAAGGGCCTCAACATCTTCAATTCGCGCTATGTCCTGGCCGATCCGGAGACCGCGACGGACGGCGATTTCGACGCCGTCGCCGGAGTCGTCGCGCACGAATATTTCCACAATTGGTCGGGCAACCGGGTCACCTGCCGGGACTGGTTCCAGCTCTCGCTCAAGGAGGGCTTCACCGTCTTCCGCGACCAGATGTTCTCCGCCGACATGGGCTCGGCGGCGGTCAAGCGGATCGAGGACGTGAGGATGCTGCGGGCCGCGCAATTCCCGGAGGACGGCGGCCCGCTCGCCCATCCGGTGCGGCCGGACAGCTATATGGAGATCGCCAATTTCTACACGGCGACCGTCTACAACAAGGGCGCGGAGCTGATCCGCATGCTCCACACCCTGCTCGGGCCGGAGCGCTTCCGGGCCGGGAGCGACCTCTATTTCGAGCGCCACGACGGGCAGGCGGTGACCTGCGAGGATTTCGTCCGGGCGATGGAGGAGGGGAGCGGGGAGGACCTGTCGCAATTCCGCCTGTGGTACGAGCAGGCGGGCACCCCGCGGGTCCGCGCCGAGCTGGTCCAGGAGGCCGGGTCGGTTCGGCTTCGGCTCGGGCAGGAGGTTCCGCCGACCCCCGGGCAGCCGGTCAAGAAGCCGATGCCGATCCCGCTCCGGGTCGCCCTCTTCGCCCGGGACGGCGGGGAGAAGGTCGCCGAGCGGCTCCTGCTGCTCGACAAGGCCCGGGACGAAGCTTCGTTCGAGACCCGCGGCGACCCGGTGGTCCTGTCGATCAACCGCGGCTTTTCGGCGCCGGTGGTCGTCGAGATGGAGCGGCCGGCGTCCGATCTCGCCTTTTTGTCGGCCAATGACGACGATCCCTTCGCGCGCTATGAGGCGATGCAGCAGTTGATGCTCGACACTCTGCTAGTCGCGATCGCCTCCGGCCGGGCGGACCACGGGCCCGTCGTCGACGCGGTGCGCCGGACCCTGGCCGACCCGGCGCTCGACCACGCCTTCACCGCCGACGCGGTTCTGCCGCCGAGCGAATCGTTCATCGGCGACCAGATGGCGGTCGTCGATCCGGACGCCATCCGGATCGCCCGCGACTCGATGCGCTCGGAGCTGGGCCGGTCGCTCGAGCCCTTGTGGCGGGCGGCCTACGCCTCCACCGCCGCCAACCGCTACGAATATTCGCCCGCGGCGAAGGGCGCGAGGCGGCTGAGGACGGTGGCGCTCAACTATCTCATGGCGGCCGGAGCCGAGGACGCTCCCGCCCTCGCCCGGCGCCAGTTCGACGAAGCCGACAACATGACCGACCGCCAGGGCGCGCTGGGAGCGCTCGCCAGCTCGGACTCGCCGGAGCGCCACGGCGCGCTCGCCGCCTTTTACGAGCGCTACCGGGCCGATCCGCTCGTGCTCGACAAATGGTTCACGGTCCAGGCGCTCGCGACCCGCGACGACACCCTGGCGGCCGTCGAGAGCCTGGCGACGCATCCGGACTTCACCCTGTCCAATCCCAATCGGATGCGTTCGCTGGTCGGCGCCTTCGCCTCCAACCAGCGCGCCTTCCACGATTCGTCCGGGCGCGGCTACCGCTTCCTCGCCGACATGATCCTCGCCGTCGACAGGCTCAACCCGCAGACGGCGGCGCGGCTGGTCCCTCCGCTCGGCCGCTGGCGCCGCTTCGACCCGGCCCGCCAGGACCTGATGAAGGCCGAGCTCGAGCGGATCGTCGCGACCGGGGGCCTCAGCAAGGACGTCTTCGAGCAGGCCAGCAAGTCTCTGGGATGAGCCGTCAGGCCGGCGGAAGCGGGGCCTCGGGGAAGCGCGCTGCGACTTCGCGGCCCGAGGTCCCGGCTTTCGCCGGGATGACGGTCGTCCTCCTGCCGACCTCTAAGCCGGAATTAACCATTTCAGGTTAAGGATTTACCCGGCCGCGGTGGGACGCGGACCGGGGAGACCGCATCACGTGGGCGAGATGGGCGAGATAGAGCCGGAAGGCAGCGTCGAGGACCGGGCGGCGCCGCGAACCAACCTGCTGCTCGCCGCGACCGCCGAGGTGGACGGTCGGACCCTGCCCGTCCGGATCCGCAACCTCTCCGAAACCGGCGCCCTCATCGAAGGGGCGGGCCTGCCCGACGCGGGGATGCCGCTCGTCGTCATGCGGGGCGACCTCCAGGTCGCGGCCACGGTCGCCTGGGCCGTCGGCGGCCGCCGAGGGGTCCGCTTCGCCGGTCCGACCCCGGTCAACGAATGGACCGGCGGCAAGCCCAAGCCGATCGACTGCACCGGCCTCCGCGACCAGCGGCGGGTGGATGCGATCCAGGTGGAGGCTCGGACCGACGCGGCCCTCGGCCGGGCGCTGCGCGCGCCTCCCGAAGCCGCGGCGCCGCCGCCCGCCCTGCCGCAGCTCGACCAGCGGCTGGCCGACGAGCTCGGCTACGTGCAGCGGCTTCTCGAGGGCCTGGGCGACGAGCTCATCGCCGATCTCCTGCTCGTCCAGCGCCACGGCCGGTCGCTCCAGAGCCTCGATCTGGTCGGCCAGATACTGGGCCACGTCTCGACCATCCTGCGCTCCGACGACAAGGCCGCGGTGGTCGAGAAGATCGGAATGGAGGATCTTCGAGCCCGGCTGAAGCGCAGGGCGATCTAAGCCGTCATCCCGGCGAAGCCGGGACCTCGGGGAGCCCGCGGAGCCTTCTTGTCTCGAGGTCCCGGCTTTCGCCGGGATGGCGGGATCACCCCACCCAGGCCGCGACCTCCGCGGCGACCTGGTTCGCCGCCTGGTTTAGAGCCGCGGGGGCGCTTGCCGCGTCGAGCGCCGCGACCGGGACCCGGGCCTCGAAGCGCCGGGTCTCGACCGAATCCTTGCCGCGCGAGACGGCGGCGTCATAGACGAGGACCGCTTCCATCCGGTCGGCGTCGAGGCCGAAGGTCTGGAGCGTTCCGGTCAGGCGCTGGCCGGGATCGAAGGTGAACTGCTTGGGGTCGAGCACGACGCGCCCGGTCTTGGCGGCGATCGTCTCCGAGACCAGCCGGGCGAACAGGATGGTCGGCACCTCCACCCACTGCGCGTCCTTGACGTAGGCGACCTGGGTGGCCCCGGTCCGCACCGGGACCCGCGGCGTGTTGAGCTCGGCCGGAGCGGTGGGCGGAACGACGGTGATCGCCTCGCCCGCCGGAGCGGTCCGGCTCGAGGCCGCGAGCTGGGCGTCCGACGTCAGCCGCATCAGCGTCGGCGGCACCTTGGGTCCGAAGCTGAGGCAGCCGGCGAGCGCAAGGGCTCCGGCGAGGGCGAGGAAGGGGCGCATATGTCTCATTGTTTCCTCGGCTTGTAGTCGGGCAGCTTGGAGCCGCCGATGATCCCGCCGGCGCCCTGCGTGTTCAGGCGCTGGGCCACGGCATTCAACGAATCCGACATTTCCCTGAGGTCGCGGACGAGCTGGCCGACCTCCGGGATGGTCTGCTTGGAGAAAGCCTGGAGGCCGGGCCGGGCGTCGCCGATGGCGGCGTCGAGATTGCCCATGCTGGTCTCCGCGGCCCGGATCGTCTGCCTGAGGTCGCCGAGCATCGGCCGGACGTCGCGGGACAGCGACTGGTCGGCCGTATCGGCGAGCTGGCCCATCTCCTGGGCGGCGATTCCGGTCTGGCGGATCGCGACCCGGGCCTCGGCGAGGGTGGCGGCGATCTCGTCCGAGCGCTCGGCCAGGTTGCGGCTGATCACCTGGACGTTCTCGAGGATGGCGGCGATCGAATTCTGGTTGCGGTCGCCGAGCAGGTCGGTGAGCCGGGCGGTCAGCGTCGAGACCCGCTCCAGCAGCTCCGGCGCGCTGTTGAGCAGCTGGCCGAGCGCACCCGGCTTGGTCGGGATGAGCGGCACCCCGAACGGGCATTGGGCGTCGGGATTCACCTCGGGGCAGACGATGGGGCGGCCCTCGCCGGGACGCTTGCGCGGATCGCGCTCCGGCGGGTCGAGCTGGATCGACGCGATTCCGGTGAAGGTCGCCTTCATCGTCGCCGTGGTCCCGACGATCACCGGAGTCTCCTTGTCGACCGAGATCCGGATTCGGACGAACTGCGGAGTCTTCGGCATCAGGTTGATCGATTCGACCTGGCCGACCGGAACTCCGGAGAAGGTGACGGCGCTGCCCTTGGTCAGGCCCTCGACCGCCTGGCTGAACAGGATGTCGTATTTCTTGTCCTGGTCGCCGCCGGCCTGGCTGAGCCAGACCACGAACAGCACGAGGGCCGCGAGCATTCCCAGAACGACGGCGCCTACCAGGATATGGTTCGAGCGGGTTTCCATTAGGTCTCAGTCCCCCCGTTCGCTTCGGCCGTCCGCGCTTCCGCTTCGGCCTCCATGGCCTCCTCGGCCGCCCGGCCCCGCGGACCCCTGAAATACTCCTGAATCCATTCGTGGTCCAAAGCCAATAATTCCGGAATCGTTCCGACCGCGATCACCTTTCGGTCGGCTAGCACGGCGACACGGTCGCAGATGGTGTAGAGCGTGTCGAGATCGTGAGTGATCAGGAAGACGGTGAGACCCAGCCTCTCGCGAAGGTCGACGATCAGCTGGTCGAACGCGGCCGCGCCGATCGGGTCGAGGCCGGCAGTCGGCTCGTCGAGGAAGAGAAGCTCCGGATCGAGCGCCAGCGCCCGGGCGATTCCGGCGCGCTTGCGCATCCCTCCCGACAGCTCGGCCGGGAATTTGGGGCCGGCGTCGGGCGGCAGCCCGACCATGACGATCTTGTAGGCCGCGATCTCGTCGAGCAGCCGCTCGGACAGGCGCGGATAGAATTCGCGGAGCGGGACCTGGACGTTCTCGGCGACGGTCAGGGTCGAGAACAGGGCGGCGCCCTGGAAGAGGATTCCCCAGCGCTTGCGGATCGGCTGGAGCGCGGAATCGTCGCGGTCCAGCATGGCCTCGCCGAACACCGTCACCTCGCCCGCGTCGGGGCGCTGGAGCCCGATGATAGAGCGCATCATCACCGACTTGCCGGTGCCCGATCCGCCGACGACGCCGATGATCTCGCCGCGCTTGACCTGGAGGTCGAGGCCGTCGTGGATGACGGCCTCGCCGAAGCTGTTGCGCAGCCCACGGACCTCGATGACGATCTCGCCCTGCTCGCTCACAGCCATCCGATCTCGGTGAAGAAGACGGCGAAGAAGGCGTCGAGCACGATGACCAGGAAGATGGCCTGGACGACCGCCGTGGTCGTCCTGAGCCCGACCTCCTCGGCGTCGGACTTGACCTGCATGCCCTGGAAGCAGCCCGCCAGCGAGATGATCAGGCCGAAGACCGGCGCCTTGACGAGGAGCTGCCACAGGTCGGTCGTCGGAACCACTTCGTGGATGCGCTGGACGAAGGTGACGGGCGCGATATCCAGCGAGATCCAGCAGAAGATCCCGCCGCCGACGATCGCGACGATCGCGGCGTAGAAGCTGAGCAGAGGCATCATCAGCACCGTGGCGAAGATGCGCGGGAGGACGAGCGCCTCCATCGGCGAGACCCCGATCGTCCGCATCGCGTCGACCTCCTCGGCCAGCTTCATCGAGCCGAGCTGCGCGGCGAAGGACGAGCCCGAGCGGCCGGCGACCATGATCGCCGTCATCAGGACTCCGAGCTCCTTGATCGAGCTCCGGCCGATCAGGTTGACGGTGAACACCTCGGCCCCGAACTGCCTGAGCTGGACCGCGCCCTGCTGGGCGATGACGATTCCGACGAGGAAGCTCATCAGCCCGATGATTCCGAAGGCGTGGACCCCCACCACCTCGAAGCGCTGGACGACCGCGTTGAGGCGGAAGCGGCGCGGGTGCCGGAAGACGTAGCCGATCGAGAGCAGCATGGCCCCGAAGAAGCCGAGCAACCCGACGAAGGTTCGGCCGGCCTCGACCGTGGCGTCGCCGAGCTGGGAAAGGACCCGCTCGAACGGCGCCGGCGGATCGGGACGGACCTTGACCGGCTTGTCGGCGCCCTCGACCTGCCGGAGCAGGGTGGCGACCCTTTCGTCGGCGCCGACGATCTCACCGCCGCGATCCCGCGCCGTCCGGTGGACGATCCAGGCCCCGATCGTGTCCATCCGGCCGACCGCGGAGAGGTCGATCAGGAAATCGCGGCCCTTCAGTCGGTCGAGGCGATTGGGGAGCACTCCGAGCCGCGGCAAGGTGAGGTCGCCCTGGAAGCGCAGCACCCGGCGGCCTTCCTCGACGCTGTCAGTGAAGCGGGCGACGGTGCTCATCGCCGCGTTCATGCTTCAATTCCCAGGCGCGGGCAATGCTGGACAAGGCCGAACGCGGGTGCTTGAGGCTTCGTCATGCAGGCTCGGCTCGCAATCTACGACATGGACCGGACGATCACGCGCCGGGCGACCTACACGCCCTTCCTGGTCCATGCCGCGCTCAAGCTGGCGCCGTGGCGCCTGGCGCTGATGCCGGCCGTGGTGCTGGCGATGCTCGCTTATGTGCTGAAGCTGATCGACCGCGGCCGGCTCAAGGAGATCAACTACAACCTCATGATCGGCCGAGCCGTCGCTCCGGAGCGGCTCGAGCCGGTGATCGAGAGCTTCGCCGACAGGCAGATCGCCGGCAACATCATGCCCGGCGCCCGCCGGGCCATCGCCGCCGACCGGGCGGCCGGGCGCCGGCTGGTCATGGCGACAGCCTCCTACCGGCTGTACGCCGCCGCCATCGCCCGCCGGCTCGGCTTCGACGACGTCATCGCCACCGAGACCGGGCTCGACTCGAAAGGGCGCGTGGTGGCCAGGATCGACGGCGCCAATTGCTACGGCCCGGCCAAGAAGGACATGATCCTCGCCTGGCTGCAGCGCGAGGGCCTCGACCGCGAGGCCGTCCACATCCGCTTCTATTCCGACCACGTCTCCGACCACCACGTCCACCGCTGGGCCGACGAAGCGGTCGCCGCCAACGCGCATTCGCGGCTGTTGAGGCTGGCCAGGACCAAGGGCTGGGAAGTGGTGGATTGGCGACGGGAGCAGCCCTGAGCAGTCCTCCCCGTGCGCGAAGCGCATGGGGAGGGGGACCGCGTGAAACGCGGTGGAGGGGCAGCGGCGTCAGTGAGACCGTGCGATCGAGAGGATCAGATTCACGGCCGGCTCGATATCACCGTAGAGATGGCGGGCAGGGATGCGACAGATTCGAAAACCTCGCTCCCTAAGCCAGGCGTCGCGCGCCTCGTCGCGTGCCGGATTTGCGCCCATGCCATGCACCACGCCGTCGACCTCGACGGCCAGCCTCGATGACGGACAATAGAAATCGAGCACATATGGCCCGACCGGATGCTGACGGCGAAACTTCATCCCGTCCGGCCGCGTCCGCAAGACCTGCCACAACCGTGCTTCGGGCCGGGTCATCATGCGACGGAGCAATCGTGCCTTGGCAACCGTGGCTTTCGTCGTGGCCCGCATTTGCCCCTCCACCGCACTTCGTGCGGTCCCCCTCCCCATCCGCTTCGCGGACGGGGAGGACTGGAATTGGGCCGTGGGCCGCACGTTTTGCGTGAGTTAACGCCGGGAAGTTTCTATTTCCAGTGAAAACCGTTTCCGCCCTTTTAAACCGCCTCCAGCGCCTGGTCGAAGTCGGCGATGAGGTCGTCGGGGTCCTCGACTCCGATCGAGATCCGAACGAGGTTGTCGGTGATCCCGAGCGCCTGCTTGCGTTCGTCGGGGACCGAGAGATGGGTCATCGCCGCCGGCGCGCTGGCCAGGGTCTCGGTGCCGCCGAGGCTGACGGCGAGGTGGGCGATGCTGAGGGCGTCGAGGAAGGCGAAGGCCTCCTTCTCGCCGCCCTTCAGGTAGAGCGAGAAGGTCGATCCGGCGCCGGTGCAGTGGCGCCGGTAGATGTCGGCCTGGCGCTCGTCGGCGCCGCCCTCGAGGAAGCCGAGATAGCCGACGCTCTCCACCTTGGGGTGATCGCGAAGGAACTCGCACACCTTGGCGGCATTCTCGCCGGCGCGGGTCATTCTGAGCTCGAGGGTCTCGAGGCTCCTGAGCAGCATCCATGCGGTGTTGGGGTCGGTGATGGTGCCGATCGTGTTGCGGAGCATCCTTATCGTGTTGATCAGCTCCTTGGAGCCGGTGATCCCGCCCGCGACGAGATCGGAGTGGCCGCCGGCATATTTGGTCAGCGAATAGACGGAGAGGTCGGCGCCCTGCCGGAGCGGCTGGGCCCAGAGCGGGCCGAGGAAGGTGTTGTCGATCGCGATCGGCGGCCGCTCGTCGCCGAGCACGGCCGAGCGCGCCGCGGCGACCGCCTCGACGTCGACGAGCGCGTTGGTCGGATTGGCCGGGCTCTCGAGATAGATGAGCGAGACCCGGCCCATGGCCTTGGCCCGCTCGAGCACGGTCTCGATCTCCTCGCGGGTCGCTCCGGCCGGGAAATCGAGCCACTTCACTCCGAAGCGGCCGAGGATCCGAGCGATCAGGGTCTCGGTCGCCGCGTAGAGCGGGCCCGAATGGACGACGACGTCGCCGGGCTGGACGAAGGCGAGCAGGAGGGTCGAGATGGCCGACATTCCCGACGAGAAGGTCAGCGCGTCCTCGGCGTCCTCCCACAGGCTGAGGCGGTCCTCCAGTATCTCCTGGTTGGGCCCGTTGAAGCGCGAATAGACGAGCCCCTCGGCGCCGCCGGGGCGCTTGCCGGTGACGCCCTCGAAGAACCGCTTGCCCGCGGCCGCGGTCTCGAAGACGAAGGTCGAGGTGAGGAAGATGGGGGGCTTGAGCGAGCCTTCGGATAGGGTCGGATCGTATCCGAAGCCCATCATCAGCGTGGACGGCTTGAGCCGCCGGCCGCCAATCTCGAGGGCGCTGGCCTTGGGACGGCGCCGCGGGGTGGCGCCCGTGAGGTCGGATTCGTCTTCGTGACTCATGATTGTCTCCTGTTCAGCGAAACGCTTTGCTGTGGGAGACCGAGCCGGCCTTGGCAGGCTCAAGGCCGCTATAGGAAAAGCGGCCTAGGGGTGAG
Organism: Allosphingosinicella sp.; assembly: GCA_035714565.1. Taxonomy (GTDB): domain Bacteria; phylum Pseudomonadota; class Alphaproteobacteria; order Sphingomonadales; family Sphingomonadaceae; genus Allosphingosinicella. The sequence continues at coordinate 48,719 of DASTLX010000060.1, forward strand.
GTCCGTTGCCCGGGGGCTTCCTAACCCAAGAGTCGGGCGGGCCGCTAGCCCCCGGCGGGTCAATTCAGCAGCGCGCCTATGCCCCACACGATGCCGACCATGATCGGCACGCCCGCGAGGTCGAGCAGGAGGCCGGCCTTGAGCATCCGCGGCAGGGCGATGTGGCCGGTCGCCCAGGCGATGGCGTTGGGGCCGGTGCCCGAGGGGAGCATGAAGCCCCAGCTCGAGGCGAAGGCGGCGGGCAGGGCGAGCAGGATCGGATCGATGCCGGTGGCGGCGATGATCCCGGCGACGACCGGGATGGCGCCGCTCGCCGTCGCGACGTTGGACGCGAACTCGGTGACGACGATGACGATTCCGACGAGCACGGCGGCGACGATCAGCGGATGGACGGTCCGCAGCGGCTGGAGCGCCACGCCCATCCATTCGGCGAGGCCCGATTCGCCGATCCCCGCGGCGAGCGCGAGGCCGCCGCCGAACATCATGATCACCCCCCCAGGGCGCCCGGTTGGCTTCCTCCCAGTTGAGGATGGCCCGGCCGGTGCCGTCGGGGATGACGAACAGGAGCAGGGCGGCGACCACGGCGACGGTGCCGTCGGTCAGCGAATCCTTGGGAAGGTAGGGGGTCACGAACGGAATCGCGATCCACGCGCCGACGGTGAGGGCGACGAGCGGGACCAGGCGCTTCTCGGCCGCCGACCAGGGGCCGGTCTCACCGATCCCGGCGCGGGCGGCGGCGGGGTCGAAGTCGGTCGCGGCGACTTTCTGGACCTTCATCAAGATCGCCCAGCACAGGGGCACGCAGACCAGGACCAAAGGCACGCCGTAAAGGGCCCAGGTCAGGAAATCGATCCGGTAGCCGGTCGCTTTCTCGATGATGCCGACCGCGATGGCGTTGGTCGGCGATCCGACCAGTGTGCCGAAGCCTCCGATCGTCGCCGCGAAGGCGATGCCCATGGCCAGCGCCCCGGCGAAACCGTGGGTATGGCCGGGCTCGATCCGGGCGGCGCGGAGCACGGCGAGGCCGATCGGCATCATGATGAGCGTCGTCGCGGTGTTGGAGACGATGGTGCTGAGAAGAGCCGTGGCGGCCATGAAGGCGAACAGCATCTGAGCCGGCCCGCCGCCGCCGCGGCTGACGATGGCCAAAGCGAGCCGGCGGTGGAGCCCGGTGCGCTCGATGGCGAGGGCGACGATGGCTCCGCCGAGGACGAGGAACAGGATCGGCGAATAATAAGAGGCGGCCGATTCGCTGGCGGTCATGATCCCGAGCAGCGGGAAAGCGAGGAAGGGGACGAGTGCTGTCGCGGTGAGCGGAAGCGCCTCCGTCATCCACCAGGCCGCCATGAGGACGATGATCGCGGTCGTCCGCCACGCGGCGGGGGACATTCCGCCTGGAGCGGGGAGGAGCAGCATGACGATGAAAGCGGCCAGCCCGCCCCACAGGCCCCAGCGTGCGGCCATTCGATTACCCCCTATGGTGTTGCGGGGTTGATGGCATGGGATGGGGAAGGACGGCTAGTGCGATTGGTCTAAAATCCTCCCCGCGATTTCGCGGGGAGGGGAACCGCGCAAAGCGCGGTGGAGGGGTTCTTCGGCGTCGGATAGAACCCCTCCACCATGCTTCGCATGGTCCCCCTCCCCGGCAAATGCCGGGGAGGATTTGAGAGTCAAAGCGCAATCAGCGACACCTGCCTTCCGTAATCCGGCTCCCCCCGGTGGGTCGCCCTCCGGAAGCTGAAGAACCGCTCCGGCTGGGAATAGCTATCCTCGCCGAGCGCCTCGATCCGCGTCAGCCCCGCCCCGGCGAGCCGCGAGAGGACGAACCCTTCGAGGTCGAACTGGTGATGGCCCTCGCGGCCCAAGCCGAAGAAGCGCTCCGCCTCCGGATCGGCCTCGGCGAAGCGGCGGAGAAAGGCCTCGTCGACCTCGTAGGACCTGCGGGCGATGCACGGGCCGACGGCGGCGGCGATCCGGCCGCGGTCGGCGCCCAGCCGCTCCATTCCGGCCACCGTCGCCTCGACGACCCCGCCGAGCGCCCCCTTCCAGCCGGCATGGGCGGCCCCGACCACGCCCGCCTCCCGGTCGGCGAGAAGCACCGGCGCGCAGTCGGCGGTGAGTATCCCGAGGACCAGGCCGGGACGGTCCGTCACCATCGCGTCCGCCTTCGGGCGGGCCTCGTCCGGATAAGGCGCGGCGACATGGATCGCGTCGGCCGAGTGGACCTGGTGGAGCGTGACAAGCCGCGCCCCGGGCGCCACCGCGGCGACCGCGCGGCGTCGGTTTTCCAGGATCGCCTCGCGCTCGTCGCCCGATCCGAGGCCGACGTTGAGGCCCGCGCAGACGCCTTGCGACACTCCGCCGCGCCGCCCCAGGAAGCCGTGCGCGACTCCGTCCAGGGCCCGGCTGCGCAGGGCCTCTACAGCTCCAGCTTCCATATCTCGTCCTCGTCCGCCTGCTCGCCGACCATGAACTTGTAGGGGCCGACATAGGTGAAGCCGTAGCGGCGGTAGAAGGCCTTGGCCCGGTGATTCTCGACGAAGACGGAGAGATAGAGCTCTTCCGCGTCCCGAAGGCGGGCCTGCTCGATCGCCCATTCGGACAGCGCCTGGGCGACCCCGGCGCCCTGCCACGCCTTGAGCACGTAGAGCTGGCGGAACTCGAGCGCGGGGCGGGAAGGCTCGACCGGAAGGGTGATCGGGCCGAGCTTGACGAAGGCTACGGGCTCGCCCTCCGACTCCGCGAAGCGGACCTGGTGGCGGCCGTCGAGAAGCTCGGACCGAAAGCCCTCCTCGCTCAACCGCTCGAGGAAAGCGGCCAGATCCTCGGGCCGGTAGAGATGGGCGAAGGTCTCGACGAAGCTCCGGCGGTGGAGGTCGGCGAGCGCCCCGGCGTCCTCCGGGACGGCGTCGCGATAGGTGATCATTGAAAGCCCTCCAGATCCGGCCAGGCCGGCGCAGAAATCCCCATCACCCGGAACAGGCGGCCCATCTGTTCGGGCGAGACGAGCCGGTCCCTCGCGGCGCGGAGCTCGTCGCCCCGGTGCGGCGCGGACCGGGCGAGCGCGTCGGCCCGGGCGTCGATCCCCAGCCTCGCCAGCCAGTCTCCCTGGGCGACGGGGCCGAGGACCCGGGCTCCGGCTTCGGACGCCGCGGCAGCCAGGGACTCGAAGTCGACATGGGCGGTGAGGTCGGCCTCGCCCGGGTCCCGCCAGGGATCTGCATAATCATGCATCCGCACCGCCTGGAGCGTTTCGCCGGCCGAGAGGCGGTCGTGGCCGTAATCGACGACCAGGGCGCCGCCGCCGTGCATGGTTATGCGCCGGGCGAGCAGGCGCGCGTGGGCCAGCGACGCGGGCGAGGTCTCGAGCAGCGTCCCGGGCGGCGCGGCGCGGACATGGGCGGGGATGGCCGCGGCGGGGACCGGCGGGCCGGCGACGGGGACGAAGCGGTCGCCGTCCAGCGCGACGAGGCGTTCGCGCCAGCCGGTTCCGGTCGCGACCAGCTGGCGCACCGGGAGCGCGTCGAAGAACTCGTTGGCGACGGCGAGGACGGGTCCGCCGTCCGGGAAAGCGTGGAGGTCGTCGTGCCAGCGCGCGTCCGGCACCCGCTCCGCCTGGGCGGCGCGCAGGACGGGGCTGGTCTCGACGAAGTGCACCTCGGGCTCGAGGCCGGCGGCGCGCATCGCGCGCAGGGCGTCGGCGGCCAGCGTGCCGCGGCCCGGGCCGAGCTCGACATAGCGCACGCCTTGGGGCCGGCCGGCGCGGACCCACTGGTCGGCGAGGGCGAGCCCGACCAGCTCGCCGAACATCTGGCTGATCTCGGGCGCGGTGGTGAAGTCGCCGGCGGCGCCGAGCGGATCGCGGGTCGCGTAATAATGCGCGTTGGCGAGCGCCATATAGTCGGAGACCGGGATCGGGCCGTGCGAGGCGATCATGCGGCGGAGACGGTCGGCGAGAGAGGGCTGTGCGGTCACCGGGATCCGTTCGGGCTGAGCCTGTCGAAGCCCTTTCGTCGGGCTTGCGCGGTAAGTGAAGGGAGGGGCTTCGACAAGCTCAGCCCGAACGGTTCCAGTCACCCGGTCAGGCCACGCTCTCCGTCCCCGCGACCGGCTCGATCCGCTGTCTCCGCCCCTTCGCCGTCGCGATCAGCCAGGCGCCGCCCAGGACCATCGGCACGGTCAGGGTCTGGCCCATGGTCAGGCCCCAGGACAGGTTCTCCAGCCCCTGGTCGGGCTGGCGGACGAGCTCGACGAGGAAGCGGCTCAGCCCGTAGACGAGCAGGAAGGCGCCGACGAGCTTGCCGGGCTGGTAGCGCGCGTCCGTCTTCCAGAACAGGAGCCACAGGATCGCGAACAGGACGATTCCCTCCAGCCCCGCCTCGTAGAGCTGGCTCGGATGGCGCGGAACCTCGCCGCCGGTCGGGAAGATCACCGCCCAGGGGAGGTCGGTCGGCCGGCCCCAGAGCTCGCCGTTCACGAAGTTGGCGAGGCGGCCGAAGAACAGCCCGAAGGGGACGCAGCAGGCGATGTAATCGTGCACTCGAAGCCAGTCGAGCTTGTGCTTTCGGGCCAGCCACAGGATCCCGAGCGACGTACCGATCACCCCGCCGTGGAAGGACATTCCGCCGTCCCACAGGCGCAGGATCTGGATGGGATCGTTGAAATAGAATTCGGGCCGGTAGAAGAAAACATAGCCGAGCCGGCCGCCGAGGATGATTCCGAGCGTCGCGAAGAAGACCATGTCGTCGGCGTGGCGCCGGGCCATCGGAGCGCCCGGCCGGTCGATCAGCTTCATCAGATACCACCAGCCGACGAGGATGCCGGTGAGATAGGCGAGCGAATACCAGCGCAGCGGGAAGGGCCAGTCGAACAGGGTCGGGCTGAGGCCCAGGTCCGTGAAGCGGACGTAATCGCCCGCCGCCATCGACAGACCTGTCAGTAAAGCATCCATCAAAGGCTTCCCCCTCCCGCTCCAGGCCCTAATAGAAGGGGCATCGAGAAACGGAAAGGGAGAGTCGGATGCCGAGCGAGCTGGACCGCAAGTTCGACGCGGTGCTGGCCCAGGTGACGGGACCCGGCGGGCGGATCCAGATCGGCGAGGATTCGGAGGGGCGAAAGATCGTCGCCAACCTGCCGCCGACCCTCCCTGGAATGTTCGACGCCTTCTGCGCGCTCCACGGAGCGACAATCGCCGTCATCGCCGACGGCGAGCGGCTCACCTTCGCCGAGCTGAACGAGCATGCGACCCGTCTGGCCCGGGCGCTGGCCGGAGGCTGGGGGGTCGGCAAGGGCGACCGGGTCGCGATCGCGATGCGCAACTGCCCGAGCTGGATCGTCGCCTACATGGCGATTCTCAAGGCCGGCGCAGTGGCCACCCTCGTCAACGGCTGGTGGCAGTCGGACGAGCTTCGCCACGGCCTCGCCCTGACCGAGCCCTGCCTCGTGCTGTGCGACGCGCCGCGGGCGAAGCGGCTCGAGGCGACCGGGCTCGGCATCGCCGGGATCGTGCTCCCGATCGAGAGGCCGATCGCCGAGGCGCTGGCGCCGCTGCTCGGCCGCGGCGAGGCCGACCTGCCCCCGGTCGCCCCGGAGGACGACGCCACCATCCTCTTCACCTCCGGCTCGACCGGGGTGGCGAAGGGCGCGATCTCGACCCATCGCGCTGTCACCACCGGTATCTACACCTATTCGATCAGCCTGCTGGCACTGCTCGGGATCATGGAGAGCGAGGGGCGCGGCCCCGCCAATCCGCCGCGCACCCTGGTCAACGTGCCCCTGTTCCACGTCACCGGCGAGGTTCCGGTGCTCCTCAACAGCTTCGTCATCGGCCGCGGCATGGTGCTCATGGCGAAATGGGACCCGGGCGAGGCGCTGAGGCTCATCCAGGACGAGAAGGTCACCTATTTCGTCGGCGTCCCGACGATGAGCCTCGAGCTGATGCAGCATCCCGAGCGCGAGAAATACGACCTGTCCTCGCTCACCGACATCGCCGCCGGCGGGGCGCCCCGGCCGGTCGCCCATGTCAGGAGGCTCCAGGAGAGCTTCAAGGGCGCCCAGCCCGCGCTCGGCTACGGGCTGACCGAGACCAACGCGGTCGGCTGCGGCAACTTCTGGCAGAATTACGCCGACAAGCCCGCCTCGACCGGACGGCCGCACAAGCCGACCGTCGAGCTCGCCATCCTCGGCGAGGGCGACCGCCACCTGCCGACCGGCGAGACCGGCGAGATCGCGATCCGCTCGGCGGCCAATTTCCGCGGCTATTGGAACGATCCCGACTCGACGGCGGCGGCGTTCACGGCCGACGCCTATCTCAAGACCGGCGACATCGGCTATCTCGACGAGGACGAATATCTGTTCATCGTCGACCGCAAGAAGGACATCATCATCCGCGGCGGCGAGAATATCAGCTGCCAGGAGGTGGAGGCGGCGATCTATTCGCACCCGGCCGTGTCGGAGGCGTCGGTGTTCGGAGTGCCCTGCGACCGGCTCGGCGAGGTTCCGGCGGCGGTCGTCCATTCCGAGGAGGAGGGCGGAATCGACGCCGAGGCGCTGCGCGACTTCCTCGACGGACGGATCGCCTCATACAAGATCCCGCAGTTCATCTGGGTCCACGACGACCCTCTCCCCAAGCTCGGGACCGGCAAGATCGACAAGAAGACGCTGAGGGAGCGATATTCGAGGGAGGTGGAATAGGTTGATCCTCCCCGCGATTTCGCGGGGAGGGGGACCGCGCGGAGCGCGGTGGAGGGGTTCTTCGGAGCTAGCAGAACCCCTCCACCATGCTTCGCATGGTCCCCCTCCCCGGCAAATGCCGGGGAGGATCTTAGCGAGGCTAGCCCGTCGCGCCCCACCCCTCTATCAGCCCCCCATGGCGCGTGGCGGCGAGACGAGGGGGATCAGCCGGCGGACCCTGCTGGTCGGCGGGGGCGCCGGGGCCGGACTGCTGGTCGCCTGGGCGCTCTGGCCCCGCTCCTACGGGCACAATCTGCGGGCCGGAGAGGGCGAGCAGGCGTTCAACGCCTTTCTCAAGATCGGCAATGACGGCCGGGTGCTGGTGGCGGTGCCTCAGGCCGAGCTCGGCCAGGGAAGCTGGACCGCGCTCGCCCAGATCCTCGCCGACGAGCTCGGCGCCGACTGGCGCACGGTCGGGGTGGAGCCGGCGCCGATCGGGCCGCTCTACGCCAACCGGCTCCTCGCCTCGGGCCGGGACGACGGCTCCTTCGCCGGCGGGGCCCGGCGCTGGCGGGCGCAGCGCTTCGGGAGCGGCGAGGCCGCGATGCTGACCGCGGGCTCGACCTCGGTGAGGGCATTCGAGCGCCCGCTGCGCGAGGCCGGGGCCGGCGCCCGAGCGCTGCTGATGAAGGCGGCGGCCGCGCGCTGGGGCGTCGAGTGGGACGTTCTCGACACCGCCGCCGGCTTCGTCCTCGACGGCCGGCGCAGGCTGCGCTTCGCCGATCTGGCGGAATCCGCGGCGGGCGAGGATCTGCCCGAGCATCTTCCGATCCGGGCCGGGATCGACAATCGGCTCGCCGGCCAGCCGCTGCCGAGGCTGGACCTGCCCGCCAAGGTCGACGGATCGGCGCCGTTCGCGGGCGACATCCGGCTTGCCGACATGGTCTATGCGTCGGTCCGGGCGGGGCCGACCGAGGACAGCCGGCTGGCGCGCTGGGACAAGGCGAAGGGCCTCGCGGTACCGGGCGTTTTCGGAGCCTTCGACGCGCCCGGATGGGTGGCGTGCCTCGCCTCCAACTGGTGGGCGGCCAACCGCGGGGTCGAAGCGCTAGAGGCGGTCTGGGACGTCCCCCACCCGCCGGCTTCGAGCGCTGGCGTGGACTCGGCGCTCGCCGGAGCCCTGGAGCGGGACGAGGGCCGGCGGACCTACAGCCGCGGCGACCTTGCCGACGCGTTCGGCGGCGGGACGATCTTGCGCGGCCATTACCGCGCCGGGCCGGCCGCGAGCGCACCGCTCGAGACGCTGACCGCGACGGCGCGTCCGGGCGGCGACCGGCTCGAGATCTGGGCTCCGACCCAGGCGCCGGGCCTGGCGCGGGCGGCGGCGGCCCGGGTGGCCGGCCTCGGCGAGGCTCAGGTCACGCTCTATCCGACGATGGTCGGCGGCGGCTACGGCCGCAAGCTGGAGACGAGGGCGATCGAGCAGGCGGCGATGCTGGCGATGCGGGTCAGGCGGCCGGTCCAGCTGAGCTGGTCGAGGATCGAGGAGACGGTCCAGGACGGCTTCCGGGCGCCGGCTCGCGCGCAGCTGCTGGCCCGGATCGACACCGGCGGGATCGTGCTCGGCTGGCAGGCCCGGATCGCGGCGCCCGATACCGGCGCGGAGCTCGCCGCCCGGCTGCCCGGCGGCGAGGTCGCGATGGCGGCGATCGGCGACCCCGTCGCGGGAGCGGTTCCGCCCTACGCGATCCCGGCGGTCGCGGTCGACCATCTCGCCGCCGACACCGGGATCAGGACCGGCGCCTGGCGATCGGGTGCGCACAGCTACACCGCTTTCTTCACCGAGAGCTTCATCGACGAGCTCGCGCGGCTGTCGGGGGTCGAGCCGCTCTCCTTCCGGATGCAGATGCTCGGCGACAATCCCCGGCTCGCGCGCTGCCTGACGACGGCGGCGACCCTGGGCGGCTGGGACGGCGGGGTGCCGGGCAGCTCGATGGGGATCGCCTGCCACAGCGCCTTCGGGAGCCATGTCGCGGCCCTGGTCGAGGTCGAGGTCACCGCCGACCAGCGGGCGAGGGTGCTCCGGGCGGTGTGCGCGGTCGATTGCGGACGCATCGTCAATCCCGAGATCGTGAAGCAGCAGATCGAGGGCGGACTCATCTTCGGGATCGCCGCCGCGACCGGGCGCGCGATCGGGTTCGAGCGCGGCCGCCCCGACGCCCGCGGCTTCGGCCATCTCGGCTTTCCGGGCCTCGCCGATTCGCCCGAGATCAGCGTCGAGCTTCTCGACAGCGACGAGGAGCCGGGCGGGGTGACCGAGCTTGGAGTGCCGGTGGCGGCGCCGGCCGTCGCCAACGCCCTCCACGCCTTGACCGGGCGGCGGCTGCGCTCGCTGCCGCTGGTGGTGGGCGGATGAAGCCGCCCGCCGATCATCCGCCGGTTCCGGCCCCGAGGATCGGAATCCTCCTGATCAACCTCGGCACGCCCAACGCGACCGAGCCGGCGTCGGTACGGCTCTACCTCAAGGAGTTCCTGTCCGACCCGCGGGTGATCGAGATCCCCCAGCTCGTCTGGCAGCCCATCCTTCGCGGGATCATCCTCAGGACCCGGCCGAAGAAATCGGCCCACGCCTACAGCCAGGTGTGGACCGAGGAGGGCTCGCCCCTCGCCGCGATCACCGCCCGGCAGGCGAAGGCCCTGGAGGGGGCGTTCGGAGAGGATGCGATCGTCGATCACGCGATGCGCTACGGCCAGCCGGCGATCGCCGGGAAGATCGATTCGCTCAAGGCGCGGGGATGCGAGCGGATCCTGATCGCCCCGCTCTATCCGCAATATTGCGCGGCGACGACGGCGACCGCGAACGACGAGGCCTTCGCCCATCTGCGGCGGCTCCGCTGGCAGCCGGCGGTGCGCACGCTCCCGCCCTATCATGACGATCCGGCCTATATCGCGGCCTTGAGGTCGCGGCTCGAGGAGGGGCTGGCCGGGCTCGATTTCGAGCCGCAGGCGATCCTCGCCAGCTTCCACGGAATGCCGCAGCGAACGCTCGAGCTGGGCGACCCCTATCATTGCCATTGCCGGAAGACGGCTCGGCTGCTGAGCGAGGCGAGCGGGCGCGAGCTGACGGTCGTCTTCCAGTCGCGCTTCGGGCGGGCGAGGTGGCTGGAGCCGGCGACCGACTCGACCCTCGCCGCGATGCCCGGCGCGGGCGTCACGAAAGTGGCCGTCTTCGCTCCCGGCTTCTCGGCCGATTGCCTGGAGACCCTGGAGGAGCTGGCGATACGCGGCCGCGACACTTTCCTCGCCGCGGGAGGGACGGATTTCGCCTATCTGCCCTGCCTCAACGACAGCCCGGCGGGGCTTGAAATGCTGCGCAGCATTTTGGGGCGCGAGCTTGAAGGATGGAGGAGCGGAACGTAAGGGCCGCGGATAACGAAAAAACCCAGGAGAGAGAGAATGGCACGCGTTGCGATCGTCACCGGCGGCACCAGAGGCATTGGCGAGGCGATCAGCATCGCGCTGCGCGACCAGGGCGTGACGGTCGCCGCCAATTACGCCGGCAACGACGAGAAAGCGCGCGAGTTCACCGAGCGCACCGGCATCAAGGCCTACAAATGGGACGTCGGCGATTTCGACGCCTGCCAGGCCGGAGTGCAGCAGGTGGAGAGCGAGCTCGGGCCGGTCGACGTGCTCGTCAACAATGCCGGCATCACCCGCGACGGGACGATGAAGCGGATGACCCGCCAGGCCTGGGACGAGGTGATCGACGTCAACCTGGGCGGCTGCTTCAACATGGCCAAGGCGGTGTTCGAGGGCATGCAGTCGAGGAAGTTCGGACGGATCGTCAACATCGGCTCGATCAACGGCCAGGCGGGGCAGTACGGCCAGGTCAATTACGCGGCGGCCAAGTCCGGGATCCACGGCTTCACCAAGGCCCTGGCCCAGGAGGGCGCGCGCGGCGGAGTGACGGTGAACGCGATCGCGCCCGGCTATATCGACACCGAGATGGTGGCGGCGGTGCCCGAGGACGTGCTCGCCAAGATCGTCGCCCGCATCCCGGTCGGACGGCTCGGCAAGGCCGAGGAGATCGCGCGCGGGGTCGTCTTCCTGTGCGGCGAGGAGGCCGGCTTCATCACCGGATCGACGCTGAGCATCAACGGCGGCCAGCACATGTACTGATGGGAGGGCCGGTCAAGCGCTCGGTGATGATCGCGGGCCATTCGACTTCGATCAGCCTGGAGCCGGTCTTCTGGGAGGCGCTGAAGGCGGCGGCGCAGGCGGAGGGGGTGCCGCTCAGCGCCCTGGTGGCGCGAATCGACTCGGAACGGGTCGAGGAGCGCGATCCGCCCAACCTGGCGAGCGCGATACGCACGTGGCTGTTTTCGCGGGCGAAATCCGGCGGCTGAAGATTGTAGGAGAATTCCTGTTCTGATTATGTTCTAATCGGAGCATGGGTGGATTCCGGGTCCTGAAGCGCTTGCTTGCCGCTGTCGAAGAGGCCCTGCGGCGTCTCTGCCTCCCCACGGGCGAAGCTCGTGGGGAGGGGGACCACCGAAGGTGGTGGAGGGGTGATCTGGAGCAGGCCTCGTCAGGTCACCCCTCCACCATGCTTCGCATGGTCCCCCTCCCCATCTGGCGATGGGGAGGCAAGTCAGCGGCCCAGCAATACCCGCGCCTGGGTCGCGATCTGGGCGAGCATCGGGGCGGTGGTGACGGGGGCGTTGCGGACCCGGTCGACGACTCGGCGGAACTGGTCGATGCGCGGGCCCTGCGCCGCGACCCACTGGTCGACCGCCTCGGTCGGCTCGCTTCCGCGCTTCCTGTGCAGGAAGTCGAGGCGGAGCTGCTCGAAGTCGCGGGCGAGGCCGGCCGTCAGGAGCCGCTCCCACTGGTCGCTCGCCCGGAACTGGTTGGCGGCGCCCTGCGCCCAGTCGAGGCCGAGCGCCTCGCCGAGGCGGGTATAGGCGTTGGTGAGGCCGATCACGTCGACTCCCATCCGCTTGCCGAGCGCGGCGATCCCGACCGCGCCGTTGAGCTCGAACAGCCGGACGATCTTGCGGGCGATGTCGTCCGGCGCTCCGAGCTCGATCAGCCGCTGCCGGCGCTCGGTCGCCTCGCTCGCCACCTCGCGGCGCAGCAGGCCGTCGACGGCGGCGTCGAGCGCATCGAGGCCGGGGGCGAGATTGTCGACCATCTCGGCGAGCTTGGTCGTCGCCGAGGTGTTGCGCAGGATGTCGGCCATGTGGAGCTGGAGGGCCTGGCTGGCCTGGTCGAACAGCTCGAGGCGGAGCTGCTCGGGCAGGTCGGCGGTGTCGAGCCGCTCCCAGAAGACCTGCATTCCGAACAGGCGCTCGGCCGCGACGAAGGCGGCGGCGACCTGCCCGAACGAGGCGCCTTCCTCCTCCGCCAGGGCGAAGGGCGCGGTGATGCCGAGGCGGTTGACCAGGCGGTTGGCGATCCTGGTGGCGATGATCTCGCGGCGGAGGCGATGCTGGAGGATGGCGTCGCCGTGACGGGCGCGCATCGTTTCCGGGAAGGCGCCGCAAAGCTCCGGGGTCAGCGTCGGATCCTCGGTGATCCGGCCCGATTCCAGGGCGGCCTGGAGCGCCATCTTCGAGGTCGAGAGGAGGATCGCGAGCTCGGGCCGGGTGAGGCCGCGATTCTCGTGCGCCCGGCGCATCAGGTCCTCGTCGGATTCGAGGCCCTCGACGGCGCGGTTGAGCCGGCCCATCTCCTCGAGCATCTCCATCGCCCGGAGCAGGGGCGGCAGCCCGGAAGCGCCGCCGCGCTCGGCGATCGACAGCGCCAGGGTCTGGAGCCGGTTGTCCTCGAGCACGATCTCGGCGACCTCGTCCGTCATCTCGGCGAGCAGGGCGTTGCGGTCCTCGAGCGCCAGCCGCCCCTCGGCCATCTCGCGGTTGAGCGGGATCTTGATGTTGACCTCGTTGTCCGAGCAGTCGACCCCGGCGGAATTGTCGATGAAGTCGGTATTGATCCGTCCGCCGACCGACGCGAACTCGATCCGCCCGGCCTGGGTGATGGCGAGGTTGGCGCCCTCGCCCAGCGCCTTGGCCCGAAGCTCGGCGCCGTTGACCCTGATGGCGTCGTTGCCGGGGTCGCCGACCTCCGCGTTGCTCTCGGTCTTGCCCTTGATGTAGGTGCCGATGCCGCCGAACCAGAGCAGGTCGACCTGCGCCTTGAGGATCGCGGTCATCAGAGTCGCTGGGTCGGTCTCCTCGCCGTCCAGCCCGAGCAGGTCGCGCACCTGCGGGCTGAGCGGGATCGACTTCTGTCCCCGCGGCAAGATGCCGCCGCCCTCCGAAATCAGCGACCGGTCGTAATCGTCCCAGGAGGACCGCGGCAGCCCGAACAGGCGCTGCCTTTCCTCCCAGCTCCTCGCAGGATCGGGATCGGGATCGAGGAAGATGTGGCGGTGGTCGAAGGCGGCGACCAGCTTGATCGCCTTTGAGAGGAGCATGCCGTTGCCGAAGACATCGCCGGACATGTCGCCGACTCCGGCGACGCGGATCGGCTGGGTCTGGACGTCGATGCCGAGCTCGGCGAAGTGGCGCTGGACCGAGACCCAGGCGCCGCGGGCGGTGATCCCCATCGCCTTGTGATCGTAGCCGTTGCTGCCGCCGGAGGCGAAGGCGTCGCCGAGCCAGAAGCCGCGGTCGAGCGCGATAGTGTTGGCGATGTCGGAGAAGGTGGCGGTGCCCTTGTCGGCGGCGACGACGAAATAGGGATCGTCGCGGTCGCGGATGGTGACGCCCTCGGGGTGCACCACCTTGGTGCCGGCGAGGTTGTCGGTGACGGACAGCAAGGCACGGATGAAGATGCGGTAGCTCTCCGTCCCTTCCGCGAGCCAGGTGTCGCGGTCGGAGACGGGGGGCAGCTGCTTGGGGTAGAAGCCGCCTTTGGCGCCGGTGGGAACGATGACGGCGTTCTTGACCAGCTGCGCCTTCATCAGGCCGAGGATCTCGGTGCGGAAATCGTCGCGCCGGTCGGACCAGCGCAGGCCGCCGCGGGCGACCGGGCCGCCGCGCAGGTGGATGCCTTCGACACGCGGGCTGTAGACCCAGATCTCCCGCCACGGCACCGGCGCGGGGACGCCGGGGACGCGGGCGCTGTCGAGCTTGAAGGCGAGCGCCTCCTGCCCGGCAGGCGCGAAGGCGTTGGTGCGCAGCATCGCCGAGACGACGCCGTGGAACAGCCGCAGGATACGATCCTCGTCGATCGCCGCGACCTGGGCGAGGCCGTCGCGTACCGCCTGCTCGGCCTCCTTGGCGGCAGCCTCGCGCGGACCCTTGAAGCCGGGGTCGTGCAGCGCCTCGAACAGCACCATCAGCGCCTTGGTGACGTCGGGCGCGCGGCGCAGCGCCTCGACCACCGTCACCATCGAGTAAGAGAGGCCGATCTGGCGCAGGTAGCGGAACCACGCGCGCAGCAGGATGACGTCGCGCTGGGCGAGGCCCGTCGAGACGAGGAGCTGGTTGAACGGGTCGTTCTCGGCCTTGCCCTCCAGCACCTGGGCGATGGCCCGGGCGACGAGATCGGCGCGGTCGAGCACCGCCGCCGCCTCGCCCGAGCGGGTCTCGAGCAAAAAGGCGTGGATGTAGCCGAGCCGGCCCTCGTCGAGGGCCGAGGGGTGCTCCTCGAGCACGCGGAAGCCGAAATTCTCAAACACCGGCACCGCGTCGGAGAGCGGGATCACGTCGCCGAGCCGGTAGGTCTTGACCCTGAGCCGCGTCGGCCCGTCCTCGTCGAGCCGGTAGAGCCGGGCGTCGCGCTGCCCGGCATTCTCCAGCCGGCAGATCCGCAGGATGTCGTGCGCCGCGTCGCCGGGACGGGTGGAGAGGCGGTAGGTCTCGGGAAAATCGTCGAGGTAGGAGAGGGCGAGGCGGGTCGCCCGCTGCGCGCCGACCAGGTCGCCGAGCGCCTCCTCCACCGCCGGCTCCCAGCCGCGCACCATCTCGTCGAGCCGGCGGTCGAGCTCGCCGATGTCGGGCGTCGGCGTCTCGGGGCCGACGTAGAGGCTGTAGCGGATCAAAGCGAGGTCGCCGTCGCCGAGCTCCACCGCCCAGTTGAAGATGCGGCCGCCCGCCGCCTTTTCGATCATGTCGCCGATGGCGAGGCGCCGCCGCGTGGTCAGCTCGTCGCGCGGCAGCCACACGAAGGCGAACATGTTGCCCTTGAGGACGGAGCGGACCAGCACCAAGGTCGGCCGCGGCCGGTCCGCGAGCGACATCGCCGTCGTCACCAGATCGCGCACGCATTCGAGCCTGAGGCTGATCAGGAGGTCGTGCGGCAGCGAGGTGATGGCGTGGCGCAGCGCCTTCCCGCTGTGGCCCTTGGGATCGAAACCGAATTCATCCTCGAGCTGCTTCAGCCGCCGCCGCAGCAGCGGCACTTCCTCGAGACGGGCCTTGAGGGCCTCGCTGGTCCACAGGCCGGCATGGACGCCGATCGAGGTGACCTTGCCGTTCTCTCGCAGCGGCACTACGACGAGGTCGAGCGGCACGCGGCGGTGGACGGTCGAGCGCCGCTCGGCCTTGGCGAGCAGGGGCACCGATCCGCCTTCCTCGAAATAGCGGATCGCGCCGAGGCTGCCGCCCGGATCCGTTGGGTCGCCCGGGAGGCGAAAGAGGCCGAGCGCCTCGGTGGAGGGGCCATCGGGGAATTCGACCTCGAATCCGAGCAGGGTCATCGCCCCGTCTGAGAACCAGCGGAGCAGAGAGGCGCCTTCCTCGTCGTCAATCGCGTCGGCGTCGGCGCGCATCCGCGCCTGCATCGCCTTCCAGTCGGCGACCGCGGCGCGAACGTCGGCGAGCACGCGGTGGAGATCGGCGAGGAGGTCGCGGCGGCCGCGCGCGTCGGCCCGGTCGACTTCGAGATAGATCATCGACTCCCGGTTCTCGGCGCCGTCGCATTTCGGCATTACCGACACGAGGCACCCGTCCTCGTCCCGCTCGGCGCAGACGACGGGGTGGAGCAGCCGCCGCACCGTAAGCCCCCGCGATGCCAGCGTGTTGGCGACGGAATCCACGAGGAACGGCATGTCGTCGTTGACGATGCACATCCGCATCCGCCGCTGGCCGACCTGTCCGCCGGCCGATTCAAGCCGGACGAGGGCGATTCCAGGCGGGCGGCGCTGGGCGCAGACGGCGACGAATTCGGCGGCGCTTCGCCGTTCCTCGGCGTCGAGATCCTCGATCTCTTCGGGAAGCGCCCCTTCCACCAGCACATGTTCGAGTGCGTCTAGGTAAGGCAGGTCAGCGGTTCGAGCCGCTACCATGTCCGCGTTCATACTGTCGGCTCCCAGCCGTCGCGGCAGAACGGCGCCGCCGGCTTTCTGACGCGGCGCTATAGGCCCCCGCGAGGGGCAAGGGCAAGGCTGGCCATCCCGTAGACCGGGAGCTGCGGCTTTAGCGCCCGGCGTGCGCCGGGCGCCTCTTGACGATTAGCGGACGGCGCCGCGAATGGCGCGGTCGATCAGCCCCTTGTCGGCACGGACCGGAGCAACGACGGCAAGTCGGCCGTCATATTCGCGGCGGGCGACGAGCAGCACGAACTCCTCCTCGCCAGCATCGAGATCGAGAT